>JAQUUC010000075.1 GCA_028694105.1 Hespellia sp.
GCTTTTTCCCTGTGAAGCATAACCGACAACATGGGCAAATTCCTCACCGTACGGATAATATCTTGTCTCCGTACCATCCTCCGCCGTTTCTGTCTCCGCAAGAATATTCCCGTCGGCATCCACAATACTTCCCCTCAGCACACGGTCCGCGAAAGAGTCCTGTCTGGTATTGTATGGACTGTTGACAATTTCTCGTCCCTCTACCACATTAAAATAGACGATATAAGCCATCATTCCAAGAAATAATGCCACGAATGCATAGGTGATTCTAGCGAATTCTTTGTTTCTCGATTTCTTCGAATTTCGTTGCTTTTTTCTTTCCGCCCTTGGAAGCTCCTTGTTTTTTCTTCGGCGTGCTTCTTGGGACATTTCGTAATTCTTCTTTTCTCTGCTCAATGATTTCTTCCTCGTCTTCTCTTAAAATATACAAGCCCTGAATAATACCAAACATAATCAGTGTACTAAGCAGGGAACTGCCTCCGTAGCTTACCAGCGGCAGCGTGACACCTGTAGACGGGATGAACTTCGTCACTCCGCCAATCGTTAAGAATACCTGAAAAATGTAACAGGTTCCGAGACCAAGTGCTACAAGCTTGTAAAATCCATTTCGAAGCTGCATTGCAATATTCAGAAACATAATATAAACGCTTAAACAAACCAGTATCAGACACAGTGCAAAAATCAATCCCATCTCCTCTGAAATCGCAGAGAAAATAAAATCTTCGGCCGACACCGGAATATCCGTTGGCTTTCCATTATACAGTCCCATACCGAACCAGCTTCCGGTGGCAATCGCGAACAGCGACTGTGCTACCTGATAACCCCCGTTCTGATAGGAAGCGAACGGGTCACGCCATACATTTACGCGGGTCTGGATATGTGGAAATAAATGATAGGCTATAACGGAGGCCCCGCTTCCCGCTGTTAATCCAGCCACCAGATAAAGCGGCTGTCTGGTCGCTACATACAGCATAACCAGATAAACCACAAATATAATCACTGCCGCACCAAGATCTGTGGATGCAACCAGAACCAGTACATGAATGGCTGCAATCACGGTTGTGACTACAACATTCTTAAATTTCGTCGACTCCTTAAAACTGGATGCAACAAAAAATACAAACAAAATTTTCACCAGCTCAGACGGCTGTACTCCAAAGCCAAAAATGGTGAAGCCCAGCTTTGCTCCGTCCGAGGTCTGTGCAAAAACTGCTACAAATATAAGCGCAAGCAGACCCACGCCCGCGTACACATAGGTCCAGTCTTTCAGAAATTTGACCTTCCGTATGATAACCGGAACAAAAAGACTGATGACCATCGCAGCCACAATAATGATAAACTGCTTGGTTGCTTTGTTGTAATCAAGTCTCGTAATCATAATCAGCCCCACACTAAGAAGCATACACATATTATTGATGACCACTCTGGATACTCTTGGATAAATCAGCGTATACAAAGCAATCGTCGCCACGAGCAGAACAACCTGTGCGAGATAAAAAAATAGCAGCTTAAGCTCCTGTGTCTTTAAATACATTGCGATATATGCCGCCGCCTGTATTGCAAACATCAGAACATTCTGACTAAACAATATACGTTTTTTCTTTTTAATATCATGATGAACAAAGACAGAAAAGCACTTAAATGTATACACTGCCATCAGGATAATCATCAGATATTTTACAACTTCTACAACAATATTTGCCACATTCTTACCTACCTTACTTTATTCCCCTTCGAAAATGACCTCTTGTAAAATCAAAATCAGGCTCTGTCATTGAATGCTCCCCCTTGAGAGCATCCCGGTAAAGATTTAGAATCTTCTTCATTTCAGCTGCATCTTCCGTCGTAAACCAGAGCCGAATTCCTGCCGGCTTAAGCTTCTGGATCGATGCCATCTGATCGTACAACACAAGCGGTGCTGTGTTATACATTACATTATAACAAAAATCACAGTGATTTTTAACCGCATATTCATTTTTTAACCGATCTTTTAGAATCGTCACTTCCGAAACGTGATTACATTTCCCGGTTGTCTTCTTTATGCATCCCGCTGACAGCATGACCGGCAGATGCCCGTATACAATCAACTCCCCTTGAAGAAGCCCCAGTTTCTCCAGTTCTGCATGACTCAGTTCAATCGGTGCGGTCCACTGGGATATCTTTTCTTCTTCCCAGATTTTTTTAGACAAATTATTAAAGATATATACATTATGATCGAGCATGATCTCTTTTTCAAATGCATGCTCTTTTAAAAATTGATAGGATTCATAATTACGAATCAATACCCCGTCAACTGCAAGACTACAGAGTACCTCATAATATCGTGCATATTCTTCCGCCGCTGCTGCGCGGAAAATGTGAGGCATCGCAAAATAGATTTCTTTCCCGCTCTGCGCCGCACAGCTTAATACCGTTTGCAGTCTGTCGTGATTTCTTAACACCTGCGGAATGACATTCGCATCCAGATAAATCCGAACGATGTCCGGAGTATCAGCCGCGGTCTGAAGCTGCTGCATGGTCTCTACAAGCACTGAGATATACGTCGTCTGTTCACCGCCAGCTTTTAGCTGCTCCATTGCAAATGGATGTTCACCCGTTCTGCGGAAGCTTTCGCACAATTTCTTTCGCAGCTGTTCCGTCCCATTTCTTCTAAGCTCATTTAACTGCTGCATCGGTAAAAATACATTTCCATTCAGCTGAATCCGAAGAGCCTCCCATTCGTATTCAGTCCCTCCGGTTTTTCTCATCTGTTTTTCAATGCGTTCGATATCCAAAGGCTGGTTTTTTGCTGCTTCCACCACATTTCCAGATAACCGGGCCGTCACATCCCTCATCGATAGTTCCAGCCTGCTCGGCTCTCCGACTGTAAGTGTAAGCGTACCACTTATTTTTTCAGGTGTCAGCTGTTCTACATATTGATGTTGAATCTGATCGAGCACGAATTGATTTCTCGTTCGGGCCAGCACAGTTCCGGATTCGTAGTGTTTCTTTTTAGGACCAACAAGCGTAAACGTGTCTCCCTTACGCACATCCTGACCAAACGTATAATTATCCTCTTTCGTCAGCTCCAGAATATCACCTTTGTGAATTGTCACAAGTGCTTTTCCTTTTATATCCCGGTTTTTCTGTTCCAGAATCCGAAAAGCCGGCACTCCGGCGTGGTTCGGTCTCTGAATCGAAATCATATCCGCACTGTTGTGCTTCTTATAATACCCATCGTCAAAGCCGCCACGGTTATAGATATCCATCAGTATCTGCCTGTCCAGTGGATCTACGAGGAATTCTGCTCTTCCCCTTTCTAAATATAAATCAACGTATTTACGGTACATGGCGGTAACTGCCGCTACGTATTCCGGCTTTTTCATTCTGCCTTCAATTTTAAACGAGTAGATACCGGCTTCTATCATCTCCGGAATCAATTCCAAGGTACAGATGTCCTTCGGGCTGAGCAGATATCCTCGCTTTTCCTTCGTCTCATAAGGCAGTCTGCACGGCTGTGCGCACTGTCCACGATTGCCGCTTCGCCCGCCAATCATGCTGCTGAGTAAACACTGCCCCGAATAACAATAGCACAAAGCTCCATGCACAAAACATTCAATCTCCAAGCCTGTCTTTTCCGCCATATCCTGAATCTCCGGCAGACTCAGCTCTCTTGCCGGAACAATACGCTCCGCTCCCAAATGCTTCAGAAACTGTGCCCCCAATGTATTGGTGATCGTCATCTGTGTGCTCGCATGAATCGCAAGGTCCGGAAAGCTCGTCCGAACCATCTCAAGAACGCCCATATCCTGCACAATGACTGCATCCAGTCCCTGTTTATAATACGGCAGCAGATATTCATATAGACGCTGCTGTATCTCATCGTCCTTCAATAAGGTGTTCACCGTCAGAAACAGTTTTCTCCCATGGAAATGAGCATAATCGATTGCCTCAAGCAGCTGCTCTTCTGTGAAATTGTCTGCAAATGCACGCGCACCAAAAGAACTGCCACCTACGTAGACAGCGTCTGCGCCGGCAGCAATTGCTGCTTTAAAACTTATAAAGGATCCTGCGGGTGCTAATATTTCTATTTCTCTATTTTTCATCATATTCCTGTATTTATGAAAATAAGCTGCCTGACGACAGCTTATCTTCTATGGTTCTTCATTTCAGTTTCAAGTTTAACAATTTGCATATGTAAATCATTATTATCTTCTTTTAATTTTTCCATCTCTTTTTCAGCATTCTCAAGCTTAATCTGGACAGATATCAATTCATGTTTCAAATCATACATCTCTTTGTCCTTCATCTCGATATCACTCTCAAGAGAATCGCCCTGCTTTTTTGCTTTAAAGTAATCATCTGCAATGTTTAAAGCCAGCAGTACATTTCTGGTATCTGCACTCTGCTTACGATATCCTTCACTATTGGTACATTCCGTAATTTTATGATTCAGGTAAGTAGACACACGTTGCAAATACTCTTCGCCTTCAAATCCACTCAGTGTATAAACCTTTCCACCAATTAAAACCTCTGTAAAATGTTTTGCTGAACTCATAAACGACCTCCCCTTGCAACTTCTTATCTGCTATTATAAACTATTCGCCGGCAAAATCCAACCATTTTATTCATTTTGTTCTTGCATATCCTGATTCTGGAGGGCTTTTGTGTCGATATCAACCGTTATAATGCGATCAACATTATACATCGGCCGTATCCGGTACGCGTAAGCTGCTGCTTCAAACAGCATATAGATTTTGCCATCTGCCGCACATGCATATTCCAATTTATCCGGCAAATCATAACTCAGGACTGCTTTGTCATCCGAGAATTCAAAATCAATACTCTGGGCCGAGGTGTTTTCAAAAATCTGCAGTCTGGATTCGACCATTCCATATGACTCCGATACCATCAGATACCGTTCGTTTAAAAAAGAAATCCCCTGCACTTTTGATGGCATCGTCACATAATCAATGGGAAGAATCTCGTCTTTTTCTATCTCTTCACCATCTTCTGCGATGCCAGATATGATTCTGCCGGTATCGTCCATCGAAAATTTGAATAGTTCTCCGGCTTCTTTCAGGTCAAAGCTTCCGATATATAATGCATTGTTTCGATAGGTCATATAAGAATTACTTCTCGCCTGATCAAGTGCGATCTTCTGCTCAAATGGCAGCGCACCGCCTGCTTCATCAAGACTGTAATTCTCCATGGAACTTAATTTGTAAGAATTCGCTGTCGGCACTCCGCCGCGGGTACTGGACACCCAGACATTGTCATGATCCGGATCATAGGCAAATCCACCTGCATGCGGATGTCCCGGCAGCACAATCTCTTTGATAAATTCATGGGTCTCTTTATCAATCATATAAATCACAGAATTGTGCTCCTGTGTGTGGCAGTATGCCGTCACCAGAATATATTTGTCGGTAATTGCCATGCCCTGCGGTGTCATCGATGTACACATATCGACCTCATGCTTTTTGCCGGAGATCGACCGCGTTGCCTTAAGTCCCGGTATGACATAAGTTCCATATTCTTCTTCCGACTCACACTGCTCCTTCTGTTTTTCTGAATACAGCTGTGGAAATTCATTTAATACATGAATGAACTCATCCAGTGAATAGACCGCTGCATCCGTGTTCGTCTGCGTCAGAACCGTAGACGGTTCGAAATTCAGCCGGTACACAAAAACATACAAAAAATAAGCAGCAATGAGGAACAGAATAATTCCAACACCGGCCAGACTTGTTTTTTTCTTTCGGTTCATACGCTACACCTCTGAAAGTCCCAGATGATGATACGCTTCCTCTGTGGCAACCCTTCCCCGCGGTGTCCGCTGAATAAATCCGTTCTTCAGAAGATATGGCTCATATACATCCTCAATTGTTCCGGAATCCTCACCAATCGATGCCGCAAGCGTCTCTAATCCTACAGGACCTCCCTGAAATTTTTGGATCATTGTGAGCAGAATGCTGCGATCCACATGGTCTAAGCCGAATTTATCCACATCCAGCAGATCCAGCGCGTAATTTGCAACCTCCTGTGTGATCACTCCGTCGTATTTTACCTGCGCAAAATCCCGGACACGCTTCAGGAGACGATTCGCAAGTCTCGGTGTTCCTCTGGATCTCTTTGCAAGCTCGCAGGCCCCTCTTGTATCTATCTCCACGTCCAGCACCTGTGCGGAACGCAGGATGATTGTCTGTAATTCTTCCACGGTGTAAAACTCCAGCCGGTGCGTCACGCCAAAACGATCCCGAAGCGGTGCCGAAAGCATTCCCGCTCTTGTCGTTGCACCAACCAGTGTGAATTTGGGCAGATCCAGACGAATTGATCTTGCGCTGGAGCCCTTTCCAATCATAATATCAATCGCATAATCTTCCATCGCCGGATAAAGGACCTCCTCCACCTGACGGTTCAATCGGTGAATCTCATCGACAAACAGAACATCACCTTCCTGAAGATTATTCAGAATTGCCGCCATCTCACCTGGTTTTTCGATGGCAGGTCCGGAAGTTACCTTCATGCTGACTCCCATCTCATTTGCAATAATTCCCGCGAGTGTCGTCTTGCCAAGTCCCGGCGGGCCGTAAAAAAGCACATGGTCCAGTGCCTCTTGCCGCTCTTTCGCCGCATCAATATATATCTTTAAAATCTCTTTCGCTTTAGCCTGCCCAATATAGTCGCTGAGCAGCTGAGGACGCAGATGATTCTCGATTTTCAGATCTTCCTCTAAATTTTCTGTTGTAATAATCCGTTTCGCCATGTTATCCCCTTATATCATGTGTTTTAATGCTTCTTTTAATACATCTTCCACATTAGAATCGGTAAAATCAACCTGCTTCACAGCCTTCAGACTTTCACTGCTGCTGTAGCCGAGCGCCACAAGTGCCTGAATCGCCTCCGACTGAATCTCATTGGCGGATTCTGGATGCCCCTTCGTATCACACTCCGCCGCATGTGTCAGAATATCGTCAATCGAAAGCTTATCCTTCAGCTCAATAATGAGCTTTTCCGCTGTCTTCTTCCCAATTCCCGGTGCCGCAGAGATTGCCTTGGCATCTCCGGTCATCACCGCAAAGCGAAGTTCATCCGGAGAGAGCTGTGACAAAATACTAAGTCCCCCTTTTGGTCCGATTCCGCTCACACCAATCAGAAGCTTAAATATGTTAAGATCATCTCTCGTCAGGAAACCGAACAGCTGCATGGTGTCTTCTTTTACGTTCATATATGTGTGAATCTTCACTTCATTCCCTGTCTGCGGGAGCAGTCCCATCGCCTGCTGTGACATATAGATTCCGTAACCGACGCCGTTTACATCCACGACAACCTTGTCTTCCTCATACGCCACCAATTCTCCCCTGATAAATGTAATCATCATAATACCTCTCCATCGTAAACTCTGTCAAAAAAATGTCAGCCTGCTCAGTGTCTCATTCGCAATAACGCCAATCAGCAAACCTGTCACCAGTCCCGAGATTAATAACACCGGAAAATAGTACGCGATACTGACCGTCTCAAGCGCGGCGATGGCAACCAGCAGCTGCCCTGCATTGTGCATCACTCCCCCTGCCGTACTGATTCCGAGAACGCTGAACTTATCGGACCGTTTTAGCAGTGCCATGACCGTCAGACTGAGCAGACCGCCTGCCAGACTGTAAAGGATGCTGAACATATTCCCAAATATGAAACCGGCTAAGATTACTCGCACAACGGACAGCAAATAAGCCTCCTTCACCCCCATCTTATACAGTGCAATCAGAACAATCAGATTGGGAAGGCCCAGCTTAATCCCCGGAACAGGTATCAACACCATAAGCGGAATCAGGCTTTCTATATAACTGAAAATCAGTGCCAATGCGATAAGGACACCAAAAT
>JAQUUC010000037.1 GCA_028694105.1 Hespellia sp.
GACCAGCTCGCTCCAGCGGGATATCGCAGCGGGGCGCAGGGCGGAGCTTGAGACATTTCCGGGCTATCTGGTAAAAGAGGCGAAGCGTCTTGGTGTTTTGGTGCCGGTATCAGAGCGGATGTATGAGGAAATGAAAAATAGTGCCAGTGACTGCGCGGGAAGCAGTGCGAAGAAGTAGCGCGGAAAAGGATTGTCAGCACCTATTTGAAGTGCTATACTTTTAGACAGAAATGGAGTAACAAAATGAAGACAATCATAGAGAAAATAGACCGTGACAATATAGAGCAGAGCGTGATAAATCAGGCTGGAGAGATTCTCAAAAGTGGAGGGCTCGTTGCATTTCCGACAGAGACGGTGTACGGTCTGGGCGCAGATGCACTCAATGAGTCGGCGGCAGAGAAGACCTATGCGGCGAAGGGCAGACCATCGGATAATCCTTTGATCGTCCACATTGCGAGGAAGGAAGATCTGAGCCGTATTGCTGCAGAGATTCCAGAAGGCACATGGAAGCTGGCAGATGCGTTCTGGCCGGGACCGCTGACGATGATTTTTCAGAAGAGTGATCAGGTTCCTTATGGAACGACGGGAGGACTTGAGACCGTTGCGGTCCGGATGCCGAGTGATGAGATTGCGAAGGAGCTGATTCTGGCAGGCGGCGGATATGTGTCAGCACCAAGTGCCAACACATCCGGGAGACCGAGTCCGACAACAGCAGCGCACGTTGCGCAGGACTTAGAGGGCAAAATTGAGATGATTCTTGACGGCGGAAGTGCATCGATCGGTGTGGAATCGACCATACTTGATATGACAGTGATCCCGCCGATGATCTTAAGACCGGGGGCGGTGACGCAGGAGATGATGGAGGCAGTCATCGGCAGCGTGGATGTGGACCACACGATTCTCAATGCGAACAGTACACAGGCACCGAAAGCACCGGGAATGAAGTACCGTCATTATGCGCCGAAGGCACAGCTGTCTATTGTGGACGGGGAGCTGGCAGATGTATATGAGACCATCCGGACACTGACAGAAGAGGCAATGTCGGAAGGAAAACGAGTCGGAATTATTGCGACAAAAGAAAGCATTTCCGAATATCCAAATGGAATAATAAAAAATATCGGTTCAAGAGAAAAGCGCGGGGATGTCGCAAAACATCTGTATCAGATTCTGCGGGAATTTGATGAGACGCAGGTGGACGTCATCTTCAGTGAACCGTTTACACATGCAGGAATTGGCAGTGCGGTCAACAACAGACTGGAGAAAGCGGCTGGACACCACCACATTTTAGCAGGCCAGAGGAAGCGTCCGCTTGCCTGATTTTCACAGAAAACCAAAAAAGAAACGATAAGGAGGAAGAAGATGGGAGAAGTACATGTTATGGATCATCCGCTGATCCAGCACAAAATCAACTACATTCGCAGACAGGAGGTTGGATCAAAAGAATTTCGTCAGGTCGTCAGTGAGATTGCCGCGCTGATGTGTTTTGAAGCGACCAGAGACCTGAAGATGCAGGATGTTCAGATTACAACTCCGATTTGTGAGATGACAGGAAAAGAACTGGCAGGAAAGAAGCTTGCCATTGTTCCGATTCTTCGTGCAGGACTTGGTATGGTTGATGGAATGCTGCAGATGATTCCGGCAGCGAAGGTTGGACATATCGGCATGTACCGAAATGAAGAGACTTTAAAACCGGTAGAATATTTCTGTAAGCTTCCGGCGGACTGTGAGGAGCGGGAAGTGTTTATCGTAGACCCGATGCTCGCGACAGGCGGATCGCTGGATGCTGCGGTGGAACTGTTAAAAGAAAAAGGTGTAAAGCACATGAGAGCAATCTGTATCATCGGAGCGCCGGAAGGTGTCAAAGCATTTACCGAGGCACATCCGGATGTGGACCTTTACCTTGGCCAGTTAGATGATCATTTGAATGAGAACGGCTATATTGTACCGGGTCTTGGCGATGCCGGGGATCGTATTTTCGGAACCAAATAAGACAATGTCATATCGTATTTACGTGAGATAAAATATCAGATGTGAGATGACTTCCACCCTCTATAGGCGGTGAGTAACAATTGAAGAACGAGATTGGAGGAAACGAAATGTCGGACAAAAGAAAGGATTATATTTCTTGGGATGAGTATTTTATGGGGGTTGCAATGCTGAGCGGCATGCGCTCGAAGGACCCGAACACACAAGTGGGATGCTGTATTGTCAGCCCGGAGAACAAGATTTTATCCATGGGCTATAACGGATTACCGCGCGGCTGTTCCGATGATGAATTTCCGTGGGCGCGTGAGGGTGAAGATCCATTGGAGACAAAATATATCTACACGGTCCACAGTGAGCTGAATGCAATCCTGAATTACAGTGGCGGCAGCCTTGCGGGAAGCAAGCTTTACGTATCGCTCTTCCCCTGCAATGAATGCTGTAAAGCCATTATCCAGAGTGGGATTGCAGAGGTAATCTATGACAGTGACAAATATGCGGACTCTGCAGCGACCATGGCTTCGAAGAAGATGATGGAGGCTGCCGGTGTGCGGTATTATCAGTATCACCGGACGGAGCGGGAGATTAAGATTCGATTGTAACATAAGAGGGACAGCTGCTACGTTGGCAGCTGTTTTTTTGGCCGTGGCAGATAAAATGTAATAGAAGGTACCGGGGCTACATATAATACAACAAATTAGTTAAATAAAAAGTGAAGATATGAAAAATAAAATCATCAACATCACCGTCAATTTTATCGTGCGTGCAATCTTTGGTCTCGGCCTGATTTTCTTCATCAATGAATTCCTCTCCACCCGTGGATTTGAGACGATGGTGGGCTTAAATGTAATCTCTCTTTTGACAAGTGGAATCCTTGGTATTCCCGGGGTCTGCCTGCTTTATGGCATTGCAGTATTTCAAATTTTGTGAGTTTTTCACAAAAAACGTCTATTTTAATTTTAGGGATGGACAAGTCAGAGTGTTGTGTCTATAATACGATTTATCAGTTCACCGTTTCTAGGATGACTGAAACATATATTCTATAGTTCTATTTTATAATCCGCTGCAGAATTCGCAGCAATGATTCAAAGTAAGATGGTTAGAAAAAGAAGAACAAAACAGAATGAATCGTGCTATTTCGGAAGAAGGTTCCGGTCTGTTTTGTGTATAAAAAACAAAAGAGGAGTGATTATGTGCGTCACAAAAATTTAGTGATTTATGACAGTGAGCAGGCGTACGCCAGAAATCTGACAGAGCGTCTGGTTCAGAAAAAGGAAGTTGCCTTTCAGGTGCGGATGTTCCGGGAGGAAGACGGTATTGAGAAATTTGCGAAAGAACAGCCGATTGACTGGCTGCTGGTGAGTGAGGACTGTGCATGCAGACGGGAGGTCGGTGCCGGAAAGGTATTTGTCCTGACAAAAGCTGGTCATCCGGTAAAAAAGGGTGAAATCGCAATCGATAAATATCAGTCCGTCGATGCTATTTTAAGCCAGATGCTGGAAGTCTGCTTAAAGGAGGGAGATGTGGATATCTCAATGCTGAGAAAGACTGGATGTGGAAATATCATCGGAGTGTATTCACCAATCCACCGCATCGGCAAGACAAAATTTGCGCTGGAACTCGGCAGGGCGGAGGCAAAGAAGGCATCGACTCTGTACCTGAATCTGGAGGATTATGCCGGAAAGCATTCCTATCTTGGCGAGCAGAAAAATCAGACGATGGAAGATCTGCTGTATTATGCACGGCAGGAGAATAATAATCTCGGTCTTCGTCTCAGCGCTATGGCAGGGCAGTACGGGGAACTGGATTATGTGTGCCCGATGCCGGTCGCATGGGATATCCGCGCAGTAGCGGCAAAGGAGTGGCTGGAGCTTTTTGAACAGATTTTAGAGAAAAGCATTTATGAGACATTGATTCTGGATATTGGAGACAGTGTGCAGGGCTTATACGAGATTCTGAGACGGTGCGATGTGATTTACACTCTGTACACGAGGGAGCGTATCGGGCAGGAGAAATTAAAACAGTACGAAGAGAATCTTCTGCGACTGGGCTACGAGGACATTCTCGAGCATACGGTCAAGCAGGCGGCGCAGCGCCGATAGGAGGAAATGAGATGAAGATAGAAGAGATGCACCGGCGGATTCTGACGGAAATGGACCTGTCGCGCGAGATTGAGGATGAAGAGCTGATGGAGGTCATTCACCGGGTGATTGAGGAGGCGAGCGAAGAACAGTATCTGCCCTTACAAGAGCGGATCAGCTGCGGGAAGGAGCTGTTCAATGCACTCCGAAAGCTGGATATTTTGCAGGAGCTTTTGGAGGACGAGGAGATCACGGAAATTATGATCAACGGGACCCGTAATATCTTTCTGGAGAAGGATGGACAGATTCAGGAATCGGACAAGCATTTTGTCTCGGAAGCGAAGCTGGAGGATGTGATTCAGCAGATTGTCTCGGACTGCAACCGGTTTGTGAATGAATCCTCACCGATTGTAGATGCAAGGCTTCCGGATGGTTCGCGCGTAAATGTCGTGTTAAAGCCGGTTGCATTAAACGGCCCGATTGTCACGATCCGAAAATTCCCCAAGGAATTTATCACAATGGACAAGCTGCTGGAATGGCATTCTATCAGCGGGGAGGCGGCACATTTTCTGGAAATGCTCGTCTGTACAAAGTACAATATTTTTATCAGTGGCGGAACCGGATCCGGTAAGACCACATTCCTAAATGCATTATCGCATTACATTCCAAAGACGGAACGGATTATCACAATCGAGGATAACGCAGAGCTGCAGCTGACAGGTGTTGCAAATCTCGTGCGGCTTGAGGCCAAGAATGCAAATGTAGAGGGCGAGGGCGCGGTGTCGATTCAGCAGCTCATTAAGTCCGCATTACGTATGCGTCCGGATCGAATCATTGTCGGTGAGGTGCGGTCGGAGGAGGCAATCGATATGCTTCAGGCAATGAACACCGGACATGACGGCTCGTTATCCACCGGACATGCGAATAGTCCGAAGGATATGCTGGCACGTCTTGAGACGATGGTTCTGATGGGGGCAGCGATTCCGCTTCCGGCGATTGACCGCCAGATTGCCTCTGCGATTGACGTTATCGTACATTTGGGAAGGCTGCGTGACCGCAGCAGAAGAGTACTTCAGATTACGGAGGTGCTGGATGTGGTAAACGGAGAAATCCGATTGCAGCCACTCTATGAGTTTGAAGAGAAAGGAATGAAAAATGGGAAAATATTGGGAGAGCTTGTTAAAAAAAATGAACTTTCGTCGGAAGCAAAGCGGCTGGCGGCAGGATATTGAGCGAAAGGAAATCGGGCTGGCCACTGGCAGCGGAGTGATTTTCATCTGTGTGCTTGCCTATCTGTTCTACAGCCGCTGGTGGATGATTCCGGTGCTCTCGCCGATTCTCATTGCCTATCTCTTTCTGTGGGAGCGGGAAACGGAAAAAAAGAAGGAGCGGTTATTCTGTCTGCAGTTCAAGGATGCGATGCAGATGCTGGCATCCGCGCTGGCCGCCGGATATTCGGTGGAAAATTCCATTCGCGCGGCCGAGAAGGATTTGCAGAAGTTCTACAAAGAAACGGCGAGAATCCGCAAAGAATTTGCGAGCATGAGTCATCAGCTCAACATGAATTTCTCGGCGGAGCGGGTGCTTAAGGACTTTGCGGCAAGAGTACATCAGGAGGATGTAGACAACTTTGTGACTGTATTTTCCATCGCAAAGAAATCCGGCGGTGACAGTATATCTATCATTCGAAATACCATCCGGATGATCTGTGACAAAATCGAAGTACGGCAGGAAATCAGTGTGCTGACCGCGGCAAAGCGGTATGAATTTCGGGTTATGACGATGATCCCGCTTGGCATTCTGCTTTACATGCGGTTTAGCTTTCCTGAATTCCTGAGTATTCTCTATGGAAATGCGGTGGGAGCCTTTGTCATGACAATCTGTCTTGCTATCTACGGTGCGGCTTATCTGCTGGGAAAGAAGGTGACCGAAATTGAAGTTTAAGAGCTGGTGTCAAACGGAGGCTGGAAAGAACTGTCTTCTGGTTCTGGCAGGAACACTGGTATTGGCCGTATTGTTATTTGTGCTGGACACAAGCCAGACACTGCCATCGAATCAGGAGGGGAGCCGCATCCTGTACCGCAATGATTACGGTGAGGGGGATACTCAGGAGGAGCTGATTGCACAGGTGGAAGGGAGTAAAGACAAGGAAGCGCTGACCGTCACCATCGGTGAGCTGGAATATGGCGCGGATGAGGTGGAAGAAATACTGACCGGGGCGGGAAAGAAACTGGACACCATTATCCTGGGTGAAAATGAAAGTCTGGATCAGGTCAGAAGCAGTCTGAATCTGGTGACAAAAGTTCCGGAGACATCGATTGAAGTAGCATGGGAAATCAGTGATTACAATATTATGGATGCAGCCGGGGAGATTCACCGTGAAAATCTGGATGCCGGGGGAACGATGCTGACGCTGACTGCCGTGCTCTCGTATAACCAGACCCACGTAGTGCAGGAGATTCCGGTCTGTGTATATCCGCCACTGTTATCTGACCGCGAAGCGGTGAAACAATCCATTGAACATGCAGTAAGCCAGTCGGAGGAAGCGTCAAAAAGTGAAAAGGAGGTCGTTCTTCCGGATGAGGCAGGTGGAAATAAAATCATCTGGAGCAGACCGAAGCAGCAGAGATCTCTGGTAATTCTGGTTCTGGGAGGCGTGATGGCAGGTCTTACGGTTCTGGCACAGCAGGAAAAAAGAAAGCAGAAGGAAAAGAAGAAAAACCGGCAGATGCTGCTCGATTATCCAGAGATTGTCAATCAGTACACGGTGCTTTTATCTGCCGGTCTGACCGCCAAAAATGCGTGGCTGCGAATGGTGGAGGAGTACGAGAAAAAGAAAAGTGAGGAAAATGTGCGGTTTGCGTATGAGGAGATGGTCTACACTGCGCATGAGATGCAGAGCGGGCAGGCAGAGGCAGAGTGTTATGAACGCTTCGGTCAGCGGTGCGGACTTCAGGAATATCTGAAGTTTGGGGCGATGCTGTCACAGAATTTAAAGAAAGGCTCAAAGGGGCTGGCGGACATTCTAAAACAGGAAGCAAAAAATGCATTTGAAGAGCGAAAGCTCCGGGCAAAGAAGCTGGGCGAGGAGGCGGGGACAAAGCTGCTGCTGCCAATGGTATTGATGCTGCTGGTTGTGTTTATTATCATCATTGTACCGGCATTCTTATCGATTCAGCTTTGACCGGCAGGCGTGAACCGAAATGTGGAAAGGAGGTGAGGAGAATGCTGAAGAAATTTTACCGGATGAAAGAAAAGTGGATTTGCAAAATGAATCAAAGTATAAGCGCATTAGCACATGATACCCGTGGAATTGGAGTTGTCGAAATTATCTTAATACTGGTGGTCTTGATTGCACTTGTGGTCATCTTCAAATCCCAGCTGACGGCTCTTGTCAATTCTATTTTTGAAAAAATCACAAGTGAAAGTTCTGGAATTTAGAGGAAGGAGAAATACGAACATGGAGCGAAAGCTGCGGGGTGAAATCACGGTATTTTTAAGTCTGCTCTTTGTCCTTCTGGTTTCGTTTATCGGAAATATGGTGGCGAGTGCGGATCTGCAGGTTGGCAAGAATAAGCGGCGGGCCGTGATGGACCGCGCAGTCTATTCTGTGTTTGGTGAATACCAGAAGGAGCTCTTAGAGGAGTATGAGATATTTGCCATCGAAGGCAGTTATGAGAGTGGCGTCTTTTCGGAGGATCAGATACTGAAACGCCTGACTTATTACGGCGCAGACAGTCTGGAGAGTGAAATTACCGGTATCCGCTATCTGACTGACAATCGCGGTCAGCCATTTATGGAGCAGGTGGTCACCTATATGAAAGACTACTCGGGAATCGAACTCGCTTCGGAGCTTGTGGGAAGCAGTCAGAGCTGGACGGAGCAGGAAATCGAGGGCAGCGAATCGCAGGAGATCTCAGACCGGACCGAGTCGGACTTAGAAGAGACACTGGCGGAGAATGAAGCCTCACTTCCGGCGGATAATAATCCAATCCAGGCGATTGCGGATGCTAAACGTTCACCGCTTCTGACACTGATTCTGCCGAAGGAGCGGACGGTCTCGTCAAAAGCAATTCAGCTGGACGCGGTGGCATCTCATCGCTCCCTGCAGACCGGAAGAGGAACCTTTCAGGTCAGAAATGACACGGACAGTGCACTCTCTAATCTGCTGTTTGGGGAATATCTTTTAACGAAGTTTTCCAATGCTTCCAAAGAGGAAAAATCCGCCGCGGCATTGGATTATGAGACCGAATATCTGATCGCCGGAAAAGGGAGTGACCGGGAGAACTTAGAAGCGGTTGCCAGACGGATTTTACTGATTCGTATGGGTATTAATTTCCTATATCTGCAGACCGATTCGGAGAAGCAGGCGGAGGCGGAAGCCTTAGCGGCAGCACTGGCAGCACTGGCGGCGCTTCCAATCGCGACAGAGCTGGTAAAGCAGGCAGTTCTTGCGGCGTGGGCATACGGGGAGAGCATCATGGATCTTCGCAAACTGCTAAAAGGGAATAAGACACCGCTCATCAAGACAAAAGAGACATGGCAGCTCTCGCTGTTTTCGTTAACACAGCTCGGCACAGCAGAGGATACGGGAGAAGGAAGCCATGCAAAAGAGGGAATGTCTTATCAGGATTATCTGCGCATGCTGTTGTTTTTGGAGGAGAAAAATCAGTGCTCCATGCGTGCGCTGGATCTGATTGAACAGAATATGCAGACGGAAAAGGGGCTCACATTTTTCAGAGTAGATCAGTGTATTACCGGTCTGCAGCTTCAGAGCAGGACCACATTTGAGCGGGGGATTACCTATGAATTTCCCACGTGTTTTGCTTATCGCTAGATGTATGCGGATGCCTTTTCAACATCACCCATAAAACCCCATAAATCAAAATAAAATAAGAAAGGAAATGACTTTGACCCGATACAATATAGAATTTATGATTCGCAAGGTTGAGAAGGTATCCGCATGGACCAAGAGAGCAAGTGTTACCGTGGAGGCGGCACTCGCGCTCCCCCTCTTTTTCTTCGCCGCACTTCTGCTGATCTATCAGCTGGAAATCAGAGCGGTGAATGTAGTTGTCGAGGCGGGAGCGAACAGTGCCGTAAAAATTGCAGCAAAAGAGATGTATCTGCTGCCGGTGTTAAATCCGATGCAGATGGAATCGGATATGGTGACCGCGATTGGAAATGAGCGTCTGGAGCGCAGCATCGTGGAGGAGGGGAGCAGTGGACTGAACTGCAGCGGTTCTTATGCATCGCCGCAGTCCGGCATCATTCATATGAAAGTCAGTTACCGGATAAAGCTTCCATTTCCAGCGTTTGCAGTTCCACCGGTGAAGGTAAAGCAGGAGTTTCAAATCAAAGGCTGGACCGGATATGAAAAAGAAGGATTTGGAGATGGAAATGCACAGGTCGTATATATCACAGATCATGCGGCGGTGTACCACAAGGATTATCACTGCACGCATCTGCAGTTGTCAGTGCACCGGGTTCTGGCGTCGGAGGTTGGCGGTTTAAGAAATGAAAACGGAGGAAAATATCATGCCTGCGTCTTTTGCGGACATGGAGCTGCAAATGCGGTATATATCACCGATGAGGGAGACTGTTATCATACGAGAGCCGGCTGCAGCGGGTTGAAACGGACCATCTATGCAGTCTCGCTATCGCAGGTAAAAGGGAAAGGAGCGTGTTCCAGATGTGGACAATCAATGAATTATGTACAATGAATCAGATCGGGATCAGTGGCCAGCTTTGCATGGGGATGTTTCTTGGCATTCTTACATTTCTGGATCTGATGTACCGGAAAATTCCGGTGTGGATTATCTTGGGAGGAGGGAGTATCGTCAGCATACTCTGGCTTGTGCAGGGCAAGGTGAGTGGCAGTCTGGTGCTCGGAGGGATTGGTGTCGGGGCGGTATTTTTACTGATCAGCTATCTTACAAGAGAAGCGTTTGGCTACGCGGACAGCCTGCTGATTATTATATTTGGAATCAGTCTGGGCGTGTGGAATCTGATGCAGCTGCTCACCTATGCGTTTTTGCTGTCGGCCGTGTTTGCGATGATTCAGATGGTGCGAACCTCTTTTTCAAGAAAAACTGCTTATCCGTTTATTCCATTCCTGGCGGTGGCGTATGCGGGGGTGATGTTTCTATGAGAAAAAAGGCGGCGGCGGTCACGACCGTTGAGATGGCATATATCATGCCGGTGGTGCTGCTGGTTTTTCTGGCAGTTGTCTATACGGCATTTTATTTCCACGATAAAAATGTGCTCAGCGGAATGGCATATGAGACGGCGCTCATCGGAGCACAGACGCAGCGGCTGCCGGAGGAAATGAAAGAGGAGGAGATGACCGGATTTTTCCGGGAGCATACGGCAGGAAAGCTGATTTTATTATCCAATCCGCAGGTGACTGTAAGTCGGGATACGAGCTATGTCATTGTAAAAGCGACTGCGTCAAGGCGCAGGATGAAGATAAATGTCGAAATGAAGGCATTGATTATGGAACCGGAAAAATTTATCCGGATGATTCGGAAGGTGAAGAAATGAAAACAAAATTCAGACAGGATTTGAACGAAACATATCTGCAGGTGGAAATGCCGGTTTTCTATGAGGAAGACTATCAGATTTCGATGCTGCAGGTCAATAAAATTGAAGGACTTCTGCCTATGGTGTCGAAGGGCATTGACGGGAAAAGCTACTATTCCTATGAGGTGGGCGGCATGGTGTCTATGAAGTCGCAGTACGACAAAATGAAAATTGAGCGTGAGGATATGGAGTCACTGATTGTGCGTCTGGTACAAGTGATTCAAAATGTGAAAAATTACATGTTGAATGCGGAGCGGATACTGCTTGCCCCGGAATACATTTTTTGCAGAAATGATACTTTTTATTTCTGTTATCTGCCGGTGGAGCACAAAAAGCTCTGTCAGTCATTTCATGAGCTGACCGAATATTTCGTCAGTCAGGTTAACTACGAGAAGACCGATGCGGTAAGGCTTGCGGTCGCACTTCACAAAGCAAGTATGGAGGAGAATTATGACATCGAACAGATATTGGAGGAATTCCACAAAACAGAAGAGAGCGAGCGGCCGGATGTATGCGGGCAGGAGCGAGGAAACATATTCGAACTGGAGGATGAAGACGAGGACTTTACGACGCCTTACCGGATTCGCGCAGACGTACAGACACTGCAGGAAATGAATGGTGCGTTAGGGTGGATTAAGCGAAATCTGCGGAATAAGAAACGTGAAAAATGGGGTGTGTGGGAAGGCCTGATAACGGAGGATGAAATGAGTGGGATCGAATGAATAGTTAGCGGAGGCTCTTTTTTGGAAAAATATTGTGTAGGTACTCATTTATATGGTATAATGAAAAACACGCTAAAGCTTAGCGAAGGCTATTTACCAAAGAGGAGGATAAATATGAAAAAGGGATTATATCTTGCGATGGCAGCTGTTATGGTGTTTTCTATGACAGGATGCTCAACAAAGAAAGCGGAGACCGGATCGGTCGTAGCAGAGAACATGGGGGAGATGGACGGTTCACTGAAGTCTTTCACGAATGCAACACTTGTTATTACAGATAAAGATGGAAAAGATGTTTCATTTGCGATTACAGATAAAGCAAAATTTTCCTGCAAGAACATGCTTGCTGGAGATACGGTAACAGTTACATATAATGGAACGGTAGAGGGAACCGATACCAGTGATGCAACGGTAACTGAGGTTGATGATAAAGGGGAGCCTACAGCACCAAAAGAGCAGGAGATTGTAGGAACACTTGAGACATACTCTGCGAATTCACTTACATTGAAGACAAACGATGGAAAGCAGTATTCTTTTAGTATTGTTGGAGCGAAGCAGGAATATCGAAACGGTATTGAACCGGGAAACTGGATTCATATTACATACACGGGAACAATCAACGGTGCAGATACCTCCGGCGTGAAGGTCGTTAAGATTACAGATGACGAGGCAAACACGAAGGAAGAGAAAGCAAAGGTCAACATCAAAGATGTCAACGAAAAGGTATGGGCAACTGCGGTTGTGAATATTCGCGATAATTATTCAACGGATGCGAATGTTCTGGGTTCATTGAAAGTAAACGATGAGCTTACCAGAACGGGAGACTGTGACAACGGATGGTCACGTGTTGATTATAATGGAAATACCGCTTATGTCTATGCAAAATATTTGACGACAACGGCACCAGCAGCACCAACTCAGCCTGCAGCACCGGTTAGCAATCCACAGCCGTCACAGCCAGCGCAGCAGACAAAGCCGGCTGATTCGGGAGAGTCTTCCAATACAGGCTCTACAGAGGGCACAACAGAAAACACAGGCTCTACGGAGGGTACAACAGAAAATACAGGTTCTACAGAGGGTACAACAGATGCTCCACAGCAAACAGCAACCGGATTTGTTACGGATCTTGGAGTAGACGGCGTCTTAGTAATCGATGTAGATGGAACAGATTATACCTTTAATATTACGAACGCACAGCAGAATTACGCGAACGGAATTTTAGTTGGTAATGAAGTGACAGTTACATACGTTGGAGATTTATCAGATTCTGCAAATGCAACGGTATATTCAGTCGTAGATTCAGCAACGAATACGAACAATCAGTCACGGATTACGGGAACGATTCAGAGTGCCAGCATGAATGGACTTGCACTTGTAACAGATGACAATGCAACGCTTGCAATTTCTACGGATGGTGCAACGGTCAATTGTGCAAATGGAATTCTGGTAGGCGAAAAGATTACGGTAACCTTGGATTTAGACAAGACCGTAGATGCTTCGAATATGTTCTATGCATCGACAATTGATGATGCACAGTAACATCATAGTGTATGGTGAAATGTAATAAAACTGCAGCTTGTAATGATGAAGAATGGCAGCAGGACACTCCCTCGTCTCCCCGTGAGACGGGGGAGATTTTATGTAATCGTGTTACATAAAACTCCTCCGGGGCTGCATTCGGTTACTCTAAATTGCCAAAACAAAGGTTGAACCTTTCCCATATACGGAATTGCAAGTCAGTGTTCCCTGATGTGCCTCCGCAATCTTTCTGGATATCGACAGTCCCAGTCCGGTGCCGTCCTGCTTGTGTGTGACGAACGGCTCGAAGATGGTCTTCATCTGAACTGGATCAATGCCACAGCCGTTATCCCTGATACGGATCGTGATTCCGCCGCGGGTGCGGTAGGCGTGAAGGTGAATCTCGCCCGGTTTTCTTTTTAGGACAGAGGCCTCCTGACATTGAATGGCTTGTCTTGCATTTGTCAGAAGATTGAGCAGAACCTCCTGAATCTTAACGCGGTCTCCGAGATAGGTGGTGATATCCGGTTCGATATTTCCAGTGATTTTGATATTGGTTCCCTCGAGTGACATCGCAAAAGACAGAATAATACATTCCAGTGTATGCTTCATGGAAAAGAGTGTCATGTGCATGTGGTCACTGTTGCTGAAAGAACCGATTTCATTTGCAAGATCAATCATGAATTCGACATCCTCCATCATCTGCGTCCAATGTGAGAACTCAATCACCTCCGGATGCTGCGCCTGAATCAGCTGCATGGATGAAGAGATGAGCGTCAGGGGATTTCGTATCTCGTGCGAAACAGAGGCGAGACACAGCCGGTGATTTTCAAGGAGCTGTTTTACTACTCTGCGATATTCAGGATCACGGTCCATCATAAGTTCCAGTTTCACTTTATCAATATTTCGAAACATTTGTAATTCCTCCAATATGTATGATTCGTTCATTTTTCTCTGAGATAAGTGTAGCACCGCAAAATCTGTGATACAATGAGATTCGTTCGACAGATTTTGACAAAAACTGCGCGCGGACTTACATTCAGATAAAAATGAGGGTTGTCTGTATCTGCAAAAAAAGGTAAGATACTAGTAATATAGTTCTGATGAACCTCCGGTATTTAGGCAGGTCCGTCAGAAAAAGAAAGTGAGGGTGAAAAAAATGAAAGATGAAACATGTATTTTTTGTAAATTAGCAAATGGTGAGATTCCAACCGCAACACTGTATGAGGATGAGGATTTCCGCGTTATCCTAGATGCGTCACCTGCAGCAAAGGGTCATGCCCTGATTATTCCGAAGGAGCATTATGCAAATCTGTATGAGCTGCCGGAGGAGCTGGCAAAAAAGGCCATTGTTCTTGCAAAGCAGATGATTACGACCATGACGGAGCTTCTTGACTGTGACGGCTACAATGTTGTTCAGAATAACGGAACAGCTGCCGGACAGACGGTATTTCATTTCCACATGCATCTGATTCCGAGATACGAGGGAGACAATGCAGGTTTTGGATGGAACATGGGAGAATTGACAGAGGAAGACAGGGATGAAATCCTTGCAAAAATACAAGAAAGTGTAACTGGAGAATAAGATATTGAGTAAGAAGCTAAAATACGATGAGTTTTATAGGAAATACAAAAATCTTGTCTACCAGACAGCCTTCGAATATTCAGACTGTGATTCGTATTTGGCGGAGGATGTCATGCAAGAGACCTTCATCACACTTTATCAGAATATCGACACAATGAATTTGACAAATGTGGCATCATGGCTGATTACAATCGCAAAAAATAAGACAATCAACGAAATAAAACACCAGAAACATCTTGTGATGGAAAGTGCTCTGGAGGATTCCGAAAAGATACTGCCAACAGTCCCTGACCTTGAGTTTCACTATCTGAATAAAGAAGCATCGGCAGAACGCGCACAGACCTGCAGTATCATTTTAGAAGCCATGCTTGAAAAGAATCAAAGATGGCATACGGCAACAACGCAGTACTATCAGATGGGAATACCGAGAGAAACGGTAGCTGACAATATGGGTATCACCGTCGGTGTGCTCGACAGTCTGCTGCATCGCTCCAAAGAGTGGGCGAAAAAGAATTACGGTGTCGTTTATAAAGAAACGCGCCATTGATTAATGGCACGCTTCCTCAATCAGATTGACGATGGTATCAATCGAATTATGCTGGGATGAGGCATCCATTGCCCGGATAAAGGTATCGCGCTCGTCATACAGACGCTGCACCTGCTCAAGAAGCGTATCTTTATTCAGCTGCTCTTCTTCCAGAACGAGTGAAAAGCCCTGCTTGGCAAATGAATTCGCATTTAAAATCTGATCGCCACGGCTCGCATTTGCGGAAAGTGGAATCAGAAGATTTGGTTTGTGAAGTGCTAACAGCTCACAGATTGCATTTGCACCGGCTCTGGAAATGACGATGTCCGAGAGTGCGAAAATATCACGAAGTTCGTTCTTGATGTATTCGAACTGAGCGTAGCCGTCAAGGTTCTTTAAGGATTCGTCCAGTTTGCCCCTGCCACAGAGGTGAACGATGTTGAATGTCTCAAGGAGCGTCGGAAGTGCCTCGCGCACAGCCGTGTTGACAACGACAGAGCCAAGGCTTCCACCGATGACTAAGATGACCGGTTTGTCTGTGGTAAATCCGCAAAATGCTTTCGCAGCAGATGGTTTGCCGGTTAAGAGTTCCTGACGAATCGGAGATCCGGTCAGAATCGCCTTCTCTTTCGGAAGGTTCCCGAGCGTCTCAGGGAAGTTACAACAGACCTTGGTTGCACTCGGAATCGACAGCTTGTTGGCAAGTCCCGGTGTCATATCGGACTCGTGGATAATGGTAGGAACCTTGTATCTCTTGCCTGCCAGTACGACAGGAACAGAGACGAAACCGCCTTTGGAGAAGATAACATCCGGCTTTAATTCGCGGACGAGCTTCTTGGCTTCGGAAAATCCCTTCAGAACACGGAAGGGATCGGTAAAATTCTTAAGGTCGAAATAGCGGCGGAGTTTACCGGAAGAAATCCCGTGGTAAGGAACACCGAAGGGCTCGATCAGTTCCTTCTCGATGCCGTTATAAGAACCAATATATTGAACATCGTAGCCGAGCTCCCTGAGCTTAGGCAGCAGCGCGATATTCGGGGTAACGTGTCCGGCGGTACCACCACCGGTTAATATGATTCGTTTCATATAAAACCTCCCAATAAATAATAACTAATTTAATCTTAAACTGATTTGAGGAAATGTCAAGAAAAAGCTTTGCGGCAAAATTCTAAGTGACTGTGTGTGCAGATGAAAGCAGCCGTAAGAAGTATCAAATGATAAAAAAGTACACAATGAATGAGGTAGGCGATGAAAGAGAACAAAGAAATTTCATTTGTGGATGAAATGAATAAAGAGGCAGATGAGATTCTGCATAAACTCGAGGCAGACGAGCGCCTCCGGGATGTCCGCGTCACACCGGAGATGGATGCCCGCATGGAGGCACGCATCCGCGAGCTCGAAGAACAAGCGGAAAAGGACGATGCGTCCAAGAATAACATCCGCAGATTCCCGAGAAAGAGAAAAATCTGGATTGCACTGGTGGCAGTCTGCGTTTTGCTGCTCGCAATCGGAACAACCAGCGTGGGAAGCAAGTCTTATTTGAAGGAAATGTGGGATAAGCGGTTTGGAAATAATGATGTCGATGTGACAAGTGTGGCGGATATGGAGAGTAGTGAGACTACGGTAGCAGATGAGGCAACTGTGTATCGGGAGATACGTGATAAGTTGGGATTTGATCCCGTGAAGCCAAGAGTATTACCTGAAAAAATGTATTGTGAAAAGTATGAAATTGATGAAGATACGGGTTTGGCCAGAGTTTTTTATTTTTATCAAGAGCAAGTGATTCAATATGATATATACGAGAGTAATACAGATTCCTCTTACAGTTATCATCCAACGGATGAGTTAATAGAAACATTTTTGGTTGATAATGGAACACAGAAGATAGAAGTAGAGGAGTATCAAATAAATGAAACAAAGCAGAAACGATATTATACTACGTTTGAATATATGGATGTAAAATACCAGCTCAAAGGGATTATGAATCGCGCAGATTTTGAAAAAATATTAAAAAATTTAAAATATTTTTAGATTTCGCGTAAGTTTTTGCCGACTCAGTTGTTTACTGTTATAGAGAGTGAGAAATATATGAGGAGGCAACGATGAGAAAGAGAATATTATCGGTGTTATGTGCAGTTGTGATGATGATGGGCATTGCAGCAGTATCTACAGTAGAATCTCACGCAGCTGAGGGAGACAGATGCGTGGATGGTTCTTATCTGACACAAAAAGAGGAATCAACCGGAAGCTACATATCAAAAGCCAGAGGCGTTTATATGATGGGAGGCGACTGCTCTATCAGCAAAGCCGGCAGACATCGTATCTATGTAACCGGGTCAACAACCGCGAATACGTTTGTTCCGCGAATTGGAGTAACGATGTACGTAGAAGAGTATATTGCAGAGGATGATGGATGGTCACAGATTGACTCATGGGATGTGACAGATACAAATAAATATTATATCAGTACATCAAAAAGTATTGTGGTAGATGGTGGGACTTACTACCGAGTTTATGCGGATCATCAATGCGCACCATTGGATGATTCCGGCGATGTTGGTTTTTCTATTACCGACGGTATCTGGATCGATTAGACCTGTTTTCGGGAATTGTGCCAACCACTGCAGCCAAACAGCGCATTGTAAGGTCACTATTAACTTTTAGATTAAAAGAAACCTGCATGAGAACCACGCCACACGTGAAAGTCGCTATGTTCGCTGCAGTGGCTGGTACAGTTCCCGAATTATGATAGGATTGACATAAATGAAAAGAAAAAAATGAAAGAAAAGTAGAACTCTCAAAAAATTGAATATAGAAAAAAGCGATCAGGAAATTACTTCCCGGTCGCTTCTTTTAATGCTTTTGCCAATTGGTCCGGGCAGGAAGTTCCTTTGAATCCGCACTGGATTCCTTCCATTCGGCTGATTGCTTCATCGACAGGCATACCTTCGATTAATCGGGCAACACCCTGTGTATTTCCGGCGCATCCGCCAACAAATTCTACGTTGTGTACTTTATCATCTTCAATATCAAAATGAATCATCTGAGAACAGACACCTTTCGTTTTGAACTGCATGAGAACACCTCCTTTGTAATTAGTATATGAACTTACGTCATTATAACAAACGTAAATCAAAATGACAATGCAATCGGCTGAATTTATAAATGGGCCTTAGATCAAAACAGTTGAATTAAGAGGTTGAACTGCGGCGAAATATTGTGTATAGTGATGGTGGAGAAAGAATTGCAGTCCACCCGCCACACACAAACAAATCAATAAAAAATTACACACACGGAGGTACACATAGATGATCGGTATTATTGGAGCAATGGACGAAGAGGTTGCAGATTTAAAAGGAGTGATGTTAGTCGAGGAGACAGTAGAACTGGCATCCATGACATTTTTCAAAGGGATGATAGTAGAGAAGCAGGTTGTAATCGTGCGCAGCGGTATCGGCAAGGTCAACGCGGCGGTATGCGCACAGATTTTAGTAGACAAGTTCGGAGTTGACATGATCATCAACACCGGAGTTGCAGGTTCACTGAATGCAAAGCTGAATATCGGAGACATGGTTATTTCCACAGATGCGCTGCATCATGATATGGACGCGACGAAGTTCGGTGATCCGCTGGGACAGGTGCCGCGGATGGATACGCTGGCATTTCCTGCGGATGAGCGGCTTGTGGGGCTTGCAAAGGACGTGAATGAGACGGTGAATCCGGACATTCAGACCTACGTGGGACGTGTGGTCAGCGGGGATCAGTTCATTGCTTCCGCAGAGCAGAAGGAACGCATTGTGAAGCACTTCGATGCGTACTGCACCGAGATGGAGGGGGCTGCGATTGCGCAGGTGGCCTATCTGAACCAAGTTTCGTATGTCATCATTCGCGCGATTTCGGACAAAGCCGACAACAGTGCACAGGAGGATTATCCGGTGTTTGTGAAGAAGGCAATCGAGCATTCAGTAAGGCTTCTCATCGGATTGCTGGCAGTGGTTTAAGGTGGTTTTAGCCACCTGTTAAGAAGCCCGGAAAATGAAAAAGGTGCGGGAATATAGCATTTTCTGGCGAAATAAGAAGAACGATTAAAGGACCGTAATGCCTCGTTTTCATGTATAATGACAGAAAAACGAAGGAGGTCCTTTTTTATGTTACAGACACTTGCTAACACTAACATTGTTTTTTACCTTATGGTGATCGTCGGAGTCCTCGCGGTCTTTGCAAAACTGGTCAGCCATATTACATTAAAACGTCTGGTTCGAGCATCCTCGAATATGGCGAAGAGTACACATCGACTGATAAAACTGGTACGTTCGAAATACGAGCATACCTGCATGATATATGATATTGTGGAAAATGTGGACAGTTTTTTGGAGAAATACATTTACGAATACCGCGTGCTTGGTCTGCGGATACATACGTGGCGTCAGCTGGAACGTCAGCTGATCTGGTGCGCCGGAATACTGGGGGCGCTGGGTGCATTTGCAGCTTACTCGGTTTCCGGCTATTCGGAGGTTGTCTATCAGTATGGTGCCGGCGGGCTGGCGGAGCTGGTATGCCTTTTGGTGCTCTATCAGCTGACGGATGAGGATTACAAAATTGAGACGGCAAAGGTTTACATGACCGATTATCTTGAAAATGTGTACTCACACCGTTTTGCGAAGAGCCGGCGGGAACAGAAGGAACAGCTGGATGTGATCAGCCCGGATATCATTTCCATGACACCGGAGCAGAAAGAACCTCTGGCAATCAATATAGAAGGCAAGCCGAAAAAGATGGTGCACGAGCATGAAAAAGAGAAAGACAATGTGCAGCCGGCCCTTAAGGAAGAGGCAATCCGGCAGATCTTGGAAGAATTTTTAGCATAAATAGACATTTCCACAGAAAATGTGAAAAACCAGATGGAAAATGATAAAAAATCACTGTTTTTTGAAAAAACAGTGATTTTTTTGCTGCCAGAGTGGTATAATATTCATAAAATGATAGGGAGGAGTGTATATGGAACCTTATAAAGCAAAAGAATTACCAATTGAATATAGAATTGATAAGGATATGCTGTGTCTGATCGCAGAGGCAAATGTAAAATATGGCGAATATAAATCGTTATTAAATACGCTGGAATTTGATGCAAATTTTTTCTTGGATTCTATCATATTAACCGATAGTTTTAAATCTACACAGATTGAGGGAACACAGATTTCTCAGGATGAATTGTACTATCTAAAATATATGGAAAAAACAGATGACAACAGAGAGATTTATAATTTGAAAAAGACAATGGAGTTTGCATATGAAGAGATTCAGAATGGAAGAACAATCGGATATGAGCTTGTAAATGAGATGCACCGTATTACATTAGACAGTGTTCGGGGTTCGCAGAAGACTCCGGGGAAAATCAGAACGACCCAAAACTGGATTGGTCCGCGTGGAGTAGGGATAGACGGGGCAACATTCATTCCGCCGATACCGGAAGAAGTCTACGGTCTGCTGCAGAATCTGTATAGCTATATGAATGATGAATTTATCGATCCATTGCTGGTAAATATCGCAATTTCACATGTGCAGTTTGAAACCATTCATGCATACAAGGATGGAAACGGAAGGCTGGGAAGGGCACTCATTCCAGTTCAGATGGCAGCGCTGGATCATACGAATCCGATTCTGTTCATGTCAGAGATTATTGAATTATATAAACCTTCTTACCAGCGTAACCTGATGGATTTCCGCCGTGGAAATGTCACCGGATATCTTAAGTTTTTCCTTCAATGTGTGATTGACCAATGTAATAGTTTTATTTATAAAATAGGAAAAGTAAAAGAAATCTACCGGGAAGATATGGAAACGATTCGGACAATCAAGGGGAATTCGGTCTATCGAATTATGCCGGTTGTTATGAAGCAGATTGTATTTACGAAAAAGGAAGTACAGGAATTATCAGGAGTATCGGTCAATGTGGTTTCCAGGGTTATAAACGAGCTGGTAGCATGCAATATTTTAGTTCAGGATAGTACAAAACTAAAAAAGGGATATCGATATCAACGGATTTATGAAATCTTTATTGGAAATGAATCATATATGTAACAAAATAGCTGATGAAATTTGTATCCATTAGAAATTTGTTGTATAATGCTGATAGTACTTAATTAAGAAAAGAGTGCAAAAACGATGAAAAAAATGATTTTTTTACATTAGCATCATAGGATAGTAGAGTGAGGAATCGAATTTTAAGGAGAACAGATATGGGAAAATATTTTGGAACAGATGGATTTCGCGGAGAGGCAAATGTTGTCCTGAATGTGGAACATGCATTTAAGGTAGGACGTTATCTTGGATGGTATTTCGGCCGGGACCACAAAGCGAGAATCGTGATTGGTAAAGATACAAGAAGAAGCAGCTATATGTTTGAATATGCACTGGCAGCAGGACTCACGGCATCGGGAGCAGACGCTTATCTGCTTCATGTCACGACAACACCGAGTGTGTCTTATGTGGCAAGAACCGAAGATTTTGACTGCGGTATTATGATTTCCGCAAGCCACAATCCATTCTATGATAATGGAATTAAGCTGATCAGCGGAGCCGGTCACAAGATGGAGGCAGAGGTTGAAGAGCGGATCGAGTGCTATATTGACGGCGAGATCGAGGAACTTCCGCTGGCAACCGGGGAGGATATCGGAAGAACGATTGACTTTGCAGCCGGACGTAACCGTTACATCGGACATCTGATTTCGGTAGCGACCCGTTCATTTAAGGATATGAAGATCGGACTGGACTGCTCGAACGGCAGCGCCTCCGCAATCGCGAAGAGTGTATTTGATGCACTTGGTGCGAAGACGTATGTGATCAACAACGAGCCGGACGGAACGAATATCAACACGAACTGTGGTTCCACCCATATCGAGGTACTTCAGGCGTATGTGAAGATTAAGCAGTTGGACATCGGATTTGCATTTGACGGAGACGCAGATCGATGTCTTGCCGTCGATGAAAATGGAAATGTAGTAGACGGTGATCTGATCCTCTACATTTGTGGAAAATATCTGATGCAGCAGGGAAGACTCCACGATAACACGATCGTTACGACAATTATGTCGAACCTTGGATTATACAAGGCTTGTGATAGAATCGGCATGAAGTATGAGCAGACGGCAGTTGGTGACAAATATGTCAACGAGAATATGATGGCGAATGGGTATGAGCTCGGCGGCGAGCAGTCCGGACACATCATTTTCAGCAAATATGCGAAGACTGGTGATGGTATCCTGACAGCGCTTATGATTATGGAAGTGCTGATGGAGACGAAGCAGACACTTGGAAAGCTCACAGAAGAGGTGACGATCTATCCGCAGCTTCTGAAGAATGTCCGAGTGACAGATAAACCGACCGCGCAGGCGAATCCGGCAGTGCAGGCAGCAGTGAAAGCTGTCGCAGAGGCACTTGGAGACGATGGAAGAATCTTAGTCCGCGAGAGTGGAACTGAGCCGGTGATCCGTGTTATGGTTGAAGCTGCCAGCGATGAGATCTGCGAGAAATACGTAGATCAGGTGATTGATGTGATCAAGGCAGAAGGGTTGTGCGCAGAGTAAGAAGCAGTATATAGATAGCAAAGTCCCTCATAATATTGGCCCAGCAGCATAAAAGACGTATTGTGACAGAGGAGAACGCATGGGAGAATTACTTCAGGTAATCGAGGAAAATGCAGGAGTTATTTTAATTGTTCTTGTGCTCATTTTAGTGTGTGAAATGATCGTCTATTTTTTGAAATTCAGAAATAAAAATCAACACAAACACGTTCGCAGGGAAGCGGAAGTGGAAGAGTTTTATCATGAATTGTCGAAGAATGGGAAAGACGTTTTTATTTTGGTGCGAAAAAGTGACAGCATGGCTGCGTATGTCAGTCAGAATGCAAAGAATATTCTGGGAATCGAACCACAGCTGATTATGGATGATCTGTGGGCTGTGGAGCGCGCGATGGATGCAAGGAACTGCCGCAGGCTCAAAACTGAGGTTCAGAGGTGGGACCATGCATCTCCGTTAGAAATCGAGCTGGCCTACCGGAACATTCAGACCAAAAAGCCTTATTGGGGACTGATTCAGATCTGTGAGACAGAGAGTGGGAAGTATTATCTGTGCATGGTAGAAGATATCACAAGAGAACATGAGATGTGGGTGAAGATGCAGAAGGAGATTGAGGAAGTCCACCGCATTGATGAGTCAAAGACAACATTTTTATCCAAGATGTCCCATGAGATCCGAACACCGATGAATGGAATGCTGGGAATGATTTCTCTGGCAAAGTTAAATATTGGAAATGCGCAGGAGGCAGGAGAGTATCTCGAGAAAGCAGAGGGTCTGTCTCAGTTTTTGCTGTCTATTATTAATGATATTCTGGATATGTCACGAATTGAGAATGGGAAAGTCGAGCTCGCAAAAGAGAAGGTCGATATTTTTGCAGTGGCAGAAAAGCTGCGTTCGATGTTTCAGACAACGGTGGAAGATAAGGGAATCCGATTCGTGGTGGAGGTCAAAGATTTCACCGTTCGGTACGTCATTGGCGATGAGCTTCGTATGGTGCAGGTGATGACGAATTTCTTATCGAATGCCAGCAAATTCACATCGGCGGGAGGCGAGATTTCCGTTACATTTCGACAGATGCGCATTGTCGGAGATAAGGTCAATATTATGATGCGCGTGCGTGATACCGGAAAAGGCATGTCGCAGGAATTCTTAAGCCGCATTTTTAATCCATTTGAACAGGAGAGCACAGCGACAGTGAAAGAACACGGCGGCAGCGGACTGGGAATGTCCATCGCCGATAATATGGTACATCTGATGGGCGGAGAGATTACGGTCAGCAGTGAGCTGGGAAAAGGAACGGTGTTTACGGTATTTTTGGAGCTCCCGATTGCAGTGGGAGATCAGTCACCGCCGAGTGAAGTGGCGCATATAGAGAAAAAAACGGAAGAAGAATCGCTTAGCATCGCAGGCTACCGTCTGTTACTGGCAGAGGATAACAATATCAACGCACTGATTGCCAAGAAGCTGCTGAAGGCGTGTGGCGCAGAGGTCGAGTGTGCAGCCAACGGCAGGATTGCGGTGGAGATGTTCCGGAAGAAGCAGCCGGGATATTACGATGTCATTCTGATGGATATACAGATGCCGGAGTTAAATGGATGGGAAGCAACCCGGGTCATCCGCAGTCTGGACCGCGCAGATGCCCACACAATTCCGATTCTTGCCTTGTCGGCAGACGCGTTTGTAGAGGATAAGCGAAAATCAGTTGAGATGGGAATGAATGGCCATGTGGCCAAGCCAATTGATTTCAAAGAACTTGCATTAGTGATCAGGAAGTGCGTGGGAAAATAACGTTCGGATATGTAAAGATAACGAAAGAGGGAGAGCAAACCATGATTATTGAAAAATCAGAACAGATCATCAAAGAGATCGGCAAGGTATTAGTCGGAAAAGACGAGATCATTGAAAAGGTTTTAATGACCATCTATGCGGGAGGACACATCCTTCTGGAAGATTATCCGGGCGTGGGCAAGACAACGCTTGCACTCGGATTTGCAAGAGCGCTGGGCATGGAATATAAACGGATTCAGTTCACGTCTGATACGATGCCGTCCGACATTACCGGGTTTAGCGTCTACAACAAGACAACAGGCGGATTCGATTACAAACCGGGAGCAGTAGACTGTCAGCTGTTCCTCGGAGATGAGATCAACCGTACTTCACCAAAGACACAGTCTGCGCTGCTGGAGGTCATGGAAGAAGGGCGCGTAACGGTAGACGGTATCACACATAAGATGAAATCACCGTTTATCTGTATCGCGACACAGAACCCGGTCGGTTCTGTCGGTACACAGCCGCTTCCGGATTCACAGCTTGACCGTTTCATGGTCCGCCTCAGCATTGGTTATCCCAGCACGGAAGAGCAGATGGAAATCATCAAGCAGAGACAGCATCACAATCCGTTTGACAGTATGCACACCGTGGCATCTGCAGAGGATATTCTGGAGATTCAGGATTACATTTCCTCAATCAAGATGACGGATGAGATCATTGAATATGCAACAAGACTGTGCGAGGCAACGAGAGATTCTTCCATCGCAGAGCTCGGAGTCAGCCCGCGTGGCGTTATTGCTCTTGGTCAGCTTGCAAGAGCCAGAGCGATTTTAAAGGAGAGAGCCTATGTCATTCCGGAAGATATTCAGGAATGCTTCCTCGATGTATGCTGTCACCGTGTGATCTTAAAGCCGCAGGCGAAAATTGAGGGTGTCACGACGCAGCGACTTTTGAAACAGATTTTGAAAAATACAGAACCGCCCCGCATGGGACTGAAACAGAAAATACAAAGGAAGTAGCTTATGTGGAAATATAGAGCAATCTATATCGCGGCACTACTATCAGCAGGGGCCGTTTATATCGCAACCAATGAGAGACATTTATTCATGTTTCTTATTGTGCTGGCTGTCCTTCCGGTAATCTCCTTCGCAATGCTGTTTTTAAGTACCGGCAAAATACAGATCGGATGTGAGCTGCAGGAGGCGTGCATTGTTTACCAGCGGATCGGAATGAATATCAAGATGATTTATCAGGGTGTATTTCCGATTGGAAGAATCCGTCTGACCGCGCAGTACCACAATCTGATGTTTCAGAAGGAGGAGGAGCAGACGATCTTTCTGGAAAATGGAAATGCAAAAGAACTGTCTTATGAGATGCCGTATGTCAGCAGGGACTGCGGCCGTATTGAGATGCAGTTTTCAAAGGTGGCCGCTTACGATATCATGGGATTATTTTCGCGGAAGATTCCACTGATTCAGACATATGATTTTACAATCTATCCGGAAGTAATCAACATGGGGGTCCGTCTGGGCAACCTTCCGACTGCGAAGAACTTAGGGGACCATTACGACCAGAACCGGAAAGGGCAGGATGTTACAGAGGTGTTCGGTATCCGCGACTATCAGGACGGTGACAGTCCGAGAAGTATCCACTGGAAACTGTCGAGCAAATGGGACCAGCTGGTGGTGCGTGAGTTCAGCCACCCGTCCAATTATGATACGCTGGTGCTGTATGATCCTACATTTCCTGAGAAAAAAGTAAAATATCATGAGGTGGTAAACAGCGTGCTTGGAGTGACGGCTTCTATCAGCAAAAGTCTGATGAGCCAGAATCTTGCACATCATGTCGGCGGTGTGAGCCGGGCAAAATTTACGGACAGCAGAGTCGAGGATAAGCCGACCTATATGCAGGCACTTGCGAACATGATGAGTACGGTGCTGCCGGATGTCAATGAAAATGTGCTGGACGAATTTTTAAAGCGCGATGTCGGAAAAGCTTTTACAAAGATCGTACTGGTTACCAGTAATTTTGATGAATACAATGTACGGCGATTGGCGGACCTTGTGGATTTGACTGTTGTGCTGATCAGTGCTGACGGTGAAGACCGTGTGGAGAAGGAGATGGCATACGACGTCATCACAAGAACGGTAGAATCGCTGAAAACAAAAACGTGGATACTTGAAATATAAAAGGGGAACACGATGAAGAACAAAAGAGAAGTCTTTATTCTCAAAGCGGCGGGGCAGGAAGAACAGCGAAAGCCAATCACAGGAATGAGATTGATTGTAGGCAGTCTGCTTATGATCGGTTTTCTGCTGTCATTTTACGCATTTTACTATACGCTTCCCGCATTCTGGCTGATTCTTCTGGTGAGTCTTCTTGCGGAAATCGTTCTGGTGGTGTGTATGAACAGCTCCAGGGCAGCACGGATATCCTTCGGTGGCGTAACTGCGCTTGCGGTTATATTGCTGGCTATTAATATTACTGGATTTGGAAATGCTCTGATTTATCTGCTCAATCAGTTTCTCACTGTGTGGAACAGCCGGTTTGATACGTATTTGACCTTATTTGTACTGTCTGGATGCAGTGATATGCAGAGACTGTTGTTCTGGCTGGTGTGTGGGCTGCTCGGGGTACTGCTTCTTGGCTGTCTGCTTAGAGCCGGTTCTCGTCTGACGCTGACCGTGCTCATACTGGGATTTCTATTCTTAAGTATTGCGCTGCACACAGGAATTGGAGCGTGGTGTACCGTGCTGACGATTCTTGGCTGGTTTTTATTCTGGGTGATGGATGTGGCTGAGCATCAGCATTTCCTGAAAATCGTACAGATATTTGCGGTGTTTACGTTATGCTGTGGCATCGTTGCCATTGGAACGAACAGCTATACGGAAATTCAGGGTGTCACAGATTTAAGGAAAAGTATCATCCATGGTGCAGACCGAATCCGGTTCGGCGAGGACACACTGCCGCAGGGGGATTTGACGAAAGCGGACAAGATGGTCGGAGACGACAGTGAGACCCTGCAGTTGAATTTCAAAAAAGCGCAGGAAATGTATTTGCGTGGTTTTGTTGGAAGTGATTACAATGGATCGGGCTGGAGCGAGGCGAGCGGTGCAATCTACGCACAGGAGGACACAAGCGGGATGCTTGACTGGCTGGAGGATCAGGGGTTTGAGACGGTCTGTCAGTATGCGGCGTACCAGAAGGCTTCCAAAGTGCAGACGCAGGCAGATAATGCACTTTCCGTCAATAATGTGGGCGCATACCGCAGATATATCTACGCTCCGTATGAAATGGCTTCTTGGGATGCAGGTGTCAAAACCGCGGAAAAAGACTGGCAGATGCAGTCATCGGGACTGTTTGGGGCGGGAGAATACTCGTATGATCTGATGAAACCGGATATGCCGAGTGAATTGATTGTGGCAAAGCCGATTGATTCTCAGACCGAGGAACAGAAGAATTATGTGAGAGCGGAACATGTATACCGTACATTTGTATATCAGAACTATCTGAATGTAAGCGATGAGGAAAAGACTCTGCTGGACGAACTCATTTACGCAAACGAGGACTGGTCTAATGCGAATATCTATCAGCTGACCTCACAGATTCGAATCGCGCTTCAGGGAATGGTCTCATATACCGATTCGCCGGATGCGTACGGTGGAAAGGAAGACTTTGTCAACTGGTTTTTGACGAAAGAGAAAAATGGAAATGCGGCCTCCTATGCGACGGTCGCGACGCTGGCATACCGCATGATGGGGATTCCGGCAAGATATGTGGAAGGGTATTATCTGACGGACGCTGCGGCGGCTGGATTAAATGACAGAGACGCGACATCGGCCACACTGACGCAGAAGGACGCACATGCATGGACGGAAGTGTATATGGATGAGGTCGGATGGATGCCGGTGGAGGTCGTACCGGGATTTTATATTGCAGATTATACGACAACGCAGGAGCTGGACATTCCGCAGTCCTCCGTAACCATTCAGAATCAGGAAGAGCAGGAGGAGCTGCAGGGAAATACAACGGACCAGCTTGATACGGAGAAAAAAGACAAAAACACGGAGGAGTCGGTCGTGAAAAAGACCGTCCGCATTGTCGGCATCGTGCTACTGGTGCTCATGACTTTGATGCTGTGTTATCTGTTCCTGCAGCTTCAGCAGAAAATCAGGATACAGCTTTTTAGCAGACGGCTGAAAAGAGGCAGCTCGGCTGTTATCGGCGGATTGCTGTATGACAGAGTGTGCCTCATCTTCCATATTGACCGGATACCGGGGGATGTACGGTTCCCGTATGAACATGCATCGGAGACGGTGGAAGGATATGAGGGAATCAGCGAAGCGGATTACATACGTTTTATTTCACTGATTCAAAAAGAACGATTTGGCGGAAATGTACTTGCAGAAGCGGAGTGCCACACGCTCAAAATATTTACACAGCGGCTGAGCGAGGCATCTTATCACAATGCGGACCTCTGGAAACGCCTGCGGATGAAATACTGGTATTGTATTCACGAATAGAAGGAGAAGAATATGAAATCATTCTGGGAAATGCATGGGAAGAAAGTTTTGATTACTGTGTGTGCTGTATGCGCAGTTTGTTTTATTGCGGTCATTGCAGTCAACACGCAGAAGTTAAAGTCAGCATTTAACCCAGATGCCTATACCGATCACAATGAAAATAAGAACAACTCGATTGATTATGATTCGTCGGTGTTTGGTTCAGATCAAAGTAAAGAGGAAGACGGACTGGAGATGGATCAGCAGGCGAAGGATGACTATAAACTGGATGACGGACAGAACCAGAATATTCTGGACCGCCAGAAAAACCAGCAGGGCCTGACGGTCGCGGACGGGAACAGCGATGGTACCGGCAGGGGAGATGGCAGTTCAACCGGAATTGTAAATGACGGCACCGGAACGGTTATTAACGGAAACGGTGGAAGTACTACAGGTAATGGCAATGGCAGCGGGAACGGAACCGGAAATGGTTCTGGTGGAACTGGAGAAGGTGGAAATGGCGAAGGCGGAAACGGAGAGACCGGTGAAACAACGAAGCCGGACCCGGACGCAGATAAATATGGAACAAATTATAATGCGCCGGAAGTGATTGTAAGTGATTATCCGAATCAGGAAGCAGATGACAAAAACGGAGTAACCGTAGTCTCACTCACTGTTACGGGTGGTGATTTGTTACAGCATTTTTATGAGGGAGAAGCACCGCGCTCAGCTGAGATGGAGAATTACATCACCGTAGAAGCCCGCATGAGTGATGGAAGCATACGTAAAAATTTAAAATACCAGCCGAACGAGACCACGGGCGGAGATTATACCGTTCAATGGGAATCGGATGCTTTTCATTCATCCAACGGGTACCCGAAGGTCGGGGAAGAAACCGGACAGTATACTGCGACCCTTTCGTACCGGGGAGCCAGCATAGAGCTGCCGTATGACATTGTAACATGGCAGGTGACACTGACTGATTTTCAGGAAGATTTTTCGCAGGATACGGAAGGAGTGGACGGTTACCCTTCCGAAGAATATCATGTGTCGATATCACCGGAGAACAGTCCGGTCATCGACCTTGAAACGCCGCTTGCAGATATGTATTGCAGGATTGGTGTGCGTACAGAATTAAACAACCAAAAAGGGACCAAATATCAATATGTTAATCAGGTATTTTCAAATCCAAACGATCCAATGGATATGGCACAATACTGTCTGGAATATTTTGGCGGCTGGGCAGAAAAAGAAGATACCGCCAGTGTCGGAGACCGCTATCGGATGAAAAGACCGAAAGACAGTCAGATCATCGATGGTGTCTATTGTGTGAATTTATACCCGACGTGGAAGAAGTATTCGCAGAATGATGAGTTCACAATTGCTCTGAACGGAGGAATCGGATGGAACTGGAGTACGGAACTGATTGCGTATAGCGGAACCAGTGATACGCTGGTTATTCCGGAAGGTGTGGGCGTTGTCCATCTGAGCAGCATGTCGGACTATGCGCAGGGTAAGCAAAATACCAGAATCAAGAAAATCGTGTTCCCGGAATCTGTATATGATTATACGTTTGGGGGAATTGACTGGGTGACGAATTTCTTCCCAAATCTGGAATCGTTTGAAGTTGCCAGAGACAACCAGAATTATCTGGATATTGACGGCGTTTTATATAACAAGACGGGGGAAATGCTTTTGTGTGTTCCACCTGCAAAAACCAGTATTGCGAAATGGTCGAAAACGGTAAAAATAATTTCCTCAAGTTCGTTTCAAAATGTACATATGAAGGAAGTGACACTTCCGGCAACCGTGAACAGCTGTGTAAGCTATGGATTGTTGAATGCAGAGATTGGTACGCTGACGTTTGAGTATGCAGGTGATATCGAGATCGGAGAAGGCGCGTTTGGCAGTGAGTTAACGGATCAGGCGGGAAATGCAAAACTGGGAGTAAAGAAAATTGTATTCCAGTCGGGTGTAGTCTGCTGGCCTGCCTATTTCCAGAAAGCTCCTTCCTTGTTTCTAAATCTGGAAAAAGAAGATATTGCAAAGCTTGGATTAGAGATTGTTGTTCCGGATTCAGAAGATAACAGCATTTATTTATCCGCACTGGAGAAATTTCAGCAATGCATTGATGCCTACAGTGGTGATTTGAATGCGGCATACAAGGTTCTGCAGACGAAAAAGCACGCAGAAAAAGAGTACACGTTTCAAGATGGATTTTTAATGACGGGTGATGGGAAAACATTGCTGACTGCGTCGAAATATATGAAAGGGTCTGTCGATGTTCCGGATGGTGTTCAGAAAATTACTGCAAATGCGTTTGCGGGCTGCAGCCAGATTCAGGCAATTGGACTATCGGAGAGTGTTACGGATGTTGAGACGAATGCATTTGCGAATATGGACGGCTTAAATATGCTGTATTGTAAGGGGAAGACTCCGGCTGTGTTTGCGCAGCATATATTTGGAGACGGACTTCCTCCGTCCGGAATAAAAATCTATGTACTTGACACGGCATATCAGGACTATCTTGCGGTAGATGCAGAAAATCTGGATCTAAGCTATGGCAAGGATACCGCTGTCGCTATTTTTGAGACACTGCCAACGATGTCAGAAATGGTCGCGGATAACGGCAATATTTATTATGAAAAAGGTTCAGGCGCTTATCAGGTATATAAAGTAAGAGAAGATTTAACCGGGCTGTTTGTTCCGATGGAAGGAACCGTAGAATTCATGGACGGCTGCTTTTCTGAATGTACCCAAATGGAGGCGTTTATGATCCCGGATACTTTGGAAAAGATGGGAACAAATTTATTCTCTGTTGAAAATGCACTGAGAATGATTATCAGCAATAGAAGCACAGCGCCAGAGGTGGACGGGAAGACATTTGAAGGGATTGATTATCAGAATATCGAATTAGTTTTGCCGAAAAAAGATGGTGTAACCGATCAGTATAAAAATAATGGCTGGTCAGATTTCACAGATGTGCAGACTCTGTATGCGGGCTATGTCTCTGACTGCTTTGCAAATGGAAATGCCGCGGTTTACGGTGAAATGGATTCTGGTAATTACGATCTTGTGAAAGGGTTCATTCATTCGGCGGAGGCATTTGCGCTGAATGCAAAAACAACAGAAATCTCTGCGTATGCATTTGCTGGCTGCGAAGCACTTACGGCAATTTCGAATCCGGATTATGTCGTGCTGCATAAAATCGGAGAGCATGCTTTTGAAAATTGCACCTCCCTGAGAGGGGTGACACTGGGATACAATTGTTATCATTATGATGAATTTTTTAATCCGTATCCGTTAGAGATTGGGGCAGGAGCCTTTAAAAACTGTCCGAGTCTGGTCTCGCTGGAGGACATGGGAGAATATTATAGTGGAAGCACAGCGATTCCTTTGGGAATCGAAGAAATTCCGGACGCATGTTTTGAAAATGATACCTCGCTGGAGGTTCTGCAGATTTCGGACGCTGTTACCTCACTCGGGAAAGCATCGTTTAAAGGCTGTTCCGGGCTGAGAGAAATTGATTCGAAATATCCGGGATCGTGGGGGTATGATGGTTATGTACTTCCATACGGCGTTTCCGAAATACCAAACGAGTGCTTTGCCGGCTGCACTTCGCTTAAAACGCTGGAATTTCCGGCAAGTATTCAGTCGGTACAGTCGGAAGCATTTGCGGACAGTGGACTTGAAATTATTTCATTCCAGAAAGGGACACAGCCAACGGAAAGCACATATGCAAGCGACTGCTTCCTTCGCTGCGCTGGAATCCATGATTTTGGCATCAATAATATATTTGATTTTGAATTATTTACAGTGATTCTGGAAAATGCGAATGCAAGACTTGACTGTCTGACCATTGGAACTGAGTTCAATGAGCCAACACTGAGCACAGAGGAGATAAGTATGTTTTCCGGAGTTACGGAAATTGATTTTTGCGGTGTGGCAGGTACGTTTACCGGTTCGCTGAAAGACTGGGAAAATCTGGAAACATTTGTGGGTACCGGAGCTCAAAATTATGGAGGCATGGCTGCGATAGACACGCTGGATGATGAGCTGTTTGCAGGCTGCCAAGCCCTGACTACGGTTGATCTGGGAGATGTAAAACGTGTTGGAAACAGATGCTTTGCAGAGTGTCCGATGCTGAGTACGCTTCATCTGTATAGTCAGAATGGGGAAGAGATTGCACTTGCGAACGATTGGATTGAGGGATGCTCTCCGGATATGATTGTTCTTATAAATGGAACAGAGTACGGGGCAGAAGAAGAGATACAACCCGAACCCGCCGAGCTTCCGGCGGGTGGGGTGGAAAATAATTCATCAGAAACGGCTGCGGAGAATCTAAATACTCATGAATCCCAAAGCACTGGCGATCGAGCTGAGCAGGATTAAGATAAGGAAAATCGGCGCAATCCATTTAATCATAACAGAGAACATTTTTGCGGCGTTAAATTTCTCGCCATCCTGTTTTACTTCGTCAATGATAGCCTGAGGTTTAATGATAAATCCAACGAAGAAGCAGGTCAGCAGAGCAACGATTGGCATCAAAACACTATTACTGATGAAATCCCATGCATCCAGGATCGACATTCCCAGTGGCTGAATGAAGTCGAGAATTCCAAAACCAAGCGAAGACGGAATCCCGAGAATCAAAGTGAAGACTAATGTGATGATACAGGTTTTTCTGCGTGGAAGATGGAACTTATCCATAATGATGGATACAACTGTCTCCATCAGTGAAATTGCAGAGGTCAGTGCGGCGAAGAATACGAGCAGGAAGAAAAAGGTTCCTACAAATGCGCCACCCGGCATACTTGCAAATACTTTTGGCAATGTGATGAACATCAGTCCCGGTCCGGCACTCATTGCGGACTCATCTCCGCCGGAGAATGCGTATACGGCAGGAATAATCATCATACCTGCAAAAAATGCAATGGCTGTATCGAAGATCTCAATCTGTCTGACTGAATCTTCCAGATGGTTTTCTTTCTTCATGTAAGATCCGTACGTAATCATAATACCCATAGCCAATGACATAGAGTAGAACAATTGTCCCATGGCAGCAAGAATGGTGGTTGCTGAGAAATCCTCAAGGTTTGGTTTTACATAGTACAAAAATCCGTCAATCGCCCCGTCAATTGTGAGAGAATAGATTGCAATTCCGATGGTCAGAAGGACTAAAATCGGCATCAGAATTGTACTTACTTTCTCGATGCCCTTCTCTACTCCGAATAATACAACCAGAGCAGTACATCCCACAAAAATGCAGAACCACAGCAGCGGACCACCCAGACCGCTTATAAACTCAGTGAAGTATGTATCACTGGTTGCAGCATGCATACCGCCGGAGACAAATGTGACCAGATATTTTACGACCCACCCACCGATAACACTGTAGTATGGGAAAATAATAATCGGGACAATAGAAGCCAGGATTCCGATAAATCCGAACCGCTTGTCAAGTGCCTTAAAAGCTCCGATTGCACTGAGTCTTGTCTTTCGTCCAATCGCAATCTCTGCGACCATCAGTGTAAATCCAAATGTGACAGCCAGAACTAAGTAGCAGAGTAAAAATGTTCCGCCGCCGTATTTTGCGGCGAGATATGGAAATCGCCAGATGTTGCCAAGTCCAACAGCGGAACCGGCTGCCGCTAAAACAAAACCGATCTTACTGCTGAAATTACTACGTTTTTTCATGAAAAAAATCCTCCTCGTTCATTTAGATACATGAGATATTGCGTGTCAGGTCGATGCGATCATTTTTAGATGCAAAATTGCAGAGTAAACTCTAAAAATTAATCAATACGATTAGTATGCCACGAGGAGGAAAATTTTACAAGAGGAAAGTATTTTAAAAGGTTATAATTGTATGATTTGCCGTATTTATTTTGTGAAAGAGTATTTTAGTTTGCGTGCGACACAATTGTTGTAGCATAACCGGCACGTTTTAGTCTCCGTTCCATCGCTGCAGCATCGTTTAGGTCATTGAATGTTCCGACCCGCACCCGGTAGTAGCGGGATCGGTCATCAATGAATGCAGGATAATCCTGTGAGAGCAGTTCATTCAGCAGACGTTTAGCATATGTTTCATTGCGGAAAGCACCCGTCTGTACGTGGTAGATTTCTGTCTGCGGGTTATCGGGCATATCTGAGCCTTCCTCCTGCGGGAAATGGTTTTCCGGGTCGAAAATATCGTCCATGTCTGAACTGTTCATGGAATTCAAATTGAGTGTCTCCAAAATACCATTTGCAATCGCCTGCGCAATGTCCTCAAATCGAGAATCAAAAAGCGCATTATCTGCGTCGTTGTTAATGAAGCCAACTTCCACAAGGACTGCAGGCATCTTGGTTCGTTTGAGAACGATGAGGTTCGGACGCACCTGTACACCAAGATTGCGGAAACCAATTTCCGCGAGCTGTGCGTTGATGTTTTTGGCCATCACGACCTTAATCCCGGAATTATCATAGACGAGGCTCTCGACTCCGCTGGCTGTGTTTTCGGTTGGGAAGGAGTTGCGGTGAATCGAGACAAAATAGTCGACACCGGCCTCGTTGGCTTCGGTTGCCTTCTGAAATGGTGTCTCGTAGATATCGGTGGTTCTTGTGTACTGTACATCAATTCCACTTTCCTGTAAGATTTGTCCAATAGCAAGGACGAGATTCAGTGTGTCATCTTTTTCCTGTCTGCCGTGATATACAGCGCCGGGATCGCGGCCCCCGTGTCCGGCGTCAAGCATAATAGAATAAGGCATAAAAGTATTCCTTTCATGTTCTTCATACTAAAATATGTGCAGGGGGAGGAAGTGTGCGAAAATAAATAAGCCCACCCTGTAGTGTTGACAGCTACAGGATGGGAAATGCCTTATCTTTCTCCATAACAAAGTTAGTAAGAAAAATACCCTGTCTTTCTACTTTCTGTTTTTTTATGACTTTATATCCTCGTTTTTCAAAAAAAGGTTTTGCTGTAATAGAAGCGTGTGTTGTAATCTTTCCCTCAACGACTTGTTCCAGTTGATTACAAATAGCCGTTGCAATTCCTTTTCCCTGATAATCCGCATGAACAAATAAGCGGTCAAGATAACCGTCTTTATCTATGTCCCCGAAACCTACAATGATTTCGTTATCAATAGCAACTATACTATAATGTTCTTGAAGTGACTGGTTCCATTTTTCTAAATCTACTTGTCCCGTTGCCCATACATCGAGTTGTCCTTTTGTGTAATCCTTTGCATTGACAATGTGAACAGTATTATAAAATAGCTCCGTCACTTCTTTGCAATCTGGTGACTGATACCTTCTTAGTTCCATTTTTCTATTCCTCCAAATTCAAATCTAATTTGGCGTATTGTTTTGGGAAAAAGTCTGTGCTAGACTTCGTATACGAGCAACCGTATATACGGGGTGGAAGCCTCCCAAACTTACCAAAGAGGGGAGGTGGTGTGACTGGATACTTATGATTTACTGACTTTGTTATTTACTGCTGGAATATTACATCATTGTCTGATTAAGTATTTTGCATTTTGAACCAAATCACGCACGCTAATGCGTGATAGCCCTTTCTTATATTTTCTCTGTCGGTCTTGCACTGGCAGAGTTTTTATTTTACAATTATCTCATCTTAGAAAAAGGAAAAACCTTACAAGATGA
>JAQUUC010000003.1 GCA_028694105.1 Hespellia sp.
CGCGCTGTACCTCAATGTCCATATCATAATCATATTCTGCTATTAACATATTCCTGACCTCGCTTCCCTTCTTTTCCAAATACTCTACAAGAATTCCCTGATTCACACATTCTTCGATCGCTTTTTCAATTGCTGAGGATAAATCATCTTTTCCTTCTGATTCCTGATAAATCAACTGTTATCATAAAATACAGAGCTGTTGCGCTAAAAGGAAGCATACCAAATTGGTAAGCAGTTAGAACAACAGCTCTTATCAATTTCATTTCATTTTTTCTTCAAACTCTTGTACTGAGTTTACCCTTGCTGCCATTTTGTGCCATCTTTTTAGTATCTCTAAATCTCTTTGCGCTTTAATTGTATTAATGAGTGCCTCTGGTATTTCTCCGTATTCTTCCAGAAGTTCCAATATATCCTCTGCCTTTCCTTCCACCTTTCCTTCCATCTTTCCTTCTGCTTTTCCTTCCGCCCTTCCTTCCGCTTTTCCAAGCATATGTGCCTCTTCGCGCTGTACCTCAATGTCCATATCATAATCATATTCTGCTATTAACATATTCCTGACCTCGCTTCCCTTCTTTTCCAAATAACCTACAAGAATTCCCTGATTCACACATTCTTCGATCGCTTTTTCTATTGCTGATGATAAGTCATCTTTTCCTTCTGATTCCTGATACTTCCGAATTGTATCTATGAAGATTCCATACTCTTTTAAGGTTGGGCATTTTTCAAGAAGATCATGACCTATATCCGGGTTAATATTAATCACTTTCACCTGCAGTTCAAGCGTTGGATTCTCATCCTGTACTTGGAACGCATCGGAAATCTTTAGTACCGTTTCCTTTTCTTTCCAGTCCAGTCCATTATAAAAGGTGTAAAATTCCGGTTTGGGAATCTTAACCAGCTGCTTTTTATAGCGGTCCTTCACCGGTACAATCTGTTCATATGCTCTTCCACAGTACATTAAGTTCCGCAAAGGCATATTGGCATTGATTGTGGACTGTTGCTCTGAAAAGATAAGAATCTTATCCTCTACTCCGAACGATGTGTCATTTTCAAAATTCATGTACAGCGTTTTATCTACACGCATCTTTTTTACCTTTGTCTCTAAAGGCAACTGTTCTTCATGGAGTGCGTTATAGAGCTCAATATCTCTTGCATTTGCCCCATCATCCTGCATGTACAGATCTGTGAACATACTGCTTTTATGCTCTCGGTTTGCTTTTGGTTCTTTGTTCTGATTCATAGAAATCCTCCTTTGTGGAATTCACAAAAGAAGTATTTCTCTATAGTAATAGTATACCTAAGAGCACACACCTAGACAAGCATCTTTTGCAAATTCATTTTATTGTTCAACTTTTGAAAACTGGCTGAAACGCCATATGACTTTACGACAAAAGACTTTGTCATGAAAGATGTTTCAATTGTAACAGATGTTATATCGAAATGCAATTGCAAATAATCACAAGCTCTCTGCAATTTAAGGCCCCTTAAATGCAGGGCTGTCGCACTAGCTGATTAAATGCAGCAGTGCGCAGCTCCTTTACTTCAATCCACTCATCCGACGTCAGTGGCTCATAATTGGAATACATACAAAAACAGTTAATCACTTCCATTTCTTTTCTTTACAGGTCCATTTCTTATCAAAAGTTTGTCCATCAATGATTGATATTATCACTGGTTCCATAAAAATGTGTATTCGGTCTAATGTCTCTTGAAAGTTTAGTTCTGCCTCTTTTGCAGGTTCGAATGCTTTCCATTGTGTACTAAGAAACTGATTATCTGCAAAAACTGCAATTTTTTCAAATTCGCCCCGCCTCAGTGCATGTCCCCTATGCTCGGATGTCTTTTGAACCGCCTCTGATAATAGTTTTCCCTCAAAGTCAAACATATTGGATAAATAGTAAATATCAAAAAAGTCCTTCATTCTGCTTGTGGTTTCCATACGCTGCAGTATGGCATCCATTTTCTCTGCAATTGTACTTTCTATAGAGTAAGTGCATATTTCAGGTTTAGAAAATCCTTCTAATCTAGTAGTCAATGCACGTATTTCTGCATTTGGAACAATCACATCATCAATACCTACATCTATTGAAAATGGTACCTTTACATTTTTTATTTTACCAATCAATTTTGTTTTCACACCCGGATATTTCTTTTCTAATGTAATCTGTTCTGCTCCGGTTACTTCCAGCGTTATATAATCATTTTCACTTTCTTGTTCACAAATTTCCTGCATCACAGATTGAATATTGCTTAGTTCATTGGACATCCAGCGAATCATAAAGTCCATATCTCTGGTAGGTCTACTGTCAAATTGGGTTAATGTATATATAAACATACCCCCTTTTAAAATCATATTATCTCTAAATTTTGAAGTTGATAATCTTCTTAAAAATTCCTCCTGAAAGAAAAGCTGAAGACTTAACTGATAGTTAATCCCTTCCTTCTTTGCCTGATTCTTTAATCTGGCCAATATTGATGCTTCAATATTAGTTATAGCCATATCGCAAGTACCTCCCTTACCTTTTTCTCTACACGTAGCAACTTTGCATACTCCGCCAGTCTTACCCTGTCTTTTTTATCATCTCGAAGATAATGTTGAATTGCAAAATTAAATACCTCTGCATCGATCTTCTTTCTATGCAGAAGACAATCACATATTGTTCTGTCCCTATCATAAATAGATATTTCAACCCCGTCTATTTTCACTTTTACTGCACCTGCAAGCAGACGATCGGTGGCAATAAAGTGTGGTTTAATCAGTGGATAGTCTATTTCAAATCTGGTTCTTGCACTTTTATTATCAACTGCAATATGCCATGCTGAAGGTGTTCTTTCTGTGTATCCATAGTAATCCAGTGCACTTTCCATACAGATAATGCTATCTGGAAAGAGCTTTGCAATCAAAGGTATATCAGAAAAAGAGTTTTCGTCCATATACTGATAATACCCTCTGCGAATCTGCTCGACCTCGCCATTATCTATCAATTGTTTTAGATTCCTATAATAAATTCCGTTTTCATTGAGCTGCGATGTACGCATAACACCGTCATATTTTTTAAATATGTTTTTTACATTTTTTTTCATCTTTTCTCCAATACAACACATTATATTACACTAAACTATACAATTTCTATTGAACTTTTGTATAATTATACTTCATACATCTCTGATTGTCTATTACGATTATTAATCAATGAAATATCAGCGGAAAAACAGAGCGCGCTCCGCTACTGCACAGTCTGGGACAAACGGTTCTTCAGCTCCATATAGCGCGCCCGGCTGACGGGAAGCTCCTGCCCGTTGGTCAGAACAACTTTGTACCGGCAGAAGGATGCGATGTGAGTGATATTGACGGCGTAGCTCTTATGGATGCGCAGGAACTCGGCAGGCATCTTCTTGAAATATTCCGCCAGAAGACCGACCGCCTCGAAATCCCCGGTGCTCGTGCACACGGTGCAGTTCTGGTTTGCCGCCTTCAGATAGAGGACCTCTGTGCTGCGCGGATAGCGGAACATACCATCCCTGCCGCGGAAGACCAGCTTGTCCACATCGGAATTCATCGCATCCATCCGTTTCATGTAGTTGAAAAAGGGAGAATGCTCTGTCAGACGGTCCTGCGGAAGCGGAATCTGATTCAGCGGAATATCCTGCGCATGGGAGCCGTGGACATGAACCAGCCGAAGCTCACCGTCCATCCGCCGCCAGACATAGGTTCCCCGCACATGTGCATAGATCACGCTGCCATCCGACAGCGCCGCGGTGGCCTTGTACCGGCCATAGACAACCCATACATTGTGCTCGTGGAACAGCAGATGGTATTCTTCATCTGACAGCATGACGGACGGCTCCTGATATTCGTTCTCTGTCACCCGCAAAAATTCCTCCAGCCCTTCACACCACTGGAAATCATTCGAGCCAATCCACATAAAATCGTCCGACATCGGGGCGGTAGTGTAGCCCTTGTCGCGGTAGTAGAAGCTGCGGACATTCTCCATCGTCCTGCGAATCAGTTCTTCATCACTGATAAATTGTTTCCCCATTCCATTTTCCTCCGGTTCCATCTTTTATAAGGTTATTATACAGAAACAAGAGCGGAAATACAATACAAATTTACCGGTTACACATAAAAATATACCGTTTACTTAGTGATTGACATCACTTTGGGGATGCGGTAAAATGTGTATGCACGATAACAATCGCGTATGCACACGGTAAATCTAATCCACCGAATTGCAAAATTCAACAAAAAACATTACACAATTCAACATTTTTCACAAAAAAGTAAAATAAAGTAATATGATATAGAAAATGTAATGGATTATGTAATAGAACATACGCTATTATGATAGCACAGAGTAGGAAACTATAGAGGTATCATAATTAAGTAAAAGGAGTCGGAAAGCGTATGAGTGGAGATAGGAAGCCCGCGAGTACCTTCATTGTGAAAATTCTGGAACAACAGAACGCCACATGGCAGGGGAACATTACATGGGTGGAAGAGAATAGAGAACAGTATTTCCGTAGCACCTTGGAATTACTTAAGATGATAGACGGTGCATTAGTGAAACAGAACGAAGCAGTTGAAGGGAAAGAAGGAGGAAGCCATGAGAAGTAATAGAAAGAGAAGATTAATAGCATTAGTGCTTTGCATGGTGCTCGTGCTCGGCGGAAGCGTCCCATCACTTTTATTTGATAGTTTTAACGCAGACGAGATCAGTAGTGGGGAGAACGCTCCGGAAGTACAGAGCGAGACAGAAGAAGCACAGGAGCCGGTAGCAGTAGAGGAACCGGCAGCAGCAGAGGAGCCGGCGGTGCAGGAACCAGCGGCAGTGCAGGAACCGGCGGCAGAGACCGTGGTAGAGGAACTGGCAGCACCATATCAGGATGCGGTAGAACTGAAGCAGGACCTGTACGACGCAGAGGGGAATGTCATCTGCACCGTTACAGCGAAGATTCCGGCAGAGACATTCGCAGCGAACACTTCCGAAGTGACGATGGAAGTGAAGCAGACAGACACAGAGACAGCGGATGCAGTTAAGGCACTGATGGAAAAGAGCCTTGCAGAAGACAAAGTATTAGGCAGTTACTTCTTATATAATGTAGAGTTCAAAGTCAACGGAGAGAAGACAGAACCCGGGAAAGCAATCGACCTTACATTTGAACAGAAGGATTTCCAAATCGGAGATGTAAAAAAAGCGAGCGCGATCTATTATAATGAAGCAAATTCCATCGCAGGAAATACAGAAGCAGAGATCATCGGAATCACTCAGAGAAATGACAAGATCGAAGAACTTCAAAATGCAGGACAGAGTCTTGACACGATGGATGAAGATTACGACTTATCAGAATTTACATTGAACGAAGATGGAACAGCACAGAAGATTCAGATGGACGCAAGACGCTCCACCATCTACGGCTGCTTCCTTACAGAAGACAAACCGGCAGACACAGCTGCAGGAGATACAGCAGCCGATACGGGAACAACAGTTCCGGACACAACGGTTCCGGATACAGCAGGTGACAACATCTATACAATGGATGATCAGACAGACAACACAGCTGATTCAGATATTATGACAGAGGAACCAACCGAGGAAGTCATAACAGATTCACTTACATATGAAGATAATGATGTAACAGTAACAGTTAGTGCAAATGAAAAAGGAATTATCCCAGAGGGAGCAACACTTCAGGTTATTCCAATTTTGCCGGAGACGCAGGCGAGTGTTACAACAGCCTCAACAATTGCAGTGCCGGAGAAAAAAGAAGCAACAACACTTTCTGCAGCTGCAAATCAATCAGCAGAAGCAAAGGTAGTTACCCCGGCAAGTTCAGCAAGCGAATACGAAAAAGTAAAAACTCAGCTGGAGGAAAAAGCAGAGAATGAAGATTACGACATCGCAGGTTTCCTCGCTTATGATATCAGCTTCATCGACAAAGATGGCAACAAAGTAGAACCGAACGGAAATGTAAAAGTAGTCATCGACTACAAGCAAGAAGCAATTCCGGAAGGTGTCAATGCAGAAGACGATCTTGATGTAACGGTAATGCATTTCGAGGAGAACAGTGCTGGTAATGTCAAAGATGTAGTCGACATGGTAGCAGATGATACGAAGACAGCTGCAGTGGAAACGACAGACAGTGCGCAGGTAAAAAAAGCAGAATTTGAAACGGACAGCTTTTCGACCTTTACGGTAACATGGAAACGTTTCGGCAATAAGTACACGATTGGTATTCAATATGTAAACACAAATGGTGATTCAATAGATGGAAAAACGGGGAACAGTGACACATTAGATCCGGGCGATATCATTACTTTAAGTGATCCTACATACAATGTGAACATTCAAAATTATGCGTTTGATCATGCAGAGATAAGACCAGAGAATCAAGCAGTTACAATTACTGGTGCGAGATATTATAGAAATAGTAGTGGGAACTCTAAAAATCGATATCAGTATACAACAGCTACTAGCCCATCGGCACAAAGCAATTGGAGTACATATGATTATGGAAAAGCAGAGACAATTTATATGGTCTATAGACCGGCATATGAGTTCTATGATTTTAATGGAAACTCATTGACGAACAGTTCTTATCAGGCATTACTTGATGCGATGATAAAGAATGTTGAGACGGATCCCGATGTTTCAATTAAAAACTGGACGCGTTCAAGCAAATATGTTAATTTGACGAAACTTACTAATGAAAGTACTAGTAACTGGAATTGGAACAGCTTAAGTTCACTGAATTTGGATCTAACGGATGCTTCACAGGTTTGGGACGGTTCGCGGTTGAACAGCGCTGGTCGGGTGAACCACAACTATAATAATTATATTGATCGCTATGGCAGCGGAGCAGGTGATTATCATGATACTGTCTCAGTATATAATAATGAGCTTCTTGATTCGGCAACATGGAAAAAAGACGATAATGCTAACCAATCGACATCTTCCATGTATCGTTTCAGAGGAGAATTTACGATTCCGGAGAATATGAATCCAAACGAGTATTCATTTACATTGGATCAGGTTACACCGGGAAACAGTATTTATATCAACGATGATGTGTACGTATTTGTTTATCCAAAGAATGTAACGTTGACTAATGATAACTTCATGGACTATCTGGCATTCTGGACTGGGACAGCAAATCAGTCAGGAACAATTTCTTTCCATGGAAGAATAGGAACGCAGGTAGAACAGAGTACTGATAGCAATGTGAATAAATATTCTGATTATTCCAAAGTAACAGATGGCTGGAAGATGGCGGCGGTGGAAGATAATGCCGCAAATGCTATTCTGAATGCATATAGGCAAAATGGAACAAAAGATTTTTATGTAGATGTTATCACCGATGATTACGATGGTGGTGGCGGAATGTATCGTCTGAAGATGGAGACAAACCTACAGAAAAGATATCCGGTAGAGTTTACAAAGGTAGATGTAATTGATATGGCAACGCCGGTTGCAGGTGCAAAGTTTGAACTCGATCAGGTGGACTCTGATGGAAAAGCAACAGGGGTTCATTATGATACAACATCAGGAAGTGATGGAAAAGTAACAGTCAACGTAGTTGCTGGTATTTATCATATGACAGAGACGGCACCGACAGGTTATTATCAGCCAAATGGAAAATGGATCGTAACGGTAAGGAGTGGTGGAAGCTATACAATTACATGGGACGGCGATACTACAGGCAATAATGCAAGCAGCATTAGCGGAAGCCAAGGCAGTTATAAAATTCCGAACAAAAGTAGTGTTAGAGGAAATTACAGCTTCAAGAAAGTGAATTCAAAAGGAGTAGGACTTTCCGGAGCAGAATTCACGATGACATCAGAGGATGGAACAACAAAAGTTTACACATCAGGTTCAGATGGAACAGTTACAATATCTGGTTTGCTGGTCGGAACATATACAGTTACTGAGACGAAAGCACCAAGTGGTCTAATTGCATCGACAGATACATGGGTGATTGAAGTGACTTCGGATGGAACGACAACTATGTATAAACAGGGGGATGAGACAAAGACCGAGGTTACACAGGTTGTTAACTATACTGAAAAAGAGCAGACATTAAGTACATTGACAAATGGAAAAACCGCAAAAGTGGTCGACGAAGCAAACAGAGTTTTCCAGATTGATTTATCCGCAGCCGTAACTGGCGGAACAGAAGGAGAAGCCGCAACACCGATTAGCGCAGTATTGGTATTAGATGCAAGCGACTCATTGTCACTCGATACTTTTGGTAAGGTTCAAACGGCAGCTGAAGCTTTTATAACATCATTGAAAACGGCATCGCCTCAAAGTGAGGTGGCAATTGTTTGGTATCAAGGGTCAGAAGGTAGTACAAACTTGTCGATAACTAATAGTGAGTTCCGAACGATTGATAAGAATCAAAATGTAACTTATCTGAACAATTTCATTAAGGACATGGACAAGGGCGGCGGAACACCAATGGGAGCTGCGCTGGAACGTGCAGATTCAATTTTAAGCGGTCGGCAAAATGAAAATAAGTACGTTCTACTATTTACAGATGGAATGCCGGGACATAACTCCTCTAAGGAAAGCTTTAACTGTAGGGTCGCAAATCATGCATATAATTATGCGAAAACGATTAAAGAATATGCGGTTTTATATACCGTGGGATATGGATTGAGTGATGAAGATGAATTTACATGGAGTGTTGGACATACGGCTACAAGTAATAATGCCAAGGACCATGGGAACCACGAGCTTACAACAAAAGCAACAAATTTCTTAGAAAATTATATTGCAACAAGGGCAAGTGGAGATAATAAATATGCTTTAACAACTTCTGATTCAAATGAGTTAGAAAAACTGTTTAGGCAAATTGCAGAGCAAGCAGGATCACTTCATTCCCTTGCAGCGAAAAGTATTGTTGATGTGATTGATTCAAGATTTGAATTGACAGCAGCGAGCGAAGCGGCATTGAAGGCAAAATATGGCAACGATATTTCAATAGACAGAAATGCAAATGGAACAACAACGATTACATGGACTGGGGATTCTGCTATTGTTAAGAATCAGCAGGACGGTGGCTGGACAGCATCACTTCAGGTTAAGGCAAAAGAGGATTTCATCGGAGGAAATATGGTTCCGACCAATGGAGCCGGATCTGGTATTGTTGTAGATGATGAGACATTTAGAACATTCCCGAGTCCATCGGTTAATGTGAAATTGCTCGAACCAAGTATAGGAGAGAAAGAAATTACGCTTTATAAAGGCGATACAATTGAATCCAGCGGGTTTGCAGAAGAGGTTTATAGGACCTTTAATGTAAAAGAATTGGATGGCACGACAACATTAAGTCCGGATAGTGCGTCAACAGTAGTTACTGGAATTAAGGGCTTGACAGCAGAGGATCTTACAGCTTTAACAAATGGAACAACGATACGCAAAGATTATGCTTATCCGGGAACAACAGATGTTGTAGGACATTTTGAATATGCATTTGCTCCGGCAACGGATGAAAATGGTGATGTTCAGGGGAGAGTTCAAGATCATGGAGCCAACGAAGTAGGACATCATGTCGAACAATATCAGCTTGTAGTCAAATTTGTTCCGGACACAGTAGCAGATAGAATAATAGATTTACCTGGAACAAATCAGCCAACCACCGAAGGTGGAACAGTTGTTACGTATACATCGGTAACAGGCGATTATTGGGTAAATGTATTAGCCAGATGGAACATCATTAAGCGAAGTGCAAGTAATCACGATAACTTATTAGGTGGCGCAGAGTTTGAACTGAAGTTGAACAACACAACAAAATACTATGGTGTGTCCAGTGAGACGACAGGAGTGGTGAAGTGGTATACAGATGCAAATCACACAGCTGAAAATCTGATTGATTTATATAAGATGGAACCGGGAACCTATACAATGGAAGAAACAAAAGCCCCGATGGGATATGTAGTGTATGAAGGAAACTGGACAGTAGTGATTGATGAGAATGGATTACTCACGAGCATAAAATCAGGAAATGATGATGTGTTGAAAGTGGATAGTTCTGATGGTGCAAATGCATATTACTATTTTGATAATACCGTATTGTATGAATTACCAAATTCCGGTGGTATCGGTATTTACTGGTATATGATCGGCGGTGTACTGCTTATGTTAGCAGCGGCCCTGATTCTATATAGAAATAAGAAATACGAGGGGGTGCTGAAAAAATAAGATTATGAAAACAAATTTCAGTGGCCTCAAGTACCACAAAAGAGGTAGGAACAAGTAGTAAAAACTTTACACTAAAATTATGAAAAAGAAGAGGAGATTAAACATGAGTAAAGTAAAGAAAATTTTAGCCTTAGTATTATCTATGGCAATGATTATGGGAATGAGTATTACATCATTCGCAGCAGATCCAGCAACAAATGGAAAGATCACGATTAAAGGTTTGACGGCATCAGAACAAACAACCATTAAATTATATCAGGTTGTTTCATGGAGTCAGGCAGACAGTAACTGGGTGATAGCTGAGTGGGCAAAGGACCATGTAACAAAAAACACAGAAACGGGTGAATATACCTTTGACTGGGATGCATTAAAAACTGCAGCAGCAGGTCAGACACCAGTTAGAGAGAACGCAGTAACAGCTGCTACTGCAGAGTTTGATAATTTAGGTATTGGAGCATTTTTAATTATTGCAGCAGGAACTACAACAGAATATAGTGTTATGGGAACAACTACATATGGATATAACAGCGACAATCTGATGGTTCCAACAGATGTAGAGGTTGATGCGAAAGCTTCTAACTATACGGTAGTAAAGAAATTTACAAATGATGCGGATAAGGAACGTGTTGTAAATCGTGGAGAGATTATTAGTTTCGATATTGACACAACATTCCCAAGTTATGATTCTGATACTGTAAATCGAACATTTACAATTACAGATACGCCAACAGGTTTGAAGATTCAGACAATTACTGTAACTGTAGACGGAACACCAGTTGTACTTGACACTGACTATAAGTTGTTAGATAAAGATCAGGCAGATGCAACTCTGCCAGCTGCTGCAAATGCAGCTGTTACAGTTTCATTCGCTCAGAGCTATATTGGTAATACAAATGTGCATGCAGGATCAGCTGTTAAAGTAACCGTAACAGCAGAAGTGACAGGCGATGGATCTGAGGAAATTTCAAATACAGCAACAACAGACAAGGCTGATGAGCCTTCAAAAATTATTGTAGAGACTGGATCTATTACAATCAATAAAGTTGATGAGAATAATGATGTTTTGAAAGGTGCATTATTCAGCGTAGCAAATACTTCTGGTAAACTTCAGTTTGTTGAAGTTGAGACAGGTGTATACAGATTAGCTAATGCAGCAGAAATCGCTGATGATGGTGTTGAGAAAATCACAAATGTTGCAGCAACTAATGGATCAGTTGTTGTAAAAGGATTAGCAGAAGGAACATATAAAATTGTCGAGGAACAGGCTCCAGATGGCTATTCTATTGTAACAGTAGAGGATCAGACAATTGGCAAAGGCCAGAACAAAAATGTAACAGTTAAAGTAACAGATACAAAGCTTTCTTCACTTCCATCAACTGGTGGTATTGGTACAACAATCTTCACAATCGGTGGTTGTGCAATCATGATCATTGCAGCATTCCTTTACTTCAGAAGCCGCAAAAAAGAGCAGTAATTATAAATAACCAGAGTCAGTAGACTCTTACATCTACGGCGAGGTCTTCGGACCTTGCCAAAGATGTATAAATACAACAACAAGGAGAGCCCGGATGAAAAAGAAGACAAATACATTGATTATCTGCATAGTGTTTTTAGCCGGTTTGTCCTTACTGCTGTATCCATTTGTAGCAAATCAGTGGAACAATTACAGACAGTCGAAGCTAATCAGTAATTACGAAGCTGTGGTAGCAGACAAAGAAGCCGCTGGTGAGATTGATTATGAGGCGGAGATGGAACAGGCAGTGGCATATAATGATGCGCTGCTTCCAAGCATTTTACCGGATTCTTTTGCAATTGCAGAAGCTTCCGAAGATGAGGATAAGCGGTACATGTCTTGTCTGAACATCGCTGATGATGGGATGATGGGAACGGTTGAGATACCGAAGATCAACATTAAGCTTCCGATTTATCATACGACCGATGACAAGGTTCTGCAGCAGGCAGCCGGTCATCTGGAGGGAAGTTCACTTCCGGTCGGCGGCGAGAACACACACGCGGTCATTTCCGCACACAGAGGACTGCCGAGTGCATCACTTTTTACCGATCTGGATAAGTTAAAAAAGGGAGATCATTTTCTGATTAAAGTATTGGATCAGACATTATGCTATGAGGTCGACAAGATTTCCGTTGTGGAGCCAAAGGAGACAGAGGCGCTTGCAGTGGAGGACGGACAGGATTTGGTTACATTACTTACCTGCACTCCTTACGGAGTGAATTCGCAGAGACTTCTGGTGCGCGGGCACAGAGTACCGTATGAGGAGACCGAGATGGCGGATGAGGAATCACCGCTGAACAATTTCAGTCTGCATACAAGTTATCTGTTCTGGGTTATTACAGGACTTGTGATTACCGGAGGATTTATATTCGTTTTATATAGACGCGATAAGAAAAGACGCGCGGCTGTGGCAGAGGAACCAAAGAAGGAGTAACTATGAAGAAGAAGCTACCATCGATCCTGTTTGGTCTGATTTTTCTAATTGGCTTTGGAATTCTGATGTATCCGACGATTTCCAATCAGTGGAATACGTATCGGCAGAGCAAACTGATCAGTAATTATGAACAGGTTGTCAGCAAAATGGAGCCGGAGGATTTCACCCAGCAGTGGGATATGGCAAATGCATTTAACAGCACAATCACGCAGAACAATGTATATGCGGATGTGTTTGGAGCTTCCGAGGAGGATAAACTCACCGGAACGGAATACTGGAATGTCCTCAATATAGCAGGGGACGGAGTGATGGGATATCTGTCCATCCCGAAGATTCGTATTAAGATTGCGATTTATCATGGGACAGGAGATGAGGTACTCCAGACCGGAATCGGTCATCTGAACGGAACGAAACTTCCGATCGGCGGAGAGAGTACACACAGTGTGCTTGCGGCACACAGAGGTCTTCCGAGTGCGAAGCTGTTCACGGACGTGGATCAGCTGGAGAAGGGAGATAAGTTTTACATTCATGTGCTGGATGAGGTGCTGGCTTATCAGGTCGACCAGATTCTCCCAATGGTGGAGAAAGATGATCATGCGACCCTGGAGGAGGCACTGAAGATAGAAGATGGGAAGGATGAGGTTACCTTATTTACCTGTACACCGTATGGTGTGAATTCTCACCGGCTTCTTGTGAGGGGAACCAGAGTTCCTTATAACGGGGAGGAAGAAGAGAGTGATTCGGTAGGTAATTCCATGTTGAAATCGATCCAGAATTACTACATGTTATATCTGATATTAGGATTGGCAGTTACACTATTAGTGATATTTATAATGAGGCATTTCTTTCATAAGAAGGCAAAGCCGGGAACTGTAGAAGTGGGAAAGTCTGAGAAAGACGAGGAATAGTTCTGAAGGGAGATACGATGCGATGATGAAAAAGAGAGGAAGAATAGGCAGTGCATTTATGCTTGCGGCGATACTTGCAATTTCAGTGGTTACTGTACCGAAGGTACAGGCTGCGACAGAAGTTGTCGATAAGGCTTGTTCGATTGAATTCCAGATGGGTGGAGAATTTGAGGAGCTGAGCGATGGAACGGTGAGTGTTCCGGTAAAGCTGTATAAGGTTGCATCGATCAATGCATCCGGCAACTATACGGCGGAAGGTGCATTTGCATCGATGGATTTTAGCTCTGTCAGTGATTCAACGACAGCAGAGGAGTGGCTTAAGATGGCGGAGTCTGCGGATGAACTGGTAACAGCAGACATGACAGCTGACGCAGAGACAACGGTTACGAACGGAACCGGACAAATCGGGAATCTTGCAATCGGACTGTATCTGGTGAAGGCTGAGACTTCACAGTCACCATATTATAACTACAGTTTTACACCGTACCTCATTTCCCTGCCGGATAATCATTATGCTGCGACCGGAGATGATACTTGGATTTATGATCTGACCGGAGAGAATGCGGTGGGATTGAAACCGGAGCAGGATGCGAGACTGAATGATCTGGAGATTACAAAGACCCTGACCACGCAGAACATTACGATGGGCAGGCCTGCAACATTTGTGTTTGAGGCGGTCATTACAACCCTGAAGGGTGAGACGATGACGAAGAATGTGGCACTTACCTTTGATTCTGCCACGACGAAGAAGCTGCTGATCAAAGACCTTCCGGCAGGCTCGACGGTTGTTGTGACTGAGGTTTACAGCGGTGCAAGCTACGAGGTTACAGGTGATTCTGAGCAGACGCAGGTGATTGATGCAGAGAACGTAGTTGGAGTTGCATTTACCAATGACCATGACGGAAAAGTGAATGGCGGATACGGTATCGTAAATAATTACAAATATGACGGCGAAGGTGAATACGACCATACACAGTTAGAAGATAATTCAGAGCCGTCAGCGCAGTCACAGTAGAGGAGGAGATGAGTGATGATGAAACGAATAAATAAAAAGACGATTCTCCTGTCAGGAGCGGCATTTGCTCTTACAGCATCTCTTTCCGTTGGAAGTGCATTTGCTTACTTTACCACTTATGCGAATTCCAAAGGAACGGTTCCGGTGAAGATGGGATTTACGGAGACGGTACCGCAGGAAAAGGTGGATCAGGACGGCAAGCATGTCACAATTAAGAATACCGGAAAGTATGACTGTTATGTCAGGGTCAAGGTATTTGCTGACATTGCAGTGACCTACCAGGGCGGAGCTGACTGGACGCAGGGAGACGGCGATTACTGGTATTACGGATCGATCCTTCCGGCAGGGGGAGAGACACCGGAGCTTTTGGTATCGTACAGTTATCCGGATACAGAGGTTGAAAACCCCACAGAAGAGTTTAACATTATCGTAGTGCAGGAGTGTACTCCGGTTGTATATGATGATAATGGTGATCCGAAGCCGGACTGGAATCATGTTATTACGACGCAGCAAGACTAAGAAGGAGGGAGACGACATGAAAAAGAAATCATTTTTTTTAAAACCGGCCCTGCTTCTTGCAGCATCAGGATTGCTGCTGCTTGGAAGTACAGTCGGAAGCGCAAGAGCGGCGCTTACTTATTATAGTGACAGTTATAACGCTCAGATGAGTTTATCGAGTATTGGTGTTACGCTTCTTGAAAACGGGGAGGCGGTCAGCAAGCAGGATTATAAGGATAATGGTGTTGTGAGTGTCGGAAAGGGTGCACTTCTCACAGATCTGCTTGGTGAGAAGGAGAACCTGATTCCGGGAAAGAAGTATAACGAGTCACTCAGTGTTCAAAATAGCGGGAACATTGATACCTTTGTCCGGGTGATTGTGACGAAGAGCTGGCTGAATGCAGATGGAACGACCAATCAGGAACTGTCACCATCGCTGATCGAGCTTCAGCTGACATCTGGCAGTGGCTGGCAGGAGGATACTACAGCGGCAACGCCGGAGAGGCAGGTGTTCTATTATCAGCCACTCCTTGCAGCAGGAGATAAGACACCGAACATTATGGATACGATTCGAATTGATAATTCGATTGCGGATGAGGTGAATGTGATTCGCGAAGGAAACACAATTAAATATGAATACAAATATGATGGCTGTACATTTTCACTGGAAGCAGAAGTAAATGCGGTACAGACACATAATGCAAAGGATGCAATTAAGAGTGCATGGGGTGTTGATGTGAATGTGAATGCGGATGAAACGCGGATAAGCTTATAGAAGGGGGTACAAAAGTATGAGAAAGAAAATTTTGTGCCTTGCGTTAATCGCAGTTATGGTGTTAGGCACATCAATGAATGTAGTGGCAAGAGATTTGCAGGGAAGTGATAACTGGCTTGTGAATTTTGATGGAAATGAACTGGATAGTAACTATACATCCCAGAATGTTGCGGATGATTTGAAGGACTTTGCACCGGGTGACAATATTACGCTGAAGGTGAATGTGAAGAATTCATTTGCAGGAGATACGGACTGGTATATGACGAATGAGGTCATCCAGTCACTGGAGGATGCGAGTTCTGCATCGGGGGCGGCATATACGTACCGTCTGACTTATGTGGCACCGGATAACGCCGAGACGGTTCTCTATGACAGTGATACGGTCGGAGGCGAAGGCAGTACTCAGGCTGGGGAAGGTCTTCATCAGGCAACCGGTTCTCTGAAGGATTATATCTACATGGGCAGACTGTCTCAGGGCAAGAGCGGCAGGGTACAGCTCTACATCGCATTAGACGGTGAGACCTCTGCGAATGACTATCAGGAAACGCTGGGAAAGATCCAGCTGAAATTTGCAGTGGAAAAGGTTGCAGCCGGAACGACAACGACTCAGAACCGGATCGTACAGAGTGTAGTGAAGACAGGTGATGATACAAGACTGATGTTAATCAGTATTATCTTATTGATCAGTGGAATTGTTGTGTTGATTCTTGGTATCGTTACATGGAAGAGACAGAGAAAGCATCGTGAGGAAGGGGAGTAGCAGAGATGAAAAATTGGAAAAAGATTTTTGTTTCGGTATTTACAATCTGCATGCTTCTGGCTTTATCAGGTGGAAGTGTGCTGGCGGCGGCTCCTTATCAGTATCAGGTGAGGGTATACGCCGGAAATAAAGGAAGTCTGGGCGGCGGCTCTGATCCTTATGTATTTTCTGATATTACATCGGGAGATTCGGTTGATTTGAGAACTGCCAGTGTGCAGGTTACGGATACAAAGTATTACTGGAAGGGTTTTCGTGTCAGTGGACGTGACAAGAGAGAGATTATTCCAAAGGAAAGCGCAATCGTGAAGGTGACGTCGGATGTCGATTATGTAGTTGCCTACGGAGTGATGTCCCAGCGTGTGGCTTATACGGTGAATTATCAGGATGCGAACGGGAATACACTGGCTCCAAGTAATACGTACTATGGTGACATCGGTGACAGACCGGTGGTCGCATATCAGTATATTGAGAACTATGTTCCGCAGGCATATGCAGTGACAAGAACATTGAGCGCAAATGAAGCGGATAATGTATTTACATTTACGTATACACCGGGAGCGACCAATACGGTTGTGACGACCACGACGGTCAATACGATCACTGGAACGGCGGCGGGAACAACGGCGGCCGGAGCAACAGGTGCAGCAGCCACAACGACAGCAACACCGGAAGATGCAGCTGTGGCAGATGCGAATGCAGGAGCAGCGGATGCCATAAATAATGCAGCTGCAAATGATACCACAGTGAACAGCCCGGATGAAGAGACACCTCAGGCACTGCAGGATCAGGATGAGGAGACACCGACATCAAATATTGATGCATCGAGTGGCATTTCTCCAGCTACAGTCGCAATCATTGTCGGCGCAGCAGCATTACTTGCACTGGTAGGTTTAGGATTCTTCCTTTACAAGAAACGCACCGGTGGTGTAGAATAGATATGGACGCAGCCGGCAGTTGGCGGTTGTGAAAATATTGGGCATAGGGGAAACTTGCTGTGAGAAAAAAAAGAAACAGAGATGAACATAAGAGAAGCCCAGTAGCTGCAGTCTGCAGTGTACTGGGCACTGTTTTACTTGTGATACTGATTATTGGCTGTCTGCCGCTTACGGTGCCGAAGATGCTTGGCTATCATATGTATACGGTGGTCAGCGGAAGTATGGAGCCGGCGATTCCTACGGGAAGTCTGGTGTATATCAAGACGACGGTTCCGGCGGAGGAGATTCAGGCGGACGATGTCATCGCCTTCTATGAAGAGCTGGATACGACTTCGATCATTACGCACCGTGTCGTGAAGAATAATACGAACATGGGTCGTTTTACAACGAAGGGCGATGCCAATAAAGAGAAGGATATGAACCCGATCGCGTATGATGACTATGTCGGCAAGGTCGTGCTTTCGGTTCCGTATGTGGGTGGAATTGCCCAGACGATTACGACGGGATCCGGAAGACTTCTGACGGTCAGTATCATTCTGATCGCCGTTCTGCTGGAAATTATTGCGACGGTTCTCCGGCGTGAGAAGGAATAGAAGCATGTACCTCAAAGGTCTGCGTACGATATTGTCCGTTTTCGAGGGTCACAGTGACTGTGGCACTTCCGGAAGTTCTGGGCTCTATGGTGTAGACCTTTTTTGCTGTCTCTGAGACGGTGACCGGCTGGCCGTTGATCTGTGCGGAGACTTTCTTGACACGCAGCAGGGAGCGCACGGTGATATTGTAGGTTCGGTTGCCGTTGTTGCTGTCCGTGCCCTGAGCGACTTCTGTGGCCGGAACGACGAACAGAAGCGGGGTGGCAAGGAGCGCGCAGAGGATCAGACCTAACAGCACCTTCTGGAGTGCGTAGCTTTCTTTTTTGAAGAGGTGGCTGCTCGAAAAGGTGGAGATGGAGATCGAGTGTTCTTCGTAGCCGCAGTTCGCGAGGATGGAGGTCAGCAAAAAGTTGGCACCCTTGGCATCGAGTCTGGAGGGCTTCACATGTGTGAGGCTTGAAGGTGCGCTGCGCGGGAGGTCGTATTGACTGACCTGTCTGATGGCGTGCCGGAGCAGCTGCTGGACGAGCTTTTTGGAACGCCCGGTCGCAAGTGCGATATCATGAATGGACATCTGCTGGTAGGCGTACATGATCAAAACGGCGGATTCCAGATAGGGCAGGCTCCAGATGGCTTTTGCCGAGGGTGAGGACGGCGCGGGGTAGAGCATATGGTAGCAGATGCGGTAGTTGATCTGTTCGAGCCACTCAATCAGATGGGAGGTGTCCTTTAAGGTATCGAGGTTCTTGAGGGCATAGGTGTAGACCTGACACAGGGCGTCCTGTGCATCGTAGATGTTCTTGAGGAAGTAATAAGCAAAGCGGTACTGATGCTCATAGCTTCCTGCATATAGTTCGGCGAAGGCGTTGCTGTCCCCGTCAATCGCGCGGGTGATGAAAACATTGAGTGATTGGTAATCCAGTTCTGCCACGGTGTGCTCTCCTTGTTGTATGTGTGTACGGTTCTGTAAATATACGGTCTTATTGGTGCGCGGTCTTTGCATAGATCCGGTTATTTGCATGGGCAATGAGTTCTGTGATTCCGAGATCTGCTTCTGCGGGATCGGTGCCGTGGAAGGCGATGCCGTACTCATAGTGAATGACCGGAAGTACTGCCTTGGTGTTCGCCTGTTCGATCTGCCCGTGGAAACGTTCCATGAAGAGATCTAACTGGTCCCGCGTGCAGTCTTCGAACAAGGCAATGAATTTGTTGCCGCCGTTTCGCCCGATGAAGCACTGGCCTGCGGCTGCAAGATGCAGCAGCTCGGAAAAAAGCCGGATGACATTATCGCCGGTATCGCGGCCGTATTCGTTGTTGATCTCGATGATGTTGGTCAGGTCGATCATGATACAGCCCATGTTCGGCGGCAGCGGGGAACCGATATATTTGTCAATCAGTGAATCGCAGCTGAACCGGTTCGGAATCCCGCCGATCGAGTCGGCATAGGCAATCTTGTCGAGCTGTTTTACATTTCTCTGGACATTCGTGTACAGATGAAAGTCCAAAAACAGAAAGAGGTACGAGAGAATCAGCAGCAGCCAGAGCATGAGACAGATGGTCAGCAGGTGGCTGTTTTTGGCAACGTAATTGCGCGTGTCTGAGTCAAAGAGGATCAGAACGAAGCACAGAATCGTGACGGCAATCAGTATGAGAAGCTGTATGGTTTTGTAGATGTTTAATTTTTTCATGGTTTTTGTCCTTATGTTTTTATAATAAGAATAGTATAGCACAAAATAAAAAAGTTTTGTGCTATACTATTCTTATTATATGTCGAAGTTTACTGTTTTGAAAGGCTTTGCATTTTTTTGAGAAGAGGATGAAATCATATGAAGGAAGAGATTGTGATAAAAGAACCGAAGATTCCGTGGTACAGACGCAGACTTTTTTGGACCCTGAAGGAGCGGATCGCGTATGACCTGGCTGCAATTGCTGTGCTGGTGCTGGCGGTGTATCTGCTGTTTCATTTTGTTGTCGGCGTTGCATTTGTGGACGGCAATTCGATGTATCCGACTTTGCGGGACGGCCAGCTGGTGTTCTATCAGCGGCTGGGGCAGGATTATGACTATGGTGATGTGATATCTGTGCGCATGCCGACCGGCGAGTTTTATGTCAAGCGTGTGATTGCGAAAGCGGGGGATACGGTGGAACTGAAGGACGGGAAAGTCTGGGTGAATGGTGAAGTGGCTGCGGAGAGCTATGCCTTTGGCGAGACTGTGGCGGAGGACGGAACGGTGGAGTATCCGCTTACGGTGGAGGACGGCAAATATTTTATTCTCGGGGATAACCGGGAAAATTCGAATGATTCACGGGCGTTTGGGGCGATTATTGAGGAACGGGTCACCGGGGAGGTGCTGTTCGCGATTGGAAAGGTAAAGTGATACCATGGGGACGGACCCTGTGGCAATGGAGGAACAGATGAATTCTTTATTAGATCAGTTGGAGGAATACAGTCATTCGGACTTTTATGGATTTCACATGCCGGGGCATAAGAGAAATGTGGAGCGGTTTGGTGCAGGGCTGCCGTATGGGATTGACATTACGGAGATTGAGGGGTTTGATGATCTGCATCATGCGGATGGTATTTTGAAGGCGGCGCAGGCATTTGCATCGGAGGTGTACCATGCGGACGAGACACATTTCCTGATCAATGGAAGTACCTGCGGACTTTTGAGTGCGATTATGGGATGCACGGGGAAGGGTGAGGAGATTCTTGTGGCGAGGAATTGTCACAAGTCGATTTATCATGCGCTGTATCTGAAGGAGTTAACTCCGGTGTATCTGTATCCGGAGTTCGAGACGGAGCTTCAGCTAAATGGCGAGGTCCGGGCGGAGGATGTGAGGCGGGAGCTTGAGCTGCATCCGGAGGCGAAAGTGGTGGTTGTGGTGTCACCGACTTATGACGGCGTGGTCTCGGATATTTCGGCGATCGCTGAGGCGGCGCATGAGCACGGGGCGGTGCTGATCGTGGATGAGGCGCATGGTGCGCACTTTGGCTTCCATCCGTATTTTCCGGAGACTGCCAGTGTGCTGGGCGCGGATGTGGTGATTCACAGCCTGCACAAGACGCTGCCTGCACTTACGCAGACGGCGCTTCTTCATATGAATGGGAAGCGGGTGAACCGCAGGCGGGTGAAGCAGTATCTGGACATGCTGCAGACGAGCAGTCCGTCGTATGTGCTGATGGCGAGCATGGACCGGTGCATCCGGCTGCTGGGAGAGCCGGAGAGCTGCCGGATGCTGTTTGACGGCTATGTGGAAATGCTGGGTGAGACGCGGGAGAAGCTGTCGCATCTGAAGCAGCTGGAGCTTTTGGAGACGGCGCATTTTGACCGCTCGAAGCTGGTGGTTTCGGTGAAGAATGTGAGGGCGTACAGTGGCAGAGCACTTTATCAGGAGCTTTTGGAGCGGTATCATTTGCAGCTGGAGATGGCTTCGGGATCGTATGCGCTGGCCATGACAACGGTTGGTGATACGAAAGAGGGCATGGAGCGGCTCGTGAAGGCACTGTTTGAGGTGGACGCGCGGCTGGCTTTGGCTGGCGATGCGGATACAGATTTTGGCACCCACCGCAAGGCAGTGCGCAGCGGCAGTCAGCAGGAGAGCGGTCTGCAGGAGCTGGCGAATCTGCGCGCGGAGACGGTCTGTTCTATTTACGAGGCAGGGAATCGGCGGTACAATGGGAGCGGGGATGAGACAGCGCGGCTTTCCTATGCGGAAAGTATCGGGCACATTTCCACGGAATATGCGTATGTGTATCCGCCGGGAACGCCAATTCTGGTGCCGGGGGAGCGCGTGACGGAAGCGGTGGTTTCGGTGCTTCTGGCTTATCGCCAAATGGGATTTCAGATACAGGGATTAGAGAAGAGTGATACGATTGAGGTGTGGATCAATGGGTAAGATTTATTATATTATGGGAAAAAGTTCTTCTGGGAAGGATACGATTTTCAAGGAGCTGAAGGAAATGTGTCCGGATTACCGGACGATTACGCTGTATACGACGCGGCCAATCCGCGCGGGAGAGACGCAGGGCGTGGAATATCATTTTACGGATGAGGAGAAGCTGGCAGAATTTTCGGCTGCAGGCCGGGTGATTGAGATGCGGGCTTATCATACGAAGCATGGCGTGTGGAAATATTTTACGGTGGATGACGGGCAGGTGAATCTGGAGACTTGGAATTATCTGGTGATTGGAACGCTGGAATCGTATCGCAGGATGCGGGAATACTATGGGGCAGAGGCGCTGGTGCCGATTTATGTCGAGGTGGAGGACGGTCTTCGTCTGTCGCGGGCGCTGGAGCGGGAACGTATGCAGGCGGAGCCGAAATATGCGGAACTATGCAGACGTTTCCTCGCGGATTCGGAGGATTTTTCGGAGGAGAAAATCAGGGCAGCCGGAATTGAAAAACGTTTTCAAAATGTCGATTTTGCTAGGTGTTTAGAGGAAATTATGATATACTTAAGTGTAAAGTAGGGTGTGCATTTCCAAAGGTGCGCAGCAGGAAGAAATAATAGAGGTACGTTATGGGTGGATTTCAGAATATTGTAGGACACAAAGATATTATCAGATATATTCAGGCAGCGGTCAAAAATGATGCGGTGTCTCATGCATATATTATTAATGGAGAGAGGGGTTCGGGCAAGAAGCTTCTCGCGAATTTGTTTGCGATGAGTCTGCAGTGCCAGAGCCGGGAAGAAGATGGCGATGCGTGTGGCAAATGTCAGTCGTGCAAGCAGGCGGTGAATCATAACCAGCCGGATATCATTTATGTGACGCATGAAAAGCCGGGGTCTATCGGTGTGGATGATGTGCGTGAGCAGATTAACAACGACATTGTTGTGAAGCCGTACAGCAGCAAGTATAAGGTCTATATTGTTCCGCAGGCGGATTTGATGACGGAGCAGGCGCAGAATGCACTCCTTAAGACGATTGAGGAACCGCCGGCGTATGCGGTGATTCTGCTGTTGACGGAGAATGCGGATACGATGCTTTCTACGATTACCTCACGCTGTGTTATGCTGAAGCTTAAGAATATCAAGGATGCGCTGATTAAGAAGTATCTGATGGAACAGATGCAGATTCCGGATTATCAGGCGGAGGTCTGCGCTGCATTTGCACAGGGCAACATGGGACGTGCAATTATGCTTGCGACTTCGGAGCATTTCAATGAGATTAAGGAGGAAGCCATCCAGCTTCTGAAGTATATCAATGAGATGGAGATTCATGAGATTGTTGCAGCGATTAAGAAGATTAATGAATATAAGTTAGAGGTCAGTGATTATTTCGATATCATTTCCATCTGGTATCGTGATGTGCTGATTTATAAAGCAACCAGAAATGTGGACCGCGTCGTATTTTCGGACCAGCTGAAATTTATCAAGGAGCAGGCGAAGCGAAGTTCCTATGAGGGAATCGAGACGATTCTGGATGCACTTGAGGCGGCGAAGGCCCGTCTGAAAGCCAATGTGAATTTTGATTTGGTGATGGAGTTATTGCTATTGACGATAAAGGAGAATTAAGATATGACAAAAGTAATTGGTGTCCGTTTTCGCACAGCGGGCAAGATTTATTATTTTGCACCGGGCAAATTCGATATCAAGAAGGGTGACTTTGTGATTGTCGAGACTGCGCGCGGTGTGGAGTATGGAACGGTCGTAGCCGGAACCAGAGAGGTGAAGGACGAGGAAGTGATTCAGCCGCTCAAGTCGGTGATTCGTATTGCGAATGAGCACGACAAGAGAACGGAAGAGAAGAACCGGGTGAAAGAGAAAGAAGCGTTTAAAATCTGTCTGGAGAAGATTCGCAAGCACGGGCTTGAGATGAAACTGATCAATGCGGAGTATACGTTTGATAATAATAAGGTACTGTTTTATTTTACCGCGGATGGCAGAATTGATTTCCGCGAGCTGGTGAAGGATCTGGCAGCGGTGTTCCGGACACGTATTGAGCTGCGTCAGATTGGTGTGCGTGACGAGACGAAGATTCGCGGAGGCATTGGCATTTGCGGGCGGGAGCTCTGCTGTAATACGTACTTATCTGAGTTTTCGGCGGTGTCGATTAAGATGGCGAAGGAGCAGAATCTGTCTCTGAACCCGACGAAGATTTCCGGGGTGTGCGGACGTCTGATGTGCTGCCTGACGAATGAGGAGGAGAATTACGAGGAGCTTAACAGCCAGCTGCCGTCGAACGGTGACACGGTGACAACTGTGGAGGGGCTGCAGGGTGTGGTTCATTCGGTGAGTCCGCTGCGCAAGCAGGTGAAGGTTGTCGTGTCGCTTGAGAATGACGAGAAGGAGATCCGCGAGTATCATGTGGACGAGCTCAAGTTCAAACCGAGACGGAAGAAGGCGAAGGTTTCGAAGGAAGAGAAAGAGAAGCTTGCAAAGCTGGAGAAGAATTAACGGAGCGAGTCTTGAAGTTTGGCTCGGCAGGAGCCGCAGGCTCCCGCTGGGGCAGGACGGGCCAAGGAAATCTTGGCTCTAATTTTTTGAGATAAAGTGGGCCAGGGGGACGGTTCTTATGGAGTGAGCCATGGGGACGGTTCTTATGGTGAGCCAGGGGGACGGTTCTTATGGAACAGGAATTAAGAGCGGGCGAGCGTCTGGATGACCTGCAGATCAAGGGATACGAGATTATTCAAAATCCCGGGAAGTTCTGTTATGGCATGGACGCGGTGCTGTTGTCAGATTTTGTAAAAGTGAAATGTGGTGAGACCATGCTGGACCTTGGAACGGGGACCGGCATTTTGCCGATTCTGCTGGAGGCGAAGACGAAGGGGGCGCATTTTACCGGGCTGGAGATTCAGGAGGAGAGTGCCGAGATGGCGCGGCGAAGTGTCCTTCACAATCATCTGGAAGAGAAGATTGATATTGTGACAGGGGATATCAAAGAGGCTGCGATGATATTTCCACAAAGGTTTTTTGATGTGATTACGACGAATCCGCCGTACATGATTGATGAGCACGGGCTGACGAATCAGAAGGATGCGATTCGGATTGCGCGGCATGAGGTGCTGTGTGGTCTGGATGATGTTTTGCGGGAGAGTGCGAAGATGCTGCATCCTGGAAAAGGGCGGTTTTATATGGTGCATCGGCCGTTTCGGCTTGTGGAGATTTTGATGAAGATGAGCAGGTATGGGATTGAGCCAAAGCGGATGCGGCTGGTGCATCCGTATGTGGACAAGGAACCGAATATGGTCCTGATTGAGGGCGTGCGCGGAGCAAGGCCGCGGATGACGGTGGAACGACCGCTGATTGTGTATGAGAAGGACCGGAGCTATACGGCGGAGATTTTGCGGATCTATGGATTGAGCCAGGGGTGAGCCATGGGGACGGACCCTGTGGAAACCAAAAAAGTGAGCCATGGGGACAGACCCTGCGGCAGCAAAGTGAGCCATGGGGACAGACCCTATGGATAAGGAGGAAGTATGGCGGGAATTTTATATTTGTGTGCGACACCGATTGGAAATCTGGAGGATATGACATTTCGTGCGGTGCGCATGCTCGGTGAAGTGGATTTGATTGCGGCGGAGGACACGAGGAACAGCATTAAGCTTTTGAATCATTTTGAGATAAAGACGCCGATGACGAGCTATCATGAATACAATAAATTTGATAAGGGACGTGTGCTGGTCGATAAGCTTCTGGAAGGGCAGAATATTGCACTGATCACGGATGCCGGGACGCCGGGCATTTCCGATCCGGGCGAGGAGCTTGTGAAAATGTGTTACGAGGCGGGGGTGGAGGTGACTTCGCTGCCGGGAGCGTGTGCATGTGTGACGGCGCTGATTTTGTCAGGGCTCTCAACGAGGCGGTTTGCGTTTGAGGCATTTCTGCCCGCGGACAAGAGAGAGCGGCAGATGGTTCTGAATGAGCTGAAGGATGAGACGAGGACGACGATTATTTACGAGGCGCCACACCGTCTGTTGAAGACATTGAATTTGTTGAAGGAGCAGCTTGGCAATCGGAGAGTGACGGTATGCCGGGAGCTGACGAAGCGCTATGAGACGGCATTTCAGACAACGCTGGAGGATGCCATTTCCTATTATGAGGCGAACGCACCGAAGGGGGAATGTGTGCTGGTTCTGGAGGGCAGATCGCGCACGGAACTGCAGGAAGAGGCGCGGCAGGAGTGGGAAAAGCTGACCGTGGAAGAGCATATGGAGTACTATGAGAAGCAGGGAATTGACCGTAAGGAAGCAATGAAGAAGGTTGCGAAGGATCGCGGCGTAACAAAAAGAGATATCTACCAGCAGCTCTGTGTTTAAGCACAGACGCTGCGGCGGATATCTCTTTTGGTTTGCCGGTCATGCGGGGAAATAGTGTATCTTCCTCTTGTTCATCTATCCGGAGGGATTAGATTTTTTGTTTTACGATTTCTTTGATTTCTCCATCCTGCATGAGGATGACTTCGGTTCCGTATTTGACGGCCTCCTCATAATTGTTCGTGACATACAGAATGGTCATGCCGAGATCCTCATGGATACGGCGCATATCGGATAACATTTGAATTTTCAGGGTGTCGTTCTGGCGGGAAAAATCTTCGTCGATCAGAAGAACGCCGGGGTTGCAGATGATGGCGCGTGCAAGTGCGACACGCTGGCGGTCTACATCCGTGATTCTCCTGACTCTGTGGTTTAATATTTCCGAAATGCCTAAGAAGACGGCGGTTTTTTGTACGCGAAAATCAGTTTCGTTATGCTCCACATTTCTCAGGCGCAGGCCGAGCGCGATATTTTCGTATACGTTCAAATGTGTGTAGAGGTTGTAATTCTGAAAGGCCATGGCGATCGGGCGGTCCCGGGCGGGAATGTCCGAAAGCAGCAGGTCATCCATCCAGATCTCGCCGGAGGTAATGGATTCCAGACCGGCAATCATGCGCAGGATTGTGGATTTGCCGCAACCGGAAGGGCCGTGAAACGCGACAAGTTCATTGTCGTTGATTTTCAGGTTCGCATTTTTGACGGAAACGAATCCGTTGGGGTAGGTTTTGCATAAATCTTTGATGATAATGTTTGCCATAAGCGGTACCAGCTTTCTTAATCTATAGTAGATAGCATTTCCGATTCTCTTTTTGTTGATTCCATTATAGAACATTTTTACATTTGAGACAAGTAGGCGAAAAAGTGAGCCAGGGGGACGGACCCTGCGGCAGCAAAGTGAGCCATGGGGACAGACCCTGCGGCAGCAAAGTGAGCCATGGGGACAGACCCTATGGCAGCATCGCACTTGCGACAATGCCGGCGAGGGTGGCAATCAGCGCGCCGGCGAGGGTCCAGCGGGTCCGCGTCACCTGCACGCTTAAAAAATACACGCTCATCGTGTAGAACACGGTCTCGGTCGAGGCGAGCATAATGGAGGCAATCATCCCGATCCGCGAATCGGTCCCGTACTCCCGGTAAATATCGAGCAGCAGCCCGGTTGCGGCAGAGGAGGAGAACAGTTTGACCAGCGCCAGAGGAACAAGTGTCCCTGAAAATCCAATCTGCTCCGTGACCATGCCGATTCCATTTCCAAGAAAGGTGAGAAGCCCGGAAGCGCGCAGGATGCTGACGGCAATCATGAGGCCGACAAGCGTGGGCATAATCCGGGCAACGGTGCGGGCACCTTCTCTGGCGCCGGTCAGGAACACTTCGTAGACGGAGATGCGTTTTAGCAGTCCGTAGACGAGGATGGATAGGAGAATGAGCGGAACGAGAATTTCGGACAGAAAGAGGAGAAATTGCATGGCGGTCACCACCGGCATTTTTGTAAATATATGTCATGGAAAACTTGCCCTATGACATATATTAGTTCAAAGCCCGTTTTATGGAGCCCGCATGTCTGCCAAATCTCAGGAACGATCCGCCCGAATTATTTTGCCGAAATTTTGTCCATTATTTAAAGTGCTTCTCTTATTCACACTTCTTTTTTTATTCACAGGATTATCAACAGGATGCGCAGGTTCATCCGCAGCTTCCACCTCGAACCAGCGATTTGAACACATGACCCGTGAATTGTTTTGTCAGGAAATGGAAAACAGTACAATCAGTCTGCATTACACGCTGCAAAATCCGAAAGAGTATGGAATTGAAAAGGTAATTCCCACATTTGGAACAATTTCCACGGACAGTGATTTATCCGGAATGGCGCTGGAAAACACGCTGAGCTCTGTGGAAAAGTTCGATGAGGAAATGCTTTCTGTGGATAACCGTCTGACAAAACAGGTGCTGGAAGATTATCTGAACACTTCTCTAGAAGGTCTTACATACACGTTATATCAGGAACCGCTGAGCACGGTGAGCGGCGCGCAGAGCCAGATTCCGGTTCTGTTATCGGAATTTCGCATGGAGTCGAAAGCGGATGTGGAAATGTATCTGGAGCTGGTCGAGACGCTGCCGGCATATTTTCAGTCTGTGATTACATTTGAGGAGGAGAAGTCGAAGGCCGGGCTTTTTATGTCGGATGCGGTGGCGGAAAAGGTCATCGCGCAGTGTCAGGCGTTCATTGACATGGGAGACGAGAATTATCTCATTTCCACGTTTGTGGACCGCGTGAAGCTGATTGAGGAAATTGGGTCCGACCAGAGGGACATTTATATAGAAGCAAATGCGAAGGCCGTCACCGAGACAATGACAAATGCGTATAAGAATCTGCGGCAGGGTGTGGAGAAGCTGAAGGGTACGGGGGTGAACAGTGCGGGACTCTGTTACTATCCGGAGGGGCAGCAGTATTATTCCTATCTTGCAGAGCGTCAGACCGGTGCGGACTGCACGGTTTCGGAAATGAAGATGATGGCGAAGACGCAGATACTGGAGGATCTGACGTCTATGGAACGCGAGCTGGGGCTTGAGGCATCGGCGCAGATTTCCGGGAACAATGCCATTGCCATGCTTGAGGATCTGCAGGAAAAGAGCAGCAAAGCATTTCCAAAATCACCGGACACTACGGCGCAGATTAAGTATGTTCCGGCGTCCATGGAGGCGGTCTTAAGTCCGGCATTTTATATGATTCCGCCGATTGATAACATTTCCGAAAATGTGATTTATGTCAATCAGTCGCAGGTGCAGAGTGGGCTGTCGCTCTATACGACGCTGGCGCACGAGGGCTATCCGGGGCATCTGTACCAGACAACGTATTATGCGAACCAGAATCCGGATGAGATTCGGTCTATATTGAATTACGGTGGATACACGGAAGGCTGGGCGACCTACGCGGAAATGATGAGCTATTATCTTGCGCCGCTTACGAAGGAACAGGCGGTGCTGTGTCAGAAAAATGCATCGATTATTCTGGGGCTTTATGCGCTGGCGGATATTGGGATTCACTATGATGGCTGGCAGCGGGAGGCGGCGGTTTCGTTTTTTCGGTCGTATGGAATCGGGGATGAAGCGGTGGTGTCGGAAATCTATGATTTGATTCTTGGCGATCCGGGAAATTACCTCAAGTATTATATCGGATATCTGGAATTTTTGAACATTAAAAAGGACGCAATGGTGCGGATGGGCGATGCATTTTCGCAGCAGGAATTCCATGAGGCGGTGCTTAAGACCGGACCGGCACCGTTTGAAATTGTGAGGGAGCAGGTGGATACATGGATTACCTCTGGGCAGGAATGATGATTGCCGGAATTGTCTATGGCGCGTTTGCCGGGACGCTTCCGGAGATTACGACAGCAGTGATTGATTCGGCGAAAGAAGCTATTATGCTGTGTATTACGATGCTGGGGGTGATGTCCTTCTGGATGGGGATGATGGAGATTGCGACGCAGGCCGGGATTATTGAGTCGATGTCGCACAGGATGCGGCCGGTGATGCATTTCCTCTTCCCGCGGGTGCCGCCGCAGTCGGCGGCGTACCGGTTTATCACCACCAATGTGCTCGCAAATGTGCTTGGCCTCGGGTGGGCGGCGACGCCGGCGGGGTTAAAGGCCATGGAAGGATTGCGCGAATTGAACCATGGGAGCCATGGGGACGGTTCTTGTGGCACCAGAAAAATGAGCCAGAGGGACGGACCTTGTGGCACGGAAAATACAGCCACAGATGAGATGTGCACCTTTCTTGTTATTAACATTTCTTCGCTCCAGCTGATTCCGATGAACATTATCGCTTACCGCAGCCAGTATGGAAGCGTAGATCCGGCAGCAGTCATCGGGCCGGGAATTGTGGCAACGCTGTGCAGTACGTTGGCAGCCGTGGTGTTTTGTAAGGTGATGTGCGGGCGGAGAAGGTGAGCCATAGGGTCCGTCCCCATGGCTCCCATTTTTTTCTTGTAATATAGAGGAAAATGTGATAATGTAAGTATACAGATTCTTGAAAAGGCATTCGTCTTTCGCAATCTCAAACAGTATCCGGTCGTTTCGGCCAATTGATTTCAACAAGGAAAAATTTATAATGTGAGGAAGTGATGCCTATGGAAATTTTGTGCAATATTACATAACAATACTGGTGGCTATTGGAAAACAAACATGGTATAATTTTCAAACACATAGGAGTGATGAATATGACAAACGAGTATATGGAACTTGTAAATGCGTTCTCTGTGATGCTGGATGAGCGCGACGCGAGATGGGACAAGAATCTGGAACAAAAATTGGATGAGCGCGATGCGAGATGGGACAAGAATCTGGAACAAAAATTGGATGAGCGCGATGCAAAATGGGATCAAAAAATGGATCAGAGATTTGCCGCGCATCAGGTGAAATGGAAAGAAGATTTGAATCAAATTTTAGATACGCGATTTCATGAGAGTGAAAATATGGTTCTGAAAGAAATTGACCGTGTACATGAATCCTTAATTGAACATAAGAAAGATACAAAGTCTAATTTCGAGCAGATGAACAGAAGAATGGATCGCATGCAGCAGAAGATGGATGCGAACCATAATGAGATTTTGCAGGCATATTCTTTTTTACGAAACCACGGAGAGCGTATTGAGAGATTGGAACAGAAAGTTTCGTAAACCTTGACATTCTGCGCCCGCTGTGCTACGATTTTATTCGTTAATAACGCAAACGCTATGACGAAAAGAGTATGCTGACAGACATTTTACAGAGAATTCCCGTGAGGAGAGATTTCCCAGATAGGATGAAGTAATTTCCAGAGTATGAAGGAGAGATTTCCGGGCTGAGAGGGATGAATGAAAAGCGGCAGAAGATGGTTTCCGAGCGGTGTGATCGAGCACGAGGTTAGATCACAAAGGGTGCGCCCTTTACAGCAGCAGAGTATCGAGCAGGGTACTCACTAAGGTTTACACTGCGAGGTGTAGACGAATAGAAGTGGTAACACGATGCATATCGTCTTCTCTGGAATTTATTTTTAGAGAAGACGTTTTTTGTCGCTAAGCGTCCGAAAAGCTGCCAGTGGCAGGTTCTTCGGTTCGCTGTGAGAAGGAGAGGAAAGAACATGGATAAAGGAAAGTATTATATTACAACGGCTATTGCCTATACATCGGGCAAGCCACACATCGGGAACACATACGAAATCGTTCTTGCAGATGCAATTGCAAGATATAAGAGAAGTCAGGGATACGATGTCTTTTTCCAGACAGGAACCGATGAGCACGGACAGAAGATTGAACTCAAGGCAGAGGAAGCCGGTATCACACCAAAAGAATTCGTTGACCAGACGGCGGGAACCATCAAGGATATCTGGGATCTTATGAATACATCCTATGACAAGTTCATCCGTACGACAGACGCAGACCACGAGGCTCAGGTACAGAAGATTTTTAAGAAATTATACGATCAGGGAGATATTTACAAAGGCCACTATGAAGGAATGTACTGTACCCCTTGCGAATCCTTCTTCACAGAGTCCCAGCTTGTAGACGGCAAATGTCCGGACTGCGGACGTGAGGTTCAGCCTGCGCAGGAGGAAGCGTACTTCTTCAAGATGAGCAAATATGCAGACCGACTCATCGAGCACATCAACGCCCATCCGGAATTCATTCAGCCGGTAGCCCGCAAGAATGAGATGATGAACAACTTCCTGCTGCCGGGACTTCAGGATTTATGTGTATCAAGAACCACATTTTCATGGGGAATTCCGGTAGACTTCGATCCAAAGCATGTTGTCTATGTATGGCTTGACGCGCTGACCAACTATATTACCGGAATCGGCTACGACTGCGATGGCAGCAGCACGGAGCAGTTCAACAAAAACTGGCCGGCGGATTTACATTTAATAGGAAAAGATATCATCCGTTTCCATACCATTTACTGGCCAATCTTTTTGATGGCACTTGACCTTCCACTGCCAAAGCAGGTGTTCGGACATCCGTGGCTTCTTCAGGGCGATGGCAAGATGAGCAAATCCAAAGGAAATGTATTATATGCGGACGAGCTGGTTGACTTCTTTGGCGTAGATGCGGTACGTTATTTCGTGCTTCACGAGATGCCATTTGAAAATGATGGTGTAATTTCATGGGAACTCATGGTAGAGCGCATGAACTCCGACCTTGCAAATACACTTGGCAATCTGGTAAACCGTACCGTTTCCATGACAAATAAATACTTTGGCGGCACGGTGACGAACAAGGGCACAGCCGGAGATCAGGCAGATATTGACGCAGACCTGAAAGCTGTGACAGTGAATGCTTCAGCAAATGTAGAAAAGAAGATGGAAGACCTTCGTGTATCTGATGCAATCACAGAAATTTTCAACCTCTTCAAGCGCTGCAACAAATATATTGATGAGACAACACCTTGGGTACTCGCAAAGGATGAGGCAACAAAGGATCGCCTTGAGACCGTTCTCTGGAACTTGATCGAAAGCATTTCCGAAGGGGCAGAATTATTGGCATCCTTCATGCCTGAGACATCGGAAAAGATTCTGAACCAGTTAGGAAATGGAACAGGCACTGTTACAGAGAAACCGGAAATCTTATTTGCAAGACTTGATCTTGAAGAAGTGCTCAAAAAGGTAGAGGAGCTTCACCCGGCAGCAGAGGAAGAAGCTGAGGATGAAAATGTGATTGATATCGAAGCAAAGCCGGAAATCACATTTGAGGACTTTGGAAAAATGCAGTTTCAGGTTGGCGAAATCATTTCCTGCGAAGAAGTGAAAAAATCAAGAAAATTATTGTGTTCACAGGTGAAGGTCGGCAGTCAGGTAAAACAGATTGTATCCGGAATCAAAGCGAATTATTCCGCGGAGGAGATGGTCGGCAAGAAGGTGATGGTTCTTGTAAACTTAAAGCCTGCAAAATTAGCCGGCGTATTATCCGAGGGAATGCTTCTTTGTGCAGAGGATGCGGAAGGTAACCTTGCACTGGTATCTCCGGAGAAGGATATGCCTGCGGGAGCAGAAATCTGCTAGTTGAATTGACTGAAAACAATTAGTTTCATAAAAAATATATACAAATGTTGGGACTGTCAAAGGCGGCCCAACATTTTGTGGTTGTGGAGAAAGTCATCTCCATAAAACACATAAATTGTCTGATAATTTAGAAATATTCAGACAATTATAAAATAATATAAAAGAAAAATGAAAATAGTGTTGACAAATGAGGGGCTAAGTGATATTATCTAACTAACAAAAGAAACGAAAACTTATTGAGTAGAGCACTTGATAAGTGGAATAAAATAATAGAAAGGGAGGGTTAGTCCATTGGGATTATAAGCTTTTAAAATAAAAGTGGTACAGCAAATGTGAAGTTCCTGTGATAAAGACCTTTGAAATCGAAAGATTCAGCAAATATGATGAAAAGAAAAAAATCAGAGAGAAAGCTGAATGAAAAGATTCTAACATTTGCAATGTATGAAAATATATAACCACGATAAATGTTATGGTACGGAAAAGATTATACATAAAGTTATAGAAAGAATAATTTGACAGGACAAAGGGAGCATCGACGTGAAGATGTTGCCGGAGTTAAGAATTATAGATAAAATAGCTAAATGTGTATAGGAAAGAAGTGAATAACAAAAGCAAAGGTCTTTGCAGGAACAAAGAATCGAAAAACCTCTGATATAATTATAAAAATATGAAAATAAAAAATTTATAAAATGCATCTTCAAATTGACTTTGAAGGTGCATTTTTTTGACAATAAGTAGCGTGTATGATAGAATATTGAAGTAAATAGTTACGTATAAAAATCTCAAAGAATATACTATAAATTATAATGAGGTGAGTAAAAGTGGATAAGAACGAATATAAGCAAAAAACGGAAGAAATGCTTGAACTGCTGGATGACGGAGCATATTCAAGTGCTGCGCAGATTGCAGATGAGATTGATTGGCGTCGCGTAAAGAATGCCTCTATGTTATCTTCTGTAAGTGATATCTACGAATTAAACGGGGAAGTTAAGAAGAGTTATGATGTTCTAAAGATTGCGTACGAACGGTCTGCCGGTGGCAGGAAGGTCGTATATAGATTGGGAGAATTAGCACTTCAGCTGGGCAGACTGAATGATGCAATTGAGTATTACGATGAGTTCATTGAGATTGCACCAAAGGATCCGAATCAATATATTCTTCGTTATCAGATTCTGAAGAAGCAGAATTCGCCGATTGAGGAACAGATTGAGTCACTTGAAGAATTTAAAAAGGCAGAGTATATTGAGCGCTGGGCATATGAGCTGGCGAAATTATATCAGGAAGCCGGCATGGTTTCAGAGTGTCTGGAAGAATGCGATGATTTGATTCTGTGGTTTAGTGAAGGTACCTATGTATATCAGGCAATGGAACTGAAGATGCAGTATAAACCACTTACCCCATCTCAGCTGGAAAAATATAATCACAGATATGAACAGCGGACAACCGAGGAGTTTGCTGCAATTGCACAGCAGGTGACAGACACGGATGTTGAGCCGACGGCGGCACAGCGGCTTGCAGCGGTTGCACAGATTTCCGAGGAAGAGAGACAGGCAGCAGTGGAGAAGGCAATGAATGATGAGGGTCCGATTGAGGAAGTTCCGGATCCGGAGGAGACAACGGTTTCGCGCCGGTCTTCCATATTCAGTGCAACGATGAAGCTTGGAGAGGCATTGGACAATTTGATTCACGGTACCGATAATGAGAATGAGGCGGAACCGGAAGAAGAGAGTCCTGTGGAAGAAGCTGAAATACCGGGAATACAACAGGCAGAGCAGGAAGAGGCAGAAATAGATGCGGTCGGAGAAGAACCGCAAACGGAAAATGTGGAGGCTAATATGGACGCACCAACAATGAGATTACCAGATACAGATGATGTTCTTGAGAAATTGAAAGAACAGAATCAGGATAAAGCAGCGGAGGAGCCGGTGAAGAAGCCTTTAGAGGAAGCGCAGATTACCGGACAGCTCAATATGGCTGACATTTTAAATGATTGGGAAGATAGTGCAAAGGCTGCCATTGAAGCAGCACCAAAATCAGCACCATCGATTCTTCCACCAGATATTCAGAAGATGATTGATGATATTGAAAATGGCGTGGTAGAGGAACCGATTCTGGAGGAAGAGCCTGCAGAAGAACCTCAAGAACCGGAAACGTATGAAAATATGGGACAGACAGCAGATAGTCTCCGTGATTTTGATGAAGACGACTTTGAGGAAGAAGCAGAGTACGAAGAGGATGACTACGACGAAGATGATGATTCTGAGGAAGACGATGCCTATGATGACGAAGCTGATTACGAAGAGGAAGATTATGATGAAGCTGAGTATGAAGAGGACGATTACGACGAAGCAGAGTATGAGGATGATGACGAAGAATTAGAGTACGACGAAGATGACGAAGAATTAGAGTACGACGAAGATGATGAAGAATTAGAGTACGACGAAGATGACGAAGAAGCTGAGTACGAGGACGATTACGAAGAATTTGACGATGACGATTATGATGCTGAAGACGATGATTCTGATGAGGACGATTATGATGCTGAAGACGATGATTCCGATGAGGACGATGACTACGAATTTGAGGACGAGTTTGAAGACGATGAAGACGAGTTTGACGATGACTACGAGTTTGAGGATGAGTTTGAAGATGATGAAGATGAGGTTGAAGACAACGATTCCGAGTTTGATTACGAGTTCGAAGACGATGATGAAGAAGCTGAGTACGAAGAAGATTACGATGACGAAGATGGCTTTGACGAAGAAGACTATGATGATGAAGATGAATTTGATGATGAAGAGGATTTCGAAGACCCTGATCTGGAAGAAAAAATTGTCGCGGCTGCTACAGCTGCAGCAACTGCAACTGGCATAGCGAAGGCTGAGGCACAGGCAAAAGCCGCAAAACCGGAGATTGATGACCGCGAAATCCCGGATGATGATATTCCGGACTTGCTGACACAGACAGCACCGCTCAGCAGAAAAGAAACTGCGAAGATGATTGCGACAGGGAAGACAGCACCACTTCCAGTAGATGAGATTTCCAATGCAATTTCGATGTCAGATACAGGTTTTATCGTTCACGGACGTTATGATCTTGAGTCACAGAGTGGAATTGGAACCAGAGCAGGACTGACAGAAGACCAGAAGAAATTATTCTCATATTTCGTACCGGTACGAGGGATGAGCGAACAGCTTGTTGATGTGTTAGAGCAGGATAAAAACTGTTCAAAACGTAACGGAACATCCTGCACCGGAAATTTGGTGATTATTGGCCGTAAGGGTTCCGGAAAGACTGTTCTTGCTGTTGATGTTGTAAAAGCAATTCAAAAGCAGAGAAAAATAAAGCAGGGTAAGGTTGCAATCGTAACCGGTGATGCTCTGAATAAGAAGAGAGTCAGTGAGATTCTCGGTAAACTTTACGGTGGGGCATTGATTATCGAAAAGGCCGGAAAGATGAATGAGAAGACTGTGGCAAGACTGAACAAGGCGATGGAAGGTGATACCGGAGAATTACTGATTGTTCTGGAGGAGCAGAGAAAGCCACTTGACCGTTTGCTTACATCAAATAAAGAGTTCAGAAGAAAATTCACTTGCAGACTGGAAGTGCCGATTTTCATCAACGATGAACTTGTAACATTCGGACAGACTTATGCAAGAGAGAATGGATATCGCATTGATGAGATGGGAATCCTGGCACTGTACAGCAGAATTGATGCGCTTCAGCGTGAAGACCATGCGGTTACGGTTGCAGAAGTAAAGGAAATCATGGATGAAGCACAGGATCATTCTAAAAAATCATCGGCTAAAAAGCTTGTGAAACGGGTATTTGGTAAGAGCACAGATGAATCAGACAGAATCATTCTGACCGAGAAAGACTTTAATATTTAAAAGTGATTAGATTGAATTGAAAGCAGCGTATGCAGTACATGCGCTGCTTTTTATCTTATGGCCAGACATGGCATTGTTCGAATAAATGCGGCAGATAACGTCTGGAGATTCATTTAAACGTGATTGTGCAAATAATAAGTTTTTCGACTACATTCCCCTTTATTTTTGTGCATAACTAACGTATAATGTAACTTATAAGAAGTAGCGGAGCTACAGCAAGTGCGAAGCAATTGCACTCCGTAGGAGTCTTATAAGTTAACGAGGGAAATGGAACATTTTCCGAGTCTAACGACAGCGGAGCTACAGCAAGTGCGAAGCAATTGCACTCCGTAGGAGTCTTATAAGTTAACGAGGGAAATGGAACATTTTCCGAGTCTAACGGTAGCGGAGCTGCTTCTAGAGTGAAGAAAGAGTTGTGAGGTATGAGTATGGCAGATAAGCAGACAAAAAAACCAGTAGAAAAGAAACCGATGGAAAAGAAACCGGTTGCAAAGAAAAAAGATGACTGCATTCTTGGAGATCTTGATTCATATCTATTTGGTCAGGGAAATCATTACGAGATTTATAAGAAACTCGGTGCACATAAGACGAAGATCGGACGTGCAGAAGGTGTGTATTTCGCGGTATGGGCACCGCACGCAGTGAATGTTTCGGTAGTCGGAGAATTCAATGAATGGAATATTGAAGCAAATCTGATGGAGAGACAGGAACCACTTGGCATTTATACATGTTTTGTACCGGGTGTAGAAGAAGGCTGTATGTATAAGTATTGCATTGAAACATATACAGGCAAGCTGCTTTTCAAAGCCGATCCATTTGCAAATTATGCAGAATTAAGACCGGGAACTGCTTCAAGAGTCGCAGACATTTCCAATCTGAAGTGGACAGATTCGGCATGGCTGGAAGCGCGAAAAACATGGAAGCACGAAGAAAGTCCGATGTCGATTTATGAGGTTCACATGGGATCGTGGAAGAGACATCCGGGAAGAGAGGATGAGGGATTTTACTCATATCGTGAATTTGCTGAATCTGTGACAGAGTATGTCAAAGAGATGGGATATACGCATGTGGAGCTGATGGGAATTGCAGAATATCCATATGATGGTTCGTGGGGCTATCAGGTGACGGGCTATTACGCACCAACTGCCCGCTATGGAACACCGGAAGATTTTGCGTATATGATAGATTATTTACATAAGAACAAAATTGGCGTTATTCTTGACTGGGTACCGGCACATTTTCCAAAGGATGCGCATGGGCTGGCTGATTTTGATGGAACACCGACATTTGAATATGCAGATCCGAAGAAGGGCGAGCATCCGGATTGGGGAACCAAGATTTTTGATTACGGCAGATCCGAGGTGCGCAATTTCCTGATTGCAAATGCATTGTTCTGGGTAGAGCATTATCATGTTGACGGACTTCGTGTGGATGCGGTTGCATCGATGTTATATCTCGATTATGGCAAGGAAGACGGACAATGGATTGCAAACAAATACGGCAGTAATAAAAACTTAGAGGCGATTGATTTCTTCAAGCATCTGAACACGGTTGTGCTCGGACGTAATCCGGGCGCGCTGATGATCGCGGAGGAATCGACAGCATGGCCGCTTGTGACCGGCGATGCGGAGAAAGACGGACTTGGATTCTCACTGAAATGGAATATGGGCTGGATGCATGATTTCCTTGAATATATGAAACTGGATCCATTGTTTAGAAAAGGTGCACATTATCAGATGGCATTCTCTATGGAATATGCGTATGCAGAGAACTATATTCTTGTGCTGTCACATGATGAAGTCGTTCATTTGAAGTGTTCTATGATTAATAAGATGCCGGGAGAAGGCTCTGATAAATTTGCGAATTTGAAAGCCGGATATGCATTCATGATGTGTCATCCGGGTAAGAAGCTTCTCTTTATGGGGCAGGATTTCGCGCAGCTTCGTGAGTGGAGTGAGGAACGTGAGCTTGACTGGTTCCTGCTTGCGGAACAAGAGCATCAGGAGTTACAGCTGTTTACGAAAGACATGCTGAATCTCTATAAGAAGAAAAAAGCATTGTATGAGACGGACCATGAGAAAGATGGTTTTACATGGATTAATAAGGATGATACCTTCCGGAGTATTTTCAGCTTTGTGCGTACATCCAAGGATGGTAAGAAGAATCTTTTATTTGTAGCAAACTTCACGCCGATTGACAGACCGGATTACCGTGTTGGTGTACCGAAGAGAAAGCAGTACAAGCTGATCATGAACAGTGATGAGAAGAAGTACGGCGGAGAAGGTACCCCGAGAGCGGAGATTTATAAGCCGGAAAAGGGTGAGTGGGATGGACAGCCGTATTCAATCGGATATGAACTGCCACCTTATGGAGTTGCGATTTTTGAATTTTAGTGATAGAAAAGAAACGAGCGGGACAGGAGTGAATTCTTCTGTCCTGTTTTTTTGCAAACATGCAGGGAAAGGTTTTGTGCAAATTCTATAAAATGAGAGAAGTGTATTGAAAAGATATGTATAATATGCTATAACATATTATAACGTATTATAACAATATAAAAGAAAAGGAGAAACAAATGAGCTGGTTAGAGAAAATGTTTGGAACAAAAAAAGTGATTATTGGACTGCTTCACCTGAAGGCTTTGCCCGGAGATCCGTTTTATGAGGGGGATATGGGAACGGTAATTGCAAGTGCAAAAGCAGATTTGAAGGCATTGCAAAAAGGCGGGGTGGACGGAATACTGATTACAAATGAATTTAGTCTGCCTTATGAAAAACAGGTTTCGAAAGTAACACTTGCAGCTATGGGCCGGATTATTGGTGCGATTGAAAAAGAGATCGAGGTTCCATATGGAGTAGAAGCAATTTATGATGCTGATGCAACAATTGAGATATGTGCTGCAACGGATGCCTGTTTCAGCAGATGTGTATTTACCGGAGCATATGCGGGGGATCTGGGTCTTGTGGATCGCGATGTCGCGAAAACACTTCGGAGACGAAATGCACTTGGTATGCAACAGTTAAAGCTCTTTTATTTTGTGAATTCAGAGGGAGAGGTGTATCTCAATGATCGCTCTATTGAAGATATTACAAAGACAATGATTTTTAATTGTCATCCGGAGGCACTTGTGGTGGCGGGAGGAATGGCCGGAAGCAGCCCACAGGACCTTCTGCTGAAAATGGTAAAAGAACATTCAGAGGAATCGATTCCTGTATTTTGTGGAACCGGATGCAGACTTGAGAATATTGAGCAGATTTTTCAAATTGCAGATGGCGCATTTGTTGGGACAACATTTAAGAAGGATGGTGATTTTGAGGCCGGGATTGATTATGAGCGTGTGAAAAAGTTTATGGACAAGGTTCGTAAGATTAGAGGTGAAGCTTAAATGAACCGATATGTGATGGGAATCGATGTGGGTACGAATGAGACAAAAGGGGTTCTGGTGGATGAACAATGCCGTATTATGGCAATGACTGCGGCTGCTCATGAAATGGAAAATCCGTCACCTCAGATGTTTGAACAGGATGCTGAAGAGGTCTGGTGGAAGGATGTATGCAATGTAAGTCAATTGTTGCTGCAGGAATCAAAAGTAGATAAAAACCAGATTGAGGCACTTGGTGTGTCTGCACTGGGCTGTGATTGTGTTCCGGTTGATGAAAATGGCAACGCTCTCTGTAAGGCCATTTTGTATGGGATAGATAGTCGTGCATATGAAGAGATAGAATGGCTGAATCAATATTATGGAGATGAAGCATCAAAGGTGTTTGGTCATCCAATCTGTTCCTCAGACATTGCACCGAAGATTCTGTGGATTAAAAATCATCGGCCGGATGTGTACAAAAAAACATATAAGTTTTTGACAGCATCCTCTTTTTTGACGGCAAAGTTGACAGGGCGTTACTGCATTGACAAATATCTTGCAGAGGATTTCCTTCCATTATATGATCTTGAAAACAATAAAGCTGATGAGAAAGGGTGCCGTCTGTTCTGCAGACCGGATCAAATGGCAGAGATTTTGATGGCAACGGATGTTGCAGGTGAGATTACAGAAACGGCGGCCAGATTGACGGGTCTTGCAATCGGAACAAAAGTATTGACCGGAACCGGAGATTCCGGTACAGAAGCAATCAGTACGGGCGTATTTATGCCGGGCGATATGATGATTCAGCTGGGGTCTACCTGCTATTTTGTATGCCTTGCAGACAAACGGATCAATGATGCGAGAATCTGGCCGGGAACCTTTATTATTCCAGATACATATGCAGTGTGTGCGGGGACAAATACAGCTGGAACGTTGACGAAGTGGCTTAAGGACTCCTTTTATCAGGAGGAAGTGGAATGTGAAAATACCGGTGGAATTCCTGCTTTTCAGGCAATGGCACAGGGAATTGACAAAATTCCGGCAGGAAGTGAAGGCCTGATGATGCTGCCCTATTTTGCAGGAGAGAGAACCCCGGTTAATGATCCATTTGCAAGGGGACTGTATATTGGATTTCATCTAAACCATAGAAGAGAACATATGTATAAAGCTGCGTTGGAAGGAATTGCATATTCTATTGATCAGCATGTTTGTATTATGGAGGAAAATGGAATAGAGGTAACGAAAATTATGGCCGTCGGAGGCGGAACAAAGAATGAGAGCTGGCTGCAGATTATTGCAGATGTGACTGGCAAACCGGTAAATACGTCAAAAATCTCTGTGGGGGCTGCCTATGGAGATGCACTCATGGCATCATTAAAAGCCGGATTCTATAAAGACTGGGAGGCGTTGGCCCGCGTGATTGAACCGAAAAAGACATATGTTCCAAACGCAGAGGCTGCCAGATATTACGAAGGACATAAGGAGCTTTTTCAAAAGCTCTATGAGTCAAATAAAACGTTCATGCATACCTTAAGCCAAGAGAGCTAAGGGGAAAGGGAGGTACTATGGAAAAATTAATTGACAGAAAACAAGTGGCGGGAATGAATATTCATTATTTATTTTATTCGCTGGATTATTTTCTGGATGCTCAAAAGGAGGTTGGAATTGAGACAATCGAACTTTGGGGAGGTGCTCCACATTTTTATCTGGACAGTATAGGATATCAGGATTGTAAAAAAGTAAAAAAGAAAATCACAGACAGAGGGTTGGAGGTTAAGGTTCTGACACCGGAAAACTGCACCTATCAGTATCAGGTTGCGGCGCAGACTCCGGAGCTATTTGAAAAAAGTTTTCAATACTTTTGGAATGGGCTTAAGGCTGCTGCAGAACTTGGCTGTCCAATCATGCAGACAAACTCGGGATGGGGGTATTGGAACGAAGATCGTGAAGAAGCGTGGAAACGTTCCAGAGAAATGCTAAGCCGTCTGTCGGATAAGGCAGGCGAGCTCGGAATACATCTTGCAATGGAATCGCTTCGTCCGCAGGAATCGCAATTGGTTACAACTTTAGCAGATGCAAAACGGATGTTTGACGAGGTGAATAGTCCAAACCTGAAGATTTTAATCGACACAACGGCAATGAGTGTACAAGGAGAAACAATAGATGACTGGTTCGAGGTGTTTGGCGAGGATGTATGGCATACACATTTCATTGATAGTAATCCATATGGACATTTAGCATGGGGGTTTGGAAACCGCAGTATGAAAGAATATCTGGAGGCATTAAACAGGCACCATTATAAAGGATATCTGGGACAGGAACTAACGGAGTTTGATTACTTCGAAGATCCGCGGTCAATTGACAGAAAGAATATGGAAGTATATGAACCATTTATCCGGTAAGAAAAACGATAAAAAAGCGACTCAAACACTGAGTCGTTTTTTCTATTTCGTATAATCTTCCAGATAGAACCGGTACTGATCCCCTATGATATATTGTTTCCCAATATGTACTAAATTGTGGTCCTGATCAAGTATTTCTGTGTAGAGAAAGAAAAGAGGTTCTCCATTCGGAACATTTAATACGTTACTTAAATCACCACTGGATCGGACAATGTCTAAGTAAGAGTTGGAAGAGTATTTAATAGTGGTGTTGTAGTTCTCCTCCAAAAGTTGGTATAGAGAGCCATCCAGTGTCTCGTCCAATAGGAACGTATACTTTGGATAAGGGTAGTAATTGTTCTCACACATAATAGGAAATCCGTCGGCAAGATTAATCCGCTGGGTATATACAGCAGTACTGCCCGGTGCAACACCCATAACAGACGCATCCTCCTCAGAAAGTTTAACTAATTTTCTTTTGGTTACTAATCGGGATGGAACCATTCCATTTGCTTTACATGCTTCTCCAAAACTAAGCAAATGTTCGATTTTTCTTTTCACCTTAGTATGTTTTACAAAGGTTCCTTTTCCCTGTTTTTTTGTTAGATAATCTTCCTGACATAATTCCTGTACAGCACGTCTGACTGTAATGCGGCTGACATCAAATTTTTCACTGAGCTCGGATTCAGTCGGTATCTTGGTGCCGCTTTGAAATGTACCATCTTTGATTGCTGTTTTAATCTCCTCTTTTAATTGTTGGTAAAGAGGGGTTTCATTGCCTGAATCTAACTTCATCTATATTCTCCTTAACGAATGAATTTTCTGTTTTTATTATACATGGATAAAGAAAAAATAACAAGACGCAAAAAATGTTTTGTTAGTAATAATTGACAAAAATGAATGCAAAAAAATAGTAATTATAACAGAAGTTGTGATATGACGATATATAACCATTGAATATAACGTTATATTATGTTATAGTACATTCATACAGAAAAAAAGAAAAAGGAGGTAAGAAAATGTGCAAGTTGTATGCGGATTATGTTTTACTGTCTGACAACATATTCACGGGTATCGATGATACTCCTTTCAAGGGATATGTCGCAACGGCAGATCATAAAATCATTCAAGTTGGGCAGGATGATCAATATCAGTCATTAATCGGAGAGCACACACAAATTTTTGATTTTAAGGAAAGGCTCATTACGCCGGGGTTTATTGATGTACATACATTCTTTACCGGATATGCAATTTTTCATATCGGAATGGATGTATCAACAATTACTTCGGTGAACGAATGCATGGAATGTCTGCAGGATTATGCGATGAATCGAACGCCGGAAAGTACACTGTTTGGACATGGATGGAATCCAGAACAATTGTCATTGTCAGAAACAGAAGAGAGGCTCAATCAGAATTATACAGACAGAGCGGTTATCTTATTTGCGGCCGACCGCGGAAGCTGTATTATGAATCAGAAAGCAAAAGAAATGTATGGATTTTCAACGGAGGAGTGTTATCCGGAGGCATACCATAAGATTATGAGAGAGTATTTGAATGACCGTACATTTATTGAAGCAGAATTTAATGATTATATGAAGCTGATGAACAGTCGGGGAGTTACAACAGTAAAAGAGATGGGATTCGATGATTTTTATGGTTTTACTGATTTTCTAAAAGAAAAGGAAACAGAGCTGTCCCTTCGATTCTTTTTTATGTCTCAGCCGGTGGGAGAAGGTGCAAATATTGCATATGGCAAAGAAATGTCTGAAAAATTTACGGGAGACTTTGTTCGATTTTCAGGGTACAATCGTATGACAGATGGTACAGTTGCAAGTACGCGGGGTGATCTCCTAGAACCTTATGAAGGTACAGATTCTTACTGCAATATGGAAATTGATTATGGCCTGATTGAAAAAGAATTACAGAAGGCTGATCAGAACGGCTTTCGCTATTCCCTGCATGCGCAGGGAGATGGGGCTGTACATAAAGTTGTGGAAATGTATGACCGATGCAAAAAGGAAAAAGGGAAACTTGTCAATCGACATGCGATTACAGATATGGAATTCTCGAACCCAAAGGATTTGGAAAAGATGGGAGAGCTTGGAGTGATCGGTGAAATATATTTTCAGATTATGTCATTGGACTCAGGGGATGAGGTAAAAGAAGCGATTCGAAAAACCATTGGAATGGAACGTGGTAAATATTATTGGAATCGAAGAAAGATGCTGGATAGCGGCGTGTTACTTTCAGGCGCGACAGATCTTCCGCTTATGATAACCGATATACCGGAAGCAATTTATCATGGCTGTGGAGGACATTTCCCGGAAGGCGGAGAGCCGTTTAATAAACAAAACACAATTTCGGTGTCGGAGATGTTGAAAGCATGGACCTATGGGGGAGCATTCAATATCGGCATGGAAGATAAACTGGGGACATTGGAAGAAGGAAAACTTGCAGATATAGCAGTTTTAGACAGGAATGTATTTCAAGTTTCAATGGAAGAGATGAGAAATGTAAAAATCGCTATGACGATGGTGAATGGTGAAATTGCATACAACAGAGATGAGAGAGAGAGGAACGAAAATGGAAAAGACGAAAAAATTTAAATTTCAATTACCACATGTATATACGTTAGCCTTTATTCTTATTATTGCGTTTGCTATATTGACGTGGGTATTGCCTAGTGGAAATTTCGAGCGGCAGCTGCTTGATACACCGGCAGGGGAACGTGAGGTCGCAATTGCCGGAACGTACAATACAATTGATAAAGTGACTGATGACGGTGATCTTCGACAGGGCGTGCTGGAAGTACTTATGGCACCGACAAGAGGAATTCAGGCAGCGGCGGATGTAGTTGCATTTATTCTGCTGATCGGAGGAACATTTCAGATTCTGACGAAGACGAATGCAATGAACCGGGGAATACGAAAGGTTATTCGTAAGCTTCAGGGAAAAGAAGTTATGCTGATACCAATCATGATGCTGCTGCTTGGTATCGGTGGAACGACGTTTGGTATGTCCGAAGAGGTTATTCCGTTTTATATTATGCTGATGCCAATATTCTTTGCGATGGGATACGATTCCATGACGACATTCATGGTCGTATTTCTGGGACCTCAGATTGGATATGCTGCTTCGACGACCAATCCGTTTAACGTTTTGATTGCACAGGGAGTCGCCGGTATCAAAGGAAATCCACAGTTAATGTTCCGTTTTGTGTGGTGGATTATCATGATGGCAGTTGCAATTATCTTCGTAATGCGATATGCGTCAAAGGTACACAAAAATCCGGTGACTTCTATCACGTTTAAGGATGACTTTGCAAAAAAAGAAGAATTTGCAATGGACGAAGAAGATACTAGTTTTTCATTGAGAGATAAATTAGTGTTAGTTGTTTTCGCAGTTGGCATGGGTACCATTATTTTCGGTATCTTGAAATATGGCTGGTATATGGATGAGATCTCAGCGATATTCCTTGTCATGGGTATTTTAATGGGTATTGTCGGAGGCCTGAAGGAAAAAGAAATTGCGGAACAATTTGTAATCGGCGTAAAAGATTTGGCATTTGCGGCAGTTGTTGTCGGAGTCTGCCGAGGCATCCTTGTCATTGCTGAAAATGGTATGATTATCGATACGATCTTAAATACATTATCAAGCAGTCTCTCGAATATTGGAACCGCTGCATTTACAACGGTAATGTATGTTGTTCAATCATTATTATCATTGCTGGTACCATCATCTTCTGCATTAGCTTCATTGACAATGCCGATTATGGCTCCGCTCTGTGACCTTCAGGGGGTCAATCCGGAAGCCAGCGTAACGGTATTACAGTTTGCAAACCAGCTCACCAATATGCTTAGTCCAACAGCAGGAATGACGGTAGCCGGACTTGCAGTATGCAAGATTTCCTTTGGACAGTGGTGGAAGACTATTTGGAAATTCTTTATTCTTGTGACCGTTTTAGCTCTTATATTCTGCGGAATCTCAGCAGTATTATAGCGAGGAATGAAAAAGGCTGCAAAGGAAGCAACATGTAAATACGGGGTGAATCAAAGAGGAAAATTCACCCCATAAAATGAAAAAGGGAGGAATTTAGAAATGAAGAAATTAGTAGCAGAAATTTTAAAAGGAAGAGAAAAAATTGAGGATGTATATTTTGTGGCATGCGGAGGATCGCTGGTGGATCTTTATCCGGGATATTATTTTATACGTACAGAGTCAAAGACAATGCATGCAGACTGGATCACCAGTAAAGAATTTGTTGTAACTCCGCCGACTCATCTTGGAAAGACAAGCTTAGTATTTGTATGTTCACACGGTGGAAATACCAAAGAGACTGTGGAAGCTGCACACATGAGCAGAGATCTTGGCGCAGCGGTTATTACAATGACACATGATTCTGCTTCTGCATGTAATGATGATTCTATGCTTCCAATCGTATATGACTGGGCGGATTCTGTAAATGAAAAGGACAAGCCTCAGGGAATTGTTTTAAATATCCTGAATGAATTAATGAAAGTTCAGGAAGCAGATTATCAATTATATGACGCAGTGGCGGACGGTCTTGAAAAAGCAGATGGTATTGTCCGCGCAGCGGTAAAAAAAGTGAAGAACCAGACATGGTTATTTGCTGAAAAATATGCACAGGAGCCCTTCTTATATGTGATGGGATCAGGCGCGTCTTATGCATCGGCGTATGGTTTTGCAATCTGCTCACTTCAGGAAATGCAGTGGATTGACTGCTGTTACCTAAATTCAGCGGAATATTTCCACGGACCGTTTGAGGTGACAGATGAAGATCATCTTTACATCATCTTAAAAGGACGCGGAAGAAACCGTGTGATGGATGAAAGAGCGGAGAAATTCTTAGAAAAATATGGAAAGAAGTATGAGATTATTGATGCAGATGAATTAGGATTAGAAGCGATCGATGACAGCTGTGTCGAATACTTCAACCCAATGGTATTCTATGCAATGAGCGTTGCCTACAGAAATGCGCTGCAGGATAAGAGATGTCATCCGACAGATTTAAGACGTTATATGGGTATTGTGGAATACTAAAAAGTAAGTGAATTCATTTTCTTAAGAAAGAAGAGGGAAAGAAAGATGGCAGAATATAATGTGAATGTATTGGGCTTTGGCGATAATGTTGTGGATAAATATGAACATATCAAGACCATGTATCCGGGTGGAAACTGTGTAAACTTCGCGGTATATGCTCAGATGTTTGGTGCAAAGAGAAGCGCATATATGGGATATTTTGGAAATGACAAGGAAGCGGAGCATGTCATGGCAACATTGGCGGACATCGGAATTGAGACTGTGAAATGTAAACAGCTGAAAGGTGAGAACGGATGTGCAAGAGCAACGCTTGTTGACGGTGACCGTGTATTTTTAGGATCGAATGAAGGTGGAATCCGTGGTGAAACTCCTTATATTTTGGACCGGTTTGATCTGGAATATGTACGTCAGTTTGATTTTGTTCATTCCGGCAATTATTGCTTTATGGAGGCGGAGCTTCCGAAAATTAAGGCGGCAGGAATTCCGGTTTCATTTGATTTTTCAGATGATTCAGAAGATGAGTATTACAAGGAGGTCGCGCCAAATGTAGATTATGCATTTTGTTCTTTTGACGGGACCGATGAAGAGGTAAGGGAACACTTGAAGAAAATTGTATCTTATGGTCCAAAGCTGGCAGTTGCATCGAGAGGTGCCGATGGATGCATTCTCTATGACGGAAGTGATTTTTATATTCAGAAGGCAGAGCCAATTGAAAATGTAGTTGATACAATGGGCGCCGGCGATTCTCTGATTACATCATTTATGGTGGGATATATGGATCACCTGAAAAAAGGTGTAACAGGAGAGCAGGCAATTACGGAATCTCTCAGTGCGGCAGCAAAATTTGCAGCTAAAATCTGTGGTATCAGCGGAGCGTTCGGATACGGGAAAAAATATGAATAATACATGACGGCTTTCGCATGTAATAGGTATGACAGGTGCAAAAATGGGAAAACCTCTTTTGCACCTGTTCGCGTAAAAAAGGAGGAAATCAGATGGAGACAGAAAAGAAAATCCGTGTCATTGCAGTTGGTTTTTCCTGTATGGATATCTATGAGAAGACAGGGAAGTATTATCCCACCGGAAATGGCGTGGACTGGGGCGTACACCTTTCCAGAATGGGCGTGCCGGTCAGTGTGCTGAGTGTGACAGGTGATGACAGATATGGCACAATCATGCGTGAGATGCTGAGGAAAGAAAATATTGATATCTCGCGTCTGCATAAAGCACATGGTGAGACCTGCCAGATGAAGATGGATCTGGTCAATGGTGTTGACCGTGTACATTTGGAGGAAGTGGAAGGTGTGATGGGAAGTTTCGCACTGACACAAGAAGATAAAGAGTATATCAGGAACTTTGATTATATGCACACAGACTTATTTGGAAATGTGCTGAATGATCTGCCGGAGCTACATGCGTCTGGAATTAAGGTTATTATGGATTTTTCTACATTCAGCGATGATCCGGAATTTAATACAGATGAAAATTATAAGTATGTAGACTATGCATTTCTTTCGTATGAAAAAGAGGATGAGTATATTTTAGATCACATGAAAAAAATTCAATCATTCGGCCCCAAAATCGTCACAGCAACATTGGGAGAAAACGGAAGCATCAGTTATGATGGGCACCGGTATTATCGTCATGGCATTGAAAAGGTGGAAGTTGTGAACACCGTGGGCGCAGGGGATTCCTATATTGCAGGTTTTACCTTTGGCATAATAAATGGTCTGGAGATTTCGAAATGTCAGGAACTGGGAGCAAAACTAAGTGCCAAGGTTATTACAAGATTTGAACCATATTAACTCAGTTTATCTGAAAAGGAGAAAGCGAATATGATTATAGATATGCACATTCACCCAATTTTTTACGGTGCGGTCTGTGAGGACTCCGAAGAAGTAGAATTTAGAAAAAATGCATTTGGAGTTTTCAAGCAGTCACCATATGGATACGAGGAAATGTTTGCGGAAATGGATTATGCCAAGGTTACGAAATCGGCACTTCTTCCGCTTGATTTGACAACAACGGAAGGGGGATGGGTGGTCAATAATGATCAGATTGCAAAGCTGGTGAGTGATTATCCGGACAAATTCATAGGTTTTGCGAGTGTAGATCCAAGAAGAGAGGATGCCTTGAACGTACTGGATTATGCATTTGGAACATTAGGACTGAAAGGTCTGAAATTAAATCCGGCAAAGCAGCATTTTTTTCCAAATGAGAGGTGGATGTTCCCAATATATGAGAAATGTCTGGAGTACAATAAACCGATTATTTTTCATGCCGGTCTTAGCTGGGAACCAAATGCTATTACAGAATATGCGCATCCGCTGAAGTTTGAGGAAGTGGCGGTAAGATACCCGAAGCTGCGTTTTTGTCTCGCACATTTTGCATGGCCTTTTGTGCGAGAAACAGTAATGCTGATGATCAAGTACCCAAATGTGTATACAGACACTTCGGTATTATATATGGATTCACCGGAAGAATCCATTCAAAGACTCTTTACCGTTGATATGGGTCCGCTATGGACTGACCGTGCGCTGCACAGACAAATCATGTTCGCATCAAACGGACCGCGGTTCCGCCAGTTTAAGATACTTCGTGCATTGGAAAAAATCAAGATGCGCGATTATGCAAGAGAAGGAATTTATTATAAAAATGCACTGCGTTTTCTTGGTGAGGAGGTAGAGGAATGGTAGATTTACAGACGATTGAATGGATGAGCCGGAAACCAGAAGAATTTCACAGGATTACAGAAGAGGTGCATCAAATTGTGGAAAAAAGTTCAATTAAAAATGGTCTGGTGTTGGTTGTGACGGCACATACGACAACCGGAATCATGGTAAATGAAGGACTTCCGTGTGTTGAGACAGATATTGCTGATACCCTTACAAAGATTGTTCCATTGGAAGCTGAATATGCGCATGCGCATTTCCTGCCAAGTTATGGTGCGACGGGAAATAATTCGACCGGACATATAAAAAGTCTTCTCTGTGGCAATCATTGTGTCTTTCCGGTTGTGGACGGAAAGATTGCATGCGGAGGCGCACAGGACATTTATTTTGTGGAATTTGACGGACCACAGACACGGAAAATATATGTTGAAGTATTCGGTGATTAATAATAGTTTACAAAAACAGAGGAGAAGCAAATGAAAAAAAGAATGATAACTACTATGGCATTAACCCTGAGCATAATTGTGTCACTTGCGGCTTGTGGCGAGAAGAAGGACAACGCCGGAGTGGATGACGGTAAAATTGTGGTCGGTACAAATGCAGAATATGAACCGTTTGAGTATCTGGATGAAGATGGGAATCTGCAGGGATTCGATATTGAACTGATGAATGCGGTTGCAGAGAGAGCGGATATGGAGATTGAGTGGATTGACATGGCATTTGATTCGCTGATTGGATCTATGGAAGCAGGAAATGTCGAAATGATTGCAGCAGCAATTGGACCGACGGCAGAGAGAGAAAAGAGCTGTGATTTTTCGGAGGTATATTATTCCGGCTATCAGAGTATTGTCACAGTAAAAGGGACAGAATATAAAACGTTTGAAGAACTGAAGGGGAAGACGATTGCGGTACTGGAAGGTTCCATGAGCGATATGATTGCGTCCGGGGAAAATCAGGATTATGGAGAAGTGGAGGCTAAAGAGGTAAAGCGATTTAAAAATGCGACTCAGGCAATTCAGGAACTGGAAAACGGGGCAGCGGACGCAGTGATTACAGATGCAGTCATTGCGGATAAATTTGTTACAGACAGAGATGGAGCGTTAACCGGGAATGAAGTGGAAGGTACCGGTGAGGACTCTGTTTTTGCAATAAAAAAGGGCGACACCAAACTGGTGGAAACAATCAACAAAGCGTTGAAGGAACTGCAGGATGACGGAACTTATGATGAAATATATAACAAGTATTTTGCAGAATGACAGGTGGAAAAAATCGTGGTGAATTTTATAGAAGATTTTAAGTTTGTGTTTCTGGAAGGAAACCGATGGAAATTTATGTTAGATGGTCTGAAAATTACGATTGGTGTCAGTATCGCCTCCGTATTTGTAGGACTTGCTTTGGGGCTGATTCTGGCGATCATGAAAATGACGGCAGTAAAAAAAGGGAAGAGAACAATTTTGTCTGTATTGGCAAATACTTATATTGATATTATCAGAGGAACACCATCCGTGCTGCAGCTTTTGATTATGTACTTTGTTGTATTCCGAAGCCGTATGGGTGTGATGGCGGCCATTATTAGCTTTGGTATGAATAGTGCGGCCTATGTGGCGGAAAACATCCGTGCCGGAATCATGGCGGTTGACAATGGGCAGATGGAAGGCGGGCGCTCGCTTGGATTGTCTTATGGAATTACGATGCGTTATATTATTATTCCTCAGGCTGTGAAAAATATTCTGCCTGCACTTGGAAATGAATTTATTCTGCTGATTAAGGAGACTTCTATATTGGGGTATATTGCAATCTATGATTTGACGAAAGCGGCAAATTATATTACATCACGTACTTATAAGATGTTCTTACCCCTCATTGGTGCGGCAGTGATCTATTATATTCTTACCAAGATTTTAAGTATTGGTCTGGCAAAATTTGAGAGGAGGCTGAGAGAAAGTGATTAAGGTGAAGAATTTATATAAATCATTCGGCAGTCTTCAGGTACTAAAGGGTGTCGATGCGGAAATCAAGAAGGGAGAATGTGTCTGTGTGATTGGTCCGTCAGGATCAGGAAAGAGCACATTTCTTCGATGCCTGAATCTGCTCGAACAGCCGGATAGTGGTGAAATCAACATTGATGGAGTCAATGTGATGGATACAAAGTGCGACGTGGATAAGTTGAGACTGAATGTGGGAATGGTTTTCCAGCATTTTAATCTATTTCCACATTTGACAATTCTTGAAAATCTGACACTTGCTCCGTTAAAGCTAAAACTGATGACTGAGAGTGAAGCGAAGAAAAAGGCTATGGCATTATTGGAACGTGTCGGAGTCGGGGATAAAGCGGATTGTTATCCAAATAAATTATCCGGTGGACAGAAGCAGCGTGTGGCAATTGCAAGAGCGCTGACTCTTTCCCCAAAAGTAATGCTGTTCGATGAACCGACATCGGCACTGGATCCGGAGATGGTCGGAGAAGTGCTGGAGGTCATGAAGCAGCTTGCTAGTGAAGGCATGACCATGATTGTGGTAACACATGAAATGGGATTTGCAAGAGAGGTCGGAAGCTGGGTATATTTTATGGATGAGGGTGTTGTATCAGAGGATGGAACGCCAAAGGATCTCTTTGAGAATCCGAAAAATGAAAGGACAAAAAGCTTTTTGAGCAAGGTGTTGTAGCTGAAAAAGCGAATATTGTGTACCGGAGATCTATTGAAATGATATGGGGCTGTCGCACTAGCTTAGTGCGACGGCCCCATATTTTACTGCTTGGGTGCACTTGAAACTTATAGTTAAAAAATATTATTGACAGCTATTTTATTTTTTGTTATGATACGGACATATCGATTCACAATCAGTGAATCTATTTCATTTTTTTCTTGCGTATTTCGCAAATTTCTCATTTTAAATTACAACAATTGAAGAACACGAAGGAATCTGTTAGAATGAAAGGAGTAGTACATGGGAGAAGTAGCATACCAAAATAAGGATATTATCATTCGAATGATTGTCATCTATACATCAGATGTGGAACAGAAGAATGTAAATCTTGAATTAGATATTGGCTGTTTACAGATGCGGATCGAAGCAGGATATCTTAGTGGAATCGATTCAAAACAGACCTATGCGATGCTGAAAAACAAGATTGAAGGTGGGCAGACAATCAGTGATGAGGAAGCCATGCTGCTTACCATTCTGCCCCTTACAACGAAAGGCAGGAAGAATAAGGAAGAGCTGTTAGAAAAATCGGTGTCTCTTGCAAAACTTCTTGCAGATGAAGAACAGAAAGTGGCTGTTATAGCAGGAATTGTTACATTTTCAGACAAGATTATCAGTGAAGAGTATTCAAACCGATTAAAGGAGTGGATTCGTATGACGAAAGTAGGAAGATTATTCGAAGAGGAAAAAATTGAGGCAGTAAAAGAAGCAACTGAAAGAGTGACAAAAGAGGTGACAAAAGAAGTAACAAAAGAAACGAAGGCACAACTGGTTCATAATGCATATGAAAGTCTTGGCGATGTTGAAAAGGTGGCTGAATTGTTAAAGCTGCAAGTGAAAGAAGTGGAAGAAATTGTAAGTAAGTCTTCTGGTTGAAATAATGACGCTTCACCTTATACAGAAAAGGATTCTTCGCCGCTCCAAGACATTCGGGTGGAGTGGTAAAGAATCCCTTTTATTTAAGCTTGTCGTTTACTCTGCTGCTGTTTCTTAATCACCTTTAGTCGTGTGAATTCTTCACGCTCTTTCTCCTCCAACGCATTTGTAATATCATAAACTAACGCATTGTAAGTCGGAATGGTAATGTTTTTCAGCGCATTTGCACGCTTCTGTGTCTTCTTGATGTTCGCAGCCAGCCGATACGCAGCATTCTCAACCATTGCAAGTTTGATTGAAAGCTCTTTGATCTGACGGAACGCATTTCTTGCGATATCGATGGACTCACGTGTGGTGCTTAAAGAGTAGGTCGGAAGTTCCGATTCCGGTGTGTATTTTACATGTGGAATCTCGGTGCCCATGATGCTTCGGGTCTGAATCTGAATGGAATTCTCAATGGGCACGGTAAAAGCCACCTGCGAGACGCTGCTGATGCCCATATCGATATTGGCGGCCTGAAGGCACTGATATCCATAGGTAAATGTGGTATCAATATCCTCCTGTATCGTGCGCGCCTCATCGATGAGATCCATGAGTTCACGGATCAGAATGTTCCGTTTCTTATCCATCAGATCATAGCCCTGATTTGCAAGGGCAAGGGAGTTCTTGGCAAGCATTAGATTTCCTTTGGTTGGAAATGATCTGGTATCCATAAAAAGCCCCCTATCCTAAATCAGCATTTGCTACAGAGCCTTTGCTGGAAGTAGCAGTGATGTTTTCATCCACTTTCGTTTCTTTATAATATTTGTCCAGAATCTTCGTATCGATACGGTCAAGCTCTTCTCTTGGAAGAAGTCCGAGGAGCTCCCAGCCGAGATCAAGAGTCTCGGAAATGCTGCGGTTCTCATCTGGGCCCTGTCCGATGTATCTCTCTTCAAAAGATTTACCGAACACCAGATACTGTTTGTCAATCGGAGATAACTCATCCTCGCCGATAACGGAAGCTAAGTTACGTGCCTCACCAACCTTCGCATAAGCGGAAAACAGCTGGTTGGCAAGATCCTGATGATCTTCTCTGGTATAGCCTTCACCGATGCCGTCCTTCATCAGACGGGAAAGGGATGGCAGGATACTGATTGGCGGATAGATCGACTGTCCGTGCAGATCACGGTCGAGTACAACCTGTCCCTCTGTAATATATCCCGTAAGGTCCGGAATTGGATGTGTGATATCATCATTTGGCATAGTCAGGATCGGCAGCTGTGTCACGGAGCCGTTCACACCGGCTACAATACCGGCGCGTTCATAGATGGTAGCCAGCTCGCTGTAAAGGTAGCCCGGGAATCCTTTTCTGCTGGGAATCTCACCCTTGGAAGAGGATACCTCACGCATTGCCTCCGCAAAGGAAGTCATATCGGTTAAGATAACCAGAATGTGCATGTTCTGCTCAAATGCTAAATATTCCGCAACAGTCAGCGCTACTTTTGGCGTGATGAGTCGTTCTACAACCGGGTCATTTGCAAGGTTTAGGAACATAGCAACGTGATCGGCAACGCCACTTTCCTCGAAGGTCCTGCGGAAGAAGTCAGCAACGTCATGTTTGACGCCCATGGCCGCAAATACGATGGCGAATTCTTCATCGGAATCATCACCTAAGGAAGCCTGTTTTACAATCTGTGCCGCTAACTGATCGTGTGGAAGTCCATTTCCTGAAAAGATGGGGAGCTTCTGACCGCGAATCAGTGTAGTCAGTCCGTCGATGGCGGAGATTCCAGTACGGATGTAGTTACGTGGGTATTCACGTTTGACCGGATTGAGCGGGAGACCGTTGACATCACGCTTTAAGTTGGACGTGATAGGTCCCAGATCATCGATTGGCTGGCCGATTCCGTTAAAGGTGCGTCCGAGCATGTCAGGCGATAATGCGATTTCCATCGGATGTCCGGTTAATTTGGTGTGGGTATTTTTCAGGGACATGTTTTCGGTTCCCTCAAATACCTGAATGATGGCTTTGTCTTCGTTGATCTCGACGATACGTCCGATCTTACGTTCTTTGCCGTCGATGACGAATTCTACGATCTCGTCGAAGAATGCGTCCTGTATTCCCTCTAGTACGATCAGAGGGCCATTGATATTGCTAAGTCCAAGATATTCAATTGACATTTCCAGCCCTCCTTTTAAGCATTTTTCTCTAAAACTGTCTGATAAAATGTGTCAATGTCGCGTTTGTACTGTTTGAAAAGTTCCGGCTGGTCGTTTGGCACATCGTATTTGATGGCGATGACACGCTCGAAAATATCTTCCTTTTTGAGGACAGACATTGGGTGACCCATTGTCACCAGTGCACGCGATTGTTTATAAAGATATAAAATAGTGTCCATCATTAAGAACTGCTTCTGCATGGACACGCAGGTATCGTCCTTGTGGAAGGCATTCTGCTGTAAGAAGCCTAAGCGGATGACACGCGCAATCTCGAGGATTAATTTCTGATCATCCGGAAGAACATCACTGCCGATTAATTTTACAATCTCCATCAAGGAACTTTCCTGATTGAGCAGAGCCATCAGACGGTTACGGTAATCCACGAATTTCGGTGATACGTTATCCTGATACCAGCCACCGAGATCGGTAATGTACTCGCTGTAGCTGGTGAGCCAGTGGATGGCCGGAAAATGTCTGGAGTAAGCAAGGCTCTTGTCCAGACCCCAGAAGCATCGCACGAAACGCTTGGTGTTCTGTGTGACAGGCTCGGAGAAGTCACCGCCCTGAGGGGATACGGCTCCGATGACTGATACGGAACCGTCGGTTCCATTCAGATTCTGCATCATTCCGGCGCGCTCGTAGAACGCGGACAGGCGGGATGCAAGATAAGCCGGGAAACCTTCCTCGGCAGGCATCTCTTCCAGACGTCCGGATAACTCACGAAGTGCCTCGGCCCACCGGGAGGTGGAGTCCGCCATGATGGCAACATCGTATCCCATGTCGCGGTAATATTCAGCCAGAGTCAGCCCGGTATAAATGCTGGCTTCACGGGCAGCTACCGGCATGTTTGATGTATTGGCAATCAGAGTGGTCCGGTCCATCAGAGGATTTCCTGATTTCGGGTCGATCAGTTCGGAGAATTCTTCCAGAACCTGTGTCATTTCATTTCCACGCTCGCCGCATCCGATGTAGATGATGATGTCGGCGTCAGACCATTTGGCAATCTGGTGCTGTGTCATTGTTTTTCCGGTTCCGAATCCACCGGGGATGGCAGCAGTTCCGCCCTTGGCAATCGGGAACATGGTATCAATGATACGCTGTCCGGTGACCAGTGGGACAGAAGCCGGGAAACGGTGATGTACCGGCCTTGGAATACGGATCGGCCATTTCTGTGTCATGGTCAGCTTCTTCTTGCCGCCGTTTAATAATTCCAATGTAAGCAGTGGCTCGTCGATGGTATAATCACCGTCCGCAGCAACTTCTAAAACGGTTCCCTCCATATTCGGAGGAACCATACATTTGTGTGTAATTGCAGTTGTCTCGATAACCTCAGCGATGATGTCACCACCGTGCAGATAATCACCGGCAGATACGGTCATGTGGGTCTGCCATTTTCTGGTTTTATCGAGAGAATCAACGCTGACACCGCGGGTAATAAACGCACCGCCGGTCTCGGAAATCTTTTCCAGAGGCCGTTCAATACCGTCAAAAATATTGCCGATAATACCCGGTGCCAGTGTCACAGATACCGCGTCACCAGTTGCGACAACCTCCTCTCCCGGACGAAGGCCGGAAGTCTCTTCATATACCTGAATGGTGGTAAGATCTTTGTCTAAGGAAATGACTTCACCCACCAGTTTTTCTTTTCCAACGTGAACCATCTCGGACATGCGAAATCCGGTGTTGCCTTTTAAGTAGATAACGGGACCGTTGATGCCGTAGATTTTTCCAGTATTATTCACGTCCGTCACCTCCTAAAAATAAGAATTTTGCATATTCATCGTCAATATTTGTCTTAAATGAATGGTCAATTAGAATGTTGCGGTCATGGATTACCGCGCGCATTCCGCCGATGAAGTCCTCCCGGCTGATGATTAGGTTTACGCCGGTGGCATCTCTTAAATCGGACTGTCTCGCCTCGTCGGAGGGATTGATGTAGAAGACTACATTCTCCTGACCGCCGGCAAATTCCAGTGCATTCTTAATCCATTTGATCAGAAGATCCTCGTAGGCTTCTGTCTTCATGAAATCCTGAGTCAGATCGTAAACTTCTTTAAATAATTTGTCTTTGAGCTCCTGCTGAACGGTTCCCTGCATTCTTTTGATCTCGAGCTGCGCTTTGGCCATGGCCTTGTTCAGGTCCTGCTTGGCTTTGATTGTCTCAGATTTGATACGTGTCTCAGACTGACGGAGCGCTTCTTCCTTGTGGTCCTGATATAATTTTTCCAATGCATCGCGGTGAGAATCAATGATTGCGTTGCTCTCCGCTCTTGCGTTTTCCATAGAGGAACTCTGCAAGTGTGCAATTTTTTCTTCTAAAGTCAATTTGTCACCTTCTTTATTATAGTTTTAATCCTATGGCTTCATTTACATAAGAAGTGATAAAGTCTTTCTGGCGTCCGGTTCCGTGGCGGTCCGGGATTTCGATGAGCAGTGGTGACTTGTAAGTCAAACGGATGTCATCGATGATATCCGGAAATTCCCGTCCGAATTTTTCTGTCAGGAGAACGATACCGATGGTCTTATCCTGTATGACCTTCTGCAGTGCATCGTAGAGCTCCTGCCGTTCATGAACGACCACGCCGTCCACGCCCGCGAGGCGCATGCCGGTGTAGGTGTCGACATTATCACTGATTAAATACATTTTCATGAGGAAAATCCTCCTTTAAGTTGTTGAGTCTGACCTGTTACAGCTGTCCTAAGATCATGAATGAAATGATCAGTCCGTACAGACATACACCTTCTGCAAGACCTACGAAGATGAGGGACTTACCAAGGATGCTTCCGTCTTCACTGATTGCACCGAGTGCTGCACTTGCCGCACTTGCTACGGCAATACCACCACCGAGGCAGGAAAGTCCGGTAACGAGTGCTGCTGCGAGGTATGCCATACCTGCTCCGACTGTCATGCCGCCTGCTGCAGCGGTGTCGGCCGCCTGAACTGCACCGCCGTTAAATAACATGATGCCCGCGATGACAAAAGCACCGAAGAAGAAAAATGCGTTAGCAGCGATTGTGAGTTTGTAGCGTCCTTTCCGTTTTTCGCCAAGTAAGAAATAGCCGAAAGGAATGATGATACTGAGTACGAGTGCTACAATGAGAATTAATTTTGTTTCTAATGTCATAATAATGTTCCTCCTGATTGTTTGTATATTCTATTAAATGATTAATTTCGTTTTTTATAGTACGGCTTGGTATCTTCCTGAACATTAGCAGTTCAGGAAGCCCGCCGGGATTTCGTCTGTCTATGCCTGCTTTTTGTTGTACGGCTTGAACTCGCGCCCGGTTCCCTTGTAGAATCGGCTGAACATCTCATAGTACTCCAGACGCAGAACCTGAATACCTACGATCAATCCTTCCATACCGCAGACGAAGATATTTCCTAATACAACGACCAGCCAGTTCGGATGTCCGCTCTCTGCATTGGCCAGCTGCAGTACAACCTGCATCATGGCAGCATGGCTGACGGCGAAAGCACCGATACGGACGAAGGATAGTGTATTTGAAAAATAGCTTAACAGTGTCTCGAATAATTCGAAGAAGCCCTGAACTAAGAACATGCCTTTGCTTTCTTCCATTTTTTCGGAGCTTTTTTTGATCTTGTTCGTGAGAGGTTCTTTGAACAGGATTAAAATAAGCGGAATGCCGAACATAATCGCGATCACGATTCCTGCCGGGGTTTTGTGTCCGGTCATGAATAATACAATCGTTGCAACTACGGCTGCGTAAAATACCAGTCCTGCGACACCGTTGACATCGAAGAGCGCATCGCCCACATCTTTTGCTTTGAGGGCATTGATGATATGGAAGATCATGGCAATGATGATGATGCCCATTCCAAATGCAATCGCTACGATAAATACGGTGTTGAGTTTTCCAACGAACGGAAGCGTTGACATATGTTCAATCGGCCGCAGCCAGACTGGTTCGATCAGTTCTTCAAATCCGAAGAAGCTTCCGAACATGAATCCGAAGAAGGTGGAGAAGATACCTGCAATGGAAATGATTCCGGCAAGCGGGGTCTTCTTCTTCCAGTAAATGAGTCCACCGCCGAGCAGGAGCACAAGGCCCTGACCGACATCACCGAACATGGCACCGAAGATAAAGGTGTAGGTCAGCGCGACAAAAATGGTCGGATCCATCTCATCCGCCGCCGGAAGTCCGTACATGCGGGTAAACATTTCAAATGGTTTGAAGAATTTCGGGTTGGAGAGCTTCGTAGGAGCTTCGCCAAAGTAGTTATCCCGTTCGTCTTCGACAACGACGAATACCGAGTCATCATCTTTGATATCATGTAAGAATTTCTCCACGTCATCCTCAGACATCCATCCACAGAGAACGTAATAATCCTCTTTGTTATCCTCCATGTGGGCGGCAAGCTTACGGACATCGAAGTTGTTGGTAAGTTCGCCGAGACGGTTTTTGGAGGCAATCAGGTCTGCAGCCCGGTTGTCAAGCATAGCCTGAATGTCTTTATCAACATCTTCAAGCTGCCTGTTGATGTCTGCAATCTCTTTTTCAATATGATGATAAGCCTCACCGGGAGCACCGTTATAATCATCCGGCAGGTCAATCTTCTCAAAGTGGAGCGATTTAAACACCGAGTCGACCTTCTGGGCATCTGCCATGGATACGAAGTATGCGCCATAGACATAATCGTCATCGCGTTCACCTTCCACAAAGATGGCGCCCAGATCATCGAGCAGATATTTCTCCATGCGGTGATGATACTCGGTGGAAATGCGTCCGAACCGGTACTGAATATATTTATAATGAAGTACCTGACTCAAATCGCAGTCCAGTGGCCGGAACGGTTCGATTATCTTTAATTTCTCGCGGCGTTCTTCCCGCTGACGTTTTAATTCATCCTTCTTTGCCTGAAATTCCATGTAGTCGTGATGAGTGGTTCGAACCAGCTCGAACATCTCATCCAGTCCAAGAGTCTCCGAGGGCTTTATATCGATGTTACTGAGTTCTTCGACGTACTGACAGGCTTTGGTGAATGCGTCCTTGTAAGGATTGATCTCGATAAACGGTCTTAAGTTATCGACGGTCTTAAGCTCTGACATCGCGTGTTCCAGCTGAATCTCATATTTGGAAAGGTAGATGTCAGTCACACGGTCAATGTCTGTTTTGGGACCGGTGATACTCACAAATTTCATTTTAACAATCACTTTTTAACACCTCCAACATATCCTAACGTTTCTCCCTGACCCAAGCTGTAACGGATACATTCAAGAGCAGTGGTTAGTTTATCTAATTCTGTTTCTTTCTGAAAAAGATACGTGTTGAGCGTCGCAAGCGTGTATGGATACTGGCGGCTGTCTGCCGTGTAAAGATGGTTTAAGCACTCCAGATACATTTCCTGCATTGTGACCTGATCTTTTTCGAAGTCATATTTTTTGGCATAGCGTGTTTTGTTCATCAATGCCATAAATTCCTCCGGCGTATTGCACTCGACCATCTCTTTGATCTGTTCCGTTTTAATGTGGAAATGAATCGGAACGAGAAGGGCGTAAATGTCTGCCGGCTGCATGTGGAAATACTTCTTTGCGCGGTAAATCCACTGCATGTTGAGCAGGTCGATTCTGGTACCGTAATCTCTGGTATAGATTTCCTGCTCCTTTTTATTTATAATTTTTTTGCGTTCTTTCCATAGTGTGTTGAAGTAATAAAGGTCCAGCGTCAAATCATAATCGAAGAGCGTTGCTGAATTCGTGTCGCGCAATTTGTGAAGAGGTTCATAATATTCCGTCCCTCTCAGATTATCAACCAGTTCATCCGTTGTTCGGGAGGTAATCAGCTTCTCGATAGAAATCTGAGAATACTGATCGAAGAACGGCCGCTTGTAATTCAAATCAAAGGGCTGTTCATAATGGTTGATGACAATTCGAAAGCAGTAGTTAATCGTGTTAATCTCATAACGTTTTAGATAGAGCTTTAGGAATTTGCGCTGCTCCAGTCCCGAAAAGCGGTAAAGCTTCGAGTAATCACGGTACAGTGACTGGATTAAAAGCTTTTCGACATCACCGCGATGAAGCTTCGCCTCATCTACATCTGCAAGGAAATCCGAGTAGCCCGGATGTGATTTCAGATAGGTGATGACTTCGGTGACATTGTGCAATGAGGCAATCTCTTCAAACTGCTCCCGCGTGATCAGCTTCGCGTGCATCCCGCGGACTTTGGTTACCATCCCACTATAACTGAGTAGATTTCCCATGTTTATACCTCTGTAATCTTTGCGAGAATCTTCTGCGCATACTCTGCGTGATGTTCATCGTATTCTTTTTTGATAGCCTCAATGGTGTCACTGGAACTTCCCGACTGATTACCGAGTGTGCTGGAAGTCTTCTCTTCCATGGCCTTGCGGATCTCGTCGATCTTCTGCTGTGTCTGTGCTTCCAGTTTTGCATCAAACTCTTCACGCTTTTTCTGGTACTGCTCGTCTAAAACATCTTTCTGCTCTTCCGCGTGTGTTACGATAGCGTTTGCAGCAGATTCAATTTCAGAGAGTTTGTTTACAATAGAGTCCATAATCTGCCTCCGTTTCTTCATATTTAAAATAACAAAAGTATTGTACTTAAAATTGTATAAAAATAAGTACAAAACTTATGTACTATGATACACCCTTTTGATGAAAATTCCCAATACTTTTTGCTTTAAAATGTATCAAAATATGATTCCCTTTTTTGTTTGCGCATGTGCGGCGGAAATGCTATAATATGTGGCACGCTGATATGTGCGTAAATCATTGACTCACGGCTGTAAAAATAAAGGCTTATGAAAAGATGGACAGGAGAGTATTTATTATGAGATTAAGAAATATACCAAGAGCAGAAGGTGTCATAGAGGAACATGAGGTCGCAGTTAAAAATGAAAAGGAGCAGAAGGGAAGCTGGCAGCAGATTTTTGGAAATGAACATCCCGTTCACATTGAAATCGGAATGGGAAAAGGCCAGTTCATTTTGAATATGGCGAAGGCTCATCCAGATATCAATTATATCGGAATCGAACGCTACTCGAGTGTGCTGCTTCGCGCGCTCGAAATGTATGATCGGGAGGACTATCAGGAGCTTTTGAATATCCGCTTTATCTGCATGGACGCGCGGGAAATTGCGGATGTATTTGCGCCCGGTGAGGTTGACCGGATTTATCTGAATTTTTCTGACCCGTGGCCGAAGGCAAGACATGCAAAGCGCCGTCTGACTTCAAAAGAATTTTTAGCGCGCTATGAAAATGTGTTAAAGCCAAAGGGGCATTTGGAATTTAAGACAGATAACAGAGATCTGTTCACATTTTCACTGGAAGAGATTGGTGAGGCAGAGCACTGGGAGATTCTTGCGCATACGTTCGACCTGCACCATGACGAGGAAATGTGCAGGGGAAATATCATGACGGAGTATGAGCAGAAGTTCTCGGCGAAAGGAAACCCGATTCATAAGGTTGTGGCGGCGTATCGGAAATAGCACATCAATGCCGTGTCAAACGCATATCTTATAGACAAGAAACGATTCGACGGAGACTTGGAGTGGGGAAAAAACGGAGACGTAAATTCTGCTGTAACCAGTTGGGATATAAGCTGTACTGCATGAAAGGTGTGCGAAAATGGATCGGCTGTGTAAGGTGCGGGTTGAAGGAAGTAGAAGAGATTCTTAATCTGGGAAGAAAAAAATAAGCCGGAGGGGCAAAACGGTTCTTTCTGAACTTTGGGTATTTATTAGAAAAAGCAGATATGAAAATATCTGCTTTTTTTTCACTTATCCACTTCTCATATTTGGGTATATGGTGTATAATAGATATATCAAAAAATGAAAGAAGATGATTGTATTGAGATATATTCCTACACAAGATTATTCGTTTCTATTAGACGAAAATCATTATGTTTATGATCATGTTGAAGATGAAAATAGTTTACACATCTATATCAAATCCCAAAAGCACGGTTGTAATTGTCCTGCCTGCGGTAAGATTAGTACTAAACTTCATGCTACTTACAGGAGAAAACTGCAGGATACTCCTATTCATTGTAAGCAAACATTTATTCATGCAAATGTCTATAAGTACGACTGTGAAAATCCAGATTGTTCGTGCGAAGTCTTTGTGGAAGATCTTTCCTTTGCAAAGGCTTCACAAGTTCGCACCGATGCCTTAAATACTTTAGTTCTGGCTACTTCCATGTTTCTTAGTAATGAGGGAGCAAGTAAAGTCCTTGCACTTCTTGGTGTTCAAATAAGTAATGATACAATTCAAAGACTGTATGATAACATTGAGTTCGTAGATAATCCAGATGTAGAAGAAATTGGTGTGGATGATGTTGCAATTCGAAAAGGTCAGACCTACGCTACAGCTATTTATGATATAAAAGACCATCATTTAATAGCATTACTTGACGGACGGGAAGGTGCTCCATTAAAAGAATGGTTAAAAACACATAACAAGGTACGTATTGTTGCACGAGATCGTGCAAGTGCCTATGCTACTGCAATTAGTGAAATACTTCCTGATTGTATTCAGGTAGCGGACCGCTTCCACCTGCTCCAGAATCTCTTAGGCTATATGAAGGATATTTTTAAGGAAGAAATGCCTGCCAAAATATATATTCAAAATGGAGAAGTAATGGAAAAGGCTCCTGATAAAATCTTAAGAGAAAAGAAACCAGATGAAACATTTATTGACAATCTTAGTTATGACAACACCCCACCAAAAGATGCCAACGGAAATGAAATAGTCTATGACAATAAAAAGCACAATCTAAATTCGCCTCAGTATCAACATCATAAAGAAATGCGAAAAAAAAACAGCAATTAATTATAGAAATTCAAAAATACTGGAACTGTATGGGAAAACAGCATATCAAAAAAGTGGCTGAAACTTTTGGAATAGCCCAGCTAACAGCAAAAAAATATATTCGCATGACCAAAGAAGAAATCTCTGATTTAGATAATCCAAAGAATTACAAGAAACGTGAATCCACTATGAATGTTTGGCTGAATGTGATTTACAAGATGATGCAGGATGATTGTAGTAACGAAACTATCTACTTTTATATCAAACAGCAACAAGAATTTCATGACACGGACAAGAAACTTGCAGACTATATTTATACGATTGGAAAAAACAACTTTCCGAACAGAACTCCTTTCAATAGTAAAACAACTATGGAATGGGTATTCCCTCCAGAGGTAATAATTATTAGTCGAACAGATCTGCTTAAGTACATACTTACATGTAACCCAAAGACGAAGAAAGATACTACAATAGAAAAGTATATTGATATTATAAAAAACAAATATCCGATTATTGAAAACGTAGAAACTATGTTTAAAGAATTTCATGCATTGCTAATGGGAAAAGATGAAAAAAAACTGGATGAATATTTAGAAAAATATGAAGAAAGCAAAATACAATCTTTTTGTAACGGCATAAAAAAGGATATCACTCCGGTCAAGAATGCGATATTCCTTTCTGTAAGCTCTGGATTTGTTGAAGGAAACAATAACAAATTCAAAGTCCTCAAACGTATTGTATATGGAAGAAGCGGATTAGTCAATCTGGAGAAAAAATGTAAACTTGCATTTCTGGCCAAGCAACAGGATTTCTCTCTTTCCACACTATTATAAAACAAGCTGGTATCAATTCGATACCAGCTAATATTTTAGACTATAATACCCAAAGTTCAGAAAGAACCGGCAAAACCCTTTGGCTTATTTTTTGTTGCCACAGGGTCCGTCCCCCTGGCTCACTTTCCACAGGGTCCGTCCCCCCGGCTCATTTGCCACAGGGTCCGTCCCCCTGGCTACCTTCATCTTTTATTAAATAATGTTTAACAAATCTTAAGTTTATCTTCCAAGGTCTTTCCCTTTTAGCGGATAGAATGAAAAGGGTAGACGATTCTTTAAGAAAACATGAGGAAACGATGAATATGAATAGAGCATACAGAAGACCCGGAAGGGCAAGAGTAAGGAGAAAGCGGCTTAAGCGACTGTGTCTGTGTCTTTTCGTGATACTGATACTGGTACTGATTTTATGTGTCGGAAAAAGAGTGATTTTGGCTCTGGCAGGAGCCGTTACCGATCGAGGTGGAGCTGAATTTTCACAGGAGAGAAATTTAAATGCCGTATCACCGGATGTGAAGGTCGCATCACCGGTCAGGTATTCAAGAGAGGATGCAGCGGCACAGCTGGAAACGATGTCGAATCAGGATCGCAGATATGCGCAGATTATCGAAAATGCAGCAGTTTATCCGGATAGTTTATTAAAGGATCTTGCGAACAATCCGGAAATGCTGGAATTCGTTCTGGGCTATCCGAAGGACCCGGTGTCTTTGGATTCGATTCTATTAACAGACACGGAACGGGATTCTTCCTGTCCGCTGCTGCTGCAATGGGATCAGCGATGGGGATATCAGCCTTACGGGGAGGACAATATTGCAATCAGTGGATGTGGTCCGACCGCGCTGTCCATGGTAATTACCGGTCTGACGCACAGCCGGGAGATCACGCCGGCGCAGGTGGCAGAATACTCCAGTGCAAATGATTACTATCAGGAGGGGGCCGGAACAAAATGGGCACTCATGACAGAGGGCGCGGCGCATTATGGGCTGACGGCGGAAGAAGTGGTAAATGATGAAAACGCAATGAAAGATGCGCTGGACCGGGGTGCTCTTATCATCTGTTCTGTGAGCGAGGGTGATTTTACAACCTCGGGGCATTTTATCGTGATTTGCGGATACGGAAAAAGCGGTTTCTGGATCAATGATCCATTTTGCATTTACCGCAGTGAACAAAGCTGGACGTTTCAGCAGCTGACAACCCAGATTGCGGGAATGTGGGCGATGTCGGTATAGAAGGATAACGAAGGACAAAGGAGGCAGGTTATGTGTGGATTTTCTGGATTTGTTGGAAGTACGGTGGATGGAAGAAAAATTTTAAAGAGTATGACCGATACGCTGGTTCACCGGGGACCGGACAGCGAGGGAGCGTATCTGGATGAACATGCGGCACTTGGATTTCGCAGGCTGAGCATCATAGACATTTCCAATTCCGGAAATCAGCCTTTATATAATGAGGATGGCAGCAAAATTCTTACGTTCAATGGGGAAATCTACAATTACCGGGAGCTGCGGAACGAGTTGATCGCTGCCGGTCACATTTTTCACTCGGACACGGATTCGGAGACGATTATTCACGGGTACGAAGAATGGGGCGAGGATATGCTGCACAGACTTCGGGGAATGTTTTCCTTTGTCATTTGGGACAAAAATCAGCGGAAATTATTTGGTGCCAGAGATATGTTTGGAATCAAGCCGTTTTATTACGCAAAAATGAAGCATACGTTTTTGTTTGCATCGGAAATCAAGGCACTTCTGAAGCATCCGGATTTTGTGAAGGAGTTAAATGAAGATGCGATGGGAAATTATCTGTCGTTTCAGTTTGTCCCAACGGCGGAAACATTTTTCAAGGGAGTGTTTGCGTTAGAGCCGGGGCATTATTTCACTTACGATGGAACCTTTGAGCTTCATAAATACTATGAACCGCATTTCGAGGAGGATTATCATAAGACATTCGAAGAGGCTGTGGAGGAGATTCGGACAGTTATGGCGGACTCGGTCAAAGCGCATAAGGTTGCAGATGTCGAGGTGGCATCTTACCTCTCTGGTGGGGTGGATTCGAGCTATCTGACTCAGCTTGGAAATGTGGATCATACATTTACCGTTGGATTTGACTGTAAGAAATGTAATGAGATTGGAAAAGCCAAAAAATTTGCCGATTATATCGACACTGAAAATGAAGCGAGATTAATCTCGGAAGAAGAATACTGGGGAAGTCTTTCGGATATACAGTATTATATGGATGAGCCGGTAGCGGATCCTGCCGCAGTCGCATTGTATTTCCTAAGCCGGGAGGCCGCTAAAAAGGTCAAGGTTGTCTTGTCCGGAGAAGGTGCGGATGAACTCTTTGGCGGCTACAACATTTACTGCGAACCACTTGAGCATACCGGCTTTGACAAGATTCCGAAGGCAGTCAGAAGCTGGCTGGCACAGTTTGCGGAAATATATCTTCCGCGCGGAATGAAGGGGCGTGGATTTTTGATGCGCCATGGAAAGACGCTTGAGCAGCGGTATTATTGTAATGCGACCAATATTTTCAGTGAGCGTGAAGCAGACCGGATTCTGAAGCGTGGGTGTAAACCGGGAATTCAAAAGGTGACGGAACCACTTTATAAGCGTGTGCGGAAAAAGGATCCGGTTACACAAATGCAGTATGTGGACCTGCATTTATGGCTGGTACATGACATTCTCATGAAAGGTGACAAAATGGGGATGGCGAATTCTGTGGAGGTGCGTGTTCCATATCTTGACAAAAAGGTGATGGAGCTTGCGCAGACGCTTCCCCTGGCATGTAAAGTGGATGCTCCGCGAACCAAGGTGGCTTTTCGCGAGGCTGCAAACGGCGGGATGCCACATGAGACGGCAGAACGGAAAAAGCTGGGGTTTCCGGTACCAATCCGCAAATGGCTGAAGGAAGATAAATACTATGATATGGTAAAGACCGTATTTGAATCCGAAGCAGCAGAGAAATATTTTGACACAAAAAAATTAGTCAGGATGCTCAAACGTTATAAGAATAAAAAACTTGGAAATAGAAAAGCCGATGACAGCAGAAAAATATGGACTGTTTACATATTTTTGCTGTGGTATCAGCGATTTTTTGAAGCAAAGTGAGCCGGAGGGTCTGTCCCCCCGGCTCACTTTGTTGCCACAAGGTCCGTCCCCCCGGCTCACTTTGTTGCCACAGGGTCCGTCCCCCGGCTCACTTTTGATGCCACAGGGTCCGTCCCCGTGGCTCACTGTCAGAATTTGCGACCGATTCCAAGGCTAAAACGGCATAGAACGAAATACTCCTTTCATACATTTACATGAGGGACTTTAAGCAGAAAGGAGTGAGAAATATGCGAAAATTTTTTATAAGAATCATAGGGATTCTTGGTAGTTTTATGTTTCTAATGTCAGTAATTCCCCTCAGCGTATCCGCGGCAGAGCTGCCCGAACCGGCGCATTCAAAAACAGTTGCCCTCAATGAAGATGGCACATACACCCTCACATTGGATGTGACCGGGGAGGTAATCTCGGAAACGAACGGAAAGCCGGCAGATATCCTGCTGATTGTGGACACGTCCGGAAGTATGGGAAATAAGCTGGAAGGTGATACAAGATTAGGAAAGGTACAGAAGCTTGTATCGCATCTTGCGAAAAATGTGTTGTGGGAGGGCTCCGGCAATCAGATGGCTGTGGTGTCCTTTCATGGAAGCAAAGACAGCAGTGAAAATCCGGAGGCGTGGAATGATTCGCAAGATGTTCAGGACTGGACAAACAGCGCATCGGCTGTGGCAAGTGCAGTAAATTCATTTTGGGCAGATGGTGGAACGAACTGGGAGGCCGGTTTTCGGGAAGGAAAAATGAAGCTGGACAAACTGGGAACTGACCGGACAGATTCCAAAAAATATGTCATTTTTCTGTCAGATGGAAATCCGACTTTTTACTATGATGAAAATGGAATCACGCAAGGGGATGGAAAGAACACAACCGACACAGAAGTCAGTCATGCGTCCGCTGCAGCGCAGCTTATCACCGGGACAACCTTTTACTCGGTTGGGATCGGAGGAAATACAGACCGGATGCAGTCGCTTGCAGCGGTAATGGATGGAACCTATAAAAATGGAACAGCCACAACGGCACTGGACCAGATTTTTGCGGAAATCGAATCACAAATTGTAAAGAATTATAAAGGCGTCACGATTTCTGACACACTCAGTACGTATGCAGATATCGTGAATCCAAACCAGTATGTACTGAGTGCGGCTTACGCGGACGGCACGGAAGCTGTGGTTCCGGAAGGTACAAGTGTAACTTATGATGATATCGCAAAAAAAATCACATGGACATTTCCAGCGGATTATGCGCTGAAGAAGGATGTGATCTATTCCATCCGTTTTACCATTCAGGCAAGTCAGGAGGCTAAAAATGCGTACGTTAGTGCCGGACGGAAGTATCCACACACCGGAGATGCCGGAACCGGCGAAATCAGTGACGGCAAGGAAGGCTTCTATTCGAACGATGCCGCAGAGGTTACTTACAATGGAAATTCAGCGTGTTATCCAATGCCGGTCATTCAGGTGAAGGTACAGAACATCACAGAACTGCCAAAGGCAGGAGGTCCGGGAGTGCTCTGGCTGTATGCGCTGGGAATCGGCGTGATGGGATTTGCGGGAAGCTTATTAATCATACAAAAGAGAAGACAACAATGTGAAAGCAGGAGGTTTGTATGATTAAGCGGAAATGGTTAAAAAAGGTCGGCGCAGTTACGCTGGCAATGTCATTGATTCTGGGCTGCGGTACGGTAAATGCTGCAGAAGAGGCAAAAACGGGAAACGCCGGAATAATTGACACCAAAAAAGAAGTGACCCTCACCATACATAAGTATGAGATGGAATCACTGGAACAGGCGGGTGCAGAAGGAAACGGAACCACGGATGTAACGATTCCGGACAATGCACTGCCGCTGGCAGATGTTACCTTTGCACTCTACAAGGTGGACGCGGATGAGCTTGAGACAACGGTGCCGGAAGGAGCGGCTGCATCTGCAGTGGAAACCACAAAAGAAGACGGAACTGCGACATTCACCGAACTGTCACAAGGCCGCTATCTTGTCGTTGAGACAAAGGTACCGGATAAGGTTTATGAGACCTGCGCCCCGTTCCTCGTGGATCTTCCGATGATGAATGCGGATGGAACCTCTTGGAATTACGATGTGCACGCATACCCGAAAAATGCCGCCGTACTTGGCGCGGCTGTGCTGACAAAGACAGACGGGGAAACGAATAAAGCCCTCAAAGGTGCAAAATTTAAGTTACAGCAGCTGGTAAATGACACGTATCAGGACATGACGGATACAGAAGGAAGGGTGCGCATTTTCACAACGGATGCAAGTGGAAAAATTGCAGTAAACGGACTCTTTAAAGGTGCATATCAATTTGTGGAGACAGAAGCTCCCGCAGATTATGGCATTGACACCACACCGGTCCAGTTTTCCATTGACAGAAATGCGGTTGTGACAGAAGACGGGAAGATGTCGGCAAATACAGTGAAGGTATCTGCAACGGACATCAAGACCCCGACAATCGAAAAGAAAGCGGACAAGGATTCGGCAAATGTAAAGGATTCGGTAAAATGGACCATCACGCCAACTGTTCCGGCGGACATTGCAACATACAAAAAATATGAAGTGACAGATCAGCTGGATGCTCGTCTGACCTATATGCAAAACAGTCTGGTCGTAAAATTAAATGGAAATCCAATCACGGAAGGCTTCACAGCGGATTTCACAAACGGAATCAAGGTTACATTTACAAATGTAGAGATGCTTGCAAAAAATACACTGACAATGGAGTTTCAGACAATTATCGCGGACAGTGTCACGGAAAACCCCGGTAACATCACGAACACTGCAGTCATTTCCTATGAAAATAAATGGGGAACAGCAGGCGAGAAGGAGAGCCTGCCGATCAACGTCTACGTAGGAAATATCACGGTCATCAAGCATGAGGAGGGAAAGGAAGATACCAGATTATCCGGAGCAAAATTTGCACTTTATCTGACCGAAAAAGATGCGAAGAACGGTACCAGCCGGATTGGAAAGACTGTTACCACGAATACGAATGGTGAGGCGTATTTCCAGGGATTAAAGACCGGAACGTACTGGCTGGTTGAGAAGGAAGCTCCCGTCTATGATGATAAAGGAACGAAAAAACATTATCTGCTGCTCGGTAAGCCGGAGTCCGTCACCATTTCCGCGGATAATGAATCCGGGGTCGTTGTGGTGAAGGTCGCAAATCGAAAACAGGGCTTTTCGATTCCAGGGACGGGCGGAAACGGAGCCGTGATTTTCCTGTTTGCAGGTCTGGTTATGGTTAGCGGCGCGACCATTATATTGATCGCAAGAAAGAAAAGGGCCGTGAAATAAATGAAGAGAAGAATTACAACGATATTTCTCGTGATTCTTCTGATCAGTGGGTTTGGAGTGATGGCATATCCGTGGATCAGCGAGTGGGTCAATGCATCGTCCCAAGCCCATGTTATTGAGAGTTATCAGGGAAATGTATCGGAAATGGATACGGAGGAGATCGCAAAGGAAAAACTGGCAGCAGCTTTATATGACCAGAAGGAGGTCGCAAGCAGCGTACAGGATCCGTTTGCAGAGGAGACCAATGAAAATGAGGTCGAGGAAGGAAACTATGCCAGTATATTAAATGTGGGCGAGACAATGGGATATCTTGAGATTCCCAAAATTGACAGCTCACTCCCGATTTATCATGGAACCAGTGAGCTCGTGATGGAGGAGGGAGTCGGGCATATGGAAGGAACTTCCCTGCCGGTGGGCGGCTTGGGTACGCACTGCGTGCTGGCGAGCCACAGCGGTCTGCCCGACGCAAAATTATTTACGGATTTGGGAAAGCTTGCAGTCGGAGATAAATTCTACATCCATGTGCTCGATGAAATGCTGACATATCAGGTGGATGAGATTGATGTTGTCCTGCCATCGGACACTTCCAAGCTGGAAATCGTTCCGGGGGAGGATTACGTGACGCTTCTTACCTGCACACCGACCGGAACGAATACACACCGTCTTCTGGTGCGGGGAGTCCGAATTCCAAATGAAGTCCCGGATGCCGGTAAACAGGTGTCAGCAGATAAAATATCCAATCAGACAATCTGGGCGATTATCTGGTGGGTCATCCCGCTTATGGCCGTTGCGTTTGGCCTTTTTGCTGTCGGAATCAGCCGTCGAAAAAAATAAGTTTGGCGAAATGCTGAAAAAAGTTGAAAAAAGTACTTGCTTTTTGAGTTTAGGTATAATATAATAGCTCTTGCGTCACAGCAATCATAACGCATGCGCGATTAGCTCAGTTGGTAGAGCACCTGACTCTTAATCAGGGTGTCGAGGGTTCGAACCCCTCATCGCGTATTCAAAAGCATCGTTTTCGAGAACAAGAGTCTCGGGGGTGGTGTTTTTCTTTTGCTATTATTAATCTGTTTTGATGGTATACTACTATTGTATAATAAGAAGTGTTGGACGATAATGCAGGGAGACAGTGATGAAGATACGAGAGGCAACGATACGGGATTTAGACAATGTGACGGAAGTGGAGATAATCTGATTGGATTTTTGAACGGCCTGGTGACCGACCGGAAACATCTGGAAGATCAGATGTATGAGGATGCTTTTATTCATGATGAAAACGGCAGAGACGAACTGGACTGGTATTGACCTGCAAGGATCATCTGGTTCATTATTATGCAAAATTTGGTTTTGTGGATGAAGGCATTTCCGCTTCTGAGCATGGCGGGGTGTCATGGCATGAAATGAGATATACGATGGAAGAGTCAAAGGAGGACGAGTGATATGTCAGAGACAATTCAGACAATTTTTCGCTATTTACACAGAAACCCGGAGCTTCCTGCAATGGAAGAGAACACGACAAATTATATCTGTGAAATTCTGAGCCGGATAGATGGAATCGAGATAGAGCGGTTTGACACCTGCTACGGACTGCTGGCAAAGCTGCAGGGCAGACAGCCGGGAAAGAAGATTGTATTTCGGGCGGATATTGATGCGCTTCCTATCATAGAAGCAACAAATTTAGAATATAAGTCACAAAATAATGGCGTGATGCATGCGTGTGGGCATGATATTCATATCAGTGTTGCTATTGAACTTGCACGAAAACTGGCAGAAGACAGAGAACGATTCAACGGAGAAGTCTATTTCCTCTTTCAGCCAGAAGAGGAGAATGCACTTGGAGCGAAGAAGGTGCTTGCCTCGAAGAAGCTTGCGGGTATGGATCTGACATTGTCCTTACACACGAATCCGGGAATGAACTGCGGTGAAATTGGCATTAAGAGCGGTCCTATCACTGCGAATGTTGATCGTTTTCGAATCGTAGTAGATGGAACCGGATGTCATGGGGCGCAGCCACAGAATGGAAGAGACCCGATTGTCGCAGCATCAGCCATCGTGATGGCGCTGCAGTCGATTGTCAGCCGAAATGTGAATCCGGCGGAGCGGGCGGTCGTGAGTGTCACGCATTTTGACGGGGGAAAGGATTGGAACATCATCCCGGCACAGGTGATTCTAGAAGGAACGGTAAGAACCTTTGACGCACAGACGAGAACCATGGTCAAAGAACAGATCGAACACATTTCCACAAGTGTTGCCGAGGCGTATGGAACCCGGGCAGCGATGGAAATGACAGATGGTCCGATTGCGACGAACAATGATGAGAAGATTACCGTAATTGCGAAGGATTATGGCTTGAAACATGGATATGCAGTTGTTGAGGGAGAACAGTCGATGGTTGGCGAGGACTACGCATTTATCCAGCGGGAGATTCCGGGACTGATGGTGTGGCTCGGTGTCGGCAAAGGTCCGGGGCTGCACAATCCAGAGTATGTAGCAGATGCGCGCGCGATTGAAACCGGCGCATCATATTTTGCGGGCTTGATACAACAGTTACTTAACGAAAGATAGATTTAAAACAACTATTCCGAGATGACATCGGCAATATGGACTCGTTCTTCCGAAATCTGTTTTTACTAAAAGGACATTCACTTTCAGTAAATAAAGCTACTACATTTTCATTAAGGCATTTGTATTACTGATTTCCTTCAAAATTGTCTTTTCGTAGGTTCTGTAATTCTTAATAGACTTAATCACTCTATTAGAAATAGCCACCCGATTATTAAACATTTTCTTTGGAACAACAAGATTAAGAATGTCTTCTTCCTTAAACCTTGGGTGTTGACTACCTTCAACGGAATTAGCAAATACATTTTGTGCTACATCTGACAGTAGAAATGGAACTAAAAATGCAATGGATTCTCCTTCGTTTCGTGCACGTAAAACATAAAATTCTGTAGACGCACCAATTATTTCTTCCTGTTTATCAACATCAACATATGCAACCTGCTTAAGATATGGGCGTAATCGTGAAATGATAACATCACCCTTTTTAATTATTTTTTTGTTACTATTTATTTTTTCTTTCACTTGTGAAACTTTAAGATATCCTCCCATTGCGTCTCTGGTATTTACCTGAAAACATTCTGAATCAACATTTTTTTTCATAGTCAGGGTATCATTCACCATATCAATAATTTCTGACAAAAGAATACCTGTATCATTTTCTATATTCATTCTTCTCTTAGGATTATAACGTTCAGGTGTTAAAACAAATGGTACACCTAATTCAATAGAATTTTTCACAATACAAATTGCCATAATTTTACCACTCAATCCCTTCCTGTTTTAAGAACAAATGAAATTCTTTATATACATCAGCCAAATCGTGCTCTACATTTTTCCATGAAATGTTATCGTCTGATTTATATATGGCTTTTCCTCGACTGTCTTTCCCCGCCTTTTCACTTATTCCAAAAAATATTTTTTCATCGTTACATCTCTTGCCAATTCTCTTTTGCAAAAATAGAACACTTGTCTTCACCGATGTGTGTGGCATAAATGTATTACGTGGTATTCCTACAACTCCAACTATTCTACATTTATCATATATCCATTTTCTTAAGTTTTTATTTTCTTTACTTCCAAAAATATTATCAGGTAAAACAATAGCCATTCTTCCTTCTGGTTTAAGCAAATCTATACATCTTTCTATAAATAAAACATCTCGTTCTATCCGGTGTTTTCCATATGAATTACAATAGCTTTGAAGTATATCTGGTTCGACAATTTCTCCCGCAAATGGTGGATTAGTAATGACAATATCAAATAATTCTTTTTGCTTTTCTATTCTCAAAATATCTTCGATCGTAGTAGATACTTCTCTCAAACCAGTTTCAAACCGGCCCGTTCTCGCACCATTTTTTATTAAACTATTTACTTTATGAATATGAAATCCTTCAACCTTTCCTACATATAATAATAATCTGGAAATTCTAACAGCCGTATTATCAAAATCAAATCCCCATAAATTTTTTCCATCAATTGCTCCATTCAAAAACGAATGATATAAAAATGCCCCCGAACCAGCGGCCGGATCAAGTATTTTTTCCTCATTATGTGGATTTATTATTTTAACACAAAAATCAACAATATATCTCGGTGTGAAATATTGCCCTTTTGCACCTTTTTTTTCCTTAGAGATTAAATACTCGAATATTCCATCTATTCCTTCGTAGCCATAACTCGTAAAGTTGAAAACATTGACAATCTCAATACAAACTTGAAATTGTTCCTCAGTTAAACCAAAACAAGTATCAACTAACACACCTTTCCATGTTCCATCAATAAAAGTCAATTTATCATTTGCATTATTAAGATTTGAAATATTCTCGTCTAAATGTAAATCATTCCACAATTTCAAAACTACCATTTTGAATATTTCTTCAAATTCGTTTTCTCCTGAATTTGCAAGCATTACCTCTTCCAGTTTTTTGTATACCTCTTCAAAAGAAACTAACGAACCATTTTTTTTACTTATCATTTTTTAACTCCTTTTTCACAACATACTTTACCACAAGTGCCTTTCTTTGTAAAGACCACGGTCTAATCCCCTACTATTATCCTATTTTGGAATATCCCGTTTTGGGATATATAATATTAAAAAGGGGGTTTATTATATGAAAAGTATATATACGGATGACTATATATCTATTATTTCAGTTTTACGTACGATTCGAATTGAAAAGAATATTACACAACTTGAAATGGCAAAAAAGCTTAATGTTAATCAGTCTTTTATATCTAAAGTAGAAAATTGCGAACGACGGCTTGATGTAATCGAATTTTTATCATGGTTGGATATCTTAGATATCGCTATAACAAGTGTTCTTCCTACAAAATATTTTAAGGAGGATATCAACTAATGCCTTTCATGACCAAAGAAGATTATGAGCAATATATTTCCGCTCATGTTACTCATACAATTACCAGAGAGCAAATGGATTTAATAAAACATTCATTATCTCCACTTATAGGCGCACAGTTTAATATTTTATCTATTCCAGAAGAAATACTGATTGCTTTTGAACCATCACAAATCGGAACAATTGTTGGTTCTCTTATGGATGCCTGTATTCCCCAGCTATCAAAAATCACTGATAGTGACACTTTTGACAGTGTTGGACTTCGTAAAAATGATGGCATTTTAGGCGATCGAGAAGGCTATCCCGATTATTTACATACATCAGGAATACGCCTAGAATTAAAACTCCTTTTTGTAGATAATCCTACGATTATTATGAAAAAGCCACCAACTCCCAGGGAACCTTCTGCCCGTCTAACGCAAAAGGTCACTTTCAAAAATGTTATTCCTGATAAAGACCTGCTCCTTGTTATTGCATACTCTCTTATGGAGAATAAATCTAAACCCGGCTTTTATTGCCCAACAATTATTGATTTTAATATTTTTCCTGTATATGAATGTATCCTCGCAAGAGACAGGCGCATGTATGGTTCCGGCGGTGGTTGGTTTGGACACTTTGAAACTCCTGCTATATTGAGCAATAAAGGAAAGAAAAAATCAATGAATTCCATTCCCATAGATTATACCTCTTATGGACGCAAAGAAAATGAAGGGAAAGATTTAAACGAAGATACCAATTTTGGAAAATTAAAACGTATACCTTATCGGCCACTTCAAAACTACATTAAGCCTGATAATTTTACAAAATTTTTCAAATAACAAAAAATTTCCAAAAGAAAAGAGGGGATTGATTTCCCCTCTCAGACTAATCTTCCTCGCTCGCTTCCGGCGGTACATTGCCACATCCGTTGCCGCTGTTATAGCTTCCCATTACCGTACTCTTTTCGCGCTTTGGTGACCACAGTGCACCAAGTAACACACCGAATAAAATACAGTCAATCACAAGCAGTACTTTTTCGCTTGTTGTCCATTCTTTGTGAAAGAACGATTTTACGATACAAGTCAATTCTGTTATGTTCTTCATCTTCATATGTCCCCTTTCAAAATAAAAAATCAGTTACCAATATATTTATTATAGTACTTTCCGGTGCGATAAGAAAGTACAATGACAACTATATTTTCACAACATCGGGTGCAGCTACGATACATCCTTATTCTTATGCTCTGTAACACAGGCAATCAATGCCTGGATCAGCCCGTTTTTACTCTTTACATTCACCTTGGAATAAATATTATGAATATGGGTTTTCGTCGTTCCGATGGAAATACACAATTCTTCACTGATTTCCGTATTACTTTTGTAGCTGATCAGGTATTTTAAAATCTCAACCTCCCGGGGTGTGAACTTGTAAACAGAAGTAATAAGCGGCAGGTTGTCAAACAATGCGAAAGAGCTGCTTAAGATAGCAACAGAAGGCTCGGTCGACGGCAGCTCTTCGCGAGATATATCCTCGCAGGCAGCACCGCTACAACGGACATTCCGCGAACATGCGCAAAGTGCGTAAATGCTAAAAAAAGCCCATAATAAGCTTTCGGAAAAATTTCGTTCTGCCATCAGCGGTGATTCGAAAAGCATAGTAGCCAGATGCGAGATCATGAGACTGTCTTCTATTAAAATGGAGCAATTCAGAAAAAAGATGGCACACATTGGAAATACATAGGGGCTGATTTTCTCAAACCGTGGTGTATGGCGGGCCTTATTGAAATAGTAAGCAAAGAGGGCACAGTAAAAGAATCGATAAAACTGGCGTATGGAATAAAAGAGCCAGATATCAAAAGTGGAGCGCGATGAAAAAAAGGCAGTATAGATATATGTAATAAATGCCGGAAGAAATAAAAGCAGATATCTGTATTGAAATTTCAGTTCTAAAATATGCACAAGAAACAGGAAATCAAGCAGCAAAATAGACATAGCAACTACAATTTTGAGGCCGGGGCAGGAGATGTCACTCACGGTAGATGTTATGGTGTTTCCCATGTTCAGAACTAAAACGTAATGCAAGAGGATCAGTTCAATCAGATAGCATAGGAACAGCAGGGTCAGATAAAGAAAAATCTTGTTTTTTCGGTCCTTCAGATAGCAAAAGAGCGTCGGAGCAACTGGCAGACCACAGATTAAAATCATCAGAACACTAAAAAGAAAATACGCAATTGTCGTCATAGTATTGATCCAACCCTTTCTAAACTTTTCTTCGGTGAGAAAATTCTCTTTATCATTATGTTCGATATCATATACATTGTAGCTTAATCTTTCTGTAAAGTCAAAAAAACATCCAGCCAAAATCAAGCACCAAAACCCCTTGTTTTAAAGCTTTTTCGAAGGTCCTATAACTAAAGTTGTAGATAAATCCACCCGAGGAAGGAGTGTAAACGGCAGGGGGAATCAAGTATGATTGGGACAGTGAAACCCAAAACAAAATTAAGAAAGAAAAGAGGAAGAGAGATGGGCGAAGAAAGAACAGTAGTGGCAGCTGCAGACAGTGAATTTGCCTCAAAAGGAATCGTTGGATTGTTCGCAAAATATGCAGGACTGGCATTTGTCGGACTTCTGGCACAGGGAATTATGGTAATTCTTGAGGGTATTTTTATTGGAAATGGACTGGGAACTATGGGGCTGGCAGTGGTCGGATTTGTGATGCCGCTGGAATATTTCCAATTAGCACTGCACGGTTGTTTTGGAATTGGAATTTCGACAATATGTGCGGAAAAGCTTGGAAAAGGAGATACGGAGGGGGCAAAAAAAGCATATACAGATGGAATGTGGTTTTCGATTTATCTGATATTTGCACTTGTAATCTTAATTGAAATCTTTGCACCGCAGGTAGCAGCATTTGTTGGGTGTACACCTGAACTGATGGGTGTAACAACATCAGCAATCCGCGTATTTGTTATTTTCTGGCCATTTTCAATGATCGGACAGATTGCAAACTATATGGCACGTGTGGCAGAACAGCCAAAAATCGGAAGTATCTGTGTAACACTGGCTGCAGTTATTGCAATTATATGGTTATGGCTTAGCATTTATGTTTTTGGAATCGGACTTCCTGTTGGAGCAGCAGTTTATTATGGTATTTCCATTGGGCTGTTTGCGCTGATCATTCCGTTTCTTCAGAAGCGTTCTATTTTTGTATTAAAAGCAGACAATATGAAGGTTAGCTTTGACAACGTCAAAAGAATTTTTAAAATCGGATTTCCATATCTGCTGGTGCAGGGATCGACATCGATCTTCGGCGTTGTGGTTAACAACCTTCTTGGAAATGAACTTGATATCGCAGCATATGCGGTATTAAACGGATATATCATTTATCTGCTTATGATGGTTCAGCAGGCATCCACACAGGGAATGCAGCCGATCGCATCCTTTAATCTCGGTGCCGGCATGAAGGAACGGGTAAAGAAAGTTCTGGGTGTAAGTATTCTCGGAAATAACATTGCGGTGTATGCACTGGGGCTGATTTTCATTCTGTTTAACAAGCAGATTTGCGGAGTTCTTTGCGGATATGATGAGGCGCTTACTCCGATTGTCATGAAATACAATATTATGTTCTGTATTGTCAGCGGTATCGGATTTACGGCGGATATGGTATCTGGATATTTTCAGGCGGTGGAGAAAATCACATTTGCCACAATTTTAGGGTTGTCAAGGTACATCATTTTCGGTATCCCGTGTATGTTCATTTTCAAGGCAGTCATGGGAGCGGAAGGCGTATGGTATGGTCAGGGAGCATCTTATGTATTTGCTTTTATACTCACGATGATCATGGTAATCATCGAAAATAAACGATTAGGTGCAAAAAAATAAAGGGGGTTACAACATGAAGGAAGCTTCAATTATCATGAAGGGAAATGCAATTTTTGACGGTACCGGGAAAGAACCGTTTCAAGGGAGCATCGTCATTCGTGACAACAGAATTATTGCAGTATTAAAGGATCAGAGTCCGGAAGCATACACCGGACCGGACACAAAGGTGCTGGAGTATGGAAATCAGCTGATTATGCCGGGGTTCAATGATGGGCATACTCATATAACACAGGGCTGTTTTTTTGAGGATGAAGATTTCTCAGTCAATGTATTATCCGCAGACAGCAAAGAAGAAGCAATACAGATGGCAAAGGATTTTGCCGAATCGCATCCGGAGAATGAGTGGGTGTATGGATATATGGTGAATAATCTGATATGGGCGGACCAGACACTTCCAACCTGCCATGATATCGATCGTGTCATCGCAGATCGTCCGGTTGTACTGCAGATGGCAGATATGCACACGGTTATCGCAAACAGCTGTGCGCTCAGAAAAGGAAACATAACCAGAGATTCTCAAAGTCCGGAGGATGGAATTATCGAGAAGGATGAGAAGGGAGAGTTGACCGGCCGTTTATTTGACGGTGCAGCGTTTCAGCTCCTGGATTGGATTTTCAGTCCGGAGAGAGACGTATATTTAAGTGTCTACCGTAAGTTTTTTGAGAAAATAAAACGGCTGGGAATTACGAGTGCCAGTCTGGTGGCGCCATTTGCCGTACATGACGATCCGATTCCATATTTTGAGGAACTGGAGAAGGAAGGGAAGCTTACCGCACGTATTATGATTTACCCGAACATTTCCGAGTATGAAAAAGAAACGTTTGCGGCACTGCGGGCGAAATATCAGGATGGAAGAATCCGTGTACAGGGCTTAAAACAATTGCTTGATGGCGTGACAGGTGTACATACAGCGTATCTGTTAGAACCGTACACCAATCAGCCGGATACCTGTGGTGCGTGCTCGGTTGATTTGGAAGAATTTCGTGTGCAGGCACTGGAAGCGATAAAGGATGGCGTTCCGCTTCGTGTCCATACGATTGGAGACCGCGCAGTCAGAGAAATGTTAGACATTTTCGAAGAGGGCGAGAAGTTGTATGGCAGGCAGGGACTCCGCCATGTACAGGAGCATTTGGAAACAGTCGATCCTGCAGATATGAATCGTTTTGCAGAGCTTGGAATTACATGCTGCATGCAGCCGTGGCACATGCTGTTTGATTTAGAAGGCGGCGATAAGGGAAATGATCTCTATGGAGACAAAGAAGCAGCGGTCGGAAAAGAGAGGGCAAAACATTCTTGGCCGATGCGCGAACTTTTGGATGCAGGAACCGTGCTTTCTCTTGGCAGTGATTATCCGGTTGTAGGAATTGAACCACTGAATGAAATCTACGGTGCGATTACCAGACAGACCTTCGATGGCAAACCGGAAGGCGGATGGTATCCAGAGCAGAGAATTACCATGGCAGAAGCACTCAAAGCTTATACATGGGGCTCCGCATATTGTGAGGGGTGCGAAGAGGATTTTGGTACACTTGCAGAAGGTAAGCTTGCAGACATCATTGTGCTGGATAAGAATTTATTTGAGGTGGAACCAAAGGAAATCCTGGATACGAAGGTCGTTTTAACTATGCTGGATGGAAACATCATATATGAAAAACAGTGAGCAGCTCACAAAATAAACGCACGTTAATCAGGCGCATCGGTGGAGTCGAATTTTTCATATACCTCCAGCAGCTGCCAGCGTTTTTTAACCTCCACTTTCATATAAATATTATGAATATGGGTTTTGGCGGTTCCGATGGATATCTGAAGTTTTTCGCTGATTTCCTCGTTGCTCATTTTATCCAAAAGAAGTGTCATGATGTCCTGTTCCCGCGTGGTCAGCTGATACTCCTTGCAGAATAAGAAGAACTTTGAAAAGGATGAGGCTGTCGTTTCGCTGGCAGGCTCGTCCGAATTCACAGCGGAGGCAGATGCCTGCCCAGGACTGGCCGGATATTCCAAAACCCCAGGATTCTGGGGAACGGCCGGGACCTCAATCTGCTTAGTCAGATACAAAAAAGCGGCAACTGAAAAAATGGCGTTCATGATATCTTCAGAAAAATTTCGCTGGGTCAGCTCCGTATAGGAGGAATAACTGAAAATCGTAATGCTGTCCTCTAAAAAGATACACACGGAGCCTGCCACGAGTACATAAAGAATATGCCGGAAAGACTGCTGTGTGCCGGTTTGTGAATCAAGGGGGCTTTTTTGGCAGACACGCAGAGCATCGACGCCAACGATCAGCCCAAAAACAGAAGTCGGAACATAATAGATCCAGAATTTCAGCTTGCTGTTTTCCATACCCGGTACGAATAGCAGGAAAATAATCATGACAATAAAACCGATGTAGAGAGGAATCGGAGTGCTGTAATGGAGTATGCGCTCGATGATCTTCAGGATGCAGAAGAAAGAGACGGTATACACCACTGTTTTTAAGGTGGGAACATCGAAAAACAAAAGCTTGTAAAATGCCGCAAAGGAATCGACGAAATCAGTCAGATTCAGAATAAGGGCATACAAAAAATAAGTGCTAAAAAGAGCGACAATATAAAAATATAACGTATCCTTACTCTTTAGATACAACAATAATGCAAGTAAAATTGGCATACTGTAAAGCATAAGCAGAAATAGGTTGTAAATAAGTAAAAGTGCATCCAATGATAAATCCTCCGTGCAGGGTAAGCTGCTTTATCCGTCTTCAGCCGGTGCATCCGCCTCGAACTCGTTATACAGATCCAGCAGATCCCTCCTTCTTTTGACATCCAGTTTTGCATAAATGTTATGGATATGTGTCTTGGCCGTGCCAAGTGAAATTACCAGTTCATCGCTGATTTCCGCATTACTTTTATCGTCGAGTAACAAAAGCATGATGTCCTGTTCCCGTGTGGTCAGATGGTTCTCTTTGCAAAAGAGGTAGAACTTGGAATATGTCTTCTCCTCCTCGTTCGCTTCTTTCAAAGCAGGTACGCCCATTCCCGCATTTTCAGGCACTGCCGTTACAGTCCGGGATGGAGCCACTGAGTCCGCATTCGTATTGTTTAGTAATGAGAAGAGCTTTTTAATCAGATAGATGTTGGTCATGGCAGAAAAAATCATGCGCGTGCAATCTTCCGAGATACTGCGGGTGTTCCGGTATAAAATGGAATCAGGACTAAACAGTGTGATGGAATCCTCTATGATCACAAAAATGTAAAATATAGTCAATATGATTAGCATATTGCGGAAATATTTCTGGGTCACAGTCCTCTCTTCTGGTGGAATATTCCGGTAATGGTGCAGTCCGTTCAGCCCGAGTGCAATAGAAAAAACGGAGCTGGCAGAGTAGTACAGCCACAGCTTCCATGAGCTGTCATTCATTCCCGGTATAAATAGAAGAAACAGGATCAGTGCGACCAGTCCGATATAAAGTGAGATCGGCAGGCTGCTGTTGAGAATCCATTCCACAATTTTGATCATACATAAGAAAGATAAAAAGTAAATAATGGTCTTAAAGGTCGGAGCGGCAAACAGAATCTTCTTATAGAATGATGAAAACCAGTGAATAAATTCTGTGAGATAGATGACAAGCTCGTCCAGACAGAAGGTGCCATAAAGAAGCGCAATGTATAAGTAAATCAATTCCTTTTGTTTATAGTAAATCAAAAGGGCAAGAATAAGAGGTACACAATATACCATAAAAAGAAATACATTATAGATTAGTAAAAACGCTTCCATAGTGCGCCTCCGATTTTGTAATATTCGCAGGTGATAATAATTATCCTGCTATGGGGCAATAATATCATTATCTAAACCTTTTGTAAATCTAAACTTTTTCATGAAGCGTCAGTTCGTTGTGCAAAATGCATAAAAGATTAGAAGAGTTTATGTAATTATGCGACAAAAATACTATAAAAATATACCGCAAGGATGGATGTTAAACCATTTACAAACCGTGCTAAAGTATGTTCATAGCCAAGTAACAGACAAAACTTTTTTGAGAAAGGAAAGAGAAAAATGGGCGAAAAGAAAAAATTTAGTATGTTCAGCGCAATACTTACTGTTATATGCGTAGTATTCGTAGCTGAAGCAGCTGCACCAGTTGCAGCAATCGGTAACTCGCAGTACTTCTGGTGGATCTTCATGATGGTTGCATTCCTGATTCCATATGGACTGGTATCATCTGAAATGGGAACTACCTATGAAAGTGACGGAGGAATTTACGATTGGGTTAAGAGAGCGTTCGGACGTAAGATGGGCACCAGAGTTTCATGGTACTACTGGATTAACTTCCCGCTGTGGATGGCTTCCCTGGCAGTCATGATTCCAGAATTGTTAAACATTATCTTTGGAATTGAACTTGGATTAGTTCCTACTATTATTATTGAATTAGTGTTCATCTGGATCATTGTAGCAATTAGTTTCTTCCCAGTATGTGACAGTGTATGGATCTTAAATGGAGCTGCAGCAATCAAAGTGTTCCTCGCAGTATTAATTGGAGGTCTCGGCGTATACATGGCAGTAACAAGAGGCGTTGCAAACGAGGTAACAGTTTCTTCCTTACTTCCATCATTTGATCCGAACAGTTTATCGTTCATTTCGGTAATCATCTTCAACATGTTAGGTTTTGAAGTAATCTGTACATTTGCAGGTGACATGGAAAATCCAAAGAAACAGATTCCAAAGGCAATCGTTATCGGTGGTATCGTAATCGCAGCAATCTACATGTTCTCAGCATTTGGTATCGGAGCAGCGATTCCTACATCAGAGGTTAGCACAAGCAGCGGACTTATGGACGCAATCATCTTAATCACAGGTAAAGAGACCGGAATCTTTATCGCGGTCATCGCATTCTTATTTATGATTACTTTATTTGGAAATATGATCTCATGGTCACTTGGTGTCAACAACACCGTTTGCTTCGCAGCTGAAAATGGAGACATGCCAAAAGTATTTGCAAAGAGAAGTGGAAAAAATGAAATGCCTACAGGAGCAGCTATCATGAACGGTATTGTGGCTTCTGTCGTAGTCATCATTGCACCATTTATTCCAAATCAGGATTTATTCTGGGCGTTCTTCGCTCTGAATCTGGTAATGTTCCTCTTATCATACGTTCCGGTCTTCCCAGCTTTTTATAAGATGAGAAAGATTGACCCGAATACAGAGAGACCATTCAGAGTCAGTGGAAATGACACCGTACTCAAATTATACTACGTTGCACTTCCAGTTGTATTACTGGTTATTTCAATTATCTTCACGGCATTTCCACTCAGCTTTGACGCAGAGACATTAGCAGCAACACTTCCGATTACAATTGGAGCGATTGTATTCATTATTATCGGAGAGATTCTTGCAGCTGTTTGCAGCAAGAACAGCAAAACAGCTTAAACGAGTTCATGACTTCAAGTAAATTGAAGATCAGTATAAAAAAAGAAAAGGAGAAATTATCATGGCAAAAAGAATCGAAGGAACAACACCAAAACAGGACGGCTACAGAATGCCGGGAGAATTCGAGGAGCAGGAGCAGATCTGGATGCTCTGGCCTTGGAGAAATGACAACTGGAGACAAGGCGCAAAACCTGCTCAGAAAGCATATGTAAATGTAGCAAAAGCTATTTCTGAATTTGAGCCTGTAACAATGTGCGTACCACCAACACAGTATGAGAACGCAATCAGCCGAATCAGCGAAGTAAACAACGGAAACATCCGTGTCATTGAGATGACAAGTGATGATGCATGGATTCGTGACTGTGGACCATCTTTCCTCGTGAATGGCAAGGGCGGCATCCGCGCAGTAGACTGGGAGTTCAACGCATGGGGCGGTTTAGTTGACGGATTATATTTCCCATGGCATGAAGATGAGCTGGTAGCACGTAAGGTCTGCGAAATCGCAGGTGTTGATTCCTACAAGACAGAAGGCTTCGTATTAGAGGGCGGATCAATCCACGTGGACGGAGAAGGAACTGTGATGGTAACTGAGATGTGCCTGCTTCACCCAAGCCGTAACCCGGACAAGAGCAAAGCAGAGATTGAGGAAATGTTAAAGAACTACTTAAACTGTGACAAGGTCATCTGGGTAAAAGACGGAATTGATCCATATGAGACAAACGGACATATCGATGATGTGGCTTGTTTCGTAGCACCGGGAGAGGTTGCCTGCATCTACACAGAAGATACAGAGCACCCATTCTACAAAGAAGCTCAGGCTGCTTACAACTTCTTATGCGAGCAGACAGACGCGAAGGGACGTAAACTGAAAGTACACAAAATGTGCGTAACAAAATTACCATGTTACTTAAAAGATGCTGATTCTATCGACTACTCAGAAGGTGCAATCCCAAGAGAAGAGGGTGAGATCTCAATCGCTTCTTACTTAAACTTCTTAATCGTAAACGGAGCAATCATCCTTCCACAGTACGGAGATGAGAATGATGCATTAGCAGTAGAGCAGGCTCAGGCTATGTTCCCAGACCGCAAGATCGTAGGCGTTCAGACAACAGAAGTTGCATACGGCGGAGGAAACATCCACTGTATTACACAGCAGCAGCCAAAAGTAAAATAATAAAAAAAGAAAAACAAAAAATGAATTTAAGTTAAAAGGAGAACAATTATGTACGCAAATGGAGTAAGACATTTTATCGACACAAACGACTTTACAAAAGAGGAATTATTAGACATCGTGAATCTTTCATTAAAGATCAAAAAATGTATCAAAGAAGGATACTACCCACCACTTATGAAAAACAAAACACTTGGAATGATTTTCCAGCAGTCATCGACAAGAACACGTGTATCATTTGAGACAGCAATGTCACAGATGGGTGGACATGCCCAGTACCTGGGACCAGGAATGATCCAGCTTGGCGGACATGAGACAATCGGTGACACAGGAAGAGTTCTGTCTCAGTTGATCGATGTTGTTATGTCACGTGTGATTGCACACCAGACAGTTGTTGACCTTGCAAATGCATGCTCAATTCCTGTATTAAACGGTATGTCTGACTGGAACCATCCTACACAGGAAATCGGTGACATTTGTACAATCGTTGAGAACCTTCCAAGAGGAAAGAAATTAGAGGACTGTAAAGTCGTATTCGCCGGTGACGGAACACAGGTATGTGCATCATTGGGAATGATCTGTACAAAATTAGGAATGAAATTCGTTCAGTACGGACCAAAAGGAAAATGGATTCAAGATAATCTGGAAGGATTAAAAGCGTTAAATCCAGATGGAGATTACCCTGATTACATCAAAATCATGGAAGAGAACTGCAAGATTTCCGGCGGAACTTTCGAAATTACAGATGACAGAGAAGCGGTGAAGGGTGCTGACTTCATTTACACAGATGTATGGTATGGCCTGTATGAGTCTGAGATGTCAGAAGAAGAGCGTATTGCGTTATTCAAAGATTATCAGGTAAACCGTGAGCTGATGCAGCTTGGAAACATCGGTTGCAAATTCATGCACTGCCTGCCTGCAACAAGAGGCGAGGATGTCACAGATGAGGTTGCGGATTCAGATTCTTCACTTTGCTGGGATGAGGCTGGTAACAGACTGACAGCGATGAGAGGTCTTCTTGTTTACTTCACACAGTATCAGAGAGAAAACGATACAACAGACCTTCGCAAGGAAGCAGTAAAAGAAGAGTTGGAAATGTTCATGGACGAGAGAGGTCTCATCTAAGATTTTAGCTTAATATAACAACGCTGCGGGCAGATTCCGGAAGGAATCCTGCCTGAAGCAGTTGAATTCGGAGGAAAAAGTTATGCCAAAAATAGTTGTTGCGCTGGGCGGAAATGCCCTGCAGGCAAAGGACAGCAAACCGACAGCAGAAGGCCAGTTAGATGTCGTAAAAAAGACCTGTGAGCATATTGCGGACATCAGCAGCCAGGGCTACGAGTTAGCAATTGTACATGGAAACGGACCACAGGTAGGAAGAATCCTGCTTGCATCAGAAGCTGCAAAAGACGTGACCCCTTCTATGCCATTTGACGTGTGTGGCGCAATGAGTCAGGGCTACATCGGTTATCACATCCAGCAGGCACTGAAATATGCGCTCAATATGCGTAATGTACATGTGCCGGTACTTACCGTTGCAACGCAGGTGATCGTTGACGGGAACGACCCGGCTTTCCAGAATCCTACAAAGCCGATCGGACCGTTCTATACCGAAGAAGAGGCAAAGATATTAGAAGCTGAGAAGGGCTTCAACATGAAGGAAGATGCCGGAAGAGGATATCGAAGAGTTGTACCTTCACCACTTCCAAAAAAAATCGTGGAAATCGATGCAATTCAGGATCTGTGGGCTTCTTCTATTGTAATCTCCTGTGGCGGCGGCGGAATTCCGGTCGTTGAGAACATGGATGGAACTTTAGAAGGCGTAGCGGCAGTGATTGATAAGGACTTTGCAGCAGAACTTCTTGCGGAAGAAGTGGATGCAGATGTGCTGATGATTTTAACGGAAGTTGAAAAAGTCGCAATCAACTGGGGAAAACCGGATCAGAAGAATCTTGACAGTATGAATCTGAAAGAGGCAGTTCGGTACATTGAAGAGGGACAGTTCGCACCGGGAAGCATGCTTCCAAAGGTGGAGGCTGCAATGAAATTTGCACGTACTTTCCCAAGCAAGAAAGCAATCATTACGAGTCTTGATAAAGCAATTGATGCTTTAGAAGGAAAAACAGGAACTGTGATTACGTTTGCATAAGGATATTTGAAAGCATCAGGGAGGAGCAGTATTTTAGATACGCTCCTCCTTTGTCTTTTTAAACTGGGATAAAGAAGGAAAACTATGAGAAAACATAAAGGCTATATCACAATCATTGCTTTATTTTTAATTCTGCTGGTTGTCTGTCTGAAATCGGACGGATTCAAAAAACAGATTGCCGAATCGACGCAGAAGCAGGAGACAAACATCGAAAACGGGACGGTTACCATAGAAGAAATTCAGGGAAAAACACTGGGCATCGTCACGATACTGCCACCGCTGATTGCCGTTGTCATTGCATTTGTGACAAGAGAGGTTTTGACGTCCCTGATCTCAGGTCTGCTGTCAGGCTTCTTTCTCCTGAGCGTCTTAGACAGCACAGGGCCGATGAAGCTGTTCCGGTCACTCTGTTATACCTTTATCGCAGCCTGCGAATCCATCATACGGGTCGTCGGTGATTTTGATAATGCAGCAATTATCTTGTTATGTTTTGCAGTAGGCGGACTGGTCGCTGTCATTAATAAGACCGGTGGATTTAAAGCTCTGGCGGAAAAACTGATCAGGAGAATCAAAACGGCAAAAGGCGCCGGATACATCGGAGAACTTCTGGGATGTCTGATTTTCTTTGATGACTACGCAAACAGTCTGATTATCGGACCACTCATGCAGCCACTGACCGACCGACTGAAGGTGTCGAGAGAAAAGCTGGCGTTCATCGTGGACTCCACAGCAGCACCGGTTGCCGGAATGGCAGTCATTTCCAGCTGGGTTGCGGCAGAGGTCGGAATCATTGACGAAGGTTTAAAGGTCATCAATCAGGATGCCTCGGCGTACAACCTGTTTTTGGGAAGTATCCCATTTTGTTTCTATAATATTTTCTGCCTGATCATGATGTTTGTCATTACATCCACGGGAAGAGAATTCGGTCCGATGCTCAAGGCGGAGCGACGTGCGAGAAATGGAAAACCGCACAATAAGAACATTGATGAAGTTGAAAATAATATCATGGATATGGAAGCTTTTCAGGCAAAAGAGGGCGTAAAGACCAGCTTTCTGACTGCGCTGGTACCAATTGTATTAATGATTGCCCTGTCCTTTGTCGGATTTTATATCAATGGATTAAACCACAGTATCGAAACGGGAGAACTCGCCGCAGGTGCAGCGTTCAGTTTCACAACGCTGCGGATTGCAGTTGGAAATGCCGACACGGCACTGGTGATGTTCATTGCCACAATTGCAGCGAGCGGAATTGCAATTATCATGGGGAAAAAAATCCGCTGTTTTACACTGCGGGAAGGCGTCGATGTCTTTCTTGAAGGTGTAAAATCGCTGATGCTGACCGTTGTGATTCTGATTCTTGCGTGGGCGATGTCTGATGCTGTAAAAAGTCTTGGAACCTGCTACTACCTTGTTGAGGTTCTAAAGGCAGGTGTTCCTTACTGGCTGATTCCGACTCTGGTATTTATTACCTGCTGTGCGGTTTCCTTTGCGGTGGGAAGCTATGGAACGATGTTTATTGTAATGCCGATTGTGATACCGATTGCCTACAGCTTCTATGGAAGTGCGTCCTTTATTTCCAATCAGGATACGTACATCAGCATGTGTATTGCCTCCGTGCTGGCGGGCTCCATCTTTGGAGACCACTGTTCGCCGATCACCGATACGACGATTTTATCCAGCATCGGATCGGGCTGTAATAACATGGATCATGTAAAGACACAGATACCGTATGCGGTGATGTCGGCAATTGTGGCGGTTGTCTGCGGGACGATTCCAGCAGCGTTCGGCGTATCACCGATCATCTCAATTCTATGCGGGATTGCTGCATGCTTCGTAATCATGCGCGTGATCGGAAAGAAAGTTTAATATTGCGACTATCATTATTTATCAACCAAATATTTGGAATAGCAGGGCTGCATTTTGCAGCTCTTTTTTAAAATGTAAAAATTTTCCTCTTGATTTTACATAGTGCAAAAGATAGAATATTATGTTCAAAACAATAAAGAAAAGGGAGTTACGAAAGATGAAAATAGCAATTGTAGAAGATCGACAGGAGGATGCAAAGTCGTTAAATGCAATGGTACAAAAATATTGTCAGCAGTCCTGTGTTTATGTGAAGATCGACCAGTATGAGACGGGGGAAGAATTCTTGGGGGAGATGCCGGAGCAGTATGATGCGATTTTTTTGGATATTTTCTTAAATAAGCTATCCGGAATTGATGTAGCCAGAAGTCTCAGGACGAGGGGTGAGGGGAAAGAAGAGAATCAACAAAAAATTATATTTGTGACAACAAGCACTGATTATGGACTGGAAGGCTTTGAATTACGAGCAACACATTATCTTGTAAAACCCTGTACACAGGAGAAGGTTCAAAATGCAATGGAACGTGTGATGGAATATATGAAGAAGAAGTCTTTCTATATAACTGTGACATGCAGACGTGAGGAGCGCAGGATTCCAATCAGCAAGATCCTTTTTATTGATTATCGATCGCATGCTGTTCAGATTCATTTGAAAAATGAGATGTTGCGCTGTTATCTTTCATTTGCTGAGATTACGAAGAAGGTGGAGCCCTATCTGAATATTCGCTGGTGCTATCGCAATGTACTCGTGAATTATGATAAAGTTCTGAAAATCAAGAAACGTATCTTTGAAATGGAAGATGGGACAGTGCTTCCGATCAATAGAGAGTGTAATACAAACTGTGTAAGTTCTCTGAATCTGCTATTTTAATAGTATCAAATACTGGGAATCCCGTAAAGGCGGAAACCCTTGCCTTGACAGGACTCCCAGTATTTAAGAACAGTGGTCAAGCAGATTCAAAGGGAATTATCAGACAACTTACTTACACACTTTAGATGATACACCCGATCAAAATAAACAGAAATACCGAACAATCCATCAGGAATATCTGGATTATCGATTTGGGATGGAAATGGAGGATGAATAAGAGAAATGTCAAGATTTATCTTTCTGACGGAAAATGTAAATATATTAATTCACTCAGTGGTATATCTGTTTCTCGTATGTTACCCCTATCAAAATCGAACCCGGTTTTCAAAGAAAACGACTGTTATATTATGTGCGGTCTATACCGTGGTGGACGCAGTCATTATTCTCTCGGTGGTGATTGGAATGCAGTGCAAAAAGGACATCCGCAGATGGGAAGAGTAAAATTTACGAGGCCTTTCCAACCGAAAACCACTAAAAATTTTAATGCTACTTTTGAGGCTCTTCATCTAATGTAATAATACGAATATCGTTTGCAAAATCATAATAGCGATAATTTTCTTCTCCAATTTCATAATCAGTCTTTTCTCCATTTAAGATAGCTTCTAAATCGGTAGTGACTTCATTTATTATATTGATATCATTTATAATTTCGTTGTGTCCCGGATAAATCCATTTTAAGTTTAAGTCAGCAATGCGATCTCTTATTTTTTCCATGCTCTTTGTGTATTCAGCCAAATCTGAATCTTCGGAAAATGCATACAGATCATCTGGATAATAGGTGTCGCCGGTAAACAGAATGCCATTATCACTATCAATTAATGTAATGCTGTCTGAAGTATGTCCAGGAGTCCAAAGAACTTCTAATTTGCGATTTCCTAAATCAATGATATCACCATCGTTTAACGTATTGGTGACAGTTGACCCTTCGATAGAATAAGTATCTAAATCAATGTCTTTTGGAATATCTCTTGCAATCATTCCATCTTCCAACTCATAAGCGAAGTCATCATGCGGGATTCCATCTGTTAAAGTTTCAATACAGCTTGGGCTGTTATAACACCAGACATCATCAAATTGATGCGCATTTCCAATGTGGTCATAGTGAGAGTGGGAAACCACAACTGTAATTGGCAAATCGGTCAATGACTCGACAAGACTCTTTAGATCACCAAGACCAAGACCGGTATCTAGTAAGAGTGCCTTGTCTTCTCCTAGAACCAAATAGCAGATATCTAATTCCCATTGACCATTACATGCGATTGCATAAATGTCTCCGGGTACCTTATATACATCGTACCAGTCGAAATCAGTATCGACTTTTTCGAATTGACTCCAACTTTCGAATGGGATGCCGTCATACCAGTTATCCTCCGTCAAAGTTGGCTCAGACTCGCTTTCAGCGGTATCTGCAGTAGTGGAACCATTGGCAGTAGTGTCAGGTTTGCCACATCCAACCATGCCCAAAATCATGACAATAGTAATGCAAAAGGCACACAATAATTTTGTTCTTTTCATAAGTAATCCTCTTTTCTCTTAAAATTTTTTACTAAAATAATAATAACAACGAGGTAATCTTGACACAATTATCTGGATGGTGTATCTTTTATTACATCAAATGATGTATACGGAGGGACTATGCGAAACTTTTCAAAGAAAGAAATGCAGACAATCAATGAAATAACAGTTTTTATTGCCGGAGAGATGGATTTGATAAGAATGTACGAAGAGGTGATGAGACGCTTATCAGAACTGATTCCTCATGAAAAATCTTTTTTTTCCTGCAGTGCAACTCATCGCGATGAGAATCAGAATATCTTACATTCCATTAATATGACGGAGCTGGAACTGGAACAATATCGATTACGTTTTTCTTCTTATGACTATACAGCATGGTACGTGAATCAGCCGGGAACTAAAATATATCGCGACACAGATTTAGTGGATGATAAAATAATGCAGAACTCGGTAATTTATCAAGACTGGGTGAAACCGATGGGGATGAGTTATGTATGTGGAAATGTAATTCATCTGGGTCAAAATGCAGGAACAGATCTTACGTTATTGCGTTCAGAGCGCTATGGAGATTTTTCAGAACGAGAATTATTCGTATTGTCTTTGATTACAGCACATATTGAACAATGGTTTTGTGCACATAATTCATGGATGGAAAGTGTGTTTGGTCTGGAAAAGGACGAAATCCAGTTGACAAAGAGAGAGAACGAAATCGCAGAATTCGTTTGTTCATCTCGGAGTATACAAGAAATAGCACAGGAAATGAGCATTTCCTATGCTACGGTGAGACGCCATCTGGCAAATATATATAAGAAATTAGGTGTATCTACAAGAATAGAACTCGTAAATTATATAAATTATGACTGCTTATGATACTGCTCTTCGCAGTATTTGCAGCGATAGGTTTTTGTCTCTTCATCGGCAAGGAAAAATACTTGGTCTAATTCCTGCTCGATGGATGTGATGCACCGAGGATTCTTGCATTTGATTACATTTGTAATTTCTTTCGGAAGTGTCAAAATCTGCTTCTCAACGATGACCTCATTGCGGATAATATTTACCGTAATCGTATGATCGATGAAGCCGAGAATGTCTAAATCGATATTCTCAACCGGAGACTCGATTTTTAGAATATCTTTTTTGCCTAATTTACCACTTCTTGCATTTTTGATGATTGCGACGCAGCAATCCATATCGTCTAAATGCAGGTATTTGTATATTTCCATGCTTTTACCGGCTGGGATGTGATCCAGTACGACACCCTCTGAAATCCTGCCGACGTTTAATCTGTTTTCTACCATAATAATGTCCTTTCTCCTTTAACGGGGTTAATCCACATGAATCTCTAACAGTGTGAGAATGAGGGCCATGCGCACATATACGCCATATTGAACCTGTCTGAAATATGCTGCACGCGGGTCATCATCGATTTCAACGGAAATCTCGTTTACACGTGGAAGCGGATGCAGGACATACATGTCATCTTTGGCAAGTTCCATTTTTTTCTTGTCCAGAACATAGAAATCTTTCATTCGTAAATATTCTTCTTCATTAAAGAAACGTTCTTTCTGTACACGTGTCATGTAGAGAATGTCAAGCTTTGGAAGTGCGTCCTCGAGACGTACAACTTCCTCGTAAGGTGTGTCTGTCTTGTCGAGAACATCTTCTGTCACATAGCTTGGAAGGCGTAATTCTTCCGGAGAAATGAGGACAAATTTAATTCCTGTATAACGGACCATCGCATTAATTAGTGAATGGACCGTTCTGCCGAACTTCAAATCGCCACAGATACCGATGGTCATGTTGTCGAGACGGCCTTTCAGATTCAGGATGGTGAGCAGGTCGGTCAGCGTCTGTGTTGGGTGCTGATGGCCGCCGTCTCCCGCATTAATAATAGGAATCGGTGACTTTCTGGATGCAACGAAGGAAGAACCTTCTTTTGGATGTCTCATGGCTGCAATGTCCGCATAACAGCCAACGGTACGGATTGTATCAGCGACGCTTTCGCCCTTTGCGGCGGAGCTGGAGTCGGCACTTGAGAATCCCATGATATTGCCGCCAAGATTCAGCATTGCGGCTTCATGGCTGAGTCTGGTTCTTGTACTTGGCTCATAGAATAACGTTGCTAAAGTCTTACCGTCACAGGCGTGTTTGAATTTGTCTGGATTCGCCTCGATCTCCTGAGCGAGTTTTAAGAGATCGTGCAACTCGTCGGTTGTAAAGTCTAAAGGACTGATTAAATGTTTCATCGTAAACCTCTTTTCTTGTGTTGTTGATTTTACTAATATCTATCTTAACAAATGTAAAATTAGTTGTAAATATAAATCACCGTGAAATTACACCAAAAAGGTAAAATTCATGCAGAGTCATGTGATAGAATTAACAAAAACTAGATTGCACTCTAAAAAAAACTTGCAAATCAAGTCTTTCTTCAATTATAATGGGGAAGTTATTCAGAAAAACAGGGAGGAATAAAAAATGGAAAACTTAATGTATTTAGCCCCGGTTATGGGCGTTCTTGCATTACTGTTCGCGGCATTTTTAGCAAACAAAGTCAGCAGACAGGATGAAGGAACAGACAAAATGAAAGAAATTGCGAAAGCAATCAGCGACGGTGCAAAAGCATTTTTAACTGCGGAATACAAGATCTTAGTGATCTTTGTTGTTGTACTGTTCGTATTGATCGGCTTTGGTATCGGAAGCTGGGTGACAGCGGTATGCTTCGTTGTCGGAGCAGCATTCTCAACCATCGCAGGTTACTGTGGAATGACAGTTGCCACAAAGGCAAACGTCAGAACCGCGAATGCAGCAAGAGTAGGCGGAATGAACAAAGCATTATCGATTGCATTTTCCGGTGGAGCTGTGATGGGTATGTGTGTGGCAGGTCTTGGAGTTGTCGGTGTCAGCATCATTTACATCATGACTGGAAATGTAGAAGTCTTATCCGGATTTTCGCTGGGAGCGTCTTCCATCGCATTGTTTGCCCGTGTTGGTGGTGGTATCTATACAAAGGCCGCTGACGTAGGCGCTGACTTAGTTGGTAAAGTAGAAGCAGGCATCCCGGAGGATGATCCGCGTAACCCAGCGGTGATCGCTGATAATGTAGGTGACAACGTAGGTGACGTTGCAGGTATGGGAGCCGACCTTTTCGAGTCTTATGTCGGAGCACTCATTTCCGCACTGACACTCGGTATCGTTGCATTTCAGGCGTCAGGAGCTTTGTATCCGCTGATTGTAGCAGGTCTTGGACTTCTCGCTTCCATCATCGGAACCTTCTTTGTGCGCGGCGATGAGAACTCAAACCCACACAAGGCGTTAAAGACAGGTACATATGTTGCCAGCATAGTAGTAATTATTGCAGCATTTGTATTCAGTAAAATGTTATTTAATAATTTCAATCAGGCAATCGCTGTTTTAGCAGGTCTGATTGTCGGACTTTTCATCGGTATCATCACAGAAGTATATACTTCCGGTGATTACAAATTTGTAAAAGAAATCGCGGACCAGTCAGAGACAGGTGCCGCTACAACGATCATCAGTGGTCTTGCAGTTGGTATGCAGTCGACGGCAATTCCGATTCTGCTGATCTGTGTCGGTATCTTTGTGGCATTCCAGTTCTGTGGACTTTACGGGATCGCACTTGCAGCCGTTGGTATGTTATCAACAACAGCCATCACAGTCGCAGTGGATGCATATGGACCGATCGCTGACAATGCCGGTGGTATCGCTGAGATGTCAGGACTGGATCCGCAGGTCCGCAAGATTACAGATAAACTGGATGCCGTTGGCAATACAACCGCAGCGATGGGAAAAGGATTTGCAATCGGATCAGCAGCGCTGACAGCACTTGCACTTTTCGTATCCTATGCTCAGGCAGTACAGCTTAACGAAATCGATATTTTAGATAACCGCGTCATCATCGGTCTGTTCATCGGCGGCATGCTTCCATTCTTATTCTCATCTATGACTATGCAGTCTGTATCAAAAGCTGCTTACCAGATGATCGAAGAAGTAAGGCGCCAGTTCAAAACGATGCCGGGTATTATGGAAGGAACAACAAAACCGGATTACAAGTCCTGCGTTGCGATTTCCACAACAGCAGCCCTTAAGGAAATGTTAGTGCCGGGTATCATGGCAGTCCTTTCACCACTTGCAGTCGGTATCATCTTAGGACCGGACGCACTTGGCGGGCTTCTTGCAGGAGCACTTGTAACCGGTGTTATGATGGCAATTTTCATGTCAAATGCCGGTGGTGCATGGGACAATGCGAAGAAATTCATCGAAGACGGAACACATGGCGGTAAAGGCAGCGAAGCTCATAAGGCGGCCGTGGTCGGTGATACAGTCGGAGATCCGTTTAAGGATACTTCAGGACCGTCTATCAACATCTTAATTAAGCTGATGACCATTGTGTCACTTGTATTCGCACCGCTGTTCTTGGCAGTTGGCGGATTGCTGTAAAAAATGTAATTCATTATATAGAAGAAGAGAGCTGTTACACGAAAAATGGTGTAACAGCTTTTTTTGTATCATAGGAAATTCCGTCTGCAGAGGAATCTTGAATAAAATAGAAGCAAAAAACAGAGGTGAAAATTGTGACTTATGCCAAAAATATTTCTTGTGATTGTAAATGCATAGAACAGGTGTTATATTTAAGGAAACCGAAAAACGATTTTGGGTTTCCTAAAAGGAGAGGGAATGGAACTACGCGAGCAATGTATGAATCGAACCATGGAACTTCTGTCTGCACAGGGATTGAAGTTTACCATGAATGATCTGGCAAAAGATCTGCATGTGAGTAAGAAGACGCTGTACAAAGTCTTTGACAGCAAGGAGGAGATGCTGCTGGCTATCGCAGAAGACTGCTTTGCCACCATCAAGCAAAGTGAAAGGGAAGTGCTGGAGGATGGCGATCTTCCGCTGATACAGAAGATCAAACGTCTGATTATCGTGCTGCCGGAACAATATAAAAACCTGAACTGGTATCTGATGGAAGAGGTGGCTGAGCGGTATCCAAAAGTCTATGCATACATTCGAAAACGTATGGAAAACGACTGGGAACCGACACTACAGCTTCTGGAAGAAGGCATGGCACAGGGAGTTTTGAAATCGACGAACATCTATGTGTTTAAAGGCATGGTGGAAGGATGTATGGAACATTTCCTGATATCATCGGAGTTGAAAGAACAGAAGATAAGCTATACGGATGCGCTTGAGGCTATGATGAATATTTTGCTGCGGGGTATCGTGAAGGAGGAATATATCGATGAAGTATTGAACTTTGAAGTCACAGAAAATGAGGAGGCGGCAGTATGAAGCTGACAGAAGAAGAAAACGCACGAATTGCAGAAGAACTGGACAAAAGAAAAGAAGTATAAGGAGCATTTATGATTCGAATAGAGGATAATGTGATCGCTCTGGAGACGGAGCATACGGGGTATTATATGTATCAGCGTGGAGCACTTATGGAGAATCTGCATTATGGCAGGAAAATCCATGTGGATGCGGAAGCCATGCGGGAGAAGATGGACACCGGATATGGGACAGATGTGGTTTATGACAAAGAAGAAAATCCGCTGTCTCTGCTGCATCTGTGTCTGGAATTATCGCCGCAGGGGAAGGGAGATTTCCGCCAGGGCGCACTGGAACTCTCCAATGGAAATGGCAGCATGGTCAATGACTTCCGATTCCTTTCGGCAGAAAAGCAGGAAGGCAGCATGCCGCCGAAGGGAATGCCGGGGGCATATGGCGGGGAAGAAACTTTGCTCCTGCATTTTGAAAACACATATGGGGTGCAGGCAACTCTGTATTATACGGTATATCCAGACTGCGATGTGATTACCAGACGTATGGAAATCTGCAATCAGAGCAAAGAACAAATCGTTATTCATCGATGTATGAGCTATCAGCTGGACCTGCCTCGGACGGGGTACGAACTGACTACTTTCACCGGGGCATGGGCAAGGGAGCGGCATGAGACAAAGGTTTCTCTGGAAACGGGAACACATGCTTTCGGCAGCCGCACAGGCGTGTCTTCCCATTACTGCAATCCCTTCTTTATGGTTACAGAAAAAAGTGCCACCCAGCAGAGCGGCAATGTGTATGGATTTAATCTGAGCTATTCCGGCAGTCACTGCGGACAGGTGGAGTGCGGCCCTTATAGCAAGACAAGGATCCAGGCAGGCATTCAGGCGGATGGCTTTGCATGGACACTACAGCCAGAAGAATCTTTTTCCACACCGGAGGCTGTACTGACCTTCTCACACGAAGGCAAGAATGGCATGAGTATTCATATGCATCGATTTGTGCAGGAACACATCGTGCGCGGTGTGTGGAAGAAAAAGGAACGGCCGGTACTTTTGAATAACTGGGAGGCTACTTACTTTGATTTTAAGGAATCCAAATTGCTCAAACTGGCGAAAGAGGCCAGGAAACTGGGGATTGAACTCTTTGTGCTGGATGATGGCTGGTTCGGTGAACGAAACGACGATACCAGAGGGCTGGGTGATTATATGGTCAATACCAAGAAACTGCCAGATGGTCTGAGTGGTCTGGCAAAAAAGATCCATGCAATGGGTCTTGACTTCGGCTTATGGATGGAGCCGGAGATGGTGAATCCAGACAGTGAACTATACCGGGCACATCCTGACTGGGCCGTGCTGAGTCCGGGCATCGCGCCGTCTTTGGGACGCAATCAACTGGTTCTGGATCTTTGCAGAACAGAAGTGCAGGATTATATGATCCAGCAGGTGAACAGAACGCTGGCCAGTGCAGATCTTCAGTATGTGAAATGGGATATGAATCGTCCCCTGACAGACTGCTTTAGTCCGGCACTTTGTGAGCAGGGCAGATTCGCTCATGCGTGGACGCTGGGATTATATCGTGTGCTGAATGAGATTGTGGAGGCAAATCCAAAGGTACTGTTCGAGGGCTGTGCCGCCGGAGGGAATCGGTTTGATCTGGGTATGTTATCCTTCATGCCGCAGATCTGGACCAGCGATGATACGGATGCCTACGAGCGTATGAAGATACAGACCGGCACCAGTTACGGGTATCCCCAGAGTGTTATGGGCTGTCATGTGTCCGCAGTTCCCAATCATCAGACCACGCGAACGACACCGATTGAGACTCGCTTCGATGTGGCGGCTTTTGGTCTTTTAGGTTATGAACTGGATCTGACACAGGTGTCTTCTGCGGAAAGAAAAGTGATCGCCGCTCAGATAGCTTTTTATAAGACGTATCGGAAATTGTTCCAATACGGTACATTCTATAGAATGCAGTCACCCTTTGAACAGCAAGAACAATGTGCATGGGCTGTGGTATCGGAAGATAAGAAGCAGGCACTGGTCCTGGAAGCCATGGGACAGTTGCAGCCAAACAGTGAGACCGAGCCGTTTCGTATGATGGGGCTGGATCCCAAGCAAAAGTATCGGATCACGTCCAGAGAGCAGATGATCGACATTCGCTGTGTCGGTTCCCTGATCAATCAGGTGCTGCCCGTCAAAGTAGACAGTGCAGGTATTCTGGTCCATGTAGCGGCGGACCATTACATGCTGCCCTGTGAAAAAGAAGAATATACAGCATACGGCGATCTGCTCATGGAGGCCGGGCTGCAGCAGAAGCAGCGATTCATGGGAACAGGCTATAACGAACACACCCGCATGATGCCGGATTACTCTGCACGGATTTATGTTTTGGAGACAGTGGATTGAACCTGCAAAAGCCTAAAACAATAGAAAAGACCGGGAAATTCCAAAATAATTTTGGGGTTTCCTTTTTTTTATCTTGCAACTATGTTTTTGAGAAATATGTAAATACAAATTTATAAAAATATCAATAAAGTATTTACATATCGAAACGAATTTGCTATAGTGAAGTCAGAAAAATGGGATGAAGAAAAATTTGCCCATAGATGTCGGAGGATCACATATGCACAAGCACGCAAAGATAGAACAGGAACTTCTGAATCAGATTCAAAACGGAACCCTCTGTGCGGGAGATAAGCTGGAGACGGAGGAGGAGCTCGCCAAGCGTTTTTCGGTGAGTCGTCCGACCGTGAGGCAGGCGCTGAACAGTCTGGAGCAGTCCGGCTATTTAAGCCGTGTAAAGGGCAGCGGAACCTTTGTGACAGAGCCTAAGCTGTTACATACCTCCACAAGTTTTATCGCGAGCTATCGCAAAGAGGCAGAGCAGCAGGGACATTCGGTGCTCACGACTGTCGTGGAGCGGGATACGGTGCAGGCGGACGAATTTCTTGCGGAAAAGCTGGAGATACGAAGAGGGATGCCGGTACAGAAGCTGGCGCGGATTCGGAGAATCAAAGAATGTCATCATCAGGCACCGGTCGTATTTACGATTGTATATGTACCGACCGTTCGGTTCCCGGAGATGGGAGCACAGGATTATGAAAATGCTTCCTTTTACGAGACACTGGAAAAGCACGGACTGAAGGTCTGTCATGTGAGCAGGATGCTGGAGGTGAGCGCCCCGTCAAAGGAGGTGCAGGAAATGCTGGAGATCGGTCCGTGGGAACCCGTTATTTTCGTGACATCCGTGGGATATCTGAAAAATGGGGAAGCGATTGAATATGCCGAAAGCTATTATCCGGCAAGTAACAGTAAATTTTTGATTGAGCTGCAAAGATAAGCTAGAGGATATCAATTGCAGAGCAGAGGTAAAAGGGAAATGAAAAAATATTTTGTGATGGATGTCGGAGGAACCGAATTAAAATACGGACTGCTGGATCCATGCGGAAACTTAGCGAGCGAGGTCAGAAAAAGACCGTCAAAATCAAAAGAGTCAAAGGATGTGATTCTGGAGAATTTTCAGACGGCGATGGCGGAGATGGCAAAGGAAAGCCATGGACAATTAGAAGGGTTCGCATTCGCATTTCCGGGAGAATTTGATTATGAGAATGGAATCAGTAAAATCACCGGGCTGGATAAGTATGAGGCACTCTACAATCTGAATTTAAGGACCGAGTTTCAACGGATGATTTGCAGTGAGCCGATCTGCGGTTTCTGCAGGAAGGCGCAGGCGGCACCGGTGGTATTTATCAATGATGTGGAGGCGTTTGCGCGGGGCGTGGCAGAGCCGGGAGAAAAGCTGATGGCGCTGGTCATCGGCACCGGGGCAGGCTCTGCATTTATTGAGGACAGCCGGGCAGCAGAAAAAGGGAAAAACGGTGTGCCGGAAAACGGAATGATATACAGCCAGCCCTTTTATGGGAAACTGGTTGATGACTGGATTTCCAGACGCGGGCTGATGGAGCTCTCCAGACGGAAGCTTGGCATGGAAGTGGACGGGAAGGAGCTGGCAGAGCTTGCCGCAGAGGGAAATGATGTGGCGAGGGAAGTGTATTGGGATTTTGGAGAATATGTCATGGAGGCAGTGATGCCCTATCTGCTGGAATTTCAGCCGGATGTCCTGGTGCTGGGAGGACAGATCATGAAGAGTTTCCCGCTGTTTGGTGAGGAAACAAAGCGGCTGTGCGAGCGGTACCGAATACGGCTTCAGGTAGAGACACGGACCTCTGAACTGGCATTTATGGGACTATACAAAACTTTTTTCAGAGAAGACTAAGAGAGAAAACTAAGAAAGAGGAGTAAGAAGATGAAACGTTACCACAATTATGAGAAACGGCCGAAAGTCAAAGTAAAAGGCTTTGATCAGGAGGTCTGGGATGTGACGCAGGATATCTGCAGTATCCTGAAAGAAAAACTCGATTCGAAAAAGAAAACACAGGTGGTGTTAACCGTAGAATGTTATCCGGGAGTTCGAAAAGAGGAGATAAAAGAACTTCTCTCGGGGCTGGAGGCAGAGCTGTGGCTGGATGCAGATGCGCTTGCGTATGAAGGCCGGGATCTGGATGAGCGCATGCAGCGTGAGCTGACGGATGACCGTGTATTTGGAATCTATACGACACACGGTCTGAAGGATTATTTCATAGAGGAGAAAGTGGAAGAGGCGGTCAGACAGATTTCAAAGACGTCCGGATTAACCGTGGTATGCGGAACCGGTGCAAGTCTGATCTGTGAGGGCGATGTGCTGCTGTACTGTGACATGGCAAGATGGGAAATCCAAAAGAGATACCGTGCGGGAATGTCCAATTGGAATACCGAAAACAGTGACGCACCGATTTTAAGTAAATATAAACGAGGATTTTTCATTGAGTGGCGTCTTGCGGACCAGCGAAAAAAACAGCTTTTGGATCAGATTGATTTTCTTCTTGATACCAACACCAGCGGTCATCCGCACCTGCTGTCCGGGGATGCATTTCGCGAAGGCCTGCGTCAGGCAGCGCAGCAGCCGTTCCGCGTGGTTCCTTACTTTGATCCGGGCGTCTGGGGCGGCCAGTGGATGAAGGAGGTCTGCGGTCTGAACCCGGAGGAGGAGAATTATGCGTGGAGCTTTGACGGTGTGCCGGAGGAGAACAGCCTTCTTTTGGACTTTGGGGGCAGAGAGGTGGAGATACCGGCAATTGATCTGGTGTTTTACCGGCCCCATGAGCTTTTAGGCGAGCATGTACATGCCAGATTCGGAACAGAATTTCCCATTCGTTTTGACCTGCTTGATACGATGGGAGGACAGAATCTCTCGCTGCAGGTGCACCCGCTGACGGAGTATATTCAGGACAAATTCAATATGCGCTACACACAGGACGAGAGCTATTATATTCTGGATGCAGAGGAGAAGGACACTTATGTTTATCTCGGTCTGAAAGAAGGAATTGATCCGGCTGCGATGGGGCGTGATTTAAAGGCAGCACAGGATGGAAGCATTCGTTTTCCTGCGGAGGAATATGTCAATAAGATTCCGGTGAAAAAGCATGATCACGTATTGATTCCGGCGGGAACGGTCCACTGTTCGGGTGCGGGAACGATGGTGCTGGAAATCAGCGCGACGCCATACATTTTCACCTTCAAGCTCTGGGACTGGGACCGTCTGGGTCTGGACGGACTCCCAAGACCAACGCACATCGAACATGGTCTTGCGAATATCCAGTGGGACCGCGATACAGAGTGGGTAAAGGAGCATTTAATTGATCAGGTCGAGGTATTGGCCGAGGAGGAAGGTCTGCGGATGGAAAAGACCGGACTTCACGATCGGGAATTCATTGAGACAACACGGGTCTGGATGGAGAAAGAGGTTCGCATGGAGACAAAGGACAGCGTGAATGTACTGAATCTCGTAGAAGGAAAGAGCATCACAGTAGAGAGCACAGATGGAGCATTTGCACCATATGAGGTTCATTATGCGGAGACATTTATCATTCCGGCAGCTGTCAAAGAATTTATTTTAAGACCAAAAACAGGTGAAGCAGCAGCGGTAATCTGTGCAAATGTGCGTTAATCCAAGACTTGATCGCGAGTCTTGAACGGAGAAAGGAGAACGTAACATGGGATTTACAATTTATTTGATACATCACAGCCATACCGACATTGGATATACCGATTATCAGGAGCAGATTGAGGCAAACCAGATTTGTTATATCCGCCATGTCCTTTCCATTCTGAACCATGCACATTCCGACAAACCGGAGTGGCTCGGCTATGTCTGGCAGTGCGAATGCTGGTGGGTCGTTGAGAAGTTTCTGGAGACAGCGTCCGGGGCAGAGGCTGAGCAGTTCTGGAACTATGTAAAGAGCGGTGAAATCGGTCTGTCCGCAAGCTATTTTAATATGACGGAGCTGATTGACCGGGAGGTTCTTGGGAAATTTCTTAAAAAAGCGGGGGAAGAAGCCGGCCAGAGAGGAATGCAGGTAAAAAGCGCAATGACGGCGGATATCAACGGTTACAGCTGGGGATATGCCGACGCGCTTGCCGATGCGGGGGTGAAGAACCTGCTGAGCTTTGTGCATACACATCACGGGCGGTATCCGCTGTATCAAAAGCAGACACCATTCTGGTGGACGGCGCCTTCCGGAAGAGAAATCCTTGTCTGGCTCGGTGACCACTATCAGGTAGGAAATGAGCTGGGCGCAAGCAGTCTCTGGGCTACGGCATATACCTGCGGAGAAGACGGACTGGGAGATATGCAGGAAGGAAATGAAAAGCAGGCGGAGCAGAGAATCTACAATTACGTAGAAACTCTGAAAAAACAGGGCTACGTATATGATTTCACGGCACTTGGAATCTCCGGATATTTCACGGATAACGCATGTCCGAGCCCGCTGATTGCGGAGTTTGTGCACAAGTTCAACCGGGAACATGCAGGAGAAATCGAATTTCAGATGGTGACACTGGATGAGTATTTTGCATGTCTGCAGCGTGAAAATGAAAAGCAGCCGTTCCCCAAATACCGCGGGGACTGGGCAGACTGGTGGGCGGACGGCGTGGGTTCCACCCCAGTGCTGGTACAGCATTTCCGCGAGGCACAGAGGCGGCTTTCGCAGGCAGAACAGCTGCAGAAGCAGGAGGTATTCCATGCAGAGAGCGGTGAGGACATGCGGCTCTGGAAGGAAGCGGAGGAGAACCTGATGATCTACGCGGAGCATACCTGGGGGCATTCCGCATCGGTAATGGAGCCGTATGATCCGGGGGTGAACCGGCTGGACTTAAGAAAAGGACTGTATGCGCAGCGCGCGCATGAAGCTGCAAGCCGTATTCTGCTTCAGATTGCAAAGGACAACGGTGCGCTGCCGGCATTTTACGGGCAGGGAGAGAGAAAGCTTGTTGTCCTGAATCCGGAAAAGAGCACGCTGAAGGATGTCGTATGCTTTGAAACCGAGGAGCCGTACAATGAAGAGGCAGAAGTCTGGGACATTTCCAATGAAAAGAAGGTTATCTGCCAGCGGGAGAAATCATCGCGGGGAGAGAAGTTCTATTTTGAGGCGGAGCTTCTGCCGGGAGAACGACGGGAGTACCTTTTAAAGAAGGGTGAAAAAATCTGGCATCCGACGGGTGGAATTCGCACGCCTTTCGGTGCAGAGGGAATCTGTGATATGCCATCCGAATATCTGAGCAGGGAAGGAATGTTATCACCGTGGCATCTGGAAAATGACTGGGTGCGGATTCAGATAGATGAAACGTACCAGATCACGGAAATCTACGATAAGAAGCGGAAGGTATCGCTTTTAAGGAAGGACGCGGAATATGCGCCGTTTACACCGGTCTATGAGCGGACCTTTGTGACGGACAGGGATCAGTACGGTATTCGAAAGGCGATGGGCCGCAACCGGAAAAGCATTGCGACAAAGCGTTATCCGGGACAGCTTCAGGATATTCGAATTCTGGAAAACGGTGCTGTTTTCGATAAGATCGAGTTTGATTATGCACTGGAAGGAACCAAAATCTGTCAGGTGATTCTGACCGTATACAGATGTCAGCCGCGAATTGACGTCGATTTACGGCTGCACAAAGACAGTGTATGGGATCCGGAAAATCTCTATCTTGCGATGCCGTTTTCCGGTGGAGAAGAGGATACCTGCTGGATTGAAAAGACGGGCTGTGCACTGCGCCCGGGTCAGGATCAGCTTCCGGGAAGCTGCAGGGATTTTTACCTGATTCAGAACGGTGCATGGTTTACCGGAGAGAAGGGAAGCGTTCTGGCGGCGATGCCGGATACACCACTGGTTACATTTGGCAGCCTTCGCGCACATCCAATCGTACTGAGCGGTGAAACAGAAGCAAAGAGTGAAATGATGTATTCGTGGGTTATGAATAACTTCTGGGAAACGAATTTCAAGGTAGATCTCGGGGGCTTTCACCAGTACCGCTACAGCATCTTTTCGCTGGAAGAGACAGATGCAGAAAAGATCCGGGAGATAGCAGCACAGCAAAACAGAGGATTATTTACCTTTCAGAGCTTTTTGTTGCGATACTGATTCGGAGACATTCCGGTAACGGTCTTAAATATTTTACTAAAGTAAGCCACATCGGAAAAACCACATGCGGATGCGATGTCGTACAGCTTATCATGTGAGTCACGCATATATTCGATGGCGCGTGTGACGCGGTATTCCTGCAGATACTTGGAAAATGGCTGTCCGAGCTCGGCACTCAGAATCTTGCTTAAGTAGGTTGGCGAGACATACAGATGTTCCGCCAGCTTTTCCAGAGAAAGCTTCTCCGCAAAATGATCATGAATGTAAGACAGACTGCTGCGTACAAGCTGTTTGGACGTATTCTGTGAAATCTCCTCCATCGAGGAGGCAATGTTAAGGAACAAATGATAAGTCGTCGCGCAGACCTGATGAAAGCAGGTCTGTGCGGCGATACTTTTTTGTGCGGACAGGACATCCTTCTCCAGATAGTCATGCAGGCAATAGGAACGCAGTCCCTCTACATAGCGGTCCACGAGCCGGATAAACTGGAGTTTCATAAATTCCAGATCATAGATCGAACCGTCCTGAATGTGAAAGAACAGGAAGTCTTTCAGCATTGGAAGGATGGAAGTAACCGGGAGCGGCTGACACAAATAAGCTTCCAGAGTCTCCTCAAGATCGCGGTCCGGGGAGGCTTTTGAAAAGTTGTCGCGAAAGGTAAAAGGTGCATGGCTGTCCCCGGCATAGTGGAGCATCCAGACTAACGAACAGTCGGTATAGACCTCGATAAAATTGCCGGACCACGGATGCGGGTCAGAGAGTGTGACGAGCACGCCGTCCCTCTTATAAAAGTCATCGCGAATACAGTCCAGCGCATAGTGATACAGACTGTGAAGTTCAGACTGCCCGGAGAAGAGGATAATAAATGTGACCTCCGTAAATGGATTCAGAATCAGAAACGGATAATTATGATTTCCCGAAAAAAGCTCCGTGAGTAATTCGTCGGAAATCCGTGGGGTGTCATCGGAGTCATACCACAGACCGATGGCCGCCACACCAGTGTGTGTCTGGTGTATCCAAGGCTTGTCCTGCAAAAATGCGGTCTCCTCGGCTGTCAGTGCCTTTTTGTGGGAGAGCAGACGGGAGAGGATGAACTGCTCTCTGCGGTGTTTTTCCTCCGTATAACTGGATACGATATTGTGAGTCTGGCGTGCGGTCTCGATTTTATCCCGGCACCGGCGGACCGTGTTTAACAGCTCTTCTTCATCCACCGGTTTGGTGATATAATCAAAGGCACCAAGAAGGAGTGCTCTTCTTGCATATTCAAAGTTGGAATGTGCACTGATGAAGATGACTTCGGAAGTTACATCCTGATCCTTCAGCAGCTGGATCAGGTCGAGACCGTCAAGTCCCGGCATGCGGATATCGGTCAGAATGATATCCGGCTTGTTGTTTAAAATGGAAGCCATGGCTGTCATACCGTTGGAGGCTGTGTCGCAGATCTCAACGCCAATGGACTGCCAGTCGATAAAACGTTTCAGGCCTTCCCGGATGATTGCCTCATCGTCAATGATTATCATTTTTATCATCATATTGTTTCCTCCAATTCAGATAGTGGTATATAAAACTCTACTTGACAGTATGAACCCGGCTGTGAATCAATCAGAAGAGTTTCTGTCAGATGGTATTCCAGCTGAAGCTGCTTGTGGATCATCTTTAAGGCAAAATGCTCCATACTGCAGGAGGAATCATCGGTGAGACTCTGGTAAATCTGCTGTATCATCTGCGGCGAGATTCCGGTTCCGTTATCCAGTACACAGAAGTGGAATCGTCCGTCCCTGATTTCAAGTGTAATCTGCAGGTCAAGTACCTTCCGGCTTCCGTCCCGTCCGTGCACCAGACTGTTCTCAATAATCGGCTGGAACAGATACCGGAGCACTTTTCGGTTCAAAAGAGCCTCGTCACAGTTTAAGGTGTAGGTAAACTGATTCTCCATATGGATTTTCTGGAGCATCAGATAGGATTCGAGCATTTCCACAAGCTGCGATATTTTAATGAAGGCCTGTCCGAAGGAGAGGTTGATCCGGTAGAACTTTGCCAGCGCGAAGACCATATCGCTGGTCTTCTGGGCATCCTCGAGCCGTGCCATCCAGCGGATAGAATCCAGGGTATTATACAGGAAATGTTCATTCAGCTGATTTAAAATATTCTGTATCTCGGCATTCTTGCGGGAAATCTGCTGTTCATAGTTTTCGCAGATCAGTATCTGGATATTCTCGGTCATGGAGTTGAAATGTTCATTAATATAGTCGATTTCGTAGCTGGAGGCATGAGGAAGCCGCGCGTCAAAATCACCGCCCTGAACGGCGCGCATCCCTTCAATCAGCCGCTTGATCGGGCGGAAGAAGAGAAATGCGGCAAGAAGGATGAAAAGAACAATCAGCAAAAAGATCCAGAAAAAATACCACCGGAGGAGAGAGGATACCGTGGAGGATACACTATTGATGCTGCTTGCCGGAGTGACGATGAAATATCGAAAATCCGTCTCGCCGGAGATGAGAGAGAACACGAACATTTTCTCACCGCCGACCTTCACACTGAAAAAATCAGGATTTGCCTGAGAAGGAACTGCCTTAAGCACCGTCTGGTAAATGCCTGCTTCTTCCTCTCCGGTCTCGGACGCGCAGATCATGTTCAGCTGGGTATCGGTCATAAAACAAGTACTCTCGGTATCCGGGGTTACAGTTTTTAGCTGGTGCGCGATTTCGGCCGCATCAATATTAATAGAAAGAACACCAAAAAGGGTCTGCTGCTCCCTCATTTCGCGATAGCTTGTCAGGATGGGTTTGTCATCCTCCGCGGAAGCTGTGAGCAGCCAGCTGGATTCCTTCTCCTTGGTGTAATAGGCTTCAAGCCATCCAGAGTCGTTCGCTTTATAATGATGAAAAAGCGGATTCCAGCTCACCTTAGAGGAAAACAGCCGGTCAGCCGGGCAGCTGTACACATAAATGGAATCAATGTAATTATTAGTGACTGCGGTGGTAAGAAGTGTATCGCGGATCAGATTGGAGTCCTGAAAATCCTGATATAAATCCCGTTCGATATAAGGAGAAATGTTTTGGACTGTATTGTTAAAATCCTTATCAATCAGCATCGGGACATAGAATTTTTCGACGTTGGTTAAAATCCCGTCGATGCTTCCGGACACGGTGGCAAGATTTGCGGAGAGATAGGTTCTGGCACTCTCCTGCTCCATCTCCTGAGTACGGTCCTGGGTAACGGCAAGAAGGCAGATGAATGGAATCAGCATAATAAACAGAATGCCAAAAATAAATTTCACCAAAAGACTGCTTTTGGAATGTAAAAGCTTCATAGAATACCCCCTCCGTTTCGATAGTTTCATTATAAAGAATCAAAAAGGCGAGGTCAAGAAAGGATGGCAGGGAAAGAAGAAAGAAGTGGCAAGAGGACATGAAACTACAAAAAAGGATAAAATAATCCAATTTTTGAAAAATGAAAAAGAAAAGAAAGAAGAAAAAAACAAAAAAGACAAATAATATGGTCTATGTTTTTGTATGGAAATACGGCAGAATAGAGTTATCAAAACGAAGAGAAAGAGAGGAAGGAAATTATGAAAAGAAAAGCAAAATCACTTCTGTCATGTGCGCTCTGCGTAGCTATGGTGGCAGGAACCGTTTTGACAGGCTGTGGAAACAGTGGAGGAACCGACAGTAAGAAGGAAGATAGTGGTGATAAGAAGGTTATCACATTTTACGGATTTTCCGACTGGGTAGATACCGATCCATACAAGTCAGTCTATCAGGATGTGAAAGCACAGTTCGAGAAAGAAAACCCGGGATACGAGGTCGAGTTACAGTCTGATCCGTGGGGTGACTGGGAGCAGAAGAACAAGACGATGTTCGCCAGCGGCAATGTTGCAGATGTCTTCTATGTAGGAAATGACAATTTCCCAACATTCGCAAACAGTGGTAATCTTCTTGATCTGGACCAATATGTAGAGGACGGTTATTTCGATGATTTCTTTGAGAATGTGAAGAAAATGTATCAGTGGGAAGGCAAGAGTGAAGCAATTCCATTTACAACAGACTGCCGTATCTTATGGTACAACAAGGAAATCTTTAAAGAGGCAGGACTTGATCCAGAGAACCCGCCGAAGACATGGGACGAGCTGAGAGATGATGCAAAGCAGATTACAGAAAAGACTGGTAAATATGGATTTGGAATGGATCTTGGTCTCAAAGAAATCCCGACACAGTCGTTGATCTGCGCGAGTGATTACTCCATTTTAAATGTAGCAGATGATGGAACCATTACATCGAATGTAAAAGATCAGGCATTTAAAGATTACTTAAAGCTTCTTTCTGATATGAAGGATACATATGAGCCTGATTTCACTAATCTGGATCACCACGATGTTGCAAAACAGTTTGCAGAGGGACAGTTTGGTATGATTATTGGAAACAACCTTTCCGAGACAGATATCTACGATAAAGATTTCTGGGGACAGGCACTGGTTCCAACAATGACAGCAGATTCTCCACAGGGATCTTTCGGCGGTGGATTTGGAATCGGCGTAAACAGCAAAACAAAATATCCGGAGCAGGCAGTGAAGTTTGCACAGATGCTGTGTGACCCACAGTACAACGGAGATCTCGTAAGTGATATTCCGGCAAGCAACGCGGGCGCAGCGAACTGTGCATATGCAAAGGATGATAAATATGCGGTTATTATGGATCAGATTCAATATGTAAGGCAGGCACAGCCTAAGACATTGTATTTCAACGAAGTACAGGCAGCAGTGTACGACACGGTGGCAAATGTAATTGTCGGTGGGCAGGACATTGATAGTGCAGTCGATGCACTGGATTCACAGATCAATGATATCGTAAAACAGTAAGATAAAAAGCCATGTGCCGGAAAGAAAAAATCGGCACATGGCTTTTTTTTCGCTAATAAGGAGTAAAAAATGGAAAAAAGAAGTATGAAATCTGCTTACGCATATCTGGTTCCGTCCACAATCATTATGGGACTGATGCTGGGATTTCCCATCGTGTATAACATCATCATCAGTTTTACGGAATGGACATTAAAAAGCAGTGAAAAACATTTTAACGGAATAGAGAACTACATCAAAATTCTGACAGATGAAAAATTCATCAAAATTCTAATCATCACGGTACTCTGGACCGGAATCAACATTCTTTTGCAGATGGTGATTGGAATCGGTCTTGCATTGTTTGCGGACCATTTGACCAAAGGGAAAAAATTCATGAGAGTCATCCTGTTAATCCCGTGGATCATTCCGGGTACAGTTACCGCACTGACATGGAAATGGATGCTTCAGGCAGATGTCGGAATCGTGAATTATCTGCTGATGCATTTCAATCTGACCGGTCAGAACATCCTGTTTTTATCCGATCAGAACATCGCACTGATGACACTGATTCTGGTGCATGTCTGGAAGGCATTTCCATTCTGGTTCCTCATGATCACAGCATCGCTGCAGAATAAGCCGGTGGATCAGATTGAGGCGGCGGTCATGGATGGTGCAAGATATCCACATATTCTGCGCTATATCATTTTACCGCATCTGTCTCCGATCATCGCATCCACGGGAGTGCTGACGACCATCTGGACACTGAATTATTTCGATTTGATCTGGCTGATGACAAAGGGCGGTCCGATGGATGCGACCTCCACACTGCCAATCTATACCTACCGTCTTGCCTTTGAGTTCAATGACTTTGGACGTTCGGCGGCGCTGGCTGTAGTTTCACTGCTTGTCGTATCGCTGGTATGTATACCGTATGTAAGAAAGATGTTCCAGAATATGAAGGAAGAGGGGGTACTGTAAGATGAATCCAAAGAGCAAGAAAAAATTAAAAAAAGGTATCGGCTCTGCCGCTTCCGTCCTACTGATGATTTTACTGACACTGATTGTTTTGTTCCCAATTTACTGGCTGATCGTAACTTCCTTTAAGATGGAGTCGGAGATTTACCAGATTCCGCCGAGCCTGTTTCCGAGAAACCTGACCTTTGACAACTATCTGCATGCGCTGGTTGAGACAAAGCTTCCGCAGTATTTCTTAAACTCCATTATCTATACGGTCGGAACACTTCTTGTAGCGCTGCTCTGCGGGGCATTGGCGGCATACGCGATGAGCCGTTTCCGCTTCAAGGGAAAGAAAACCTATCTGCTCGTGATTCTGCTTTCACAGCTGATGCCGATGACGACACTGATCGTTCCACTGTATGTCAGCTTTGGAAAAATGAATCTTTTGAACAACCGCGTGGCGATGATTATCGTGTATGCAGCAATTCAGATTCCAATCGCAATCTGGCTGCTGATCGGATATTTTAACGGAATTCCGAAAGAGATTGACGAGGCGGCGATTATGGACGGGTGCACGAGATGGCAGATTCTGACGAAAATTGTACTGCCGCTGGCAAAACCGGGACTGATGGCAGTTGGACTGAGCATCGCAATCTCTGTATGGCAGGAGCTGATGCTCGCTATGACATTTACCAATCAGGACGAGCTTCGTCCACTGATGGCCGGTGTCAGTGCGGCAATCACGAAATCCGGAGTGCAGTGGGGACAGATTACCGCGACAGGTGTGCTGGCACTGCTTCCGATGCTGATCGTATTTATTTTCTGTCAGAAATATCTGATTCAGGGTCTGACAGGCGGAGCGGTCAAAGGATAAAAGAAGGGGAAAGACATGGCAGAATATACAATTACAGGATTTGGAACGATAGACGAAACCAGTGGATTTACGCGGGAGCAGGTGACACTGGATGGGAAATTTAAGACCAAGAGCGATGGCGTGCAGGATATCTGGCGCACGGGAGATAAGAAGGTCGAGCTGATCAGCTTTGCGGAGCACACGCTCGGATATGTACATTCTTCGGTGGGGTATCCGGCGTATTATCCGGTACATCCGGTTAAGAAGGAACCGGTGAAGGCGGTCCTTATGGATCTGGATGGAACCACGGTCAAAAGTGAGGAGTTCTGGATCTGGATTATAGAAAAAACCGTAAACAGCCTTTTGGGAACAGATAAATTTGCATTCACACAGCGCGATATCCCATTTGTGTCGGGACACAGTGTGACGGAGCATCTGAAATACTGTATCGACCATTACTGTCCGGAGGCATCCATCGAGGATGCGAGAAATTATTATTTCTATCACACCAGCCGGGAAATGAAAAAAATCATGGATGGAGAGGGCCGAAAGGACGCATTTGTCCCGACCGCCGGAGTCGGAGAATTTCTCAGAGAACTCAAGGCGAAGAAGATCAAAATCGGTCTGGTTACATCGGGGCTTTATGAAAAAGCATATCCGGAAATTTATTCCGCCTTCCAGAGTCTGAACATGGGGGATCCGAAGGAATTTTACGACTGCATCATCACAGCGGGAGATGCTCTCGGGAAAGGGAAATGCGGAACACTCGGAGAACTTGAGGCAAAGCCGCACCCATGGCTGTATGCGGAGACGGCGACAGTAGGTCTTGGCATCCCGTTTGAGGAGCGGGCGCACGTCATCGGAATCGAGGACAGCGGAGCAGGCGTCAGTGCAATTCGTCTGGCAGGCTATTATACCGTCGGGATAGACGGCGGAAATATTGTAAAAAGCGGAACGCTGGGAATGTGCAATGCATACTGCAAAAGCTTTGACGATATTTTAAAACTGATTTAGGAGGAACTATGGATCAGAAGAGAACAAATTACATTATTCCACATACCCACTGGGATCGGGAATGGCGGTATCCAATCTGGAAGAACCGGATGCTGTTGATTGAATTTATGGATGAACTGTTAGAGACATTAGACCGGGACCCGCAGTATCACTGTTTCCTGCTGGATGGACAGGTGGCGCCGATCGATGACTATCTGGAGGTAAAGCCAGAAAACCGGGACCGGATTACAACATATATCGGGGAAGGAAGAATTGCGGTCGGTCCGTGGTATACCCTTCCAGATCTGTACCCGCTTGACGGGGAGTGCCTCGCACGGAATCTCTTAAAGGGAATCCGGACGGCGCAGGCGTATGGCAAATGCATGAAGGTCGGCTACAATTCGTTTGGCTGGGGACAGACGGCACAGTTCCCGCAGCTGTATAAAAAATTCGGCATGGACTTTATCATCTGTGCAAAAAAAGTATCGAAGGAACGGGCACCGGAAAGTGAGTTTATGTGGGAAGGACCGGACGGGACGAGAATGCTGACGAGCCGTCTGGGTGACAATGCGAGAGCGAATTTCTATTTCTATACATATTTGTACGGAAAGTACGGAGTCCACTGCCTGAGTCACGAGTTCGCCTATAGCCCGGAGCTGTCCGGAACAGCAGTGCACCATGCGGATATGGGGCATGAGGATGAAGACTACTTTATGGTTACACCGCGTTATTCCTATGAAAAAGAGTGGCTGACCAAAGGATTTCAGGATGCCGCAAAGGGAACAGAGGACACGCTGGACAAAGCGCACAGACTGTACCTGAACGGAACGGACTTTTCGACCCCGCATCCGGAGCTTACGGAGATGATACAGGATTTAAAAGAGCTGTTTCCGGAGGAGGAATTCGTCAATACAAGGCTGGAGGAGTATGCAGAAAAACTCCATGAAACGCTGGAGGAGGGGGAACTTCGCACGGTATTCGGAGAGCTGCGTGACGGCCCGGCGTGCGACTGTTCCGGCAATGCACTGGCATCCCGGATGTATCTGAAGCTTTTGAATAAAAAGGCGGAAAACGTGCTGCTTCGGCAGGCGGAACCGTTTATGGCGGCCAGCTACCTGCTTGGAAATGGTTACGAAAGTGGATATCTGTTTAAAGCATGGGATTATATGGTGAAGTCACACCCGCACGATTCTATCAACGGAGTTACACAGGATAAGACGGCGGATGATGTAGAATATCGTCTGAATCAGGCAGCCGAGATGGGGCAGGTGCTGATGGATACGGCGGCATATCAGATCATCAAAAATCTGAAGCTTAAGACAAAGCCGGGGCAGCAGGCGCTGATTCTGTTTAATCCGCTGCCGTTTGAGACCGCGGAGGTGTGCACCATATCTGTGAATACTCCGAAGGAGGAGTCTGTCTGGAGCATGACCGCAACAGATTCATGCGGACACAGCCTCGGGCTGCAGGAGACTGCAAGAGATGAAAAGGTATATCCGGTGCACGACTTAGAAGCCAGACCATGGCCCTTTGCGACAGACCGGCATCTCTGTTATCTGGAGACCGGGAAGATTCCGGCGATGGGATATAAGGTGGTCTATCTGGAAGCAAAATCACATTTTGCGCGCACACATTTTTACTGGATGGAAATGAGAAAATCGCAGGGACACGATATCTGTTCCACCGACAATGTGCTGGAAAACGATTATCTGAAGGTGGTCGTAAACAGCAACGGAAGCCTGAATATGCTGGACAAACAGACCGGGCTGAGCTACGAGAATCTTCATTATTTCGAGGATGCCGGGGATGTGGGCAATTACTGGGCATATTATCCGCCTTATCACAACCAGATTCACACGACGCTGACCGATCATGCGGACGTGTGGTGTGAGGATAACGGGCCGCTGTCGGCGACCTTGGGAATCCGTTATCACATGGAACTTCCGGTGAAGGGGTATGAATCAAAATGCGGCATTTATGGAGCAGGCAGCAGAAGCGAGGAAACCACAGCGTATGAAATCATTTCCCATATCACACTGACGAAAGAGGCGAAGAGCCTGCGGGTTCATACAGCAGTAAATAATCACATAGAGAATCACCGTCTGCGGGTTGCATTTCCAACCGGAATACAGGCAGATACGGTAGATACGGCAGGACATTTCTGTGTCGATCGGCGGCCGGCTCATCCGGTGAAGGATGAGGAGGGAAATTATGATCCGGAGATGCGGACCCTGCCGATGCAGATGTTTGCGGATGTGAGCGATGCGACAAAAGGTCTTGGAATCGTCAATAACTGCTTTACGGAATATGAGATGAAGGATGACCAGACACTGTATTTTACACTGTTTCGAGCTATGGGCAACATGATCGTAACCTGGTGGGAGGCAGTCGGAGAATTTCCGGGCAAGATGGGAAGCCAGCTGCAGAGAAACATGGAATTTGATTATGCCATTTATCCACATACCGGAAACTGGGAGTCTTCACAGATTTATGCGGAGGCGAGAGCACTGAATGCACCGGTGATGTCTTATCAGATTACGGGGAAATGCTGGGGAGAACTTCCGGAAGAGCAGTCCTTTCTGCGCATAGAGGACCGCAATCTGCAGCTGTCCGCGTGGAAGAAATGTGAGGACAGGGAAAGCCTGATTCTCAGAGTCTATAATCCAACGGGGCAGGCAATCCGCACAGAAATTTCGGTGACGGTTCCGGGAATGGCTCCGGTGCAGGTGTATCTGTGCAATATGAACGAAGAGAGAATGGAAGATACAGTCACGCAGACGGCAGATGGCTGGATTGCAGAGGCAGAAAGCAATGAAATCCAAACCTATGAAATCGTGACGAAAGCGGGGGAGGAATGACGATGTTTCGAATGTATCCGAGCTGTAAAGAATATCTGTGGGGCGGAACCCGGTTAAAACAAAACTTTCATAAAGTATACGCCGGAGACACGCTGGCGGAGACGTGGGAACTTTCCTGCCATGAGGATGGCCCCTGCTATATTGCCGAGGGAAAATATGCGGGACTGACACTGAACGAATATATCCGCACAGAGGGCAGAAAGGTTCTGGGAAAACAGGCGGAGCGGTTTGAGCAGTTTCCCATACTGATTAAGCTGATCGATGCCGCCGATGACCTGTCGATTCAGGTACATCCGGGAAATGCGTACGCACTGGAAAACGAACATCAATACGGCAAAATGGAAATGTGGTATATCGTGGACTGTGAAGAGGGGGCCAGCGTATACTATGGATTTGCCAGAGAAGTATCCAGAGAGGAGTTCGAGGAGCGCATCCGAAATAAGACGCTTTTGGAGGTTCTGAACAAGGTGTATGTAAAAAAAGGCGACGTGCTGTTTATTGAGCCGGGAACCATCCACGCAATCGGAAAAGGAAATGTGATTGCCGAGATTCAGCAGAATTCGAATGTGACTTACCGGGTATACGATTACGGCAGAAAGGATAAGAACGGAAAAGAGCGGGATCTGCATATCGACAAAGCATTGCAGGTGACACAGAGAAGCCCGATCAAAAACCAGAAATCCTTCGAGCCGCATATTGCATCCTGCGAGTATTTCACGGTGGATAAGCTGGTGCTCGACGGCACGATCATGAAGTGCATGTCAGGAAATGTGGATTCGGCAACATTTGTAAGTCTGCTGGTGATCGATGGGGAAGGATGGATTCACGCTGAGGGCGAGACCATTGCATTTCAAAAGGGAGACAGCCTTTTTGTGTCGGCAGATACCGGAAACTATAACATAGAGGGCACGTGTGAGATATTGATTACCACACTGCGATAATCGAAAGGAGAAAACAAGGTGAGAGCAAAAAAATGGGCAACAAAAATGCTGTCCGGTACACTGGCATTTACGCTGTGCGGTGGGTTAGTATTAGCCGGATTGAAACCACTGACGGCGGAAGCAGCCGGAAACGACTGGGAAAATGTACAGGAAATTCTTTCCCACTATCATGGAGAATGGGATAATCAGGATTATGAGGGCGCACTGACAGACCGCATGCCCCATACGGCACTGCTGGGAAACGGTGATGTCGGAGCCACATCCTATGGCACAAAAGGCGAAAAGACGTATCTTATTTCAAAAAGCGATTTCTGGAATTATAACGGAGCACCGCTTCCGGTCGGAGGCATTACCATCCGAAAGGCGCGCGATGGTGAATTGCCGGAAAACAAGAATCTGACACAGAAGATTGAAGCAGTCACTGCGGGAAATCACTTTAATGAATTCGCACCGGAGAGAACCATTTCCGGGTATACAAAGGGCATGGAAGGCTGGGTAACCAATCCGGGAAAAGAGCAGTGGATTGCATACCAGTTCAGCGAGAAGGTAACCATCGGACACTGGATTTTAGTCGGAGACGGCGGTTCCAGAGGAGAGGGCCAGCAGGCGAACAATCCAAAGGATTTTCGTATGGAAATCAGTGATGACGGGAATAACTGGACGACGGTGGATACGGTGACAGAAAATCACAAGGGAATCGTAGACCACTATCTGGTCACACCGGTTCAGACAACGTATGTACGGTTCTATTTTACAAGCCCGACACAGGAATCAGACGATGATTCCAGAAATAATCCAAGAGCACGTGTGGCTCAGGTCTATTTTTATGAGGACAATGCCCCGGCTGCCGGTGTATCAAAGGGTGACAATCTGGCACAGAGCCGCAGCGACATTAAGGCGAGCAGCATACATGAAAACTTTACGCCAGACCGGGCGATTGACGGAACATTTACATATGGAAATGAAGGCTGGGTTACGGGTGTAGAAAGAAATCCGTGGATCGCATTGAAATTCAATGAGCCAGTCCAGCTCGGATATTATGAAATGATGGGTGATTCGGCAATCCGTCCGAATGGAAGCGAGGCAAATAATCCGCGCAGCTTCCGGGTGCAGACCAGTAATGATGATGCGGTCTGGGATACAGAGAACCCGGACGCAGAGAATTTGTGGACAACAGTGGCAACGGTCACAGACAATGCAAATGGCATGATGACGGGAGCGCTCGACACTCCGGTTTCCGCGAAATATGTTCGCATTTACTTTGATCAGGCGGTTCAGTCTGCGGATGAGTCAAATCCAAGAGCAAGAATCGGAAGATTAGAATTATACGGACAGGCTCCGGCCACATCGGTTGACGGTGACGGAAGCGGTGTCTATGAAGGTTCGGCACCGGGCGAAGCGCAGCCGGACAGTCCGTTTCAGGAACAGATGAATCTGAGTACGGCAGATGTGGACACCAGCATGTCCTTTGGAGAGACGCAGACGGATGTGAATACGTGGATTGCAGAAGGGAAAAATCTTCTGGTTACGAAAATTACGGTAAAACCGGAAATGCCAGATGTCAATCTGGAAATCAGCACATGGGCAAAGTCAGACAATCCGAAATTCCCGGCAGCGGTGAAAGAGGAAAACGGTGTAGCCTATGTATCACGGCAGACGGAGAAAAAGAATGATGACGGAGCTTATGTGTCGGAGGCAGCGATGGCAACGCGCATCATAGGAACCGATGTGACAAATCAGGAAGTAAAGGATGACAAAAAGAGTGTTTCCCAATATGTGACACTGAAAGCGGGCGAGACCATGTATGTTGTAACCGGTATCGGTGGCGGCGGACAGACATATCAGGCATCGGACATGTCTCTGATCGGAGAAAATCCGGTGACAGAAGCCGGACAGCTCATTCAGGCGGCAGAATCCGCAGATGCCATTCAGACAATGAGAGAGGAACACAACACATGGTGGAGTGAATACTGGAGCCGCTCCTATGTGGATTTTGGAACCGATGACGAAAATCTCAATCAGATTCAGTCCTACTATTATGGCTCCCTTTATTTGCTGGGCTCAGCACTCAGGGCAGATGGAATCGCATCCGGTCTCTACGGAATCTGGCACACAACCGATTCACCGACCTGGAGTTCGGATTATCATCTGAATTACAATTTTATCAGTGCATACTATGGGCTGGATTCCAGCAACCGCGCCGAATTCACACTGCCGGCGGGACAGGCACTGCTCGATTATATGCCGAAAGGCCAGGCGAGAGCGGAGCGTACGGAACAGCTGCGAAGAATCGTACCGGAGGAACAGCAGGATTTTCTCAATCAAAAGATTGCAGCTGGAGAAATTGATGCAGTAAACGGCATTTCGGGTGCAATTTTGTATCCGGTCGGAATCGGTCCATTTGGAACAACCGCAGATGATAATTATCACAGAGAAGGTATGAATGCGGCATACAGCATTTATCCAATGATCGAGTATTACGAATATGCACAGGATAAAGAGTATCTCGAAAACAACGTGTATGAATATATGAAAAAATGTGCAGCATTTTATGAAAAATGGCTGGCAAAAGAAGAGCAGGACGGAAGTTATACGTACAATATTTACGCAGGATATAACGAGGGTTCCTGGTCGAAAAATCCGGCGGTCGAGCTGAGCGTTGTAAAGAATCTGTTTTCACAGCTCCTAAAATACAGCGATTTACTTGGCCGGGATTCCGATAAACAGGATATCTGGAAAGATATTCTCACACATCTGCCGAAACAGCCGACTGTTGAGGTAAATGGAAAAAGCGTTCTTGCACTGGCAAGTGAAGAATGGCGAAACGGACAGTGGACCGCGATGGAAAGTCCAATTCCGGGAGATGGAAATGCAATCCCGCTGGACGCAATGATTCCGGGAAATGTATTTAATCATTTTTCTTCACCGGAAGATCTTGATCTTGTGAAGAATACGATTCAGACCTTTATTGACAATGGCAATCCGTGGGATCAGAATAATAACTTCCCAAGAATCTTTCCGGAAGCAGTAGAATCAGGCTTCGATGTTCAAACGGTAGTAAATGGACTGTCAGATGTCCTGAGGAATAAACAGCAGAAAAATCTGGCGGTAGATGACGGGGCACATGGAATCGAGAAGGCCGGATCGATCGAGACAGTCAATCAGATGCTGCTCAACAGCGAAAATGATATGATTGAGGTCTTCCCGAACTGGTTAGAAGGAAAGAACGCCCAGTATCATAATCTCGGTGCAAAAGGTGGATTCACGGTATCGGCATCCTATGATGGCGCTCAGAATGCAGTGAACTCGCTTGAAGTTACCAGCAAGAACGGAAAAGACTGCCGGCTTATCAGCCCATGGGGAAAGAAGGTGGTCGTAAAGGATGCCGACGGCAATCTTGTAAAGAGTACAAAGGAAAAGATTCCGTATTACAGTCAGATTCAGACGGACGAAAATCCGGGTGGATATTACGATGGAACACTTGTCTGCTTCCAGACAGAAAGCGGAAAGACGTATCATCTGGAAGTGTCTGACGAGTCCGATGTGACAGACCCGACTCCGGACGATCCGAAGGACGATCCGAAGGATGATCCAAAGGATGATCCCAAAGATAATCCGACGCAGGACGATGGGAACAAGAAACCTTCCAACGGAGATGTATCGAAGGTGGATCCTTCGAATACGAACAAGAACAGCAAGAATAAAAAGGCTGTCAAAACGGGGGATGAGACACAGGTATTTCCATTTGTTGTGCTTGCAGGTGTGAGTCTGGTTGCATTGGCAGGAGTTGCCGTGCGCAGAAGGAAATTGTAAAGTTATTCATAAATATGATAAAGTGCTTTTCTGATATGTGAAAGTGCTTTATCATATTTTTTATGTAATGGGGCTGTAAAAAAGTTGGAGCATATATTTGTAAATTGCTTTTTTATCTAGTATAATAAACGAGTCACAGTTTCAGGACTTCGTGTAAAAGGGTTAAAATACTGTGCTAAATGCGACAGGAGGACAATAGATGAATCGGAATAAAAAAGCATACTGCACCATCATTCTGGTGATGGCAAATGTAGTGGTCTTCTTATATCTTTCGTTTTTCGGGATGACAGAAGATGGAGGCTTTATGCTGCAGCACGGCGCAATGTACACACCGTTCGTGATGGAACAGGGAGAATACTACCGGATTTTCACCAGTATGTTTCTGCATTTTGGAATCAACCATCTGCTCAATAATATGATTACGCTGCTGGTGCTCGGCTGGACTCTGGAAAATGAAATCGGAAGAGTCAAATATCTGATGATCTATTTTATCGGCGGACTCGGCGGCAACCTGCTCTCGATGGGAATGGAGCTGAGGACGCAGGACTACGCGGTATCGGCGGGCGCTTCCGGTGCGATTTTCGGAATTGTCGGAGCACTGGTGTACATGGCAGTCAGAAACCGGGGGAGAATTGGAAATGTATCCGGACGGGGGCTGATTTTCATGTGTGCACTGACGCTCTACAATGGATTTACGACAACGGGAATTGATAACGCAGCACATATCGGCGGTGCGGTTACCGGGTTCGTGCTGGCAGTAGTTTTGTATCATAAAAAAAGAATTGTAAGATATGAGAGGGAAGAATTTTGAGTATACAGGTAGTTTCTACACAGATGTGTGTTATTTTTATCTTTATTTTGATCGGTTATATTATGGCGAAGAAAGAGATGTTATCGCCGCCTACATGTAAACAGCTGTCCGGTCTGATTGTTAACGTATGTTCACCGGCACTGATGGTAACAAGTGTCTTAAGCGCGGAGCGCAGCGTGAGTCTCAAAGGCTTACTGACAGTATTGATTGCGGTTATCGCCCTTTTTGCAGTACAGATTCTGCTTGGAATTTTTATGGGAAGAATTCTGCACGCGCCGAGAGAGCAGTGGCATCATTACAATATGATGACGGTGTTTGGCAACATTGGATTTGTAGGAATTCCAGTGGCACTTGCCGTGTTAGGCAGCGGATGCATGATTTATGCAGCCATATTTAATCTGGTCTTTAATATCCTGATTTACACGTATGGAATGCTTGTCATGACAAGCCAGAACGAAGGCGGTGCGGAGAAGTTTGACTGGAAAAAGCTGATCAACATGGGAAATGCAGCGGCAATCGTGGCGATCATTGTCTATCTTGGAAATATAACGGTTCCGGTGATTGCAAGCACGGCCCTCACCTATATGGCAAATACGGTTACCTTCTTGTCCGTATTGGTCATTGGTGCATCGGTGGCACGTCTGCCGCTCCGGTCACTTTTTACGGAAGTACGTCTGTATGGGCTGATTGCGATCCGCATGCTCGTATTTCCAATTGCGGTGGCACTCGTTATGAAACAGATTTTCACGGATCCGATGATTGTTGGATTGTCGGTACTTATGGTGGCGATGCCGGCGGCAAATATGTCACTGATGCTGGCGGAAGCCTATGATCAGGATACGACACTTCTGTCAAAAGGAATTGTACTGTCGACTCTGTGTTCCGTTGTGACGATTACAATTACATCGTTATTTGTGTGAGCAATGGAACGGTTTCGGTAATAAAAGAAAAGGAAGTTTGGTTATGAATCAGGCAGATTTGAATGAAAAGAAAATAGCAGTGGTCGGAGTCGGCGGAGTCGGTGGTTATATGGCGGCTATGCTTGCGAAGACATTTCCACATGTGGCGGTTGTTGCGCGCGGAAAGAGAGGAGAGAGCATTCGCGGGAGGGGGCTTGTGCTTCACAGTGATTATAGCGGCGAGATCGTGAGTCATCCGGAACTCGTTGCTGAGTCAGCGCAGGAGCTTGAGCCGCAGGATGTCATTTTTGTCTGTGTGAAAAATTATTCGCTTGAAGAGGCATGTGCGCAGATGAAATCGGCGGTGACAGATGAGACAATTATCATTCCGGTTATGAATGGTGTCGATCCGGGTGACCGTGTCAGGGCGTACCTTGGAACGGGCATTGTAATGGATGCGGTCATCTATATCGTATCATTTGCAAATGCCGATGATTCCATCACCCAACAGGGGGATTTCACGGATCTGCGATTCGGAATTCCGGAAGAAAACGTGCGTAAAGCACCAGACGCGGAACTGATTTCGCAGAAGATTCTGGAGGCTGCCGCGATACTGGAAGCTGCCGGAATTGATTATAAAGTGTCGGAGGATATTGAGTGTGATATCTGGAAGAAATATATTTTAAACTGTGCCTATAATGTAGAGACGGCCTATTACAATCTGCCGATTGGCGAGCTGCGAAGCGATTCGAAAAAGGCGAAGGAGTTCGAGCAGCTGGTGTATGAGGCATTTGAAGTGGCAAAGA
>JAQUUC010000076.1 GCA_028694105.1 Hespellia sp.
TATCAAAGGCGGTTTCCCTTCCTGTTCCAGCAAGCTGCCACATCGGCTGTGTGATTACATTGTTCTGTACCAAAGAGGTTAAAGCATCACCAACCTGCGTAAATGTTTCCGTATCCGCCGTATGTACCGTACCATCCTGATAAGCTTCTCTCCAGGCATTCCCGGCTTCTGTTTCAAAGAAATATTGTGCGCCAAATCCTTCCAGCGTGGCAGTTGCGTGATATCCGGCACTGAAGTCCGATGTCAGACCATAGTATCCCTGCTCTGCCATCTTGGTGCAGGCTTCCTCTAATTCTGCACGGGTAGTCGGTACGGCTATGCCAAGGCTGTCAAGCAAAGATTTATTCACATAAAGGGATGCTATCATGCCGGATTCCGGATACCAGTTCACCTTATCGTCGTAAGTAAAGAAAGACAGGCTGCCCTCCGCAAAGGTATCCGTCATTGCGTTGCCTTTCAAATCGGCGAGGTACGGTGAAAGCGATTTTGCTCCATCACTTGTGAATTTACGGATGGATACGATATCTGCCATATCATCATGCTCCGCCATATAAAGCAGATTGTCAAAGCTGTTTCGATTGTTTTCCCATACAATATTGATTTCCGGGCACTGCTCCTGAACATATGCTCTCCAATTCGTATAGGATGCATCATTAAACATAGAAACCCGAATTGTGGTTCGGTCATCTCCCGGCACCTTATTGCTTGAAGTGTTGGTTCCACAAGCAGCCAGGCTGAAAGTAGTTGCCATAATCATAACCGAAGCTATGATTCTCTTTAATTTCATCTGGTGTTCTCCTTTTTTGATTTAATTATGTGTGTATTTAAGTGCATATATACCTTATTATTATATTATTGCTCAAAATATCGGTCAATAGTTCAACATCGCATACAGTCGCATTATTTTGTAAATTATATAATAGGGACATATAAACAGACAGGGAGGTAAGACCATTTGAGCAAAGAAGTTGAATTTAATAATAGAGATCGTTTTATCGAACTGGGTCTTACCATTGCTGCACTTCGAAAAATGCAGGGGATGTCACAGGAAAAATTGGCAGAAAAGGCGCACATCAGCCGTTCTCACTTAAGTTCCATCGAAGCACCGAACATTGTCAGACCGTTCTCATTAGAAGTATTATACAATATCGCAGATGCTTTGAACATCAATGCGGGAGACTTACTGAATTCTAGTCTGCCGTTCACAAGAACACAGGCAAAAAAATAATAGGGCAGTCAGTTAATAAACAGTCATGAATAGGGAGACCCAGAAGCTTTCTTGGCTTCACCACTCCTATCTGGTGCAGCGCTGGAGCATTTGGTGTAAGTTGGAGTGAGTGAATTTTTGGCGTGTGTAAGTTGCAGATGAGGACATTCATTGAAGTTCTAGAAAGACTTAATAGATAAGAGTGATTATGTGTGGAGACAACATGGATTTCAAATTCATGTTGTCAGTGATGCTTAGAGTAAGAATCATTAGATTCTTGCTCTGTTCATCACGGTACCTCACATAATCACTCTTATCTGTTTTAGTCTTTCTTGACGACAATTACAGTCCTCAGATACAACTTACACACACCCAAAATCACGGACTACAACTCTACACCAAATCACAACCTTACTCGGCAGCCGCCGCCAACGCCGTATCCAGATCTTCCAGTATATCCTCAATATTTTCAAGTCCCACTGAGAATCGCACCATTCCAGCATTGATTCCTGCCGCAACCAGCTGCTCATCTGTCAATTGTCTGTGCGTCTCACTTGCCGGATGCAGGACACAGTTTCTAATATCTGCAACATGGACTTCATTAGAAGCAAGGTTTAACGAATCCATGAATTTTGCTGCCGCCGCTCTTCCGCCTTTGATTACAAATGAAATGACTCCGCTGCAGCCCTTCAGATATTTCTGTGAGAGTGCATAATCCGGACTGGATGGCAGGCCCGGATAAAGAACACTTTCTACCATTGGAGATTCTTCCAAGTGTTTTGCCACGGTCATTGCATTTTCGCAGTATTGTTTCATACGAACCGGAAGTGTCTCAAGTCCAAGGTTTAATAGGAATGCGGAATGCGCTGCAGGATAGACTCCGAAATCTCTCATGAGCTGCATTCTTGCCTTGATGATGTATGCCATATTTCCATAGCTTTCTGTATAAGAAATTCCGTGATACGATTCATCCGGCTCTGTCAGTTCCGGGAACTTGCCTTTTGTCCAGTCAAATTTCCCGCTGTCAACGATTACACCGCCGATCTGCACCGCATGTCCATCCATATATTTGCTAGTAGAATGAACGACGATATCTGCACCGAACTCGAATGGTTTGCAGAGAATTGGTGTTGCAAATGTATTATCCACGATAAGAGGTACATTCATCTCATGTGCGATTGTTGCAAATTTTTCGATATCAAACACTTTCAGTGCAGGATTCGCAATGGTTTCACCAAAGACAAGTTTCGTGTTCGGTTTGAATGCCGCTTTGATTTCTTCCGGATCTGCATCATTATCAACATAGATACATTCAATTCCCAGCTTCTTCAACGTGAAAGAAAACAGGTTGATCGTCCCACCGTAAATGGTTGGCGAGCTGATGATGCTGTCGCCGACAGAACAGATATTTAAAATAGACAACAGAGTTGCCGCCTGTCCGGAAGTCGTACACATTGCACCTACGCCGCCCTCTAATGCAGCGATCTTCTCCTCCACTGCCATAACTGTCGGGTTTCCGAATCTCGAATAGCAGAGCCCCTTGGTCGGATCATCAAAAATTGCTGCGACCTCGGCTGCTGAATCATATACATATGTAGTGCTCTGTACAATTGGTAATACTCTTGGTTCTCCATTTCCCGGTGTATATCCGGCGTGTAGACATTTTGTTTCGTCTCTCATTTTCATTTCCTCCTGAAATTTATTCTTCTGTCCGCATTGTTCTAACGTTAATGCCGTTGACTTCTATATGATCATCCACCGCAATGACAAGACATTGTCTTCCATCAATCATCTTCGTCTCAACCAGATCTGCGCGGTCCGGATTGACCTTGATCACAATATCCGGTGTCTCAACTGTAAATTTCTTCGCATCTACAATATTACTTGCCAGCAGTGATGCATGTTCTCCGGCGGCTGCTTCATACTGCTTTTCAAATATTTCCATATTTTCATTGGGAACGCCGCTCTTTTCAAATACTTTCTTCACATCCGTTTTGGATAATTCTAAAGGCTCCGGTTCTTCTTTGTGTTCCTCAATCATCTCGTGAAGTGTATCGTGGATGTTGCGAACGACCTTATAGTCACAATCTTCACCCAGTGTATCTTCTATAATCGTCTGGAATGTGGTCTTCTGATCCCCTGCTGTCATTGGAAGCTCACTGCCTAACACCTCATCAATCAGCGCCGGCTGAATATCCTCCGGCTTGCTCGTGTAATACAATACACCATGGATATCTGATGCACGGTCATTAAACAGCGGAAATAAAAATCCCTTCGTTGGCATCTCAACGACCCAGTCTCTCATGCGTTCTTCAATGCTGTTGTGTTCACTGTTATAACTGAGCCCCGCCTTCGACAGATTCACAGGGCAGATACTGCACATCAGATACTCATAGACGCTGTCAGATGCGTCAAACATCTCCAGTCCGTCTGCAGATCTTCCCGGCACGTCATACATTGCATGAATCAAAATGATATAGTAGTTCTCCGCATAATCATAGCTTCCGATCACTTTGTCATAAAATTCTTCCAAAAGCATATCATCCTTCAGCTTGCTGGTACGTAAATCCATCAGGAATTTCTGTTTTCCATCTGTCTCTTCCTCTTTGAGCGGAAATTCCATATTCAGCAGATTCTTACCGAGTGTTCCTGATATTGTTTTCCTTAATATGTCAAAATATTTGTGTTCCTCCTCTTCCGGAAGTGAAAGAAATGCATCCTTCATCTCAAATACTTTGTTCTTCTCGTGATCCACATAGCAACCGCAGATTCTTGTAATCGCACAGTTTGCAGGTGTGAATTGTTTTCTGATTTCCAGTGTTTCTTTTTTGTTCATCTTGCGTACCTTCTATTTCTATTTTCTTTTTTGAACTTTATCAAGTATATCATTTTTCTAAGTATTTCTCCACCGCTTTTTCTCTTATATCAAATAATTATCAGTGAACGGATTTATTACAATCCCTTTTAGATTCTCTTTACTCCGAACGAGTTCCTCTGCCTCGGCCTGATTCATTACCATCGTCTTCAACTGCTCGCGCTCCCCCAGCTCCCATTTTCCAAGTTCAGTCCAGTCCGTAAAAACAGGCTGGTAATTATCACCGTTTGGTGCTGTCAGATATGGAAAGCTCATGGTGCTGTCCTTGGTAAATATTGCCGTTCCATCACCATTTTCTTCCGGCTCATGATCTAATATCATCAGAACTAAAAACCTCGCCTGTTCAGATATCTCTTTTTGAATCAATCGGCCCAGATTTGGCATTTTGGTATACGCTCTTCCAGCAAGCAGTCCTTTCAAACGAGAATTTTCAAACGGACGATTGATATCAAGTGTATTTGGTTCTATATTTGTAACAACATCTCCTTTCAAACATGCTGTCACTGCCATTTCCCGAACGAGTATTCCAACTCTGGCATTCCCCTGTACACGGGATACTTTTCGAATTCTCGACTCTTGAAATTCTTCAATTTGCTCCACACAAATTGATTGTTTTATTCCATTTGCTTTCAAAACCAAGACCACCTTATTTTTCGAAAGCACGCCATTTACTAACACGCCTACAAGCACCGTCCCTGCTGTTGGTATTTCAAATATATCTTCTACAAGCATGGTAAAACGATCTGCTTCTGGGAGTGGTATCTGATTATCTTGAATCTGCGTTGCAAATTCATGCTCCGCCGGTTTCTTCTTTCCTCGAAACAACCAGATTCCAAGCCAGACAAATAGTATGCCCAGTGCCATAAAAAAGGCAATAATCAATATCACCCCCCAAACCACTCCGACAAATCCAAAACGAGTTATGTCATAGATTTCCATTATAATTGCAATAAAATTAAAGCCAGCAAAAAGAATTCCCAGAATCACCAGAAGAACTCCCATTATTTTTCTTATTATCTTCATCCTATTTACTCCCCTGTCGATTCCTGCATTTCTGCGTAAGAGTTTGCTTCATTGACACATGCCTCCACTTTTGACATTATATCCGCTTCATCGATTGAAAGATCCTTTTTGATTCTTATCTCAAAGCTGCTCTCTGTGATATCCGGCAGCGGCGCAACCATAAGTTCTATTGTATGTCCGCTCTGCACATAACTGCTTTCGTGAAGTGCATTTATAAAATCCAGAAATTGGGGTGCGTATTTCTGCATCGTTGTCTTGTTAATTCGAATCTTATTCCGGCTCGAAAAGTAATCCGCCATATCTATATCGAATACCCCTGCATAATTCTTCACTAATTCACTGTCAAAATCTTCGACCATCTCTGTCTGGTCTTCACTTGCTTTCCTCCAGTTAATATGAAACTTAAAATCTTTCACCTTATCATTTTCAACCGTAACTATATAGTAATCCATAGCAGGATCACTCGCTATCTTTGATTTTTGATTCATAGAATCGATATCCGTTTCCTCCACACTACACTCAATTCCGTATTCCTCTTCCAAATATGTTTCCATATTTGCAGGAGTATGTAATGTCTCTGTCTGTGTCGTTTTCTGTGAGTTCCTGATACTTCCAAAAATACCGTTTCCGCTTAATGTCACAAAGAAAATCATGCCGATCACATAGCCTGCATATTGAATATGACGGTTTCGTATCCTTGTCGGTCCTTCTACTTTTAGGAAATGCTGTAGCCTGTTATTTCTTGCGTATTCTTCTGGCGCATGGATTTTAAAACAAGTTTCCATCATCTGAATCGTCTTCTTTTTAAACTTTAGACCTTCGATACGGTTTACAAATTTTGTAAGAAACTCGGAATAATGAATCGCCTCCAGAACAAGTTTATCTTGAAAATACTGTTCCCACAATTCCTGCGACTGTATTTTATGATTCTTCTCAATAAAATTTAAACGATCCCATGCAATATCCTGCATAAAACGGTCATATAACAAGCTGCGATTTTTCTTGTTCTCATCCTCCACTGCATACCGGTCAGCCATCCTGCTGATTTGCTCAGACTGTAACCATTGGGGTTCCTTCGTCCAGATGTCCTCATTTAAATCTTGTGTTTTCGTATCCGGCTGTTCACCGGAATCCTGCGTGTGCACCTCGGGCTGTTCATCTGTTTTCTGTCCTTTTGCATACTGCATCGCCATTTCATAGGCTCTATGTATTTCCTGAAACTTTTCCGGATACTCTTCTGGATGATACTTTGTCATCAGTCTGGCATATGCTTTTTTAATTGTTCTGGTATCTGTAGTGCTTTCGATTTCTAATTCGTCCCAGATTTCCATGTATTCTCTCATTAACTTGTAAAATGTCCTTTCCCAAACCAGTCCTCAAAGCCATGATCTATATCCAGTTCTTCTTCCCTGGCTTCTTCATACCATTTTTCCGAAAATGAATCAAACTTGCTCTCAATATCAAACAGTTTCATATTATCTTCTGCCGCATTCATCGCACTCTCGAAACGTTTTCTTCCTTTTTTCAGACGCAGCTCATCTTGTTTTTCAAGCTGATAATTAAAATACTCCATCTCCTGCATCAAAAATTCTCTCAGTTGCGTACCGGCTTGTGCATAGAGAGCCTCACACCGCGCAAGAAGGTATGTATTTTCTTCTCGTTCCCGCGGATGTATTTTTAAACACGCAAGCTCTTTTAGCCTCTGATTAATTTCCTTTTGACTCATTACATTCTTTTCATCCACAATCACCAGATGTTTTTCAACACTTGTACTGTCAACCATAACATTCACTTCTAAAATTCCATTTATATCATATGTAAAGCGGACGAGCACACTTTCCTTTCCCGCCTCTGCCGGTGGAACCGAAACTTTAAGCTGTCCAAGCTGGATATTGTCATTTACATTTGGCGCTTCTCCCTGATACACTCCAATATTAATTTCCTTCTGGTTGTCATACCTTGTCACGTATCTTCTTGCTATACTGACAGGAAGTGCTGTGTTCCGTTCAATAATAGGTGACATCATCATATCCTTAACATCAATTCCAAGTGTGAATGGACACACATCGGTAAGAAGCATATCTTTGACTTCCGCTTGTCGTTCCTTGATTCCCGCATAAGTGCCTGCCCCCAGCGCGACAATCGTATCCGGTGATCCTAAAAACGCAACATCCTTCTTCAAAGAATGCTGTAGATACAATCGTACTGCCGGCATTTTGCAGGAGCCACCAACCAGAA
>JAQUUC010000038.1 GCA_028694105.1 Hespellia sp.
AGGGGAATTTAGTTCCCGATTGAGTGGTACACAGATACCGTATATGTGCATTATAGCACATGCATCTACGAATAGGATGATTCTTGTTTCGTTACTAGGTTTGATTGCAGCCAGCGGCTGCGGTATGCTATAGTATAAGGAAAGAAAAGGAGTGGCTTATGAAACTTGGGATTCTTTCTGACACACACGGCATTCTACGCAAAGAATTGAAAGAAGAGTTGAACACCTGCGATTACATCATTCACGCAGGTGATTTTGGCACGGAGAAATGTTATGAAGAATTAAAGGCTCTTGGCGTTCCGCTCTACATGGTTCGCGGCAACTGCGACTACGGACATTGGGCTTCCTGTCTTCCGGAGACACTTGCATTTCCAATTGGGGGACGGATTTTTTATCTCATTCACGATTTGAATAAAATTTCGTATATTGCAGATGAACCGGATGTCATTGTGTTCGGACATACGCATCAACAGATGTGCTATATGAAAAGAGGCTGTATGTATCTCAATCCGGGCAGCGCCGGAAGACCACACGGAAATGGCGGGGCTTCCATGGCTGTGATTGATATGATAGGGGCTGATATCAAATGCAGATTTATTGAACTCTCGAAATAATTTGATTGTATTAATTGGAACATCACAGAGCGTCTGATATTTTAAGGGGAAAGATTGTATGTATCATAATGGGATATCTGAAAAATTATTAGAAGAGATTAGATGGTGGGCTAAGCAGGATGGTGTCGGAAAGGTTATTTTATTTGGTTCTAGAGCCAGAGGCGATTTCCGAAAAACCAGTGATATTGATTTAGCCATTCGCGGTGGTAATTACACAAACTTTGTTCTGCATTAAGAAGGTCGGGCATTTTCATTTGCCCGACCTTTGTTATCTTAGTAATTTTCTTTTCTTGTCTCGAAGAATGACTGGCTCATACCACAAACCGGGCAAACTTCCGGCGCTTTTCTTCCGATTACAAGGTGTCCGCAGATACGGCATTCCCAGATTGCTTCTTCGCTCTTTTCAAATACCTGCTTCATCTCGACATTGCTCAGCAGTGTGCGGTATCTCTCTTCATGTGTTTTCTCGATAGCAGCGACCTTGCGGAATTTTTCAGCTAATTCGTGGAAACCTTCCTTATCTGCATCCTTTGCAAAACGGTCGTACATGTCTGTCCACTCGTAGTTCTCGCCCTCTGCTGCGTGCAGTAAGTTTGTCGCGGTATCCCCCAGATTTCCTAATTCCTGATACCATACTCTCGCGTGCTCCTGCTCATTTCTTGCCGTTTTCAGGAAAATCTCTGATAACTGATCGTACCCTTCTCTGGTCGCAATATTAGCAAAATATGTATATTTGTTTCTTGCCTGACTTTCTCCTGAAAATGCTTCCATCAGGTTTTTCTCTGTCTGTGTTCCCGCATATGGATTCTCTCCGCCTGCTGCCTCTTCCACTTTCTCAAATACGGAAGCCGGCTGTTTACAGATCGGGCATGTAAATCCATCCTCTAATTCTCCTTCATGAACATATCCACATACGCTGCAACGATATTTTACTGTACTCATAGTCTTTTTTCCTCCTAATAATTCACTCTTATTTTGATAGTTTGTATGTAACATTTTCTCGGCTAATTCCGATAACGGTTTGCCGTAAAATTCCTCATATAGCTGTTTGATTTCTTCATTGTCATGACTGTTTCGAAGGGTCATGTTCTTGTCTTTCTTATATAATCCGGCGATTCTTGCCTTCCTTAGTTCATCCCCTTTTTCAATGGTTCCTTTTGGCTGTCCACCGCCGCCGATGCATCCGCCCGGACAGGTCATCACTTCGATGAAATGGTACTGCCTGTCACCTGCTTTTAGCTGCTCAAGCATCTTCGTTGCGTTGGCTGTTCCATAGACAACAGCAACATTGACATCCAGATCGCCCACCTTGAGTGTGGCTTCTCTGATTCCATCCATGCCGCGTACCGGCTCCAATTCGTATAGTACTTCCGGTGCTTTCTCTCCGGTAATGAATTCGTATGCCGTTCGAAGCGCAGCCTCCATAACTCCGCCGGTATTTCCGAAAATGACACCGGCTCCCGAAGCCGTTCCCATAAGGGAATCGTATTGATCGTCTGCAAGTGCTGCAAAATCAATCTCGTTCTCCTTCGCCCACTTGGCAAGTTCACGTGTTGTAATGACATAATCCATATCCCGCATATCTTCTATGCCAAGATACTCGCCCGCAGCCTTCATTTCCTCACGACGAATCTCATACTTCTTCGCTGTACAAGGGGTGACAGCAACATTCACAATCTTCTTCGGGTCAATCCCCATCTTCTTTGCAAAATATGTTTTAATCGTCGGTCCCTGCATTCCAATCGGGCTCTTCGCCGAGGAAATGTGTCCGAGCATATCGGGATGATAAATCTCTGCATACTTTACCCATGCCGGACAGCAGCTCGTAAACTGCGGCAATGGCTTCGTCCCCTTGGTAATACGTTCAATCAGCTCGCTGGCCTCTTCCATAATGGTGAGGTCGGCCGAGAAATTCGTATCTAAGATGTAATCTCCTCCAAGCTGACGAAGCAGTGCAACCATCTTGCCTTCCACAAAGCTTCCATCCGGCATATCGAATTCTTCGCCAAGTGCAATTCGAACTGATGGTGATGTACTGAAAATAACAATTTTGTCCGGATCTGAAATCGCGGCGGCTACATCACGGTATTCATACTTCTCTGTGATGCTGCTGACCGGACAGACATTCGCACACTGCCCGCAGTGGATACAGACCGCCGTGTCATTCGTGTCGCGCAAAGAATATGTTCCATGTACTCTGATATCATCGGTACAGACATTCTTACACTGACCACACTTGATGCACAGCGATTCATGTCTCATAATCGCCGGGTTGTCCTGTTCGATCGGCACTCGAACATCCATAGATAAATGCTTGCTCATGTAAACCTCCTTATATATAAATAGTAATGATTACTGTTATTGATATTATCATACTACATAATTTTTCCAATTGCAAGCATTATTTTGAAAACAATTTGTTTTACAGTGAATCAATAAAAAACGATTGGAAGAACCCGTATCCCTCCAATCGCCTCTTTATTTTATATCAGCAAAGCTGACCGAATCAGCCGTCTTAAACTTTCCTCAAACCTCACATCATCCTCCGCAGTCCGCTTCGACTGACCCTTCACATGATGCTTCTTCTTTGCGCGTCTTGCTTTTCCCGCCATGTGCCGCTCCATCAGAAGCTGGTCAATGTTCTCGTTCGTATACCATCTTCCACTCTGATGAATGCCATATGCGCCTTTACCGAGTATCATCGCCGCAACACCATAATCCTGCGTCACGACAATATCGCCGGTCCGGCATTCCCCAAGCAGAGCAAAGTCAACAGCATCCCGTCCGGCACCAATCACCTTGATTTCGCTGAACTCCGACTGAAGAACATGATTCGTATCACATAATAATACGACCGGAATCTCCGACTCCTTCGCGACACGCTCGACAATCCGGACAACCGGGCATGCATCCGCATCCACTAAGATTCTCATACATTTGTACTCATCTGCTTGAATTCATCCACCAGTTCCATGTCGGAAGCGGAAACTTTCAGGTTCGACTCAATCACTTCGCCATCCGCCGTTGTGATTTTAATCTCAAGAATCGTTCCCTCTTTTATTCCATTCTGTGATGCTGCCGTTAAAAATGCTGGGAACTTCGGATGGTTTGCTTTAAATTTATTCCACAATCCAAATACTTTCATATAATCCATTGGATTCATCTTCGTACACTCCTTACATCAACCTATTTACCACCAAAGAAATTCATAATTCTTGTCAGTAATCCATCTTTAAAGCCACTTTCATCTACGGTGCTTGTCGTTACAACATCATCACCCAGTACACTCTCATCCGTGTCACTGATGATTCCATCACTGGAACCTACGAAAAAGCTTTTAAATGAATCCCATACTTTTGCGAGTCCGCTCACCTGCTCATTCAGATTATTCAGTGTATCCTGAATGGAATCCAGATCATAATCATACTGTGACATCGTCTGAAGCAGGCTGATAATCTGCGATCTCTGATCATCGGTAAGTGTCGCACCATGATTCTCTGCAATCTGGTCTACTGCCGCACCGATTTCATCTGCATCTGTCAGACCTTTATCAAGAATCTCGGTCTTGGCTTCGTTAATCACTTCTGTCGCTGCCTCTTCCCCGATTGCATCTGATAACGCACCGGTCAGGACAAGTTCCTCTGTTGCCGCCTGTTTCTTTCCCTCATCAAGAGTCTCTCCACTGGCCGTCTCGTACGCCATCATAATTCCGGTCAGTGCTCCTGTACCGGATACCTGAAATGGGCATGCCGCAACAACGTTACAATTCTTCATACCGGCTGTTGTAAGTGCGCTGGCAATCATCTGGCTGGTAACAAAATTCAGGTTCGCAGTCTTCACCTTAATTCCACCGGATGTGGTAGGTTCAATATATGCACAGCTGACCGTATTCGATCCAATCTGCTCCGCTGACGCGATTCCTTCCATATATTTTACCTCATCGGCGTGTGTAACTGTAATCGTATTCACATCATCTGCTTTCACGCCAAAATATTTGTACATCGTTGCTTTCTGGTCACTGCTAAGATTCTCACCAAGTGTTACTACCAGACTGCTGTTCTCATTATTCACTGCAGCATCCGAAGTATCCTCGCTTTTTTCTGTGTCCTCGCTCTCCGGCTGATCTGTTGTCGTGTTCGTACTGCCATCTGTCACCGTTCCGTTCTCATCTGTCGGAGTTGTGCCAGTTCCTTCTGTGTTACCGTCTGTTGTACCTTCCGTTCCGGTACCGGTCGTGTCACCTGCAGCAACGCCATTGTCAGTCGAACCGCCTTCCACAGTGACGCCCGTTCCGATTCCACCATCGGTCGACTCTGAAGCCGCGTCTGCCGATGCATTTGCTGCAATCGGCACACCGGATGCAACTAATACTGCCGCCATAAATAATGGTAATATTCTTTTCATCTTCATATCTGTTCTCCCCTTTTCGTAATCAATAAACATTTGCATACTGGATGCGGTTGTTACCGTCTTAATATAACATACTCTGTTTTTGTTGTACATTAAGCTTTTCTTAAATTTTTTCCTTCAAAAAAGCAAATGGTTCCGTATCCTGCAGATAATGCATCAACATATATGAGCACATAATCGCCACATTTTCTTCTCTTAAGATCCTGCGAACCTCATCCTTATCCGCAAGTACGATCTCGATTTCCTCGCTCTCCTCCTGATATTTCTGCGTAACCTGACCGGACGCATATCCGTAAATGGTTCCACACGCCTCATCCGACATGCCGACGGATGTGAAATACGGTTTGGAAAATGCACGGTCCACAGGAATGGGTTCCAGAGTCAGCCCGGTTTCTTCCTTCATCTCGCGAATTCCGGCCTCCATCATGTCCTCCCCGTCATCCACAAGTCCCGCCGGGAATTCATAGATATAGCCGCCGAGCGGATAACGGTACTGGCGAATCAGAACCACCTTTCCTTCACAAATCGCATAAATGATAATTCCATCCGGGTTGACCACTCCGCTCTTTAGTTTTAATCCATCAATGTCCTTAGCTCTGGAAGCGACCCAGTATTTCCCCGGTTTTCCAGTCTTATTTTCCCGGTCCAGTTCATAGATATTCAAAAACCGGTTGTCTGTCTGCTTCGTCACATTTTTAATAGTTCCCATTTTTTACCTGCCTCCCCTGCACTGCCAGCAGTCTATCAATCGTATAAGCCACACCGTTTTCCGCGTTCGATTTCGTCACATATTTGGCTGCTTTCTTAATCTCCTCCATTCCATTTTCCATCGCGATCGTCGCGCCGAAATCCATCGAGATCATCGAATAATCATTCAGGCTGTCTCCGAGCACCATGACCTCGTCCATCCGATATCCGCGCTCTTCGATATACTGCTTGATGATCGGTCCCTTCTGCGCTTTTACATCCGTCAGCTCCACGTTGGTCACGAACGATGATGCCGATGCAATGTCCGTCAAATCCGCCAGACGCTCGTTCACAAGTGCGATCTGCTCCAGATTTGCTGAGGAAACGAAAACCTTATAGATTGCTAAATTCTCCGCAAGCAGCTCCTCCAGACTTCCAATACAGCGAACTCTCTGCTGTGCCACCTTGAATTCTTTGTTTTCCTTTATATTTTCACCTTCTTTTAAATTCAGCCATAATTTCGCTTCCTCCATCAGGTTCTTCATCACTTCCTCTTCATCACCGATGACATAATCCTTCCCCGTAACGCAAAAACGAGTATGCACATCCAGACCCTTTAGCCGGTCCAGAATAATCGGGAAATTTTCCGGTCTCATAGGAATGCTCTGTAAAACCTCCCCCTTACTATTTCTGATTTCTGCGCCGCTTGCCACAATCCAGTCACACCCCAGATCAAATCCGTTAAAGGTTCTTATTGCGCCTATATAATCCCGCCCTGTCGCGACCACAAACCGGATGCCAGCCCTCTGCGCCCGCAAAATCGCCTCGTAGGTCGTTCGGTTCAGCACATGATTGGTCCCCAAAAGCGTTCCGTCTAAGTCTGCTGCTATTACTTTAATCATTTAAAAATAAACCTCCTTCGTCAAAATATCTACTGAAAATTCAAAGTACGTTTCCGGATACGGTTCCTCCTCCAGTGTAAACTGCCACCAGACATTTCCCGATGACAGAAAGCCACATTTTTCCATTATCATCTCCAGATACGCACGATTTGCCTTCTGTTCCTCGGAAATGCCCGTCGTATTCGTAAGTGAGCTCTCATCAAAATAATCAAACACACTGCCCATGTCCACTTCTTTTCCATTTTCGAGATCCACCAGCGTCACCGCCACGGTGCTCCCACGCGAATAATCGCTGTTCACGGACAGATACCCCTCCCGAAACAGCAGCGTCTTGTCCTTCATATTCGGATAAAAATACTTCTGATTGGAAATGTCATTGACATCCTTGGACCAGCGGTACATCGCATCCACCGTCGTCTTCGGACAGTACGCATTATATATTCTCAGACAATAGCCGTTGCGCATGAATTTCTCATTCGCCTTGTGGAGCGCATCCGCCGCTTCCTTTGTGAGAATCGCAACCGGTGCATCAAATCCGGTCATCTGCCTTCCCATAAAATTGTAAGTCGTATAATACCGGATCTCCTGCATAATGTCCGGATCCACATCGGAGAGCATAACAAAATCCGAAGAATCTGCTACCGGATCTACCGATTTCACACCCATACGAATCGGTGCCCGCTGTGTCTTCGTCTTTTTCGTTCCGAAAAACGCCGCCATAATCAAAACAACTGCCAGAATAACGATTCCCAGCAGAGCAAACACAATTCTCTTCTTATCTTTTATCATCTGCCATAGCCCCTTTTGCTGTAGTTGAGTCTATTCTATCACAAAATCAGAGTGCTTGCCACCTGTGTGAAAATCATACCGAAAAGCCTCATTTCCAAGAACGTCAAAACGCAAAAGCCTGACAGCGTGTTGCCCTTGCAACTGCTGTCAGACTTTTTAACTTTACATATAGGTTCCGGGCGTTCCGCCGCCAAAGCACATTCCGCCACCGCCGCAGCACATACTACAGACTGCCTGCGCAATACACAGCTTCAGACACAGATTGCTGCCACCCATAACCGGATAACCATAAGCACTCTGCTGGCTCTGATACCATCCTCCGCCGCCCTGAAGCCGCTGCAGCAGCATCTGATACTGCATATTATCGGGTTCCATGGATGCCGCCTTCTGCGCATACTCGAGCGCAGCCACATTATTCCCGGCACCGGAATTCGCCGATGCGCTGTAAAAATACCAGAGGGCACTTCGATTCGAAATTCCTTCTAATACATTCAGCGCCTCTTTGTAATGACCGCTCCTGATGTAATTGGCCGCTGCCTGCAGATGGATATCACTCTCGCTCTGGTTCGTATTCTGTCTCTGCTGCCCGCCGAAACCGCCAAATCCACCGAAACCGCCAAAATCGCCGTAGGGACTGCCACTGCCGCCATAAGACGAATCGCCGTACTCTTTTTCCTTCATAATCTGCTGATAGGCCTGCTGTATCTCTTTGAATTTTGCCTCGGCCTGATCTTTATTCGGATTATTAATATTCGCATCCGGATGATACTTGCGGCTCAGTCCGCGGTACGCTTTCTTTATCTCATCATCGGAAGCGGAACGTTCCACTCCCAACACTTTATATGGATCCATTATTTCTCCTTGCTCTTTTCGCTTCTTTTTGCTCTTACGAGTTCATATCTGCACCACACTCCGGAATACAGAATGTTACGCAGAATATCAGTATACTCGATTATCGGAAGTTTTTCAAATTCTTTTGAGCATTCAGCCATCATCATCGTTAAAATGTTCCGGCATTTTTCATCAAAATCCGGCTGCCGCCATGTCTTGATGAATGGATTGTAATTGTTCTTCTTAATGTCCTCTTCAATATCCTCGTACGCATCCATCAAATAAATGAATTTACCCAAATAAAATCCGATATGGTACAAATTATCTTTCCAGATATCATCCTGATACATAAAAATCTGACCCATGATCTCTCCGAAATAACCGGCCATCTTATCGATATTATTCTCATCTTCCTGCTCGCTGCGGTAAATCTGCTCCAGATTCTCCGCGATGATCTTCGCCTTCTCTTCATACCGTTCCTGAATCTTCCGGTTCTTCGATTCCAGCAGCTTCGCAAACAGCCTCTTCGAATACTTCTTCTCATCCTGCCAGTCATCTTTGCATTTATAATAGGACAGCATGATGTTCATGTCTGCCACATAACCGGTATACTCATTGATGGAGGTCACATGCTTCTCTAACGGATGCGCGATGCACCTTGCCTTCCCCTTCTGTACCTCAGGTTCATACAGACCGGTCAGCAGCAGGAGCAAAAAAGTCATATCGTAGGACAACGTCATCTGACCGCGCTTCCCATACTTCTCCTTCAGCACACTGCACAGACCGCAGTAATAAGAATGGTAAAGATCAAAATCTTTAAACTTCATCTCTGCTTTATTGATGATGATATACCCAAACATATTAGCTCCTCTTCACAAATGTCGTCCCGCACTTCGGACAGCGTATTTCAATCTTTCCTTTTCCTCTCGGGATGCGGATCTTCTGCTTACAGCTCGGACATGCATATATGTGATAATTCTTACTCTGTGCAAGTTGGTTCTTCCACGCTGCAAATTTGCAGCGCAGCTTATAGGTCTTATTCAGATACAGCTGATTCTCCTGCGCCCGCTTGCCGACATTCTTCGAAAAGATGCGGAAGTACGCGTAAATCACAAGCACCCATCCAATCCAGTACATCACATTCGTCTTCAGGAACATCCCCAGTATCAAGACAATGAAACCAATCGTCGTAATTACTTTAGAAAGGGAATCTACTCCGTATCTTCCCTGCATAAACCGAATCAATTTTTCTTTCATATTTTCACGCCTCATTTCGTTTAACATACGATATATTCTCGGACTTTTCAGGCGTTATGTCAATTAAAATCTTATTAACATTACACATTTCTCATTAAATAAGTCTAAACTTTTGTCAAATTACCTATTCTGCCGCCTCATCTGTGTCATCCGCAATGTTCAAAATATTGTTGCAGATTTCCACCGTAACCGTATATACAATCTTTGATCCGTCCATCTGGACATAGCGGTTTCCGCTGTCATCCTCATTTCCCAGATACAGAACTGCCGTCTGTTCCTTCTCATCGTCATCGGTATAAGTCACAGTGACTGTTGTTTTGTTTTCCTCATCCAGTCCGTATTTTGCGGCATCCGCATCTGCCATATGATAATCCACCGGAGTATCCAGTGAAATCACACTCAGTCCGCCGACAACGGCTGCGACTGCCTCGGAATCGTCATCATTTGATGCCTTGTAGGTCGTCGTGCTGTCGCCGGTCTGAATCACCTCGCTGACGATATTTCCACTTCCAATGGATGGAAACGTATCCAGCTGTGCCATATCACTCAGCGCGGTCTGCATATCCTCCAGATTACTTGCCGGAATCGTATAGACAGTCTCCTCACCGTCAACCATTGCATAATAATCATCCTCTGCGGAATTTCCAATATTTATAATTGTCTCATTTCCGGCGCTGTCCGTCAGCGCGACATAATAGGTCGGAGCATCGAGCCCGTACGCGGAAATATCATCGCCCTCTGTCAGCTTCCGGTCCGCCTCCAGCCTGCTGTAAGTGTCAACGATACGTTCCACGGTATCCGGGTTCAGCGGAAATGCTTCATCCGCTGCCACATACCAGTCGCCATCCTCATTTTTCTGAAATGACATCGTATCTGTGCCGCCGTTATAGGTAACAGCGGTCACATCCGAAATGTCAGTCATATAAATTTTATTTGCCTGCTCTTCCTCGGTCTTTTTCTCATCCTGCTTTTTATTCCACATCTGGATTCCCAGAAAGCAGATCAGCAGAACAGCGAATACGCCAAGGAGAATTCCCATTTGTCTTTTTTTCTTGTCTGACATATTTTACACCTCTACGCTTTTCTTCTCTTAAACCATACAACAAATCCTCCGACAATTACAAGAACCGGAATGCCAAAGATCAGGAACAGGCTGATTACGCCGCCGTGCTGCATTGTATTTGTCTCGGTCGTCAGTGTTTTTGCCTCAATGGAAAGATTGGTCACACCGTCAAAGTTGTTGCTGACTGCATTCATGAAGAGGGTTACATTTTCCAGTGAACTGAACGCATCGGTAATCTGCGAATCAATCAGCGAAGCCGCTGATATTGCAGTGAGCTGGGCCGTTCCATCGTCAACCTCCTCTGTTGCGACACCACCGAGTACATAGGTGCCTTCTGCTGCATTATTTTCATCGGTAACCGCATAGCCCTTATCGGACGTTGTCATAAACGGAACCATGGTAATGGTATCGCGCACCGGATCTGCCTGATTGAATCCTCTCGCATTGACCACCAGTGTTGTCTGGGACGAAATCCCATTTGCAAGATTGCCGGACACGGAAAGTGTCGGAATAATATAATAATAATTTCCCTGATAGTTGCTCGAAGTATCTGCAATGTAGCCCTCTGCCTGTTCAAATCCATAGTCCTTCAAAAGTGCACTGAGATTTGGGAGCGCTGAGCTTTCTGTATCACCCAGAATCACCATCACTTTTCCTCCGGCTGCCAGATAATCTGTCACAACGGTCTTCTCATCCTTCGTCAAATCATTGGTCGGTGCATCGAACAGAAGCAGATCACAATCCTCCGGAATCACACCTTCCTGAAACAGATCCAGTTCCGTCACGGTATAGTTTGACTTTTCCATCATATCGGAAATCGTGGTCGAGAATGTAGATTCTCCATGTCCGGTTGTGCGGTAAATTGTTTTTGTAACATCGCTCGTCACATAGTTCACAGCACTGGTCAGCTGTCCTTCGCCGTCGAATTCGGTCGGGTCGGAACTTCCATAATAATAGGCCATTGACTCGTCAACTACCAGAATGTCAGAAAACGCAACCGTTGTTGTCTTGTCGGTATCCGCACATCCAACCACGATGGTGTTTGCATCTGTCTCGTATTCCGTCAGTGCCGATGGATGCAGAACCGGATCGATCCATGTCACTGAAATATCTTTGGATAACGCTGCGTATTTGCTGATAAAGGTCTTAATTCTATCATCGGTATCTTCCTTGTTTGCCAACACCGTAAGTGTAATTTTGTGCTCCAGCGTATCCAGAAGATCCGTTGTAACCGTGGAAATGTCGTACAGATTATTACTGCTGATATCAATGTTTCGTATATTTTCGGGAAGCTGCCCGACAATCAGGTTGATGACCACGATGATTGCGATCACAATTGCAGTCACGCCCACACTGTAGCTTCCATGCTTTGATTCACTTGTCTGAAATAGTTTTTTTATTTTATTCACGATGATCTCCCTCCTAGCTCCAGCGTCTCTTTTGTATTGCCTGAATAGTCAGGAACACAAAAAGTACAATAATGGACAGATACAGCACAAGTCCGCTGACATCAAAGATACTGTTATCGGCCACGCCGGAGAAAATATCTGTCAATGCCAGTTTGCCAAGCCAAGTGCTTAAGAGGTTCTCAAGTAAGCTTGATTTCACAATGCACACTGCAGCCGTGGCAATCACGCCGATTGCTTCAATCGCTGCGCTGATGATAAAGTTGCCGGTCATGTGGAATATAAAGACCACAATCGCAGTCAGAATGATGATTAGTCCAATTGCATTTCCAACTGCGCTGCTTGGCAGGAAGCTTATGATACCATTCCAGAGATATAATATAAGAAGGATACCAAACGTACTGATGCACGCGATAATCTGGCTTTCTGTCAGTGCCGAGATGAACATTCCAATGGAAATGTACACGCAGCCCAGCAGGAAAAACACCAGAATCGACAGGTAATCTGCGCCGATATATGCCGTCCCCTGCATCTTGATGATCCACGGGAAGAACAGAAAAATGATATTCGGAATCAAAAACATCACTGCCATTGCAAAAAATTTGCCGAGAACCACCTTCGTCACGCTCACCGGTGAGGTAAGTAACAATTGATCGGTTTTATTCTTGCGGTCCTCCGAAAAGCTGCGCATCGTCAGAATCGGAATCGCAACCAGAAATACAATGAGCGCTCCGCCCAGTGCGTATGCAAAATACGGATAGCCTCCGTTCAGGTTATATGCGAGGAAGTAAATCCCCGTAAATGCAACTACAACTGCAATAAATACGCATCCAATCATGGAGGTAAAATAAGATTGTAATTCTCTCTTAAATATTGCTTTCATCTGTCTCATCCTCCTCCATTATTTTTTCATCCGCAGTTTCTTCGGGGTCCTGCAAGTCTTCATCATCCTCTGCCAGATCCTGCTTTTCACTCTGTGTCAGTTCGAGGAAGACATCCTCCAGCGAAACTTTTGTATGATTCATCGACAGCAGTGCTTTCTGTGCTTTTGCAAATGCAAAGAATACTGCTTCGCGAATGTCCTGATCCTCCTCCATATCAATCTTGGCATATGTCGTACCGTCCTGCTTCTGCTCGGTCTTGATTTCGATGATGCCTTCCACTCCGGACAGGATTTCTCTGACGTCAGAGCGGCTCGCCTTTGTAGTGATTTCAATGGATTCCGCTCCCGCCATCAATTTTTCCAGATTCTTCGGTGTATCACTTGCAACTAATTTCCCTTTGGAAATGATGAGCACCGTATCACATACTTCGCTGACCTCCGCCAGAATATGTGAACTCAGAATAACCGTATGATTTTTTGCAAGCTTACGGATCAATTCTCTGATTTCAATAATCTGTTTTGGATCAAGACCAACCGTTGGCTCATCAAGAATTATGATTTCCGGGAATCCCAGCATAGCCTGCGCTAACCCGACTCTTTGTCTGTAGCCTTTGGACAGATTACGAATCAGACGCATTTCCACGTCCTTTAATTTTGCGAGCTTTACGACCTCTTCTACCGATTCCTCCCTTTTAGCCTTTTTGATTCCTTTGAGCTCCGCTGCAAACTGCAGATATTCACAGACTCTCATATCCGTGTAGAGCGGCGGCAGCTCCGGCAGGTATCCGATGCTCTTCTTCGCTTCTTCCGGTTCCTTTAATATGTCATGGCCGTTGATAATGACCTGACCCTCCGTCGCGCCGAGATAGCCGGTCATAATGTTCATCGTTGTGGACTTTCCCGCTCCGTTTGGACCAAGAAAACCGTAGATCTGTCCCTTCTCAATCGAGAAAGAGAGATGATCTACGGCTATATGGCTGCCATATTTTTTTACTAAGTTTTTAACTTCAATCACTTTTCCTGCCTCCTATATCTTGTCATCAACCATGGGTTGATTATCTAGGAAATACTCTAGCAGTGAAATGTGAATTTAATGTGTTACAAATGTGTAGATTGTGTTCCGGTTCTACCTTTTCTTTCGCATATACGCAAACAAGCCCACACAGATCAGCGCTGAAAACAGCGAGCCTGCTGGTGCAGCGCATCCCATCGGTGACAGTGTATCCGGATAATACACAGACGCCAGATACGCCCCCGGAATGCGGACCAGTATAATTGCCGCAACATTATGGATAAAGGAATACATCGATTTTCCGTATGCACAGAAATATCCGCTGAAGCAGAAATGAATTCCCGCAAAAATACAGTCAAACACATATGTTTTCAGATATTGCACGCCGAAGAGTACAACGGCTGTATCGTTTGTAAACGAACCGATGAGCGGTTTTGCAATGAACTGTATCACAAGAGAACAGAGGACACCAAAAATCACCGTGATTCCAATTCCATACTGCAGGGTCTTCGTTGCACGGTCGTTTTTCCCCGCCCCCATATTCTGCGCTGCAAGTGCAGATACCGCAGATAACATACTAGATGGAACCAGAAAGAGCATGCTGATAATCTTCTCCACAATTCCAACCGCAGCCGCGATCTCCACACCACGCATATTTGCAATAATCGTAATGATAATAAATGATACCTGAACAAAGCCGTCCTGAAGGGAAACCGGCAGACCGATTTTCATGATATTTCCCATCATCTGCTTATCCGGAATTAAATTCCTGCGTTTCAGACTCAAATGATTCTTGCCTTTTATAATAGAGACAAGTGCAAAGAGAACACTGATGGTCTGTGAAATCACCGTGCCGAGAGCGGCGCCTGCCGCACGCATATCAAACACACCGATAAGCACATAATCAAGCACAATATTGACCACGCACGCAACCGCCACAAAGTACATCGGACTTTTGGAATCGCCGAGTCCACGGAAAATCGCACTGATCATGTTATACGCAATAATAAACGGGATTCCGGCAAAACAGATCAGCAGGTAACTTCTCGTCTGCTCTGCCGCTTCCATCGGTGTTGACATTATCGACACGATCGGTGCAACAGCCGCAATCAAAACTACGCATAATACGACAGCCACAATTGCAAACAGCGTGATACTGTTTCCGATTGCCTGCGAAACCTCTTTCTCTTTTTTGGCGCCCACGAACCGGCTGATCATAACCGTCGTTCCCATCGCAAGACCGACGATAATGACGGTCAGCATATGCATAATCTGGCTTCCGATGGACACTGCGGTAATAGAATCCGATCCATTGAACTGCCCGATGATAAATAAGTCCGCCAGCCCATATAATGTCTGTAAAAAATATGACAAGAAAAAAGGCAGTGAGAACACTGCCAGATTTCGAAAAATACTTCCTTTTGTTAAATCCTTCTGCATGTAATACCCTCAGTTTTTCTTTCTTTACTCTCTGTCACCTGATTCTGTTTTTACAAATCCAAGTATATCACTGAGGTCCTGTTTTCGCAAGAAAACACCGTTTTCCTTAAGAATTTTAAAATTATTCTTAAGATTGCAGTCATTTCATGGTCTTTTTATGGCAAATCGTGTAATATATACAAATATAAAACACGATTTGAAAGGATTATTCATGCGAGATAAACTTAAAATTCCACCATTACTAATTGCTCTTCTTGTTAATAGCTGCGTCTATTTTGGAACACGACTTCTCATGAGTAATGTCCGCCACTACAATCTGGATTCTCAGCTCGATGCACAAATTCCCTTTATTCCACAGTTTATTATCGTCTATCTCGGCTGTTATCTGTTCTGGATTTTGAATTACGCCCTGATTGCATGTAGTGACAAGGAAGTATGCTTCCGTTTTTTTACTGCTGATTTTTACGGGCGAATCATCTGTCTGGTCTGCTTTCTTTTCTTTCCGACAACGAATACAAGACCCGACCTGATTGGAAATGATGTCTGGACCCAGCTGGTACGCTTCCTGTATTCGATTGATGCGGCAAACAATCTGTTTCCGTCGATTCACTGCATGGTCAGCTGGTACTGCTGCGTCGGTCTTCGGAAATGCAGCTGGATTCCCAAATGGTACCGGGCTGTCTCCTACGCGCTCGCCGTCACCGTCTGTATCTCGACCGTATGCCTCAAGCAGCATGTCCTCATAGATGTGATTGCCGGTATTGCAGCTGCAGAGATTACTTACGCAATCAGCCAGCGAACGAACGGCTACCGGATTTACCTGCGCATTTCCGAATGGATGGAACAACAAGCCGGCTGCTTACTACGCGGCAGAATGGAACAAAAGAACAATGGAGAATAAGAAAAAATTATTATTACAGGTACTGTTCCTGCTTGTTGTCTTTGCCGGAACAGTCTACGGAATCTTCCACGGCGAAGACCTCGGCAAAATCCTGGATATCATCAGCACCGTCAACCCCTTCTATCTGTTGCCGGCGGTTGCCTGTGTGGTGTTTTTTATCTGGGGTGAATCCATCATCATCTTTTATATGATGCACACACTGAACATCCACCTGCGGAAATGGACCTGCTTTTTATTTTCATCGATTGGCTTTTTCTTCAGCTGCATCACGCCCTCCGCATCCGGCGGACAGCCAGCTCAGATCTATTATATGAAGAAGGAACAGATACCGATTCCGGTCTCGACGCTCGTATTGATGGTTGTCACGATTACTTATAAAGCCGTTCTCGTTGTCATCGGACTTGCGATTCTCATTTTCGGAAATGGATTTATCAGGCAGTATTTAATGGATATCCTCCCGGTCTTTCATCTGGGGATTCTCTTAAATGTGCTGTGCGTCACGGCTATGTTCATACTGGTCTTTCACACAACACTTGCAAAGGACATTTTAACCCGCGGGCTCTGGCTGCTTGAGAAACTGCATCTGATGAAAAAGAAAGAAAAGCGTCATCAGCGGCTGGATGCCGCAATGACCGAGTATCAGGATACTGCGGTTTATCTGAAGGAACATAAGCAGGTAATCATCAATGTACTTGTGATTACATTTGCACAGAGATTCGCACTGTTTTTATCTACTTATTTTGTCTACCGCGCCTTCGGATTAAAGGAATACTCTGTCGCAGTCATCGTCCTGTTACAGGCGGTGATTTCCGTCTCCGTCGATATGCTGCCGCTTCCCGGTGGAATGGGAATCAGTGAAACATTATTCTTAACTATTTTTATTCCGGTATTCGGAGTAAAGCTCCTGCTGCCCGGCATGATTTTGAGCAGAGGACTTAGTTATTATACAGAACTCATTCTGAGCGCAGCTCTGACTGTTCTGGCAAATTTTACAATTGGGGGAAAAAGAAACTATGCAGAAAGATAAACAAATTTTAGGATTTTATGATTATACGGTGATACTTACATATATCAGCCTTCTCATTTCAGTCGGCGGGATTTTCTTAGCCGTCTGCGGGTACCTGAAGCTGGCGGTGACCGCACTTGCACTCTCCGGTCTCTGTGATATGTTCGATGGCAAGATTGCACGTACCAAAAAAGACCGCACGATTGATGAACAACGTTTTGGTGTTCAGATTGATTCGCTTTGTGATATGGTCTGTTTCGGAATTGCTCCGGCAATTATCTGTTTTCAGATGGGAATGAATCATCCTGCAGGCATCATTATTTTGATGATTTTCGTACTGACAGGTCTGATTCGCTTAGCATTTTATAATGTAATGACCGAAAAACATGAGGAATGTCCGGAGGGAGAATGCAATGTGTATCACGGTCTTCCAATCACTTCCAGCGCCATCGCACTTCCGCTTGTCATGGTACTGCGACCGCTTCTTCGTCTGAATTTTGTCTTTGCACTGCAGATTGTCATACTGTCCATCGCCGTTCTGTACGTCACGGATTTCCGCTTGAAAAAGCCTGCAAACGCCGTTTTGGCCATCATAGTCGTCATTGTCGGACTGGCGGTATTAAAATTGCTGCACCTCTGCTAATAGGAAGGAGTTTTTATGAAATACATGGACCGATATGGAAATGTTACAACAGAAGATTCGGCGCAGGATCGATTGCTTCGTATGCTTTATACCAGTGCGCCGGGACGAATGCTGTTAAAACCACTCGTCTCCCCTCTGTTTTCCAAAATCGGCGGAAGAGTTATGAACACCCGTCTTTCCGCCGGACTGATCTCAGGCTTTGTCCGCCGCAATGCAATCGATCTGCGCCTTTACGAGCCAAAGCTCTATACTTCTTACAATGATTTCTTCACGAGAAAAATCAGACCCCGGTATCGTCCGGTTGCCAAATCAGAGAAGGTTCTGATCAGCCCATGCGATGGCAAACTCAGTGTATATCCCATCCACAATGACTGCTCGCTCTGCATCAAGGATACCAGCTACACCGTTGCGCAGCTCGTTGGCAGCCGCCAGCTTGCCGCGAAATATGCCGGTGGCTGTGCCATGGTAATCCGCCTGACGGTCGATGATTATCACCGCTACTGCTACGCAGCCGATGGACTCAAATCAAAGCAGCACCGGATTCCCGGCATTTTTCACACCGTAAATCCGATTGCAAATGATGTGATGCCCATCTATAAAATGAATACCCGCGAATTTTGTCTGCTCAAAACCAAAAATATGGGCACCATCCTCTCAATGGAGGTTGGCGCCCTCATGGTCGGTAAAATTGTAAATAAAGATCGTTCCTCCTGCGCCGTAACAAAAGGGACAGAAAAAGGCCGGTTCGAATTTGGCGGTTCCACCATCGTGCTGCTGCTTCAGAAAGATGCAGTTAACGTTGATGCCGATCTTCTGGCAAATACCAAGGCAGGGTATGAGACCTATGTAACATACGGGGAACAGATTGCCGCTACTTCTACATCTGTATACTATTGACAAAAGCCGATGCTTCGTTTACTTCATTGGCAAGCTGATATGAAAAGGAGAGATATCATGAATATTGCAATTATGGGAGCCGGCAACGTTGCCGGTCAGATGGCGGTCGCAATCAACGGATTGGATGAAACCTTCCATGCATATGCGATTGCTTCACGCTCATTGGAAAAAGCCTGTGCATTTGCGGGGAAATGGAACTTCGAAAAAGCCTATGGTTCTTACGAGGAGCTGGTTGCTGACGAAAATGTAGATTTAGTATATATCGCGACACCTCACGCAATGCATTATGAAAATGCGGTGCTCTGTCTCACACATCAAAAACCAATACTTGTCGAAAAAGCCTTCACTGCAAATGCAGCTCAGGCCAAGAGTCTGCTGTCGCGGGCAAAGAAAGAGCAGATCTTTGCAACCGAGGCAATCTGGACACGGTATATGCCGTCCCGTCAGATAGTTCTGGAGCTTTTAGATAGTGGTATCATCGGCGATCCCACTTCACTGACCGCAGAATTTTCATATCCACTCAGCCACATCAATCGCATGCAGGCTCCGGAATTGGCCGGCGGTGCATTGTTAGATCTCGGAGTATATCCATTGACATTTGCGTCCATGTTCTTTGGAAATGATGTGACAAAATTTGAAAGCAATACGCAGCTGTATCATACCGGAGTGGATGCGGACGATGAGCTCAAATTGTATTACGGCAATGGCAAAACAGCACAGCTGCGGTTTTCCATGCTTTCCGAGTTTAAAAATGAGGGTGTAATTTATGGAACAGACGGCTCCATTCGAATCTGTGATTTGAATAACTTCTCTAAGATTACGATCTATGATTCTTCGGACAATGTTGTGAAGGATGTGCCAATTCCAGAACAGATCAATGGCTATGAGTATGAATTAATCGCCTGCCAAAAAGCTCTTGAGGCGGGCTCTCTGGAATGTGCGGCGATGCCGCACTCAGAGACACTGCTTCTCATGCAGTGGATGAATTCCCTCCGGAAAACATGGGGTGTCATCTATCCCTTTGAAAAGGATTAGAATTACCACTGTCTTTGATAACACAGGCGCCTGACATCTCAATAACTGAATTAATCGGCATCCTTCACCTTCTGCTTTCTCTGTTTCTCCACAAGTTCTTTCAGCACCAGAAGCACACCGTCTTCCGTATTTGCTTTTGCCACATACTTGGCCGCCTCTTTCACTGCAGTTCGCGCATTCGCTACCGCGTAACTCTCTCCTGCGTGATTGAGCATCCCGATGTCATTGTGGTTATCGCCAAACGCCATCGTCTCTTCCTTACTGATATGAAGTATCTCCTGAATCTTTGCAATTGCATTTCCCTTATCCGCCTGATAATCCATGAAATCAAGCCACGGACCTCCGGCAACAGTCACACGGAACCGGTCCTTCCAGTCATCAATCGTCTGCTGTGCGATACTGTCAACCCCGCTTTCCTTATAAATCGAGATCTTAAGTATATCTCGATCCTCACTCAACAGATCGTCCACGATCCGTATTTCATTCTTATATCCATTGATCATCAGATCCAAAAACGCCGGATCACGGTTTTCGACATAAATAGCCTCTTTCGAGGAAACAGTCATATAGCAGTCATCCAATGTACGAATATATTTGATCAGATCTCTTGCATCCTGTTTATTAAGTATCGTCGCGTCCATGTCATAACCACGGCAAATAATATTCGTTCCATTTTCGCAAATAAAAATCATGTCATTCGCAATCGGCGAAAAGACATGCCGAATACTGTTATACTGCCTCCCACTTGCGGCTGCAAAAATAGTTCCCTGCTTCTTTAGTTCCTCCACCACATCATAGATTTCCGTATTAATTTTATCGGTTCCCTCTTCTAATAAAGTGCCGTCAATATCTGTTACAACCAGCTTAATCATATGCGCTCCTCTCCAAAACTGTTTTCAACAAGTAGATTATAGCATATCAGCGAACTTTCATGTTTCCTTATAGCAAAACTCTTTTATTTTTTCCACAATACTTTTTCTACAGTTATGAATAACTCTGTAGAAATTCAAGAAGGGTTCACTTGACTTTTGATAGCTGGTCGTGCTATTATACTTTTTGCACTGATAAATTGTGCCAGATATGCGGATATGGCGGAATTGGCAGACGCGCTAGACTTAGGATCTAGTCTCTACGAGGTGCAGGTTCAAGTCCTGTTATCCGCACTAAGGGTTCTGATTTCTTGTTATGCAAGGGGTTGGGGCTTTTTTGTTTGCCCAAAAATCCTCAAAAAGAGTTTCTTTGGCAGTTTTCCAATCCAAATTCACATAGCTGTGCTCTATCTGTCAATACTTCTTGCAATACACTTCAAATGCTTCGCTCATAAACTTCGCAGTGCCTTTACCATGCTTATCAATATTCTTGGTAAAACGCTCGTCTAGCACATACATCTGACCAAGACCAGATAATATTTCCTTCGTACAGTCATAATAATAATCCGTAATGTGTTTCTGCCACCGTCTAACCAATTCCTGAACCCTTTCACTTGCTGGATTTTCTCCTATACATTCTGCAAACTGTTTTTGTAAGTCTTCTTGCTCGTCATTAATACGGTTCCAGTCTTCTTTTGTGTAATGTGCAGTCTTTTTCTGACTTTGTGTATAGGCATCAGTACCTCCCCAGCGTCCCTTCACTTCCTCTGCATATTTTGCCTTAGCTTCATCAATTTCTGTTGTATCAAATTCATCAAAACTCATGGTAGTATCTCCTTTCAGATTTGCATCCAAGAGTCCTATCAGCTTATCAAGTCTTTTTCTCTTAAGCTTTAATAACTCTCTTTGCCTTGTTAATGCTTTCTCTTTGTTATAATCAGAGGCACTCACGATCTGTGCAATCTCTTTCAATGGAAAATCTAATTCTCTGTAAAATAGTATCTGCTGCAATTTTTCCAAAGAATTTTCATCATAATATCTATAACCGGTTTCAGATATTACTTCGCTTGGTACAAGCAATCCTATCTCATCATAATAATGAAGCGTACGCACGGATACACCTGACAACTTTGCCATCTCACTGATTGATTTCTTCATGTTCATCACCTCCAAAAAGAATACTACCCTATCACGTAACGTCAGAGTCAATACTTTATTCTAAGATATTTTCCTCCCAATCTATAATTCATACTTACGAAAAACAAGTGTTCCAATAAATGGTTAATGACATTCCATAAACCGTGTGCTGCACAAACCATTCCCCAATTTTACCTATGCCATTAAAAAGACTACTGATATTTAAAATCGCCGTTGCCAAAGTTTCACTAAACAAATAACTGCCCCTAACGACGCATAGAGAAAACTTCCACAAATCAAACCCGCTACATACTCAATCGTAAACAAAGCTTTCATTTGTCCAGAAAACAACAGCGCAATTACTTCATAAGATAAAAATATTGCTATTGCGGTCAATGAGGCAAGCATGGCTTTGGATAAATACATTCCAATGCGGCTTTTACTTATGAGCCATTTATGCTGCCACGTATTCCATAGATATTCTTGACCTACGAATACAGAATCCAATGCAGAGTCTGGGGTATCTGTATCCATCTCTGGCAGAATATGTTTTTGCTTTGTAGCAGATTTAAAATAAGTGTTCTTTGCGATTTGACAAAGCCACACATATAATTTGCAATTCCCATTAAATTTTTCTATATTACGCATAGCTTTAAAAAATGTTTCTTGTGTGATTTCTTCCGCCGTAGCTTCATTGCGACAGAGAGATAACACATATTTATATACATCAGAGAAATACTCCGTATATATGTTTTCAAAATCTGGCGTACCCACTTTATCACCTCCTCTACTTATAAGACCCTCTACTTTTCAATCTGTTTCAAAGTTTTTATTTTCTTTTCTTCGTGCATCCGTAGGTTTATGTGCGTTGCTTTACATATATAGTAAGGAAAGAATTCGTTTGCGAGTCTCTTGACTGATAGAATTATTAATTTGAGCAAAAAGCCTTCATTGACATATTTCTTTGTGAATGTTATTATACATATAAAGAAGTGCTACCGATAGACGGTTAGTCCACAAAAATTGATTACAAATATAACCGCTTAGTTTGTGAGACTGGGGCGGTTATTTTTGTGATTTGCATCCAATTGTGTAACCGAGTCCGAAAGCGGTCAGACATAAACTGATCACTGCAATCAGACCTTCGATGGTCAACATTGGCATCCCCTCCTTTAGCAAGATTTCCAACAGAGCGAATCTGGGGATTTCTATGTAGACAGCACCTGATACGCTTTGCTGTGTCAACTTAAGATCCAGTTTCTGCGAGGTGCAGGTTCAAGTCCTGTTATCCCTTTTTAATGTCTTCCCGCCCAAATGCCGTTTTGTTATTCGGTAGGCTTGTCTTATTAGAATTTATCTAACTTTGGTCTGTAATTCTCCTTTTTTCAATCTAAGTACAACATCGGCTTGCTTTGCAAGGTCATTTGAATGTGTAACGATGACAACACACTTGTTCATTTGATGGGCACACTCTTTTAAAATATCTGTAATTTCAGCAGCCGTATCCTCATCAAGATTGCCGGTTGGTTCATCAGCAAGAATGACATCTGCGTCTGAAGCTAACGCACGTGCAATTGCCACTCGTTGTTGCTGACCACCCGAAAGCTTTAGTACATTTCTCCTCGCCTCTTCTTTTGTCAGTCCCAGACGCTCCAAAATAGGAAGTGGCGGTAATTTTGAAGTCAGTGCCACATTTTCGGCTGGTGTCATGTAATCAATCAAGTTGTAGCTTTGAAAAATAAATGCTACATTATTTTTTCGGTGAGCGGCAAGTCCTGTTTTTTCAATATCTTCGCCTCGAAAAAGGATTTGTCCATCAGTAGGACTGTCTAATGCCCCTAACAAAGAGAGTAAAGTCGTTTTTCCGCATCCAGACGGACCAAGAATCGTATAAATTTTTCCAAGCTCAAACTTTGCTGATACTTTTTTAAGAACAGGCTTCCTCCCATCATATGAATACTTTATATTACAAACTTCCATAATGCACATTGTATATATCCTCCTTTAACTCATTTTTGATAGAATATCTCTTGGCTTTAATCGGATAACTGTCCACGAAGCCACTGCAACAGATACAGCTATAAGTACAATTCCAATCATATACACGGGAAGAAGATACCCCGCCGAAATCTGAATATTCAGATTTGCTGTTCCGCTCGTAACTCTGGACAATAAAAAATCACTTGCTTTGCCTGCAATCAATTTGCCAAGCAAAGCAGAAGATGCAAACGCGACCATTGCAACCATTACCGTTTCAGTAAAAAATTGTGCAATAATGTTTCGCTTACTTTTTCCAGTAGAAAGTAAAATTCCGATTTCCTTTTTTCTCCCCCTAATCCAAATAGTCAATAGCAACGTCAATATTGCTGTACTCACAAATGAGATGATGATAATAAGTGTATTAACTAAACTCTGCAAAGAATCAAGCGGGGTAGCAACTACATCATAATCATCTGTGTCAATACTAAGTTTAAGTGTTTTCCCTTTTAATTCGGGGAGTGCTTTCACTTTATCATAAACATTTTGAATACTGACTGGGTCTTCCACATAAATCGTAAGCTGCTGATAGCCATTCAAATAATCTTTCCCAAAAGTTTCAAACATCATTGCATAGTCGACATATCCGCAGTTTGCAGGAATTTCATCTACAGTCAGGGCGTTTCCAGAAGTACCCTCAGTACCGTCATAGATGCCAACTATTTCAAATTTCACTTTTGAATCAGAATCCATACAGTACATATTGATTTTGTCTCCAACCGACAAATTATTATAATCCGCAAGCTCTTTTGAAATCAAAACGACATTCTTATCTTTGGGTGTCATATGCCTTCCCGATACTAACTGATACTTTCCGTTTTGAAATTCGGTACACTTTTCAGATGACAGTGTAGCTGTATAGCTGGAGGCTTCTCCATAACTTGTATAGCTCAAATTGAATGAAGCCGGAAGATACTTAAAATCAATAGCTGCGCCGTAAAAGCTTGCTTTATCTTCCGAATTATAATCAACAACACCGTCAACCTTCGAAATAGCATCGACTATTTCATTCGTAATAAGGTCGCCATTGTAAGATTGTACCGTTCCCCAAGAGTTTTGCCCCGAACTCATATGGCCTTCCGTGTCAAGCTCTAAAAGCAGCTTTCCTCCGATAGCAGTCTGAACATCAGCCGTTGCGCCGACAGAAGCATCACGGATAGCGATACCCGTCAAAATAAAGGTGGAAATAATCGTTAAAACCAAAAACAATATTAGCGTTTTAAATCTCTGACGAAAGCAGTAAAGACCTGCTCTTTTAATAAAATTCATATTGTGTTCCTCCTAACTCATTTTTGAAAGAATTTCTTTCGGTTTAAGCCGCATAATCATAATCGATGAAACAAAAGTTGATGCTGCCACAACTGCCAACTGACACAGATAAATCACAACAACTTTAATTGCAGGAAGATTTAGATATGATACCATTTTGACCGTTGTATTCAGTCCTCTTTGCAAGGTTTGTTCATTTATTAAATTAGGATTTATGCCAGCAAACAAGCTGCTGTCTATGGTGTGAGTCAAACAACACGATGCAGCATATGAAACGAAAAAAGCGGCAATTGTCACGGACAATACTTCAAGTAAAAACTGCCCCACGATTTCACGCTTAGAAATTCCTGCTGCTAACAATACACCTGCCTCCTGCAACCGGCTGCGAATACGCATTGTTAAAAGTAAAGTTAGTACAGCCGTGCTGACAATAGAAACACAAACCAACAGAATTTTCATCAAATTACCAAGTGAGGATAACTGATCAGAAATTTTAGAATACTGAAAATCATTGATGCGAATAAAATGTGTTGTCCAGTCAATGCTTTGGAGCTGCTGAACATTGGCAACTGTTTGTGATAGTTTTGCAGGGTCTGTAATGTAGAAGTCTACTTCGCCCGTATATACTCCGCTTTTACTCTCGGCAAGTTCATTTAATACATCAGAGCTTGCATAAATCTGATTTTCAGCTACACCTGCTGTCGGTGTTATCGAGGTATCTTCCAGATTCAGTTTATATATTCCAGATACAGTTACTGTGCAAAAAGCGGTTTTTTCTTTTATTTCATCTGCATATTCACCATTTTTCTCAACCAGTTTTGCGTGAGTTAAAGTAACCGTGTCTCCAACAGACAAATGATTGAGCTGCGCTAATTGCTCGCTAATCAGTATTTGTTTTTTATCCGATACTGTAATATGTTTTCCTTCGGTCAAAGTTAAAACTTCATCTGTAAAGTCTGTCGCAAGTGCCGAATAACTGAAAGCCGTCACTTTTCCCATATTACTTTCCTTACTGTCACCTTTTCCCGGAATAAAGCTAATTTCATCACTTTTTGCAAATCCATAATTGATCGGATTATAATATTTGATTTCACCGCAATTCATAATCGATTTTATATCATTTTCCGAAACGTTAATATGATTTTCGGTTATTGTACTTTCGCCGTTCTCGTCAACGGATACAGCAGTATTTGCCCGAAGATAAAACGCAGCACCGAGGGAGGTGCGTATATCTCTGGACAGATTTTCTGACGCATTTAGGATCGAAAAACTTGAAATCAAAAAGGTGGCTACAACAAGCACCAAAATAAAAATGCTTATCGTTTTTCCTCTTTTTCGAAGTAGATACAGCATCGCACGTTTTTTCAAATTCATTTGCAAGACATCTCCTTTCTGACATCTATCCTATAGGAGTAAAATTAGTTTTTGATTTGCAAATGATTTGATTTTAATATGTATTGCTTAGTCATTTAACTCCAAATAAAAGGCAACGCCTCTCTCAGTATTTTCTATATGGTATCCCATACCGTGCAAATCAAGAACTGTTTTTACGATATACAATCCCAAACCACTTCCTCCCGTTGCTTTACTTCTGGATTTATCCGTTCGGTAAAATGGTGTGAACATATGAGATAAATCTTCCTCAGCAATAAATACTCCCGTATTTTCTACAACAAGAGTGTGTGATGTCCTATTTGTCTGAAGAACTATTGAAACCGCAGCTGCGGACGGTGAGTGACGAACTGCGTTGCCAATAATATTTGATAAGGCTTTGCGGAATAAATGTATATTTACCGATACGGAAACATCTTCTGAAAGATCTTGATGAATGATAATTTGTTTTTCATCTGCAATTGGTAAAAGTTCCTTCACTTGTCTACTTACAAGTTCAGACAGTGAAGCTGTTTCCAATGTGTCATCTAAATTCACACTTTCCATTTTAGTGATAGATATAATCTCTTTGATTAGAAACTCAATATTGTCGGCTGCCTTCAATGCCTGTGGTAAATACTTATCGTGATTTTTATAATCGCCATATCCCATCATCATATTCTCTATTTGTCCTTTGAGGATCGTTAATGGAGTTTTTAGCTCGTGTGATACTGCTGCAAAAAAGTTTCTTCTCTGTATTTCCAATTCTTTGAATTTTTCAACATCATCTGTCAGACTGCGATTTGCATCTTCAAGTTTTTTCATCGTAATTTGCAGTCTGCCTGCCATTGTATTCAAACTGGTAGCAAGCACTCCAATCTCATCCGCACTGCCCACATCACATCGCCAAGTCATATCAAGCGCTGTCATACGCTTAGAAATCTGGCTTATTTTTGCTATCGGTGTCACAATCAGCCTACTGCAAATCCACGCACTCAGAGCAGAAATCAACAAAATGACAGCCAGAATTGCAGGGAGCAGCTTTATAAACAGCAAAGCAATCTGACTTGCCGCTTTTGAAATAGAAGATACTGCAAGTGTATATGCTACATCACTCTCTCGAAATACAAGGTCTATCGTGTAGGTGGTGGTTTCTGTGTCATCCCGATTTCCTTCAATATCGCCAAATGACTGACTTTCATTGCCGCCGATCAGTGTTGCAACAGCATTGTTCTCAATACAAAAGTTATATATTTTTTGAATGGCATCCTCATAGGAAATATTTTCAAGTTCAGAAAAAAGTGCATTTGTATTATTTTCAAGCTGTCCATCATTCACAAATTGATACCGTTCCGGAACGACTGCCATCAATATGCCGTATATCAAAACGCTGCAAATGGTAAGTGCTGTAAAAACCCACAGAAAAACCTTTGCACTAAGGCTATTCTTAATTTTCTTTTGCAATTTTATATCCCACCCCTCTGACTGTTTCTATGTAATTGACATTTATTTTTTTCCGCAGATTCATAATATGAAAATTAACACCTTTTTCATCGCCCACAAAATCATACCCCCAAACAAAATTAAGCAGGTCATCTCTCGTAAAAACACGCCCTTGATTTTTTAGAAAAAGTAACAATATGTCGAACTCTATATGTGTAAGCGAGATTTCTTTTCCTGCTACAAGAACCTGCCGCTCAGCCTCTGAAACAAAAATATCCTTATATTGGATTTGATTCTGTGTTCCTTCTCCCATTGTTCTGCGTAACAAAGCCTCTACACGTTTTAGTACAAGTTTAATAGAAAATGGTTTTGTAATATAATCATCTGCCAAAAGGTCAAATCCTTTTATTTGGTCATCTTCTGCATCTAACGCTGTCAATAGGATAATCGGAATCTTGGATTCCTGTCGAATCATTTCACAAACGGCATACCCATCAATTTTTGGCAGCATAATATCAAGCAGCACCAAATCAAAACATTTGGTATGAAAAAGATTGATGCCCTCCAGTCCATCAGACGCAGCAGTTACATCATATCCCGCAAAGGCAAGCGGCTCAATCAATATATCTTGAATTGCTTTCTCATCTTCAACAATCAGTATTTTTTCAGCCATATAAAAACCTCCAGTCTGATTCTATTATACAAGTTATTTATTCGTTTTTGGTTAGTTTTCGAAACTTTACTTTCCGAAAAGCCTTCATTTCCTACGACAAACAAACTTTGAAAATGCCAAACATTAAAAAATAAAAATGAAGATATTTTACAAGACTTTTTGAAAATCAGGAAGTACAATGGTTAAAGCAAGGAGGACCGGCACATGAAAAAAGAAATACGAACCGTTGTCTATGATGACGAATTAAGAATAGAAGCCTATCGTTTTGAGGGCATTGTGCAGCCTTTTCCTAACCATTTCCATGAACATTATGTAATCGGATTTGTCGAAAACGGAGAACGCTGTTTATCATGCCGGAATCAAGAATATATGTGACGAAGAAGCAATCTTTTATCTTCGCCCTTTACATGAAATGATTATGAATGGTGTCGGGGAGTTTGGAAAAGAAGAAGGTTTGCTGTTTTTAGTCTCTACCCTTATCCAAAATTACGGACAGCCCTTTGAAAGCTGTATTCCGGAGTGCAGACAGGAAATTGAAAATGCGTGTAAATTTATCGAAAGACATTTTACAGAACGGATTTACTTAGACCAAATCTGCCGCTGTGTGGGACTTAGTAAATCAACCCTGCTTCGTGCTTTTACCAAATCAAAAGGCGTAACGCCATACCGTTATTTAGAAACCGTCCGTATCAACGAAGCAAAAAAGTTGCTGCAAAAGGGCATACCTCCGTTAGAAGCTGCGATTCTGACAGGCTTTTCTGACCAAAGCCATTTTACAAATTATTTCAGCAGCTTTATCGGTCTTGCTCCGGGAGTATATCGGGACATATTTTCTGAAAAGGATAAGGACGGGGAATAGGAAATGGAAAATAAGAAATCAATCGGACATTTAGCGGCATTGTTTACAATCATTATATGGGGAACAACTTTTATTTCAACAAAGATATTATTAGCGGATTTTAAGCCTGTGGAAATTCTGTTCTTCCGCTTTGTCATGGGATTTTTGGTGTTGCTCATCATCTGTTCCCGCCACTTAAAATGTGCGGAAAGGAAGCAGGAAGCTGTCTTTATGGCTGCCGGGTTATGCGGGATATGCCTGTACTATTTGTTGGAAAATATTGCACTCACCTATACAATGGCTTCCAATGTAGGCGTAATCATATCGGTTGCTCCATTCTTTACCGCAATACTCGCGCATTTGTTTATGAAATCAGAAGAAAAACTGCGGTTAAACTTTTTTATTGGATTTGCCGTTGCTATGGCGGGGATTGTTCTCATCAGCTTCAATGGTTCAAAATTAGAATTAAATCCCACGGGCGATCTGCTTGCACTTGTTGCAGCATTTGTATGGGCTTGCTATTCCATTTTGACAAAGAAAATCAGCAGCTACGGCTATCCTGTTATTCTGACAACACGCAGAACATTTTTCTATGGGATTATTTTTATGATACCGACACTGTTTTTCTTTGACTTTCACATGGAGCTTTCACGTTTCGCAAACATCACATATCTGTTAAATATTCTCTATCTGGGATTGGGAGCGTCCGCGCTGTGCTTTGTAACGTGGAATTTTGCCGTAAAAATGCTGGGAGCAGTAAAGACAAGCGTTTATATTTATATGGTTCCCGTCATTACCGTTATAACTTCGGTTGCTGTTTTACATGAACAGATAACTGTATTATCGGGTGTAGGAACATTTTTAACATTGATGGGGCTATTCTTGTCAGAAAGCAAAACAGTATACTTTCACAATAGCCGCCAAACGGAACATTAACTACTATGAAAAGCCTGCTTCCGCAGGTACCGGTCAGGTCATCTTCGAGGATATTCCTACTAGCATCGGTGCAACTGATATAATTCTCACCCAATTGAATTGTATCACTTTCCCTCTTGAATCTTTGCAATATAAAAGCCGCAAACCCTTGATATACCAGGATTTGCGACTTTTCTCCAGTGAAGCATCGGGGATTCGAACCCCGGACAACTTGATTAAAAGTCAAGTGCTCTACCACCTGAGCTAATGCTCCATATTTTTAATTAAGTAAATAGTGCTCTACTCAAAAACTGGGCTAGCTGGATTCGAACCAGCGAATGCAGCAGTCAAAGTGCTGTGCCTTACCGCTTGGCGATAGCCCACTATGCATACATTCCCACTTAAAAATGAGTTATCTGCTACACAAAATTCGGAAAAACCTCATTAAGTGTACAGATATGATTCATACCAGGCTCAAAAACTTCGCCAAGTATTCTACTCAAGGGTGGGTGAAGGGACTCGAACCCTCGATATCCAGAACCACAATCTGGCGCGCTAACCAACTGCACCACACCCACCACAATATTTTATTATCCACCTGAAGAACATGTCTTCAAATGAAAACGAGCCTGGGGGGATTCGAACCCTCGACCTACGGCTTAGAAGGCCGTTGCTCTATCCAACTGAGCTACAGACTCATACACACTCTCATTCCGGGATAATGCGTAAAAAAAAAGCTTTCTCATATCAGGTCGATATAAGAAAGCGGGTGATGGGAATCGAACCCACGTATCTAGCTTGGAAGGCTAGTGTTCTACCATTGAACTACACCCGCATAAGTCATCGGGGTGACAGGATTTGAACCTGCGACCTCCTGGTCCCAAACCAGGCGCTCTAGCCAAGCTGAGCCACACCCCGATATAATGCCACATCAGCCTTAGGCCTCAGCCGTGACGCAAGGATTATTATATTATACGCCCTCTCAAATGTCAACATTTTTTTCACTTTTTTCAAATTTTTTTTCAAACGCGTTTTTGAAACCATTTTTTCAAGGTTTTTAACCAGACCTCAAATGGCCTTCATTCATCCGCCAAATACCTCTGCGAATATGTAACCGTACCGTCTGCTGCGATTTCCATAATCATATAGCTTCCACGTCTTCCCGCCTGTCTCGGAAAGGAAAGACTTCCCGGGTTGAGAACAACAATATCCTCATCCTCATCAAAATACGGCTTATGCGTGTGGCCAAACATCACAATGTCTGCCCCTCTGGCCCGTCCTTCGTCCTTTATCTGCTCTGGATCAAGTGATACGTAATAATTATGGCCATGCGTAATAAATGCCTTTAAATCGCCGATAAGAAATTCTTCTTCCGCCTTCAGGTCCGAAAAGAAATCATTGTTCCCCCTGACGATATGTTTTTCACAATTCACGAGCGCACGGATATATTCTTCGCCGCCCTCAACATCGCCCAAATGAATCATCATGTCAATGACTCCGGCTTCTTCTACCGCCTGATCCAGTGCACTGTGACGGCCGTGTGTATCGCTCACAATCAATATTCTCATATAACCCCTGCCTTTACTGCTTTTATTTCATTTTTTCTTCCATGATTTTTTTCATTGCACGAAGTCCAGCCCCCCGGTGACTGAGCTCATTCTTCTTTTCCGGTGACAATTCTGCCGATGTGCAGCCGTACTCCGGCAGGAAAAAAATCGGATCATAGCCAAATCCGTTCTCACCCGCAATCTCATGCCCGATAATACCTTCCATGGTCCCTCGCACGACTTCCACGCTTCCATCCGGAAATGCCGCTGCAATCGCACACACAAAGCGCGCTGTGCGCTTTTCATCCGGAACACCTGCCAAACGGTCCAGCAGCATCTGATTCTTAATATCATAAGAAGTATCAACTCCTGCATATCTGGCCGAGTAGATTCCAGGCTCTTTATTCAGATAATCAATTTCCAGACCCGAATCATCCGCCAGAACGATAGCTCCGTTGGCATATTTTGCAATACCGGATGCCTTCTTGATTGCATTTTCCTCAAATGTAGTTCCGTCCTCAACCACCTCTATGTCTATCCCGGCTTCTTTCATCGATTCGATCGGTCTGCCAAGATCCTCCAGAATCGCACGGATCTCGACCATTTTATGTTCATTTCCTGTCGCAAAAATTATTTTCTTTTCCATCTTTCTTTCCGCTTCCTTTTCTCTTCATTCAGACTGATTGCTCCGAACGCTTTTGTCTCGGCGGTTTTGGTCCCATAAACTGGTAGAAATATGTTTTAATCATACCATTGTAAAGCTTACGGTTCTTATCTGCCTTGCGTCCGAAATACTGTTCCGCATCCTCATAGCTTGTAATCATATAGGCTGACCAAGAATCGAGCTGCTTAAACCGCTCGCCAAATTCGCTGTAAAGCTTCGGAAGCGCTTCCTTCTCTTCCAGTCGCTCTCCATACGGCGGGTTCGTAATAATAAAGCCATATTTCTTCGGATGGCTTAAATCCTGCACCGCTCTCTGTTGGAAATGAATCAGCTCCGCAACCCCCGCTGCATCAGCATTTTTGCGTGCTGCGAAAAGTACTTCATTATCGATGTCATATCCCTGAATATCTACTTCCACGTCCATATTGATGTTCTCATTCGCCTCATTCACCGCATCGTACCATGCCTGTTTCGGTATCAGATTCGCCCAGTTCTCAGACGTAAATTCACGATTCATGCCCGGCGCAATATTTGCCGCGATCATCGCCGCCTCAATCGGAAATGTTCCACAGCCGCAGAATGGATCGACCAGAATACGGTCCTTACGCCAAGGTGTCAGCATAATAAGCGCAGCCGCCAGTGTCTCGCTGATCGGTGCCTTGCTCTGATACAGACGATATCCGCGCTTATGCAGCGATGTGCCAGTCGTATCAATTCCAACCGTCACGATATCCTTCATTAAAAAAACTCTCACGGGATACGATGAGCCCTCCTCATCAAACCAATCCACATGATACTTTTCACTCATGCGTTTTACCATCGCCTTCTTCATAATCGACTGAATATCCGATGGACTGAATAACTTACTCTTCACAGAAGCAACCTTCACAACCCAGAACTTACCGTCTTTGGGAATGTATTCTTCCCACGCAATGTTCTTCGTCCCCTGAAACAGCTCTTCAAATGTCGTTGCCTTAAATATGCCCACCTTCAGAAGTACACGTTCTGCTGTTCTCAGGAATATATTCGCACGGCAGATTGCCTCTGCATCTCCCCAGAACGAAACGCGTCCGTCCTCCACCTGTGAGATCTCATATCCGAGATCTTGTATCTCTCTCTTTAATACTGCTTCCAGTCCAAAATGACATGGCGCAATCAATTCTATTTTATTCATTCGCTTCCTCCGCTTCTATATGTTCTATATTACGTGTAAGAATTCCGGCTGTCAACAAAAAGCTACGGAAAAACCGCCATTTTATACTAGATAAAATGGCGGTTTCGGAAGGGTTGTCACATGTATCTGTTAGTAATTGTCACTCTCGTCAAAATCATTCTGACTTTTATTCGAAGCTTTGTTTCTGCTTGAATAATTCTGGCTGCTATTCTGGTTTGAATTGCTGCTGTGGCAGTTCTTATTGCTGTTTTTGCTGCTTGAGCTGCTGTTTGAGTTATTGTTTGAGTTATTGTTTGAGTTACTGTTTGAATTGCTGTTCGAATTACTGTTGGAAGAACTGTTATAGTTTTTGTTCATGGTATAACCTCCTGTGTTTTTTTGGTACACTTATATTGTGTCAGATTCACAGTTTTTTATTCATATCATCTAAAAAAGACTTTTCCTTTTTATCTATTATTTTTTTATTTTCAACTTGCTTTTTCGTAATCCATATATTATACTATTACTTGTAGAAAGAACTTTTCTACAACCCCTTATTAATTATTTATACTCCCCTCAAAAGACCGATGGCTCCCCCATCGGTCTTTTACTTTGCATTTTATTCCTATTTCACTGCTAAATATCAGTATTCTCTCCAAAAACCCTCGATATATGTGTTGCGAGATAGACAATTTCTTCAATTGAAAGTGTTTGTTTTACACGCTGCTTGACATAATCACTAATCTTGCACGCACATTCTACCGAATGAGGCACATTTCTCTTAAGAAAATGATATAGCTCCCGATCATTGCTCTGCAGCATTTCATTTTGAAGCAGACGCTGCAAAAAGAACTGAAGATGAACAACCATTCTCGAATAGTGAATACTTGTTTTATCAATATTTTTGTGCATCGTAATCTGAATGATGT
>JAQUUC010000039.1 GCA_028694105.1 Hespellia sp.
TCCATAAGCAGAAGGTCTGCTAATCGTCACGAGTTGAATTTTTTCATATCCAACCTTATTCTCTACTTTTCTTTTGAATTCTGAAAGATGTTTCCCATGTGTCGTTTTTAACGCAACACAGCCAACATCATCTATATTCTTAGCAATCAAATAACACATGTTCTAACGCCTCCTTAAAATCCTTTTCTGATAGAATTTTAGCACTCTCATATAATTCGCGCAAGTGATATCCTACAGAATCATCATATTTTTTCTTATATACATATTTATGCAGCCAATTGTTAAACTGCCTATCGTAATATGTATTATACTGTATTTCGATAGGATAATGATTTCCATTCTTCTGAAAATATACATGAATGCCTCTATATCCATCATCTTTTGCTTTTCCTTGTGACATATCTGCAATTCGTAATTCTGGTATTTCTTTTAACAGTAACACATCTTCATAATTATCACACAGAGAACGGAAACCCAATAGATCGTCAAACACTTTTCTTGCCTGATGATCAGGATAATATCTTTCATATTTTAATATCGCTGATTGTATACTTTTAATTCTGTAGTCTAATGCTAACTCATGCAGTTGTTCAAATGAATCATACCAACTATTAACCTTGATTAATTCGTTAAACAACGCCTCTTTATCAAAATAATGCAAGTTATTCTTTAGGTTAATTCCCAACTCTGATCTAAAAGATAACTTTTTTAACATATCTATTGTCAATCCATCTCTGCATAAAATATCTGACACTATATCAACCTCCTTTTTCTATTATGCTCTATCTATTTCTAATTATAACATGCTACTGATGGTTCTTATTCTATTTATGTAAAATAAAGCTTGCCTCAAAGTTATTGCCATCTGCCCTAAAGCTACAGATTCCTCCGTTTCTTTCGCAGATCTGGCGCATAGAGGCTATGCCGATTCCTTCTTCGTGATCGCGCTTTTGGGAAAGAATTTTGTGATTGTCCTTGAAAAGCACCCCGTCAAAGGAATTATCAACCGTGATTATCAGCATCTCCCCGTCTGTTTTTGATGCAACACGTATGAACCGTTCCCCATCATAGTTCTTGCAGGCAGTCACCGCATTATCAAGGGCATTTCCCAGCAGACTGCATAGTTCTAAATCCGACAGTGTAAGCTCTGTCAGCAGGCAGGTTACTTCTATCTGAACATTCTCTTTTTCTGCAAGCGTACCGTAATAATACAGCACCCCGTCTGCCGCCGCATTGCCTGTATAGGGTATGACCGTGCTGTTTGGCTGTGCCCGCTCAAGGCTCTCGCAATATGCGGACAGACCGTCCATATTACCACTGTCTAAAAACCCATGAATGGCAGCAATATGATGCTTATAATTATGCCGCGCCTCCCGCTCGTCATTCACTTTTTCAGTAAGTGCGTTATAATACTGCTTTTGCAGTTTGAGCAGCTGTCCCAACCGCTCCCGCTCCTTCATACGCTGATAATCATTCGCAATATTCCGGCACATAAACAGCGTTGCAATTCCAATCAAGAATTTGTTAATTACCTGTATTGCTGTGGAAACGTAATCTCCCACCGGCAACGAAAACAGGCTGGCAAAGAACATGGCTATGGGAATAAACCAAATGGTCTTCCAGTAATCGTTTCCGTCTATATTCAAAAAGGGTGTGACGGTACGTTTCATGAGCTTTTTTATTGGCAGATACAGCGCCGAAAACAGTATAAGGAAAAAAAGATTCGTGATAAGAATCCCATGGCTGATGGTATCATATCCAATCTTGTCGGTAAGAAAAACCGACAGGGTCAAAAGCATCAACACAATGATTGCTACCAGACCAGCGGTAAAAAGATGCTCTCGTGTAAAGCCCTTAACCACAAGAATATTGACAATCGCCATAGGCACACAAAATACCAGCAGATTCATTTTATAAAATGAAACGCTCATACCACCCCTCGTTTCCAACACCATACACAAGACAAAATCAAGAAAAAGTGCTGCAGAATAAAGGATAAGCAACAACTTTTTCTGCTTTCTGCCGATATGTTCTTTAAATGGAATATAGCGCAGAATAAGGGTAGGCACATGGGCTAGGACAGATAAAAAACTCACAAATACTGCCTCCATCTTATCTGCCTCCTAGTCTTCCGCGCATTTTTTTCCATTTATAATCAGCGAATGTATTTTTCATATTCTTCCGCTCTGCGCGGCTGATGGGAATCTCCGTTCCATCCGACAGCTTTACCGTATCCGATGGGACGGCAATCATTTCACGCATAGAAACCAAAGCATAGCGTATCGGCTTGCAAAAGTCTGATTCCGGCAGTAACCGTGCCAGTGCGGAGATAGAATTTGAAATCTCAATTTCCCCTTGTTTTAAGTGCAAAACTGTTTTCTTTCCCCTTGCTTCTGCCCAAAGTATATCGTTTAAATAAATGTCTTCCTCGATTCGTCCTACCTTAACAGAAACCGTCTGCACAAGATAGTAATTTTCAAAGAATTTGTGGAGCACTGCGAACAGCTTTTCACGCTCCAGTGGCTTTACAAGGTAATGCAGTGCAGAGATGTCAAAAGCCTCGGCGGCGAAGTCAGAACTTGTGCTTCCAAACACCACCTGAACACGGTCATTTCGTGAAATAAGAGATTTCGCTGTTTCCATGCCGTTGATGCCATCCATAAATATGTCAAGAAAAACAAGGAGATAGGATGAGGTGTCGCTTGAAAGGAATGCCTCGCCCGATTCATATTCATCAATCGTGGCACAAATATTGTTTTTATCAAGATATTCCGACAGCAGGGCAGTCATCGTTTTTCTGTCCTCGGGCACATCATCACAAACCGCAATCTTTAAGATATTCCCACTCATTTCCGCACTCCTTTGTATCTCCTTTGATTTTCATAACAAAAACAGGCTTCCACTTTTGAAAGTGAAAGCCCTTAAACTTAATGCGGAAGATGGGACTTGAACCCACACAGCTCGAAAGCTACAAGATCCTTAGTCTTGCTCGTCTGCCAATTCCGACACTTCCGCATATGCGGTAAACTGCTTGTTTACCGCAACAGTGATATATTATCATATCACGACCTCTAACGCAAGAGTTTTTTTAATTTTATTCAATATTTTTTATCCCGTTTCTTTTTCCTGCGAAATGCAAGGACACCGATTATGATTGCAATTGCTGCAGCAGCAAGTAATATGTATGGCAGCACGGTCATTGTATCTCCCGTCTTAACCGCAGGATTGTTGATCTTAGTGGTTTTCTCTTCATCCGGGATTTTCTTATCGATCATCTCCACATACTGCACCTTATTCTGGTTCGGTCCCACGTTATCCGATGAGATCGTAAATGTAACCGGATCCGCCACATAATATCCATTTGGTGCTTTGGACTCTACGAGTGTATAGGTTTCGCCATTAAGCAGTTTTCCGTAAGAGGTATATGGTTCACTGGAAGAAGACGTCCATGACTCTACTACTTTGCCATCCTGATCCCGTATCTCAAGTGCAGCCCCGGCAAGCAGATTTTCCTTCTCATCCTTCTTCGCGAACTGTACTTCGACCTGTGGCTCCAGCCATACAATGTTACCGTCTTTATCCACCGTAACCGTTCCACTGCCGTCATCAATCGAATCGATCACCACGTTGCCTGCCTCTTCTTTGAATATAATCTGCATTGGTTTTTCAGATACGTAGGAACCATCCGGAGCAATCAGCTCTTTTACCATATATTTCGTATTCGTTAATACGCCCTCAAATGTGAGCATCCCGTTCTCATCTGTCTTCGCCTCTGCGATCTTAATCCAGATTCCATTGGCATCTGTCACTGTATCCGAACCTGTATTCAGTGCCAGCATATTCAGTTTGGATTCGAGTGACTCTTTCCCTACGTCTTTATTTGTGTCTTCAATTGCTGTTTGAAGCTTGTACAATCCGTAAGTTGAATTTGCAAGTTTCTTATCCGGATTTTTCTCGTCCACCTTTTCAAATGAAATCGAGGTGCGATATACATCATTGACCACCGTGTTATTCGTGACTGCGGTGTCATCCAATGCCGTGAGTCCTGTGAACTGTCCCTTCTCATCCAGTGTTGCTTTATATACCGTTGTACTCAGCTTATAATGGAAGGTTCCACTCGTATATCTTTCCGGCAGTTTCGTTTCTTTGATGTAGTAGGTCTGGTCAATTGGCAGGTTCTTAAATGTAACAATACCTTTACTGCCACTCCGTGCGACTGCCGCATTCCCATTTGCAAATTTTGCAACGGTTGTTGCAGCTGCATCTGTGTACGCCGTGAATTCTACGCCTTCCATGATCTGTGTTGCTTCCGGAACCGGGGCTCCGCCAAACTCGGCATTGGAGCAGCTTTCATTGATCAGGCCAGTCTTCTTGAATGAGATATCTGTCTGCATATTTGTAATTGTATGCTTTGTTGTATCTGACTCTAACGTAACTTCCAGATTGTTTGCGTCAATTGTAAATGAATATTTGGAATCACTTGGTACATATCCCGGCAATGAGTTGGTTTCAATGATATAATAATCGCCCCAGCTCAGTCCTGATATTGATAACACACCATCATTTACTGTACTGCCGGTTGTCTGATCCCAGCTCGTAGTCCCAACCTGTTTGTAGGTATTTCCGGTTAAGAACTTATATAATACACTGAGCATATTGCCTGATGTATCTTTCTTATACAATTCAAATTCTACATTATTAAGTGCGTTGCCATTCAGACCATCGACCTTTTTCAAGCTGACCGTTCCTGATTTCCGCGTATTCGCAATTCCTTCACCTGCATACGATGCATTTGTTGTCTTTAGCTTATACTGATCTATCACCAGCTTGTCCGCTGGAAGTTTCGCATCATAAGCTCTTGATAAATCTAACGTCTTTTTCTGGAAGTCCATTGTATTATCTACCGTGAATTCTGCACAATACGGTTTTGCACTGTCTAGTTCATACCCGGTAATCGCTGCGGTTTCCTCGACTTGATATGTTCCTTGTTCCGTAATGTCAAACGTAAGCTTACCATCTTTGCCTGTCGATAATGTCTGTTTTTCCGTATACGTTCCATCTGCATTTTTCTTTGAAAGTGTAAATGTAACACCTGTCAGTACATCTCCTGCTTTTCCAACCTGCGAGTTTACATCGCCCGCATCGGTCTTCGTCAGTGTCACAGAGGTCACAAAGTTCTCGTTCTCCTTCGCGACTGCTACCGTCGCCTCGTGCTGGTTCGGTCCGATATATACCACTTTGGTCGGTGTTGTATCAAGGCACAGTCCGTCCTGCGTACTCGTTTCCACAAAGTAATAATATCCTTCGGTCAGCTCATCGACTGTAACGGTTCCATCCGTCTGAAGTGTTATGTTCTCCCGAACCTTTGTATCCGTTGTAATATCTGCGGCTGGTGTATTTTTCTCATTCTCTTCATCTGTTTTCGTCACATCCGGCTTTGTCGCGCTCTTATAAAACGTAAATGAAATCCCGCCGAACTGCTCCGTCGTATCTGCCTGCGAACCAACCTTCTTTGTAAGTTTGATGCTTCCGCGTATCTCTACATCGCGCATTACAAATGTATTGGTTGCTGCGTCATAGGTATTTGATGTTGCTGCATCCGCAGCTGTTGTCACCACGGCTCCCGTGACCGCTCCTTTGCCGCTTGTAATCAGCGTACCATCTGCATTTAGTTTCAATGTAATCGCTGACGGTGCTGTTTTGTTGCCAACCACTCTCTGCGTCTCTTCCACGGTGTAAGTTACACCCGTCGTAATCAGACCTGTCAGGTTCCATCCGGCAGCTGTACTGGTCCAGCTTTCGCTTTCCTTTCCATTTGCAAGGGTCTTCCCTTCCTCTGCGGTAAGCGTAAGCTTTGCACCTGTTACGGCATTCCCCTTGTCATCCAGCTTCTTGATGATCGCTTGCGTTGGCTCGTTTTTAACTGTAATCAATGTGCTTGCTGCCACCGCAGTAAAATACTCTGCAGTATCCGATGTGAACGTTTTTATCGTTCCATCCACACCAACTGTGAAGGTTGCAAACACGGTTTTGTCATCCGGCTTCTGATATCCGTCCGCCGCTTTTGTCTCTACCAGCTTGTAGCTTCCGATCGGTAATTTTGTAATGGTCAGGTTGCCATCCGTACCTGCTGTTGTCAGCGTCTTTGTTCCGTTGCTGTCCGGATAATATTTTCCAGCTTCATCTTTCATGAACTCTATTTTCGTCTCTACTGCATTTTGCACAGCATAAAGTGCAAATTCAGCACCTCCAAGCTTCGTGGAATCTGTCTTGTCCCGTTTTTCTATTGTAAGTTCTACCGGATGATCCGTGACGGTAAACTGACCGTTCTCAAATGTAACATCATCTATATCTTCGGTTGTTGCCACCGAAACTGTGCCCGCTTCCCGGCTGATTGTAAATGGAATCTCACCGGTAAACACTTTGTATCCTGCCGGAGCGTTCACTTCTTTGATGACATACTCTCCCTCTAACAGCATATAGACATTAGAAGAATTCTTGTATAAATATGGAACACCATCCTCACGTTCCACTTCGTATGGTTTGCCGTCTGTGGTCACATTCTCATCTGATAATTGATAGATTCCTGCAGAGCCGTTCTGTAACGTTGCAATCGGTGTCTTTCTCTCGTCATCACTCGCTAAATACACTGCAAAAATCGCATCGTTCAATGTTTCATACTTCTCGGGCTCCTCGCCATTCTCGCCCAGCTTTTTCAGAGAAATCGTTGCTCTGGCTGCTATATTATAGAACGCGTTCTTGCCTGGCTCCTGCGTCTCTTCCACAATTTCCGTGTTGTAAGTCTCTGCTGTTCCAGCATATTCCAAATACACGGTCTCGCCATGATTTACTTCGCCGCTTCCGTCTCCAAATGTGACTATCACAGATTTTAAATCATCTACAAGCAGACCACTCTTTGTAACTTCTGTAAATTTGTATGTACCATATAAGAAATGTTTTTTTATTTTATTCTTTTCATATTCTGCATCCTTATAAGTTCCATCCTCCTGCGTAAATGTACCTGACTTATTGGTCTTTAATGTCAGATAATCACGATAAGTTCCTGAAGCATCTAGCTTTTCCACCTTGAATTTCACTCCGGAAATCAGCGTATCCGTCGTATCAAGTGCATCCCCACTTTTTTCTGCCAATAATTTTTTAATCTGAACAGAACCATATTTGAGTGCATCAACAATAACTCCCTTGTTGTTTACCGACGTCCACGCAGATGTAGATGTATCTCCGATTGCAGTATAGTAACTCTGATCCTCCGATTTTGTACCTGCAAATTCTGAAGTCTTCCGAATTGTAACGTCATCTTCAGCAGTCACATTCACATAAATCGCGGTGTTGTCGTTCACCTGCTGGTCATTCTGTTTTTGTTCAACCAGCACATATTCTCCATATGGAAGATCCGTAATCTCTAGCTTGCCCTGCGTATCTGTGGTCACACTGGTATTTGGCATGTACGGATAGTAACTGATTGTAGCTGCATCCACAGATACCATAAGACCTGATCCATTGGCTTCAATTGCACTACTATTTCTTCTGTAAATATTGAAAGCTCTATCAGAAAGCAGGTTTCCATCCTGATCTTTTTTCGTTAATGTTACATTCGCTTTTATTAATGCATTCTTGACAATCCCCTGATCTGCACTATTTACAGTATAAGAGAACTTCGAATGATCAGATTCAATTGTCAGCTCACTTCTTGAAATCGTAATATCAGTCACCTGATTGTATCCTGCTGGCGTTGTGATCTCCTTTAAAACGTAATCACCATATTCTACATTTGCAAAGCTTACAGCGCCATCAGCCCCTGATGTTGCTGTATACGTAGGTTTCGAAGCAGTTTCCGTTCCAATCTTACGGTATAATCCAAATTCCACACCGGATAACGTTGTATTGAGCGCTGTCAAACCTGTAATATCTGTATACGCATTTTTCGTAAATGTAATCGTTCCCTTAATTGCAGTATTATTGTATCTGCCATCACTCACAAGGTTTTCACCACTATATGTAACCTTAATCTTTTTGCCATAAACAGTTTCATCCCCTATTTTTCCAAGGATGTTGTCTGTATCAGGTTCTTCCACTACCGTTACCGTACATGCACTTGTCGGCGTGTACCCATCTTTTGCACTTTCCGTTAAAGTATACACTCCAACCGGAATATTGGTAAACGATACCTTTCCGTTTTTGTCAGATGTAGCAGTAGCTTGAAACGTTGTATTCACTTGACCTGCAATCTGGCTGCTTGTCAGAGTAAATGTGACTCCTGCAAGGTTTTCTCTATTGTCATTCGGATTCGTTCCATCCGCTGGCTCGTCCTGATATTGAACCATCTTTGTAAAGCTGAATTTCCCTGTTACATAGTTGTCCCTGATGGTGTATGCACCTGCAGCATCCGTTTCCAGATACGTATTTTTATTATTGGTTCCGCTGATTTCATATACATATTTGGCTCCATCCCACGAAACAGTGAGTGCATATTCCGCGCCGACCGACAGGTTCGTCGGTGATTGTACCTCTGTCAGCTTATAGGTTCCTGCATCCAATCCTTTTACCGTGAATTCACCAGCCGCATCATTCGTAATGTACTGATCATTTACATTTCCTATTAATCTATCATCGTTCGGTGAAATCTTAAATGTAACCGTTCCTTCTTCCGGTGCTCCATATGTGTAATCCGCTCCCTCTTCTCCTGCATTTTTATAATCTACCCTTGTAAGGATTTTTTTGGTAAAGGAAAACTCGGTCTCAACCGGAACATCCTGATAAACAATTCCCGCCAACGTATCACTTGCTTTTGTACCCGAACTATTGATCACATAATAATTCACCTGTAACGGATCAGTATTGCTGATGGTCAATGGATAGGTCGTCTGTCCGTCAATAACCGAAGTCATACTTCTATACAATTCCTTTTTATCCGCACTTGTAAAGAGAACAAAGTCTTTTCCCGGATTTAATTCATACCCAGCCGGCGCACTTGTCTCCTTGAGCATGTAGATTAAATCTTCTGTGCCGTTTGTTGCTTTGATATTAAGAAATACTGCGTTACCGCCTGTTGTAAGTCGAACCTTATCGTATTTCTCAATTTCGTCTCCAAGAATAATCTCATTATTATTCGTTGTGAAGCGATACGCCGTAATGGTAAATTTAGCATCGTCTAATAACAAGCTTTTATCTGCTGTAACTTCAAGGCTGTTCGCACTTGATTTTGTCAATTTGATCTTCGGACGTTTATCTTTCGTCACAAAATCATCTGCATCAAAATTGCCTTCATACCCACCGTCACTTGGTTCGCTCGTTTCATTATCAGATCCATCACCATTCTTTAAATAGACCTGATTCCGGATTTTGGCATCCTTAGCCGCAGCCAGTAATTCCGTCTTGAATGTAATCTTGTATGTTGCATAATCTTCTGTATCCGTTGGAGCGTAGAACGAGAATCCACGTTCACTTGGAGTGGAATTGCCGGAGCCTGCATAATCTCGAATATCCGGGGTTGAAACTTCCGTTTCCTCTTTCACAGCTCCATCCTTATCAAGTGTGACTTTATATACCTGTATGCTGTCTGTATCTAATGCATGAATTTTAGGAGCATTGTCTTCCATTCCAAAATATAAATCTTCCACCAGATGCATATTCTGGAGATTCACTTGGTCCACATTTAAAAGAACGGTCCATGTCACAGTTCCTGTGTCTTCGTCATAGACTCCCCCCTTCGTTACCTTCACCGGATCAACAGCATGTTTCGCCGTGTCGTATACCGTTGACGGATCGATTATGCCTCCATATACCGTCCCGGATAACGCCGCCTTATTTTCGACCTCGACCGAAGCAGATGCATCCTTTATGTGCGCATCCCTCCACTCAGGTGTTACATTGGTATCGAACTGGAACGAATAGGTCTCATTGATTTCCTTATCTTTCAGCTCAAGCGTTGCGACCGTTTTGGCCGTATTCGTTTTAACGGTTACATATTCATCGAACTTATCACTGGCAACAGCTACGCCGTCTACCGTGATTTTCGTTAACCGATCCCATGTGATTCCTTCTGGCAGCTTGTCTGTGATTTCTGCATTTTTAATCGGCAGCTTGTTCGGATTGATCGTAACATTCCATGACAGCTTGTGCGTCTGATAGTTGTAAGAACCGATTGCTGTCTTGTCGATCAGAATATTCGGTATCTTACATTCCGCATCTGTGACATCTGTAAACTCGTTTCCGTTTAACTTCGCAGTAATTTGGGCATGATTTCCCAGCATATGATCCCTGCTATCATCATTGCTTTGAGTAGAAAGTAAGGTTGGATCTACGACCTTCAATGCAAAATCCAGAACATAATAATAAGCGGTTGGCTTACCATCTGTTCCCATCACCAGTAGATCCGGAAGCTTGATAGTCAGCTTTGTATTGTCTCCATCCGGAGTCAATGCATATTCGCCATCCTGAGGCTGGGATGCGCCCTTTGCTTTCGCTAAGGTGACAACCTTCCCCTCCTGTTTTTTGGTGTTCAGATTATACTTATAACAATGAATCGTAAGCTCCCCATTCTCTTCAAACTTATACGTTGCGTTCGGAAGTGAATCTTCAATCAAAATATCCGTAAGACTTGCGCCATATCGGTTTACGTCCATTTTCCATGTCAGCATCTGCGTCTGCGCATTGTAAGATACAGCCTTCTTCGTCAGTGCCTCTACGTTTGTATCAACCTGCTTATCCCATGTAACAGAATCCGGAAGTCTATTTCCCGGTCCGATGCCACCTTCTGTATTTTTCCAAAACAGATTCACTGCATTTCCAATTTCAGGATTCTTGTCTTTATTTTCTTTAATAGCATCGATAAAGTCATCCATTTCCATGTCATGCAGATTCATGTCTGTATAATACTGAATCTTCATAGATTTTGGTTCTGTCGTTCCGGCAAATTCATCAAACGGTATAATCAGAACCGCGTACTGTTTCATTTTCGGTTCTGTACCACCCTCAATATAGAAAGGGTTCTCCGTCTCAGAATCATATAAATAGTAGAATGGCGTGGTGATACTCTTTTCCTCTATATAAGCCTTGATTTCCTCTGCTGTTAACGCAGTCCATTCACCTGCGGTTCCTTCATAATAAGGTACATTTTTATAGGTTGTATCCTCACCCTTATCATTATAGACCGTAATTCCGGTCTTAAAATCATACCTTTGATCTGTCCAGTTCAGGATATCAGCCACATATCCATACTCCAGATAAGGAAGCTGTGTATTTGCTTCAATCGTCCACTTATATCGGGTTCCGTCCAGTCCTTCTTCACTTCCCTCTTTTTTCAGGAAATTAAATTTCATCGTCGTATCTATTTCATCCGATACCGCTAACGGGTCTTTTTTTCCATCTTCCTGAATGGAAGCCTTGTTCGTAAAGGTTTCATTGATACTTCCAGTATTAATCAGTTGCTGATATTTATCATTATTCAGCTTCACCGTTACCTTCAGTTCACCGGATGCAATCGGATTCGTTTTCTCTGCATTTAGCGCTTCAAATGTATAAGTGAAGATTCTGGTCTCTGCATCATATGTATATTCGCTTTCTGATAAAGGCTTCTCGTTCAAAAAAACCTCTTTTAATTCCAATCCCTCCGGCAATACATCGACAATCTGTTTTCCGTTCAGGACTTCATCGCCTGCTGCGGCATCATCCTCTGTTGCCGTAGCTTTTATGGTATAAGTAATCTCAGAGTTCTCGACTCTCGCCGGGCCTTCTTTTTCTACGCTGTAATGGCTGTCTCCGACCGTACCGCTTCCTCCTCCGATCTCCCCGATCGACTGATGAACGATCTCGCCCTCTTTATTGATTGTTTCTTCGATCGGATCATCGCTGACAGCATCCGCATTTAACGCTATCTCCATAAAAACAGAGGCTACGATATTCCCATAGTAATAGGAAGAAGGATCAAATGTAAATGTCACAACACCATTTTTGATTGTATAATAGCCGCAATCCTCGTCCGAGGCATCCTTTAGCTTAACCGGTTCCGTAATATTGTACTGATTAAAATCATCGCCCAGATCATAATCGTAGACAATTTCCGGAATCTCTCCGCTTTCACTTAAGCCTTGAAGGTACGGAAATAATACATCTTTTTCATATTCTTTATCACTCATACTTCCCTGACTTGGAAAATCAGGGCGTCCTGTGATTGTCTGGAAATTCGAATAGAGAAAATCATCATCCATCCAGATTCCAAAATTAAAACCAACACGAAGATCATCGCCTGTCTGATATCCACCTTCTTTGTTGTATACTTTCACCTTTACTTTCGAAAATGCTTCCGGAAGATCCTCCTTCGTATATGTATAGCCATATGAATTTCCATTTGTGTAATTCGCACTTTCTTCCGTAAACAGTGAGATCACACGCAAAGCAATTTGATTCAATTTATTTCGTGCCAGATCAAGCAGCGTCTCTTCTTTTGCCTCTTCTTTTGTCTCTTCTTGGATCTCATCTGCGATTTCACTTTTTTCTGATTCAACGGAAGACGTCGCTTCATTATTTTCATCTTCAGGTTGTATCACTGTAGATGCAGCCGGCTGTGTATCATCCTCTGTTTCTGTCTTAGCCGGTAATATAATGACAGCTTTTAAATCAACCCCGGCTGTTTCATCCTTCTGAAGCTGGAATTCCTTTGTACTCACTTCTTTCGTCAGAATATTCTGATTCAATGTCGCATTTACCATAACACGGCCAAAGACAGACGAAATACCTTCTGTATTGATTCCGTCTGTGAATTTCACTGTGATTTCATTGTTTGAAATTGTGTATTCTGCTATCTGAATTGATGTTTCAGCCTCATAATTAGATGCATCACAATTCATAACTGCTACAGCTGCTTCTGTATTGGCTAATGTGAATACATCTTGGGGAAGCTTGTACATAATTGTATCCCCGGGCTGCACCTGCTTATCAATTTGACTCTTATTCAGAGAAAACTGGAATTCAAGATCTACGCGGTCTAACAAGCGTGAATCCACCCGGCTTAAATCAACCTGATGATTGTCCGCCACAATTGATATCTCTGAATGATCCGCATTGCCTGAATCCTGATATTTGAGTTGATAAAGATCAAGAGCTACTTCCTCCGTATTATTCGTATAATCAACCGGGGCTGATACTGCGGTATTCGCATCCTCTGCTGGTATATTAACCGTAACATCTGTCGGTGTCTCTCCACCTAATGACGGATCATCCTCTGGCAGTATTCCTGCGTCATCGTTCCCAGCTTCTGTATTTGCTATATCTGCTGTATTTGCTGTATCTGATACGTCCTGCGCAAATGCAGTCGAAAGCATTCCCATATCAGATGTTGCCAGCATTGCCACCGCTAACAGCATTGCAAGACTTCTCTTCAGAAATCCACCTGCATTTCCTTTTCTTTTAGTACTGTTGTTCTTTTTCATAATTTTCCCCTTGTAATATGATGTAATGAGCATTCTTTTCTATTATAACACTATTTGCATTGTATTTCACCCTAAAATAAGTGTTTACTCATTTGCGACGAAAAAAAACGACAAGAAATCTTTTTAGATTTCTCATCGTCTATTTTTCGTCTTTGCGATTCAATTAAGCTAATTTCGCTTTTGCTGCCTCTGCAAGTGTTGCAAATCCAGATGCATCATTAACAGCCATATCAGCTAATACTTTTCTGTTCAGATCAATGTTAGCTAATTTTAAACCGTGCATCAATTTGCTGTAAGATAAGCCATTCATTCTCGCTGCCGCGTTGATACGGGCAATCCATAATGTTCTCATCTGACGTTTACGCTGTTTTCTTCCTGCGTATGATGATGTAAGAGCTCTCATTACTGACTGTTTTGCTACTCTATACTGCTTTGATCTGGCTCCTCTGTAACCCTTAGCGAGCTTTAATGTTCTGTTATGTCTTTTCTTTGCGTTCATACCGCCTTTAATTCTTGCCATTTTCTATTTCCTCCTTCAAATTCACCTTATCTTACAGATATGGTAAAACCTTCTTCATTGTCTTTACGTTAGTTGGATCAGCAATAGTTGCCTGTCTAAGATTTCTTTTTCTCTTTGTAGATTTCTTAGTTAAGATATGGCTCTTAAAAGCTTTATTTCTCTTGAGTTTACCTGTACCTGTTGCTTTGAAGCGCTTTGCAGCTGCTCTTTTAGTTTTAATTTTTGGCATAATAATATTCCTCCTTAGATGTGTTTTCACAAATGTAACTTGTGAACTTATTTATTTTTAACGTTTTTCAGTTAAAACCAAGCTGATGCTTCTTCCTTCCAGCTTTGATGGTTTCTCTACTACAGCGATATCTTCTAATGATTTCGCAAAATCATCTAAGATATGTCTGCTCTGATTCATATGAGCCATCTCTCTTCCTCTGAAACGAAGTGTGATCTTTACCTTGTTACCCTTTTCGATGAACTTTCTTGCATTATTCATCTTGGTATTCAAGTCGTTGGTGTCAATATTAGGAGACAAACGGACTTCCTTTAATTCCACGGTTTTCTGTTTTTTCTTTGCTTCTTTTTCTCTTCTGGTCTGTTCATACTTGAACTTACCATAATCAACAATCTTGCAAACCGGCGGCTTTGCCTTAGGTGAAATCTTGACTAAATCAAGCTCTGCCTCTTCCGCTATCTTCATGGCTTCTCTGGAAGACATCACTCCAAGCTGCTCTCCGTCCTCGCCAATCAGACGTACCTCTCTGTCTCGAATCTGTTCGTTAATCATTAAATCGCTAATTGTTGTACACCTCCATCACTTAATTGGGTTTCTTGTTTTCTCATCTTTTTGCGCTGGTCAGGCGAATACGGGGAAGCCCCTGCCATTGGCAGCTTCTTCGAATGCATGACATCATAAAAGCGAGTGGAAATTTTTCTCCACTCGCTATATCTCCATCCGCACTCTATGCGGTATGTGTCAATATCAAACCATTAGTCACGTAATTGTGCTAAGGTGAGAGTGGATACTCTACTTTGTTTTTCGCTTCACGCACTGTCTAATCTAACATACTTCTGACTGTATGTCAACACTTTTTATCTTTTATTCCCCATAAAGAATAATACAACGACCCCGGGACCTGTATGGCTCCCAATCACGGTACCGATTCCATTGATCAGTACTTCCTTTACGCCAAACCGTTCTTTGATCTGCTGCGCAACATACTCCGCATCCTCGATACAGTCTCCATGTGCGATGGCTGCCAGCTCATTCTCTTCTTCCCATCCGGCAAGACGTTCTCCCATCATCGCGACCAGTTTGTTCAAAGATTTCTTACGTCCACGTTCTTTTCCGGTCACCTGCAGCTGCCCCGCATCATCCACGCAGATAATCGGTTTGATCTGTACCATGGAGCCAAAAATTGCGCTTGCTTTGCTTACGCGTCCGCCTCTCTGAAGATGAAAAAGATCATCGACTGTAACACAGGTGCATACGTGAAGCTTGTTCTCTTCAATCCATGCCGCAAGCTCATCCATTGCCATTCCCTGTTCTTTTCTCTCGACTGCCTTGTGAAGCAAAAGTCCCTCACCGAGGCTTGCACACAGAGAATCAATCACCGTAATCTTCGCCTCTGGATATTTTTCCAGCAATTCCTTTGCTGCGATGGCGGCACTGTGATAACTGCCGCTAAGACCGGAAGAAAAACCGATATGAAGAATATCTTTTCCTTCTTTTATAATTGGTTCAAATGCTTCTTTCGCCTCACTCGGGTTGACCTGAGACGTTGTCGGCATCGACCCTTTCCTGATATGATCGAAGAATTCTTTGTGTGTTAATCCGCTCATATCTTTATATGTATTGCCATCAATCATATAAGACAATGGCAGATAAGTAATCTGATGTTCTTTTAAATACTCTTTTGGTAAATCAACAGTACTGTCTGTAGTAATCACATATTCTCTCATTTTTCCCCTCCTGAACCCTTTTAATAACCGTTCCTATCATATCACCAATTATCTTAGAACGCAAAACTTTTTTGTGATGATTTTCCCGTTTTTTCACTTTAGCGAAACATGCAGATAGCTTCTGCCGGATAAGGTTCTATTAAATGAAACAAAACAGACCACCAGTACCGTTCCAATCAGAAAACCGGGCAGATTGAAAATTGCGGTTAAAACAAGCAGCATCAGACGCATGAATTTCAGCGCATATCCGAGTTCAAAGTTGGGCTGCGTATAATTTGCCACTGCTACAAAAGCCATATACAGCATGATTTCTGAATTAAACCAGCCGGATTGTACGGCATAGTCACCCATCACGATACCAGCAATGACGCTAAGCGGTGTTGTCAGCATATTCGGCGTGTTCAGTGCCGCCAGCCTTAAGCCGTCAATTGCAAGTTCCAGAATCAGGAACTGAAAGATCAGCGGCAAATTCATCGTATCATGAATACTGATAAACGCAAAGATTCCCGGAAGCCACCCCGGATTCTGCATATATAATAGGAATAGCGGCGTCATAAAAACAGTCAGAACGGTAATCAGCACACGGACAGTTTTCAGATAGGTCCCTGTAATGGTTGGAAAATAATAGTCATTCGCCTCCTCGATCATATCAAATATGGAAGTCGGTAATATAATGGCAGACGGCGAATTGTCCACCAGCACAATCAGTTTTCCTTCCAGCAGACAGGCGGTCGCTGTATCCGGACGCTCCGTATATTTGAATTTTGGAAATGGATTAAACCATTTCCGCTTAAATATTCCTTCTGCCAGTGTCTGCTGATTCATCTTCAAAGCATCAATCTTCATCTTTGAAATTCTGGTCCGGATGTCGGCAAGCAGCTGGGGATTGACGCGGTCTGTCATATAGCACAGAGCCACATCTGTCCGCGAGACAGTTCCGATTTCCACCATTTCCATCACAAGATGCGGATCTCGGATTCTTCGTCTCATTAATGCCGTATTAAATACAATGGTTTCCACAAATCCGTCCCTTGAACCCCGCAGTGATTTATCCTTTTCCGGCTCCTCCACACTTCTCGCCGGATACGTACGGCAGTCAATCGCAATACAGGTTTCATAACCGTCAATAAACAGACATGTCACTCCTGAGAGTACATTTTTGCATACCTGATCAAAATCCGAAAGCATTTCAATCTCGATATACGGCAGAAACTGTTCGGAAAATCCGGCGGCATCTTCCGGCATAGCCTCTGGTGCCGCACCGGACATTGCGTCCATGATTTTCAGCATTACCTCATCTTTTGTAAAGCCATCCACAAAATAAAAGGACGCATCTCTGCCTCCGATTATCATATCGCGCTGAATCAGATCAAAGCTTTCCTGTATCGGAAGAATCTGCTTCAACGCGTCCGTATTCTTTTTGATTTCCGAATAAATCTTCATCGTCTCCAACCATCAAACCTCACATTCTTTGTCATATATGGTTAGAGTCTCCAATCGGCTGCATATTATGCAGTCGTGCTGCCAAATCCGCCATTTCGGACACTTTTTACATCATCGTCCACCGTGATGCCGTATTCTACGAAAATCCCCTGCATAAATCCCGTTCCTTCCGGAATCACAACGGTCTTATCCTCATTCGTATCATTGGTCAGCTTCGTGAAAATATGTCCCTCGTTATCCGAATAGAAATAATCACTGTCAATAATTCCGACGGTATTATTCAGCTGAAGCCGGTACTTAAAGCCCAATCCGCTTCGCGGGTAGCATTTCAGCACCCAGTTTTCTTCCATCTCCACGCGGATCCCCGTAGGAATCTTTACAGTCTCCTGCGGTCCGATTTTGATCGTACACGGCGCATAAAAATCATATCCGGCCGACCCGGCAGTCGCTCTTTTGGGAAGTTCGATTTTTTTGTATGTCTCCGCAATTGCCGGTTCTTCGGTCGGACCAAAGGTATCGGTCCACGCCTCTTTAAACTGATTAAAACTTACTTTATGGAATTTTGCAATTCGTTTCATTCTTCTTCTCCTTGTTCGCCAATTTTATCATAGGTCTCTTTCGCTTCATCCATGACGGTATCAGGAATCGTGATATTCAATAGAGCCGCAGCCTCCTGATTCAGACAGATTTCCTCGCTCTCCTCACTGATAAAGGAAAGCTGCGATACCTTTGCTTCGCCTTTTAATATCCGGACAGCAAGCTCTCCCGCTTTTTTTCCAGCTGCAGAATAGTCCTCGCCAAAAGAAGCAATGCATCCTTTCTCCGCCTGATTCTGATCACTTCCAAAGACAGGAATCAGCTTTTGCATTGATTTTTCCAGAATATCTGACAGCTTACCGGTCACCATACTGTCCTGAATGTTCAAAATGCAGTCCGCCTCATTCAATAGTTCATCCGCAGCCGCGCCAATGTCATACGTCGTTTTTACCGGTTTTAAGACCAGTTCCATATCATATGAGCTGACGCAGGAACGGTATGATTCCACTGTAGTAACTGCATTCACTTCATCTTCCGAATAAATGATGCCTATTTTTTTCGCATCCGGTAATATCTGCTGGATCAGTTCCAGCTGTTTCTGCGGACTGACCTGTGCGCTGATTCCGGTTATGTTATCCCGCTGGACTCCGTCTTCATCGGCAAGCTCTGCGCTCACCGGATCTGTGACGGCAGCAAACACAATCGGCACCCCGGCTGTTCGCACCGCTTCCAACGTGACGCTTGCACTGGTAGAACCAACGCAGTAAATCAGATCAGGCGGGTTCGCTGCAAAGCTCGCGGCAATTAATTTTGCACGTTCCTTGTCACCCCCGGCGTTCTGGTATACCAGCGTCAGATTCTGATTCTCCACAATTCCAACATCACTGAGCGTCTCTAAAAATCCATCTTTACATTTTTCCATTGCGGTGTGGTCTGCAAACTGCGAAATTGCTATCGTATATTTTTTTCCGGACAAATCTTCTTTTGTCTGATTCGTTTCTGTATTTTTCTCTGTCTGTTTCAGACATCCGGCAGTCAGCAGACACATCAGCAAAACAGCAAGAACCACTGCTATTTTTCTGTTTGTCATAGTGTAATCTTCTCCAGATCTTTCAGCCACACAGCCACACAGCCATCACTCGGCATTCTCCAGTCTCCACGCGGCGATAATGCCACCGTACCGATTTTTGGTCCGTCCGGCAGGCAGGAGCGTTTGAACTGCTGGGAGAAAAATCTCCTGAAAAACGTTTCCATCCACTTCAAAATAACAACTTCATCGTATCGCTCTTCGAAGGTGCGTTTTGCGATTCTGAATATTTTGCTCGGCTCATATCCGAAGCGCAGCACATAGTACAGAAAGAAATCATGCAGTTCATATGGGCCCACAAGATCTTCTGTTTTCTGTGCAATCTCACCATCCTTCGGCGGTAATAATTCCGGACTGACCGGCGTGTCGAGTACATCGTAGAGTACCTTCCTCAAAGCCACATCCCCGGTTTCATCTGCCGCATATTTTACAAGGTGGCGCACCAGAGTCTTTGGCACCGAGGCATTCACGCCATACATCGACATATGATCCCCATTATAGGTCGCCCATCCAAGTGCCAGCTCCGACATATCTCCGGTACCGATGACCATTCCGCCCTCTTGGTTCGCAATGTTCATCAGCACCTGTGTCCGCTCTCTCGCCTGCGAATTCTCATAGGTCACATCATGAACCTCTGGATCGTGTCCGATATCGCGGAAATGAATGGTTACCGCATCGGCAATCGGCACTTCTTTCAGTGTTGCTCCCAGCTGCTCTGACATCCGGCATGCATTCTGATAGGTCCGGTCCGTCGTGCCAAAACAGGGCATCGTAACTGCAATGATATTCTTCTTGTCTAAGTTCAGCATGTCAAATGCTTTTGCTGTGACAATCAGTGCCAGCGTAGAATCCAGCCCTCCGGAGATTCCCACCACCGCACTCTTTGCATGGGTATGTGCGAGTCGCTTCTTCAGACCCATTGCCTGAATGGTCAGAATTTCCTCACATCGTTTCGCTCTTGTTTTTTCATTTCTCGGAACAAATGGTTTTGCAGGGAAGTGCCTTGTCAGATAAGTCTCCTCAACCTGTACATAGAATGGGATGACCGGAAGCTCCGGCTCCGATTCCATCTGGAATGTTGTGTTTTTCCTGCGCTCTCCGATCAGACGGTTGACATCAATCTCCGTGTAAATGTTCTCATTTTCAAATCGTTTTGCTTCTTTTAAAATGGTTCCGTTCTCCGCGATGATATTATGTCCGCCAAACACCAGGTCGGTCGTAGATTCTCCCTCGCCTGCATTCGCATAGACATATCCCGCAATCAGTCTGGCCGACTGTCCGGAAATCAGCTCTCTGCGGTAAGAATCTTTGCCGATCGTCTCATCGCTCGCCGAACAGTTCACGATGATTGTCGCACCTTCTCTCGCCGCCTGAATGCTCGGTGGAATCGGTGACCAGACATCCTCACAGATTTCTGCGGAAACAATCAGATTCTCCAGCGTAGTTGCCCCAAAGAGCAGCTGCGGGCCAAACCAGACTTTGTCTCCTTCAAACAGGATTTCTCTCGGTTTTTCTGGTCCCGGTCTAAACTGACGCATCTCATAGAATTCTCCGTAATTCGGAAGAAATGTCTTCGTTGTCAGACCGATTACTGCCCCGTGATTAAGAGCCGCCGCAACATTGTAAAGTTCGCCGTTCACTGCCAGCGGCACACCCACAAATGCGAGAATATCCTTTCCCTTTGTGTACGCTGCGATCTTAAGCAGCGCTTCTTTTGCCTCACTCAGGAGCACGTCCTGTGTAAATAAATCGCTGCAGGTGTATCCGGTAATACAAAGCTCCGGAAATACAACAATTTTCGCCTGATTTTCAATTGCATCGTCAATTCCTCTGCAAATCTGTTCTCTGTTATACGCTACATCTGCCACCCGGATATCCGGTGTTGACGCCGCAACCTTTACAAATCCCTGTTTCATGTTCACCCTCCGTCTATTTGCTTTGTTTTAAGATTTCCTTTAGTTCCTCCACGGTGAAATGATACTGTGTATTGCAGAACTGACAGTTCACTTCGATCGGCTCTGCAGCATCAATCATCTCCTGAATTTCTTTCTTTCCAAGACTCACAATCGCCTTCCTGATTCTCTCTTTGGAACAGTTGCAGGTAAACTGCGCCGGCATCGTATCTGTGATTTCCACCTCGAAGCCCTCCAGCACCTGCTTTAACATCTCCTCGGGAGTATGTCCATCCTTTAACATCTCTGTCACGGAACTCACCTTGGAAATATTCGCTTCCAGCCGGTCGAGGACTTCCTCTTCGATAAACGGCATCACCTGAATGATAAATCCGCCTGCACAGCAGACACTGTTGTCCTTATTCATCAGAACACCAAGCCCTACCGATGACGGTATCTGCTCCGATGTTGCAAAATAGTAGGTCAGATCCTCCGCGATTTCTCCGGTCTGAAGTTCAATCTGTCCGCCATACGGCTCTTTTAAGCCCATATCCTTGATAACGCTCAGGACGCCCGCTCCGACAGCACCGCCCACGTCCAGTTTACCATTCTTCGGCGGGAGCATGACATTCGGATCAAATGCATATCCCTTTACATTTCCCCTGCTGTCAGCAGTAACCGTGATTCCCTGAATCGGTCCGCTGCCCTTGATCTGAAGCGTCAGTACATCCGTGTCATTCTTCATCATGCTTCCCATCATCGCACCGGCCGTCATCAGTCTTCCGACTGCTGCTGTCGCGATTGGGCTGGAATTGTGGTGCACACGTGCCGCCTCCGTCATATCTCTCGTTGTGGCAGCAAATGCACGGATCTGTGCATCTGCCGCTGTTGCTCTTACCATATAATCGTTCATGTTATTCTCCCATCTATTTCTTAGCTATCATGTAAATTCGTTCACTGGACTTTGTTGCCGGCTCGTGCGTAAATGCATCGTACGCATGCTCCAGCGTAAGCCCGGACCTGCAAATGATGTCGGTCATCTCCGAAAGTGTATACGCCTTCTGGTAATGCTTCTCACTGAACTTCCGGTACAGGGAAGGATCCTTCTCCTCCTGTATGAACAGATTTAATTCATATTCGTTGATCCGTTCCTCCTCATAGTAATAATTATCCCAGATAAAGCTGCATTTTTCCCGGTGCTCGGCAATCGTCGTGTCGCCAATAATATCCCGGTATTTATGTTCTGTATTAAAATCAAAAATTATCACACCATTTTCTTCCAGATACCGGCTCAGATTCTGAAAACAGGACACCAGATCATCCGGCTCCGTAATATAATTCACCGAATCACAGATACTCACAAATGCATTTGCACTGCTGTAGAGCTCCACTTCACACATATCCTGCAAAAGATACAGAATATCGAGCCCTGATGCTTCCTTTTTCTCCATCGCAACATTGAGCATATCCTCGGAAATGTCGATACCGATCATGTCATAGCCTGCTTTCGCAAGAATCTCTGTGACTGCTCCGGTTCCGCAGCCAAGATCGACCACGACGCCATCATCTATCTGATATTCTTTCAAAAGGCTCATCAGATACTGTCCCCATTCTTCGTATGGAACATTATCCATGAAGGTGTCGTAAACCCTCGCAAAACTTGTATATGCATCCATTTTTCACCCTCCGTTTTCACTTCATAAGTATATCATACCGGACATCAAAAAAAAAGACCCACCGGATTTCTCCTTCTGAGTCCTTTTTCATAAATAAATTAACTATTTCACTTCGTAAATCCAGCCTTCCGGTGCTTCTAAATGCCCCATCTGGATTCCGGTCAGTGTATCATATAACTTCTTGATTACAGGTCCCATCTCGTCCATTCCGCTTGGGAAACAGATTTCATTTCCGTGATCTACCACCTTGCCTACCGGTGAGATAACTGCTGCAGTACCGCAGAGCCCGCATTCTGCGAAGTCTTTTACTTCCTCAAACGGAACAACTCTCTCTTCTACTTCCAATCCAAGATAATGCTCTGCTACATAGAGAAGTGAACGTCTTGTGATTGACGGAAGAATCGAATCGGACTTCGGTGTTACAATCTTGTTATCTTTCGTTACGAATAAGAAATTCGCTCCGCCTGTCTCTTCCACATTCGTTCTCGTGGCCGCATCTAAGTACATGTTTTCATCATAACCCTCTGCATGTGCCGTAACAATTGCATGTAAGCTCATTGCATAGTTAAGACCTGCTTTGATATGACCAGTTCCGTGCGGTGCAGCGCGGTCAAAATCTGAAACTTTGATGGTCAGTGGCTTTGCTCCGCCCTTAAAGTATGGTCCAACCGGTGTTACAAATGCTCTGAACTGATATTCATCTGCCGGTTTGACACCGATAACGGAATTCGTGCCGAACATATATGGTCTGATATAAAGTGACGCACCTGAGCCGTACGGCGGAACATATGCTTCGTTCGCTTTTACCAGCTGGTCAATTGCATCTATAAAACGCTCTGCTGGAAACGGAGGCATCTCTAGTCTCTTTGCTGAGTCAACCATTCTCGCCGCGTTGAGGTCCGGACGGAAAATAACAGTACGGCCGTCTTCTGTTGTGTATGCTTTCATTCCCTCAAAAATTGTCTGTGCATACTGCAAAACTCCCGCACATTCGTTGAGTACGATATTGGCATCCTCTGTCATACCGCCTTCATCCCATGCGCCATCCTTAAAATTCGAAACGTATCTCTGTTCTGTCGGTATATACCCAAATCCGATATTACCCCAGTCAATGTTCTTTTTATCCATCTTAAATCCCTCCATATCCTGTCGTAAGAAATGGCTGCTGCAAACGCCTTCCCTATTCCATTGCACATTTAAATAATCTACTTGAGAATTATTATAGTACTATTAAAACAAAAATTCAAGAGTGCGCTCGGTTTTTATTTATTTTTAATCGAGAAATTACCGCTCCATCATGCTTATGGATTCAATACCCACACTTCCGCCACGTACGACTTCAATGCTGTGGAACTCTTCCTTCATCAGCTTGATTACTGCATCGTTCTTCGTTGCGGTCTGCACAAATTCTAAAAGCAGACTGTCTTTTCCATAGTCAATGACCTTCGCTTTAAATGTCTCCGCAATCTGAAACAGCTCATTTTTGTCTTCTCTTGTACATTTTTTAACTTTCACATAAAGAATCTCTTTCATTCTGACAAAAACATCCGTAAAATCAATCACCTTAATTACTTCTACCAGACGGTTCAGCTGCTTTTTAATCTGCTCAAAAGTCTCATCATCACTGACGGTCGCAATCGTCATTCTTGAAATCGTGGGATCTTCTGTCGTTCCTACGGTCAGACTCTCCAGATTATAAGATTTTCCGGAGAAAAGTCCTGATATTTTTGAGAGAACACCCACCTGATTCTCTACATATAATGAAATCCATCTTTTTTTCATATTACCATCCATCCTGTCACCCTCTCCTTATTAACAATCCAGTATCATCTCTTCCAAAGTGCCGCCCGGCTGAATCATCGGGTAGACAAGCTCTTCCGGACTGATGATAAATTCGATGATCGTTGGAACCTTTTTGCTCTTTCTTGCCTCCTCAAATGCAGGTGCAATCTCTTCCACCTTTGTGACGCGGATTCCCTTTGCACCGTAGCTCTCGGCAAGCTTCACAAAATCAGGTGTATAAGGCGGACATGGAACCTCTCCGCATTTGCCGCGGCAGGCAGCTCCCGCACGCAGACAAGTCATCGCATAACGTTTTCCGTAGAACAGCTTCTGCCACTGGCGAACCATTCCAAGATATGTATTGTTAAAGACACAGCTGATGATTGGAAGCTCCTCCAATACTGCAGTCGCAATCTCCTGAATATTCATCTGCATACCGCCGTCTCCGGAAATGGAGATGACTGGTACCTCCGGATTACCGATCTGTGCACCGATTGCGCCCGGAAGACCATAGCCCATCGTGCCAAGACCTCCTGACATAATCAGTTTTTTCTTGTGTGTGATTTCTGCATACTGGGCTGTGAACATCTGATGCTGTCCAACATCCGTCACGATGATTGCTTCCTCAAATTGTTCATTGATGACATTGATGATATCCATCGGGCCCATATTTCCCCGGTCCTTCATCATCAGAGGATGCTCGACCTTCCATTCTCCGACTTCATCCAGCCATTTTTTCGTGCTGCATCCGGCAACATATTCCAGCATCTTCTCAATAGCCTCTTTCGCATCTGCAACGATCGGCACATCTACCTGTACATTTCTGGAAATCGCAGCCGTATCGATATCAATATGAACAATCTGCGCATGCGGCGCAAAGGAATGGAGTTTTCCGGTAATACGGTCATTGAATCTGGTTCCGATTGAGAACAAAAGGTCACATTCACTGACTGCCATGTTCGAAGCATACGCACCGTGCATACCAACATTACCGATGTAGAGCGGATGGTTTGTCGGTATCGCGCCGCGCCCCATAACGGTTGTGATTACAGGTACCTTCGTTATCTCAGCCAGTCTGGTAAAGCTTTCCTGCGCATTGGCGATATTGACACCGCCCCCTGCCAGAAAAAGTGGACGTTCTGCCTTTGCAAGCATCTTGATTGCCCGCTTTAACTGTCCAATATGAACGCCAGTGCTCGGCTTGTATCCGCGAATGTTCACACTTGTCGGATAATCCGCGCTCCCCAGCTCCGCCATAACATCCTTCGGAAGATCAATCAGTACCGGGCCCGGTTTTCCGGTTCTCGCGATATAGAAAGCCTCCTTGATGATACGTCCAAGGTCCTCTCTGTTGCGGACCGTCACACCATATTTCGTGATGCTTCTTGTGATTCCGACAATATCGACCTCCTGAAAGGCATCATTTCCAATCAGATGCTTTGCCACCTGTCCGGTAAAACACACCAGTGGTACGCTGTCATAATTTGCGGTTGCAAGACCGGTTACAAGATTCGTTGCTCCCGGACCACTCGTTACCAGACATACGCCAACCTTTCCGGTCGTTCTCGCATATGCGTCCGCCTCATGAACAAGCGCCTGCTCGTGACGCGGGAGGATTATTTTTGTGAAATCCTGTTTGTATAATTCATCACTGATATCAATCGTGCACGCACCCGGATATCCGAATAAAGTATCAACGCCTTCTTCACGCAGCGCTTTTACCAATAATTTATTTCCCGAAATTCCTTTCATAAACTCCTCCTAATTCTCATACCATCTTCTTTTATTTTGTTCCGATTACCTTCACAACCAGATCCCATGTTCTCTTAGTGGAAGGAATGTTCAGCTTCTCTGTATACGTGTGTACATCTTTCATGTCCGGTCCAATTGATACGCAGTCCAGTCCTTCGATTTTATCTGATAACAGTCCACATTCCAGTCCTGCATGAATTGCCTCTACTTTCGGCTTCTCTCCGAACAGTTCTTCATATGCACTTACAAATGTGTCTCTGAGTTTCGAATCCTTCTTATATTCCCATCCGGGATATGCACCGCTGATTTCACAGCTTCCGCCCATCTGCTCGATCATTGCAACCGTGCGGTCTGACAGATAATTCATCGCGCTCATCTTCGAGCTTCTGACTGCATAGCGCAGAGACAGCTGGTTCTCATCCAGAATCATCACACCCATATTCAGCGAGGTCTCAACCAGTCCCGGAATATCCATGCTCCAGTGCTGTACACCATTTGGCAGATTCATCAATGCATTCAGCAGCATCTTCTGGGAAGATTTCTTCAGGACCTTCCTCGTCTCGTTCCCTTTGACCTCACATATCACCTTCATATCCGGATCACTGCTCGCATATTCGTGTGCCAGAATTGCTGACTGTTCCTGAACCGCTTTCTCAAATGCATCCGCGTCTGAATTTTTCACCAGTACGGTTGCCGTTGTATGACGCGGAATCGCATTATCTTTACTTCCGCCTGCCATTGTGACCACCCGGAACGGAACTGTTTTTCCCACTTCATAGAGCGTACGTCCCATAATCAGATTGGAATTGCCGTGCTCTTTGTGAATCTCACATCCAGAGTGTCCACCCAGCATGCCGGTCACCGCAACTTCCACACAGACACCTTCTTTTTCTTTGAACTCCATCGGAATCTTTCCTTCTAAGGATAAACCTCCGGCACAGCTGACCGTGATGATTCCCTCTTCCTCGGAATCAATATTGATCATCTTCTTTCCCTTGAGCACTGATAAATCAATTGCCGCCGCTCCAAGCAGTCCAATCTCTTCATCTACCGTAAATATCGTCTCAATTCTGGGATGCTGCAGTGTATCCGATGCAAGGATTGCAAGTGCAAATGCGATTGCGATTCCATCATCTCCGCCGAGTGTCGTTCCGTTTGCCCAGACCCATTCTCCGTCTGTCTGAAGATCCAGTCCGTCTGTCAGAAAATCAATGTTCGAATCTAATGTTTTCTCACACACCATATCCAGATGTCCCTGAATAATGATCGGTTCCACATCCTCATATCCCGGTGTTGCGTCTTTTGCCATAATGACATTATATAATTCATCCTGATGTACTTCTAGGTTATGTTCTTTTCCAAATGCGACACAATAGTCGCTGACCGCCTTTACATTTCCCGAACCGTGCGGAATGGATGCAAGTTCCTCGAAATATTGTAATGCTTCTTTTGGTTCATACTGTTCTAAAATACTCATATTCTTACTTCCTTTCCTGAAGGTAATAGACCTTCTTTCCATTTTGCATGTCTTCCCGCAGAAGGTTCTGGCTGAGCATCGTCCTGACCAGATTTCTCGAGAATTCCTTTTTGTCCTGTACTGCCGCTTTCTTCTTACTGTAAAATTCAGATGCCTTAATTCCATCTACCTGCTTTTCAATCTCCGTCATGGAAATGAATTCATTCTTCTTCAGATATTTCAGAATCTTATTCGCCCCCTTCGTATAAAGCTGGCGGTATAGATCCTTTTCTAAGTTATTGCTCTTAACCACACCCCACCCATAAAGGAATGCCGCTGCGAGAGCAAACAAAATAACCGCAATTATTTTGATAGCTGTCTGTGACATACGAGGCCTCCTTTACTTCTTATATGTGATGAAATGATTTGTCTGCAGTATCTTAATGAACTTCACCAGACGATCCAGCACCGGCTCTGCCTTCTTGCCAAAATGCGCCTTCATCTTCTCTGATAATGCAAGCACATCGCTCTCACCATCTATATTCTCCCACATGAACGTACCATATTCATCCAGCTCGATATAGCTGATCTTCGGTCTGCGAAATACAGTCTGTGCTATTTTGTTAAAGAATCCTTTATTAACAACCGCCACCTCTGCCAGACCATTCTCTTTGATCTTCCATTCATACTCCGGATTTCGAACCGGAATATAATCCAGAAAGTTCTCGTCTTTTTTTATCTTTGCCATACGCATCCCCAATCACTTCAAAAATTTATAATCCTTTCCATTATACCTTTAAACCACTTTAATGTCCACTATCGTATTTAACATTTTCTTGATATTATCGTCAAAATAAGTCAAAAAAACAGAAGCTGCAAAATTCTGCAGCTTCCATTCTATTGCTTATGTTTATTTTTTCTCCGGTTTCTTTGACCAGATTGTGAATTTCAAAATTGTAAGTAACAGCAATGCGAAGAATACCAGTCCTCCAATATTGCCGAGACTGAATGGAAGACAGGTTCCAAGGATATCGCCGAGTGTCTTTCCGCCAATCGTAATAACCGCGAATACGGCAAGCAGGATACCTACAAGACCCTCACCGGCAATCAAACCTGCACTGTAAAGGACTCCGTTATCAACCTGACGTTTCTTTTCTGCCTCTGTCTCACCTTTTCTCTTCTCAAGCCACAGACGAAGAAGTCCGCCGGCCATCATAGGTGTAGATAAGTGAATTGGTAAGTAAAGACCAATTGCAAATGGTAATACCGGGATTCCAAGAACTTCTACGATAATTGCGATGAATACACCTACAATTACAAGTGTCCAAGGAAGATTTCCTCCCATAACACCTTCTACTACCATCTTCATCAGTGTAGCCTGTGGTGCAGGAAGTTCTGCTGAACCATATCCCCATGCTGCATTCAGTAAGTAAAGAATACCACCGATTGCCACTGCGGAGAAGATTGCTCCGATGATCTCACCGATCTGCTGTTTCTTCGGTGAAGCTCCAACGATATATCCAGTCTTCAAATCCTGTGACGTATCACCGGCCATCGCTGCGATAATACAGATGATAGAACCGATTGTGATCGCTGCAACCATGCCTGATTCTCCCGTGTTACCGGTAGCTTTCAGGATTAATGTAGAGAATAATAATGTCGCAATTGCCATACCGGATACCGGGTTGTTACTGCTTCCTACAAGACCAACCATACGAGATGATACAGTAGCGAAGAAGAAACCAAATACGATAATGATAAATGCGCCGAGAAGATTTACAGGAATAGCAGGGAGCAGCCACATAACAACTGCGATTACAGCAACACCAATCAGTACAACTTTCATAGACAAATCTTCGCTTGTACGTGTATGTCCTGTATTCTTACCAAATCCTTTCATTGCATCGCGGAATGTACGAACGATGAGTGGGAGTGATTTCACCAGACTCATGATACCGCCTGCTGCTACAGCACCGGCACCAATGTATTTGATGTAGTTGCTCCAGATTCCCCATGTTCCGAGTTCGCTGATTGGAGCAGATGCAGGATACATCGTTACGTCTGCACCAAATAAGTAAATCAATGGCATCAGCACGAACCATCCTAATGTACCACCTGCGAACAAGTATGAAGAAATCTTAGGTCCACAGATATAACCAACTCCGGCTAAGGCCGGAAGGACATCCATACCAATTCCGGATCCCTTGTATGAACTGAATGAATAATCAACTTCACTCGGGAAGAGTTTTAATCCGTCTGTGATAAATTTGTAACCGGCTGCAATACCAAGTCCTGCAAATACAGTACTGGCTTTTGCTCCGCCTTCTTCTCCGGCAATTAATACTTCCGCGCAGGCTGTTCCTTCTGGATAAGGGAGCACACCATGCTCTTCTACGATTAATGCTGTACGAAGTGGAATCATAAATAAGACTCCAAGGATACCACCGCAAAGTGCGATTAATCCGATTTCAATGAGGTTCGGCATCTCGCCTGTTCCCTCTGCAGCCCACATAAATAATACAGGCATTGTAAAAATAGCTCCGGCAGCCAATGACTCACCGGCCGAACCGATCGTCTGTACCATGTTGTTTTCAAGGATTGAATCCTTTTTCATAATAACACGGATAATTCCCATAGAAATAACTGCTGCAGGAATTGATGCAGATACGGTCATACCGACACGAAGTCCTAAGTATGCGTTTGCACCACCGAATAAAATTGCCAGTAATACACCTAAGATAATAGATGTCACTGTAAATTCGGGTACCACTTTGTCCGCTGGGACGAATGGTTTGAATTCTTTGTTTTCGTTCATGTTTTTTCCTACCTCTCTTTTATTCATAAACAATGACATCAGTATACCAAAAACTGATGTCATTTGCAAATAATCTGTTAAATTTGTTAAATATTTCTAAAATTTTTGTAAGTTTTTATCCGAGATTATCGCTTCTCATATGTCGTAAACGTAAACTCCAGATCAAAGCATGTCTGTTCTTCGCTTTCATATACCATCTCCCACTCATCCATCTCGTCAAGATTAGGAAAAAATGTATCAGCATCAAATTCATGGTCGATTTTGGTAATATATGCCTTGCTGCAATATGGCAGCATCTCGCGGTAAACGCTCTCTCCGCCAATCACAAATATATCCTCTTCCTTATATTTCTTTAATTCTTCCAGCATCTCCTCAACGGTATGCACAATGACCGCGCCGTCTGCCTTGTAAGAAAAATCCCTCGTCAGGACAATGTTGGTACGGTTTTTGAGTGGCAGCCCATTTGGAAATGATTCCAGTGTCCTGCGTCCCATGGCAACAACCTTACCACCCGTTGCTTCCCGAAAAAATTTCATGTCAGAGGGGATGCTGACCAACAGCTTGTTGTTCTTGCCAATTCCCCAGTTACTGTCTACTGCTACGATTAAATTCATGTGATATCTCCTTTACACTGCTATCGGTATATTTTTTATCTGTGGATGTGTCTCGTAATTGTCTAACCGGATATCATTCACGGTAAAGTCATAGAAATCCTTAATCTCCGGATTGATCCAGAATGTCGGCGCCGGAAGCGGTTCTCTCGCAATCAGCTCCTCAATCAGCGGAACATGGCGGTCATAAATGTGTGCATCCGCAATGACATGCACGAATTCGCCCACCTTCATATCACACACCTGTGCAATCATGTGAAGCAGCACTGAATACTGACACACATTCCAGCTGTTTGCCGCAAGCACATCATTGGAACGCTGGTTTAAGATGCCATTGAGCGTCAGCTTATCGCTCCCTGCCTCCTGCGTCACATTAAAAGTCATGCTGTAGGCACATGGATACAGATTCATCTCATGCAGATCCTGATGCACATAAATATTCGTCATAATCCGTCTGCTGAACGGGTTGTGCTTCAGATCATAAATCACGCGATCGACCTGATCCATCATTCCTTCCCGGTACTGATGCTTTACCTGCATCTGATAACCATAGGCTTTTCCGATCGAACCATCCTCATCCGCCCAGCTGTCCCAGATGTGACTGTTCAGGTCATTGATATTGTTCGATTTCTTCTGCCAGATCCAGAGCAGCTCATCCGTGCAGCTCTTAATTCCGGTACGGCGAAGTGTCAGCGCCGGAAATTCTTTCGAAAGATCATACCGGTTTACCACGCAGAATTTCTTGATGGTATGTGCCGGTGAACCGTCCTCCCATACCGGGCGGACCTTCTCCCCCACTGTGCTTGTCCCGTGATCGATAATATCACGGCACATATCTATAAATACATGGTCTGCATAACTCATCTGATTATCTCCTCCTGCTTATTTTATGGTTCTGAAATATTATAAAGGACTTTTTTGAGGCCTTTCTTTAGAGCCTCCACTTCCTTCTTGGTCATTCCCAGTGTCAGCTTTTTCTCCGTCTTTCTCCGGTCCGCTTCCATCCGCTTTTGTATGTCATACGCTTTTTCCGTCAGATAAATGTTTTTCTTCCGTTTATCTTTTGTATTTGGAACCACCAGAATAAAGCCTTTTTCATCCAGCCGCTTTAAAAGCCCGGTCACGGTCGGATTCTTCAGATTCAGATACCGCTCCACATCCCGCTGACTCACCTCTTCTTTGTTCGTCCGGAACAAAAAATCCAATACTGCACACTGTGAGGATGTAATTCCTGTCGCTTTTAATTGTTCCGTCAGATCTTTTTCAAACACATTATTGATTTGTTTCACAGTAAAACCAATCGACTGACCTCTTCTCTCCAAAAAAATACCCCCTAGTATTCTCTGATTACGCTGCTGATCTCCGATACAATATCCATCCCTTTAAGATCATTGAGCGCATCCTGCATGTGATATTCTTTCACCTTTTCTGTAACGATTACAAGCTCTGCCATCTTATCCTGTGCATTTTTCTGGATAACACGGGCGATACTGACCTTATGGTCTCCGAACACGCTTGCAATTCTTGCAAGGACTCCCGGTTCATTTACAACCTGAATACGCAGGAAGAATTTGTTCCTGATTTCCGCAAAATCCTTGATCGGCGTATTCCGGTAGCAGGTGCAGCTGATTCTTCCGTTGCATCCATAGTCAATGTCTCTCGCCACATCAATGATATCTCCCATGACAGCACTTGCTGTCGGAAGCTCACCGGCACCGCGGCCATAGAACATCGCATCGTCTACCGCATCTCCATGCACGAATACCGCATTAAAGGAGTCACGCACCGATGCCAGCGGATGATCCTTGTGAAGAAGCATCGGATAAACAGCCACTTCAATTCCACCCTCTGTGTTATGTGCAACACCAAGAAGCTTGATGACACTGTCAAATTCCTTTGCATATGCAATGTCTTTTGCTGTAATTTTCGTAATTCCCTCTGTATAGACATCCGAGAACACCACTCTGGAATGAAATGCTATGGAAGCCATAATCGCTACTTTTCTTCCCGCATCCAGTCCTTCTACATCTGCCGTCGGATCTGCTTCCGCATAGCCGAGTTCTGTTGCCTTCGCCAGAGCTGCCCCAAAGTCCATGCCTTCTTCAAACATTTTCGTCAGAATATAATTGGTCGTTCCGTTTACGATTCCGATCACTTCAGAAATCTCATTTCCCGCGAGGCACTGCTTAAGTGGCCGAATAATCGGAATACCGCCTGCAACCGCTGCTTCGTATAAGAAATCCACCTTGTTTTTCTGTGCGGCATCTAAGAGTTCTTTTCCATGCTCTGCAATCAGGTCTTTGTTTGCTGACACTACATTCTTCCCTGCGTTCAATGCATCCAGAATCATTGATTTTGCAGGTTCTATACCGCCCATCACCTCAATCACGATGGAAATATCTTTATCTTCCAGAATATCTTCCCAGCGGTTCGTAAGAAGTGACGCATCCACGCCTTCTCTCTTCTTTTCTATATTATGTACGAGGATCTTTGCAATCTCCATCTGCGCGCCAATCTTCTGCACCATTTCGACCTGATTTTTCTGAATTAATTTATATACGCCGGTTCCGACCGTTCCAAGTCCAATCAGCCCCACTTTCACTGTCTTTTGATTTTCCATAATTCCTCCTCTGTCTATAACGTTTGTGTGAAATTATATCACATAATTCACTCTGGTACTAGCGTTAGATTTTTCACAGAATGAAACTTACTATAGAAAAAAAGCTTCCCGATAAATCGGAAAGCTTCAAAAGAGCGACAGACGGGGTTCGAACCCGCGACCCCGACCTTGGCAAGGTCGTACTCTACCAGCTGAGCCACTGTCGCATATATTGTGTTCCTTGTTGACCGGAACAATAACTAATATACTATAACTTGTTTTTATTGTCAACATAAAATTTCAAAAAATCGAAAAAAGTTTTTCTGACTGCACGCCCGTCTCCTTGTAGACCGTTTTGGTCTATATTAGCAACACTCTGCCAAGTCCTATTTATACTAAGGAAAAGATGAACCCGGAAAGGATTGGCAGGTGATTTTGGTGAAAGTATATCCCAATATAAGAAATCTACGCGAAGACCGCGATTTAACACAGAAGCAGCTGGCTTCACATTTGAATACAAGTCAGAAAACTTATTCCAGATACGAAACAGGAGAACATAATATTCCAACCGAAATTCTGATTGAACTTGCAGATTATTATTCTGTCAGCATTGATTTTCTTTTAGGCAGAACAACGCAGAAAGATCCTTATCCGAAAAAAAAGTAAAAAGCTGTATTCGAACTGACTGATATCATATCAGGCTCCATGTCCACGAATACAGCTTATTTTTTATTCTTCTTCCGGTAAGTTCACTTTGATAAACAGCTCATCCAGCTGTTTTGCATCGACCGGTGCCGGTGCCTCTGTCATCAGATCTGACGCATCCTTGATTTTCGGGAAGGCAATCACGTCACGGATGCTGTCTTGT
>JAQUUC010000077.1 GCA_028694105.1 Hespellia sp.
AAAAAATTCTATGCGCTTCCTCCATGATTATCAAGTGTTTTAAATCGCTAGTTCCGCCATTATCTTGTGACTTTAAATATTCATATATCCGTCTGAGGCGGAGATGTGCAGTGCCATACAGATGAACACACCGGGACCGGCCATATTTACAACGGCGGTGGTTACCGGAAATGCAAAAGAAATCGGAGTCTACGCCATCGCAAAGGCAGCCAATGATTTAGCGACCAGAGGAGCGGAGCCGATTGGTGTGAGCGTACAGATTATGCTTCCGGGGCACGCATATGAATCACGGCTCAAAGCCATGGTTGTGCATATGGAAAAATTTTGCGAGGAGCTTGGAATTCAGATTACCTGTGCGGAGGCGGAGGTAACTCCTGCACTGACGCAGGCACTTGTCACAGCGACGGCTATGGGACAGACAGAGAGCGGCCGAATCTGGCAGAGCCGGGATGCAGAGCCGGGACAGGATATTGTGCTGACCGGATTTGTCGGTCTTGAGGGTATGCTGCGCGTGATGTCGGAAAAAGAAAGTGAATTAAAAGAGCGGTTCGTCGGGACATTTATCAGCCAGATCAAAGCTGCAAAATCAGAATTATCTGCTTTAAAGGCAATCAGACTTGCGAGAGATCAGGGCGTGAGTGCAATGCAGCAGATTGGAAAGGGCGGAATCCTTGCGACGCTCTGGGAAGTAGCTGAGGCCGCAAATCTGGGCATGTCGGTATCGCTTCCGGATATGACCATCAGACAGGAGACGATTGAGGTCTGTGAATTCTATCATCTAAATCCGTATCAGATGACATCGACAGGGGCAGTCCTGATGTATACCGACGACGGAAAAGCATTGGTGCGGAGGCTGCAGGAGGCCAAAATCACTGCGTCTCTGATTGGCAGAACCGGCAGTGAGAAGGAACGTATCATCACTGGAGGAGCGGAGATTCGCTATATGGATCGCCCGCAGCCGGACGAGCTTGGAAAAATATGGAACTCTGACGATTGCCACAGACGGTTCAATTAATTCCTTCAGATTATCTTATAAAATTATTATAAAATGTACAAACTAAATTTGCAAATCATCTTTAATGGTATATAATATAAAAGATAATGACTTTTGGAAAAGAGAAAAACAGATGCTAAATATTGTATTACATGAGCCGGAGATTCCGGCAAATACCGGTAATATTGGACGCACCTGCGTTGCAACCGGAACAAGACTTCATCTTATAGAACCCTTGGGATTTAAACTGAATGAAAAGGCACTAAAGAGAGCAGGCATGGATTATTGGAAAGATCTTGATGTGACTACTTACATTGACTATGCCGATTTCCTGGAGAAAAATCCGGGAGCGAAGATTTATATGGCAACGACAAAGGCAGAGCACATTTATACAGATGTACAGTATGAAGATGACTGTTACATCATGTTTGGCAAAGAGAGCGCCGGGATTCCGGAGGAGATTTTAGTTGAGAACAGGGAGAACTGCGTCAGAATTCCGATGATCGGAGAGATCCGTTCACTGAATCTGGGTAATTCTGTGGCAATTATGCTGTATGAGGCATTACGACAGCATCAGTTTGCGCATATGACAACAGAGGGGCAGCTGCACCATTTAAAATGGGAGTAGCCGGCTCTTTTTTTACAAAATATTTTCGTTGTTATTTTATTGAGAAAGGAATGCGGGAAAGGTGGTGAAAGGAAGATGGTAGAAGAGACCATTCGAGAAGTAAAGGAGACCGAGCAGAAAGCAGAGGACATCTTAAGGGATGCGAAGAATCAGCAGAGGGAGATTCTGGAGAAGGCGAAGCTGGATGCAATTCATTTAAAAGAGGAGTATCTGGCGAATGAAAAGGCGAAAGCCGGGCAGGATATGGACATTATGCAAAGTGAATGTGAGCGTTTGAAAGCAGAGGCGCAGAAGGAACTGGAAGCGGAAGTCAGCCTGTTAAAAGAGATGGCATTACAAAAAAAAGACGAAGCGATGAAGCTGGTAATCGGTGAGCTCATTTAGCTTCAGGTAAGGGAGGTATCAGGAATATGGCAGTATTGCAGATGCAAAAAATAAGTATCTGCGCACTCAAAAAGCAGCGGAAGGCGGTTCTTGAGTATTTACAGTCCATTGGAATCATGGAGATGACGCAGGAGATGGAAGAAGATGCGGCATTTGAGAAGATGGATACGGTGAGTCTGAGAGTCAGCTTTGAAAAGGCTGCAGGTACTGCGGATCAGGCATTGGAGATCTTACAGCAGTATGTTCCGAAAAAGACGTCCATGTTATCGAGTCTTGCAGGAAAAGATCTGGTAGGGAACGGTGATCTTAAAAAAATCATTAGCCGGAGAGAAGAGATTTACCGGGCTGCCACCAGAATTGTGAAGGAGAACAAAGAGATTGCCGATCACAAGGCAAATATCATCAGAATCGAAAACAGCATGGAAGGGTTAAAACCCTGGCTGAAATTGGATGTTCCGATGAATTATCCGGGAACGAAAAAGACGTCGATACTGATTGGAACGATGCCGGGAGATTTATCCATGGAAAATCTTTACGGAATTCTCGCAGAGTGTGCACCAGATATAACGGGAGCGGATATTGAGATTATTTACAAAGACCGCGATACCACGTATCTTACGATTCTTTGTCTGTCAGAGGAGGAGACCCGCGTGGAAGAGGCGTTGCGGCAGAATGGATTTGCAAAGCCATCCCACATAGTTACGAAGGTTCCGCTGAAAAAGAAAGAATCTTATGAAAAACAGATTGAACAATTAAATAAAATGATTGAAGAAATCAAAGAACGGATTGTTGCCGCGGATACCTATCGTGAAGATATCCGGCTTCTTTCCGATTATTACCGGGTGCGAGCAGACAAGTATGAAGTACTCGGAACACTGCCACAGACGAAGAACACATTTCTCGTGACGGGGTATGTTCCGAAAGAAGCATTTCAGAAGGCACGGGGGATTTTAGAGAACCGGTACGGCTGTGTCGTGGATGCCGAGGAGATTTCGGAGGAGGAAGAGCCGCCGGTTCTGCTTCAGAACAATAAGTTCTCAGAGTCGGCAGAGCCGATCCTGGAATCCTATGCACTTCCCAAAAAAGGGGAGATTGATCCGACAACGGTGATGTCATTCTTCTATGTGTTCTTCTTCGGACTGATGCTGTCCGATGCGGCGTACGGAGCAATCATATCGATTGCGTGTTTCGTACTGCTGAAGAAGTTTCCACGTATGGGACCGATGCGAAAATCCATCCGGCTGTTTTTCTGGTGTGGACTTTCCACTTTGTTCTGGGGCATTATGTTCGGCGGATATTTCGGCGATGTGATCAATGTGGTATCGAAGACTTTCTTCGGACATGAAGTCGGAATCAGGGCCGCGTGGTTCGTACCGCTGAATGACCCGATGAGGCTCCTGATCTATTCCATGGCATTTGGCACGATTCACCTGTTGGTGGGTCTTGGCATCAAAGGTTACATGGAAATCAAGGATAAGAAGTATCTCGATGCAGTGTGTGATGTTGGAATCTGGTATGTATTCCTGATCGGATTATTATTACTGCTGATTCCGAGTGACATTTTCGCATCCATCGCGGGCGCACAGATTGTATTTCCACCTGCAGTGAATCTGCTGGCGAAGATTATGGCAATCGGCGGAGCGCTCGGGCTGCTTCTGATGTCGGGGCGTTCATCAAAGAACTTCGGACTTCGAATCGCACTTGGTGCGTATGACATTTACAATGTAACCGGATGGCTCTCGGATGTACTATCCTATTCCAGACTGTTAGCACTCGGTCTTGCGACCGGAGTTATCGCATCGGTGGTCAACCAGATGGGAAGCATGTTTGGAGATGGAATCTTGGGTGCAGTCGGATTTATACTGGTATTTATCGTAGGACATACACTGAATCTGGCAATCAACCTGCTGGGAGCTTATGTTCATACGAACCGTTTACAATATGTAGAATTTTTCGGTAAATTCTATGAAGGAGGAGGCAGGGCCTTCCATCCGTTTAAGGCAAATACGAAATACGTAGATTTTAAGGAGGAGACAAATCAATGAGTGAATTAGGAATTGTTTATGCGTTATTAGGAGCTGCTTTGGCAGTATTATTAGCAGGTGCGGGATCTGCAATCGGAGTAGGTATTGCAGGACAGGCAGCATCAGGTGTTGTAACAGAGGACCCAAGTAAATTTGCAAAGGTACTGATCATGCAGTTACTTCCGGGTACACAGGGTATCTATGGTCTGCTGGTTGGATTTATCACATTATCAAAGATCGGTCTTATAGGCGGCGGAGCTGCTAATTTAGATCCAAAGACGGGACTTATGATTCTGGCAGCTTGTCTTCCAATCGGAATCGTCGGACTGATTTCCGGAAAATATCAGGGAATGACATCAGCAGCGGCAATCGGCATCGTAGCAAAGAAACCGGACCAGTTCGGTAAAGCAATGCTTTTCCCTGCAATGGTTGAGACTTATGCGATTCTTGCACTTTTAATTTCTATTATTGCAGTGACTGGAATTCAGATTTAAAGCACGGGTAGCGGGTGCAATTGAAAATAGAAAACAAAGGTAAAGGAGAGCGCTTACATGAATGGATTAGATAAAATAAAAGATCAGATTCTAAACGAAGCAAACAGCGCTGCCGGGGAAATGGTTACACAGGCGAAGGAAGAGGCAAAGGCAATTCTTCAGAAAGCCGAGGATGAGGCGAAGACCGAAGGAAAAAAGCTTGCGGAAAAGTCGAAGGTTCAGATTGAAAATCAGAGAGAGCGATTCCAGTCGGGAATGGAACTGCAGCGCAAACAGGCGATTCTGTCTGCGAAGCAGGATGTGATTGCCGAGATTCTGGACAGTGCATATGAAAAGCTGCTGAATCAGGAGGATGCCGGATACTTTGAGATGGTTTTGAAGATGGTTGAAAAGTTTGCACTTCCTCAGGAGGGTTCGATTGTATTTTCCACGAAGGATCTGGGCCGGATGCCATCTGGGTTTGAGGCAGACATCAATCAGGCAGCACAGAAAAAAGGCGGAAGTTTGGAATTGGAAAAAGACGGACGCAATATGGAGGGTGGATTTGTTCTTGTTTATGGCGGGATTGAGGAAAACTGCACGTTAAAGGCAATGTTCCATTCTGCCAAGGATGATCTGTCCGATCAGGTCCATAAATTATTATTTGCGTAAGGAAAGGAATCGATATCATGACAGATACAAAATATACTTACGCGGTTGCACGTATCCGTTCACTTGAGGTCGCACTGTTTTCCAACGCGACGATCGACCAGCTGATGGCCTGCAAGACCTATGAAGAGTGTCTGCAGTTCATTACAGACAAAGGCTGGGGTGATTCGGATACTCCGATGAATGCAGAGGCAGTACTGTGCCGGGAGGAAGAAAAGATATGGGAAGTCATGCGCGAAATGCGGATTGATATGTCCGTGTTTGATGTGCTTTCTTATCCGAACCAGTTCCATAATCTGAAGGCCGCAATCAAAGAAGTCTGCACCGAGATGGAGAATCCGGGCATTTTCTATGATGACTGTGAGATTGACGGAGAAGAGATGCTTGAGATTATCCGGAACAAGGATTTTATCAGGCTCCCGGACAATATGCAGGCGGCAGCGAAAGCGGCGTACGAATCACTGATTCATACGCGGGATGGCCAGCTCTGCGATGTGATCATCGACCGGGCAGCGATGGAAGCAATCTATCAGGCTGGACGGCAGGCAAAGGATGACATTATGAAAAACTATGCCGAGGATACGGTCGCGATTGCGGATATCAAGATTGCGGTCCGGTCAGCGAAGACTGCAAAATCCATGGAATTTATGCGGCGTGCGATGGCAGAGTGCGAGAGCTTAAGTGTGGATCAGTTAAGTAAAGCAGCACTTGCCGGAGAAGATGCAATTGCAGAATATCTTTTGGGAACGGCGTATGCCGGCGGTGCAGAGGCACTGAAGGAATCGCCATCCGCATTTGAACGGTGGTGTGATAACCGCGTGATTCAGACGATACAGCCACAGAAATACAAAGCATTTACAATCGGACCGCTGGTGGCCTATGTACTTGCAAGACAGAACGAGATTAAGACGGTTCGCATTATTTTATCCGGCAAACAGAACGGATTTCCTGATGATGCGATTCGGGAAAGGGTAAGGGAGATGTATGTATAAGATTGCAGTGATGGGTGATTACGACAGTATCTATGGTTTTGCGACGCTGGGTCTTAGCATTGTTCCCGTGACCGACCCGGAGGAAGGCAGAGAAAAGCTGCACCAGCTGGCAGGCGGGAAATATGGAATCATCTATATGACGGAAGCACTTGCAGCAGAGCTGGAGCATGAGATAGAGAAATACCGTGGACAGGTCACACCGGCGATCATCCTGATTCCCGGAGTGAAAGGGAATACGGGTAAAGGTGTTGAGAATGTGAAGAAGACGGTGGAGCAGGCTGTCGGGGCGGATATATTATTCGCACAGAGCACTTAGCGAGGTATTTTCGAGCTTAGTGCGAGTGCGGTTCGAAGGAACTGTGGCTTCTTGAACTACTAATGTTCAAGATGATAGCGAGGTTTTTTCGAGCTTAGTGAATCGAACTTCATTATTAAAAAGTGGAGTACAGGAAGAAAGGTGATTGATCATAATGAGTATGAGTAAAGGTACAATCAAAAAAGTTGCAGGACCTCTTGTTATTGCAGAGGGAATGCGAGATGCAAATATGTTCGACGTGGTCCGTGTCAGCAATCAGAGGTTGATTGGCGAGATCATTGAGATTCACGGAGATCAGGCATCGGTTCAGGTATACGAGGAGACTTCAGGTCTCGGACCCGGTGAGCCGGTGGAATCTATGGGCGTACCGATGTCGGTAGAGCTTGGGCCCGGTCTGATTACAAGTATTTATGACGGAATCCAGAGACCTTTGGATGATATCATGAAGGTCCGTGGAAACAGTCTGAAGAGAGGTGTAGAAGTGCCTTCTCTGAAACGGGCCATTAAGTGGAACTGTGTCCCTGTCGCAGCAGTCGGCGCTGAAGTAGAGGCCGGCGAT
>JAQUUC010000040.1 GCA_028694105.1 Hespellia sp.
TGATTTTCCAGGTCGTGATCGACGAATAACCAACAGTAACTAACAACCAGCTGAGCTACGCTCAGTTCCTAGCGGAATAGCGCTCCGTTCCTTTGGAACGGATGCGCAGATTTCCCGGAATATGCAAGAAGCAGAACGCAATAATGAGGATTTTTCGGAATTTGGTTTCTGGCGGACCTGTGATGCACAAAATCTGCAATACTATTCTGCAGTTGCATATTATTTTGCTGAAAATCTGCAGCATGATTTAGGTGTTCCAGTAGGAATTGTAGGATGTAACTGTGGTGGGACACGTGCTTGCTGTTGGATGGATGAAGCATCGGCAGAGAAATATGGTGCGGTCTGGATGCGAGATTATGAAAATGGTCTAAAAGAAATTAAAGATTTAGAACAGGCTAAACAAGCATTTTTTAATAATCCAATGTCCAAAAAAACACATCCCTTTGAGAATGAATTTTCGGATAAAATGATGTATGGAGTTCCACTGGAAGAATTATTGCAGGCATTTGCAGACATGCAGGAAGCTGAGATTGGTAATGCAATCGGTCCGTGGCATGAGTGGAGACCATCCGGTCTTTATCATACAATGCTGGAACATATTATGCCATACACAGTAAAAGGCGTAATCTGGTATCAGGGCGAAAGTGATGAGGATCATCCAGAAATCTATGCGGACATGATGACCGGACTGATTACCTGCTGGAGAACTGCATGGGAAGATGAACTGCCGTTTCTTACCACGATGCTTGCTCCATTCGGCGAACTAATCGGTAATGGTGGTAAGTATTACCCACTTCTTCGGGAGCAGCAAGAAAAAGTTGCAGCACAGGTAAAGGATGTCTGGTGCGCCCCAACAGGGGATGTGGGAAGTGATTACGATATCCATCCAAAAGAGAAAAAGCCAATCGGCAATCGTCTTGCGCTTCTTGCAATAGGACATATCTATCAGAAAGACATTCTGTGTGATGCTCCTGAATTAAAGGACACCTGTATTGAGGGGAATCAAATCATTTTATCATTCACAAATGCCGAGGGCGGTTTGGAAGTAAAAGGCGAGAAGATAAATGCATTGAAAGTGTATGCATCCGATGTGGAAATACCAGAAATTGCTTATAAAGTTTTTATTGAAGATGAGCATATGATCATTGAACTGATGGAACCAATTCACGAAAACAGTATAAGCATTGCATTTGCAAAAGAACCTTATTATGAAGTGAATCTATATAACAAAGCAATGATTCCAATAAAACCATTCATCGCTAATATATAGAGCAAAGTCAATAGGACAAGGGAACATTATGATACATCCCGAAAATACTATTATACATAAAAATCCTCTGGAAATCGCAGAAATCTGCGCCTTCCAGAGGTCTTTCATTATCCTGTCTCGTTATACCAATTCTAAGAATGTATCTGTCCCAGACACGTAATATGGTCCCATTCCCGGAATGTGCTTTGTAAATGCTGGTCCGCCCACATGTGCAAGAAAATCTTCTTTTGAATCCCATTTTGATACAAATACCACGCGGTCTTCCTTTTCAGGATCGGCGTATACCATCATCTCGTGGCAGCCTTTTTCTGTCTTGCCATCTTCTGCAAATGCTTTTGCAAGCGGAAGATACGCCCCTCTGTCTTTTACAATATTGTCTGTGATTACAAGTGTCATATTGATACTTCCTTTCTATAAATGAGGCATCAATCCAATGACTGATGCCTCATATTTTCCTCCATGTTATGTAGCTATGATTGAATTATGCGTTGATTGTCTCGTCAAACTTCTTGATTCTCTCGTCCATCATCTTGTCTAACATCTCTTTATTAGCCATGATTTTTGGTCCGCAGATAGAACCGAAGCTCTGAATCTCTGTTGTGTGCTCACGAAGACCTGCAAATGTTCCTCTTGCTCTTGCCTGCTCCTGCTCAGAGAATTCTACCGTTAACTTCTCTCCATCAATTGCAATTGTTCCATGAATACCACAGATTGGGCAGGTAACTCTTGTTGTTCCGTCTACTGTAAGTAAGTTCTGGTGACATGTTGGGCATGTTCCCATTCCCTTTGGTCCGTAGAATTCGATGTCTTTCTTATCTTTTCCATAAGCTTCTGCTGTACGTTTTCCAATCTCATGCATATGTCCAATCAGCTCGTCATCAATGTATGGATTTCCAACATGACCCATGCCGTTTGCATTGTAGTTCGCTACTACGTTCATCATGGCTGGGAAACCGAAAAGATGAAGTGATGCTGTTCCCATAGATGTCCAGTCATCTGTGACTGCTCCACCTACTGAGATGTAAGATACCGTGCGTGTTCTCAGACGATCCATTGGGTAATCATCTGCATTTCCCGGCATCTCGCCTGTTCTTCTCTTATCTAATACCCAGTTGATAGCTGATACATCATGTCTGCATGAGAATCTGTCAACCATGTTCTTGAACTGTCCTACTGGCTGAAGAACATATACAGGTGCTGCAAGGATGATTGCATCTGCACTGCGGATTTCTTCTTCTACCATCTGGAAGTCGTCTTTTACGATACATTTGTTGTCTTTTCCCTTTTCTAATGCTGTTGAACAGGCACCACATCCGATACAGCGGTCAATCGTCAGTCTCTGTGTGTTGATGAATTTGATCTCAGCACTCGGAAATGCCTCTCTCGCTCCAAATAATGCTTCTTTTGTAAGAATATCGCAGTTTGCGTTTTTCTTACCGAATGATAATCCTAATACTTTCATAATATCTCCCTTTCTCTTATAAGCGTTCAATTCTGAACCTCTTTGTTTCATATTATATATCTTATCAGATTTGGGAATATATACCTATCTATTTCTGCCTTTTTTCAGGGAGCGATTTTAACTTTCAGCTGTCATTTTTTGATACAAATCTTTACTGAGGTCACAATCATTCTCTATTTTTTGACCTTTTACAAAAAGGATGCGCGTTTTGTTATTTCCTGTTAAAATGTAACTCCTGCCTCTTCACATAAGCAGTCCCTTGAATTTCCGCCGACATAAATGCGGAACAGACCGTCTTCCAAAAGATACTTGCCATCGTTATCGTAAAATCCCATATCTTTTTTCTTTAATGTAAGTGTTGCTGTCTTTGTCTCACCTACATCCAGGTCCAGTTTGGTAAAGTCTTTTAACTCTTTCACTGGGCGGACCAGACTTGCAGTTACATCCTGCATATAAAGCTGAACCGTTTCTGTTCCGGCAACAGCGCCTGCATTCCTGACATCTACTGTCACTGTCAGCTCTTCTTCCGCTTCTCTTACTTTCAGATTGTCATACGTAAATGTTGTATAGCTAAGTCCATATCCAAACGGATATAATGCTTCAAATGGTGCATCCAGATATCTGGATGTGAATTTGCTCTTGCTTCCCGGCCTTCCTGTCTTTGGGTGATTATAATAGATCGGGCACTGACCGCTAACAGAAGGGAATGAAGATGCTAATTTACCACTTGGGCTGATATCTCCCAGGAGTACAGCCGCAACTGCCGTTCCCATCTTGATACCAAGATGCCAGCTTTCAACAATGACCGGAAGATTCTCTGCTTCCCAGCCAAGTGCCAGTGGACGTCCGTTCATCAGTACCGTTACAACTGGTTTCCCTGATGCGATGAGTTTCTTTAACATCTCTTTCTGCATTCCGGGCAATTCTATATTTGCCTTTGACGAAGCCTCTCCTGACATGCTCACCAGTTCTCCGACAACTGCAACAACTACATCGCAATCCGAAGCAGCCTTTGCAAGTTCCTCTTCATTCATCTCACCTTCCGGACCACAGCATGGATAATAGGTTACATCCTCTACTTCTTTCTTCAGACCATCTAAGATTGATACACAGTTCTCTTCATTCCAGTTCATAGACCACGCGCCGCAGACTTCTTTTGCATTTTCAGCAAGCGCACCTACAACATTGATTTTCTGACTGCGTTTCAGTGGCAGAATCTGATTCTCATTTTTTAATAATACAATTGATTTCTCAGCTGCTTCCAGTGTCAGCTCGGCATGTCCTTCCGGAAGATTCGCACCTTCGTACTGTTTCATTGTCTCTTCTGTTACATATGGATTGTCAAACAGACCCAGCCACATTTTTGTAGAAAGAATTCTTCTGACTGCATCATCAATGACATCCATCGTGACTTTTCCAGATTCGACAAGTTCTGTTAAATGGTCTTTGTAAATATGTGTTCCCATATCCATATCAAGACCTGCATTTACCGCCTGTCTTCCTGCATCGGCATCGTCTTCTGCAATCCCGTGTGTCACACACTCTTTGATTCCATTCGCATCACTTACGACAAATCCCGGGAGACCATACAGGTCTTTGAGCACCGTTCGCAGTGTGTAAGGATTTACAGTGCAAGGCACACCGTTTAAATCATTGAACGATGCCATTGCTGTTGCGGCTCCCTCTTCGACTGCTGCCTTAAATGTTGGCAGATATACATTGTGAAGCTGGGAAACTGACATGCTCGTTGTATTATAATCTCTTCCGGATTCACATGCGCCATATGCCACATAATGTTTCAAACATGCAGCCACATAATTCTCCGGACTTTCTGTATCATTCTGTAACCCCCGGATTTTTGCTCGGGCAAAACAAGACGCTAAATATGGGTCTTCCCCCGGTCCTTCTGAAACTCTTCCCCAGCGAGAATCTCTCGCAATATCAATCATCGGTGCAAATGTCCAGTTGATTCCGTGCGCTCTTGCCTCAACTGCTGCCATGTGAGCTGTTTTTTCAAATAAGTCTCTGTCAAATGCACCTGCCTCTGCGATTGCAATTGGATACACACTTCGGAAACCATGAATAACATCAAATCCAATGATAAGCGGAATTTCAAGACGACTCTCCTCCAGTGCAATTTTCTGAAGTTCATTATTCTTTTTTGGATCATCAATCATCATCGATCCAACTCTTCCGGCACGAATGTCATCCTCATGGAAATCTCTTGTCGCGCTGGACATAATATTTTCAAATTCATCCTTGGAAATTCTTCCATCCGTCATCATCTCGATCAGTTCTTCAAACGGTACATCAAAACCTCCGACAATGGATGGAGATTCCAGATTCATCTGCCCTATCTTCTCTTCTAATGTCATCCGGCTGAGTAAATCTTCTACTTTTGCTTTCTGTGCATCTGTCAGCTTCATTTTATTTCCTCCTTGTTTTTAAGACAAAGTGTCAGGCTCTTTGTCACATCTCTGATTTTATTATAAATCCTTGACAATTATCTTCAATCTAAATATTATTATATTTATATAACAATCATAATATTTTTGGTGAGACAACGTGACTACTATGTTGTCTTAATCACGGAGGTGCATCATGCTATACCAATTTCATTCTCAGGAGTTTCTTCAAAATCTTCCCTTGCAGCTGTGGATGTTTGGAGTCAATCACCGTCAGGAGCCTATCCACCGTCCACAGGGGCTCCCTTATTTCCAGTGGTTTTACTGTGTGAAGGGACATGGTGAATTAATCTTGAACCATCAACGAAGTGTGATTTCCAAAGGGGATGGCTTTCTGGTATATCCCGAAACTGCACATATTTACCAGGGAATTTCCGATAATTGGACACTGCATATCGTTGCGTTCAATGGTTCTCTGTGTTCAGATATTCTTCACACACTGCAGATGAATGAATCCGGTGCATATCATTTTTCTGACTCCGCTATCTTTGAGAAGCATATCCAAAATCTCCTGTGGCTCTACGAAAACAGATCCACGAATCGTTCCCTCTCTTACTCGAAAGAATGTTATGACTTCCTGCTGGATATCTCTCAGTGCATCACGCACACCCACGAGCTCTCTTATGTCCAGGACAACGATCTTGTGCTGAAAATCGTAACTTACCTTGAGGAAAAATATGCATCCGTTATTTCACTTGATCAGCTCTCGTCCACGGTAAATCTCTCCAAGGAATATATGTGTGCACTATTTAAAGCAGCAACCGGACAGACCATTATGAACTGTCTGGCTGATATACGAATCGGGCACGCCCGGCAGTTTCTAATCCAGCATCCGGAACGAAAGGTTATAGATATCGCCAAATCCTGTGGTTTTGAAAGTCCCAGTTACTTCGGGAAAATATTTAAAAAGAAAGTAGATATGACGCCGGAGCAGTATAGAAAAAATTCATAAAAAATAAGACAAAGTACACATCACTTTGTCTTATTCATCTTATCTTCCATCTCTATACCATCATTCTTACTCGAACAAACGCTATTTCATTGACTTGCATAGGTATGCTCAGTTTTAATATATGATTTTTCACTTCATGTTTTTGAATCGTCAGCTTTGGTTCGCACACCCTGCGAAAATACTTGATATCATTTCGTGACAATTCCGGCTCAAATTCCATATCTGCCCATATATTAGACACACTTCCGTTCTGTTCATTGATTCGATAGAATTTCACCTGATAATTCCCATTTTCAACATCTTTCAATTCCAGATTCAGGTCCAGTTCATCATGATTCTCAAAATATTTCCACAAATGTTCTCGTTCAATCTCATCTTCCTTTGTAAAATAGTAATGATACCCGAGTGGCTTTTGATTGTGACAGACGATTCCATAAGAATCATGTCCGTCTGTCGAAACCAGATAATTTTCGCCTCTTCCAATATAATATGAGTACAGGCGATTCATAAATTCAAATGCAAAACCTGCCGGCTTGAGGATTCCGTCTTTTGTCATGATTCCCGTGCCTCCATACAGCAATTCATTTGAATCATAGTACTCAAAAGTCCGGTCACTCCCAGCCCAATATGCCATGTCTTCCACTTCTCCATAAATGTCGAATATATTTTTTAGAATATAGGCACCCTTAAAACAACTATCATTCATCGGATTGCGTGTCGATACAGTCAGGTTCCACTCTGTGATATAAAGTGGAATATGACCTAACCCACCCTGCTCGATCAGTTTCTTCTCATCTGTAACCCGGTGTTTAACACACTCATTATCCGTGCATCGCTTTGCATAATGATCCTGCTTTTCTTCCCCTCTGTCATATGGATACACGATAAACGAAAAGAAATCCGGATGTATTGCTCTTTTTTCCCATTGCTTATAAAAATTCAGTCTGAGCATTTCCTGATAATCTGCACGGATTCCACATCCGCCCACTTCCAGATTCTCGCTGTATTTCTTTACAGTTGTATATAAGATATCAAACAAATTCAAATATGTATCGTGTGAATCCTGATCATCCCACTTGTTTTCATTAAACCATAGTTCCATGCGCCATGTATCAACTTCACTTCGTCCATAGCGGGATACCAAATGTCTTAACATTGCTTCCAACACACTCTGCCACTCGTCCGGGTCTGGGAACTCAACATTTCTGTTCCCGTCCACTTCAAGTTTTTGAACATTATATGTAAGCATACGCGGTTTTTGACCCATCTCAATGTGTGGTTTCAGACCTTGTCTGAGAAGAAAATCCAAAATGCTGTCCAGTCGTGTGAAATTATATTTTCCATCTGCCGGATTAAAATCGATTAACATTTCTTTTGTAAATGGATTACAGAATCGAATAAATTCAATGCCGATCGTCTCTTTTAACAGAATGATATGTTCTTGTATCTCTGATTTTAATATATCCGAAGCCATGCCTATGTTCAGCGTTCGTCCCCAGCAATGCTTTAATTCCGTATATTGTTGCACCGAATGCTGATTTCTTAATTTCTCGACATGCTGTTCCTCTGCCGGCTCCGCATGGTTCTGAATCAAATATTTTTCCAACCGTTTCTGAATCTCTCTGTCATCTTCCTGCGGCGTTCTGGTTTCTTCTTTTTCAGTCTGTTCCTTCGACTTCTTTCTCAAAGCAGACGGTGTCTCACCGTATGTCTTCTTAAACGCTTTGTTAAATACCGCCACGCTGGCAAATCCATTGTCATATGCTATCATCGTGATTGGTGTATTCGTATACAGCAGCTCGTCCACCGCGTGAAACAAACGAATATTTGTCAGATATTCCGCAAAATTCATTCCGTAATTTTTCTTGAAAAATCTGGAAAGATATCCATTTGACAGATACAGTTTTTCAGACAATTCTTTCAGACTAATTGGCTGATTATAATTTGCCCGAATATAATTATTGATCTGCTGTATTCTTTCATCAAACTTATCGTTTTCATCCCCGATTTCCTTATCTGCTGTCTGCACAAGAAAGTAGCCGGAAAGAATGTCCAGCACTTGATAACAAAGCGAAATATGACCAAAACTGGCCGTGTTTCCTCCCGTTGATAAGTGATGATTCAACAGCTTTTTCAGTACTTCCCGCAATGCGTCATACCGATCACTTTTATCTTTTGTAGAATCACACCAAAAGATAACATTCATGCTTTGAAATACATCGCTTACCATATGATATTCAATCATAAACTGTGCAATCAGAATATTATCCGAGCCCTTTACTGAATGCTTTTTGTTCGCATTCACCACCAGGATATCCTCCGGCTGCATATGTACCGTCTGTTCCCCCAAAAATACATCCAGGGTCCCTTCCATTACATACAGAAGTTCGATATCCTGATGGAAATGTTCTGTCGATTCTTTTGTATCATTATATACTGCTAATCTCACTTTTTCTTTATAACGATTATTATCCATGTGATACTCCTCGTCATGTTATCTTTTTCTCATGACTTCATTTTAGCAGATATCACATAAAAAAGCATCCTATTTATCATTTACTCGAATTAAGCAGTTTCTTCACCATCGCAACATGTCTTGTTGTCTGCTCTACAGCATCATATCCACCTTCATCCTCATACTCTGTCACAATATAACTGGCCTCATTTTGACCTTATCTCTCTTTTTACTTTTGTCAGCCTAGTTCGAACCAATCGAATGCTGCTTTATTCTCACTTTCTGTTCCGTTTCCCGTCGCATACATTCCAAGAAGAGTTCCTGTCATGCAGCCAACTTGTTCCGGATTAATAATTCTTCCATCAGCTGCAATAAAATCTTGCAGTGTATCTTTCGATGCACCGTAACGGACCGTGAATTTCTCACCTTCCATCTGAATCTGAAGAACGATATCGCTTTCATTATATTCACATTCAGCCAGAACTTCGCTTTTGTTCTCACATGTGAATCCTGGGAAATATGGTGGAATACTGTAATCGGCCGTAGTTGCGACGAACTGTAATAACTGTTTTCCATCTTTGCAGATTCTTTCCAAATGCATCTGATGATTCATCGCCTGAACCATAGCAAGTCCGGCAGCTTCACCCTCTGCCGGCATAAATGACATCTGTGTTGTCATCGTCTCATTGATCTCGCATTGTCTCTGGGCAAGCATTGACATCATGTATTCTTTTGACATATCTCCGTCAAAATTCATTGGTCTGACCTGCTCATCCAGTTTCTGACGTTTGCACTTAAGATATAATGTTGAATTTTTAACCTCATAGAAATCTTCATATGGTCTGCCCCACTGAATCCATTCCAGCTCCAGCTTCTCATCGTCGAAATCATAATGTGTTTTCTTTGGTTCATATTCTGTCCACGGAAGACTTGCAGGTGCGTCATACTCCCACTCAACCTTTCCTGTCTCCGGGCTAAAGAGTGGCCAGTCACGTTCCCATTCAACCGGACAGATGAATGTCTCTCTTCCAAGATTCTTGCATTCTCCATCAATCAGCCGAGAAGCAAGCATCACCGCATACCAGCTTCCATCCGGTAAATCCACGAGATCGGCATGTCCTACATTAATAATCGGACTCTTAAATCCCATATTTCGATGTGTCAGGACCGGATTCGCCGGATTGATTTCGTAAAATCCAAAAATATCTTTGCTTCTTGCATTCATAACGGCATGATAATGTTCTGTTCCGCCTTCTGCGATAATCAGATGATAGTAGTCTCCCACATGATATAAATGTGGTGCCTCCGGTGAGGCGCCTCCACGAAGTGCACTGTTGAAGATCGTCTTTGGCTCTCCTGTCATTTTGAAATTCTTCATGTCATATTCTGCAAGCCAGATACCACGTTCCATGCGTCCGCCTTCATTTTCCCAGACATCGCCTGTTCCCATGATATATGCGGTTCCATCATTGTCGAAGAAAAAGGATGCATCAATTCCCGGAACATCATCCAGCCAGTGTGGCTCGGACCATGGACCTTCCGGATGCTCTGCCGTTACAATGAAGTTGCCTTTGTCACTGAAGTTCGCATTAATCAGATAGAACATTCCGTCATGATATCTGAGTGTTGGTGCCATAACGCCTCCGACTCCACAGTTCTTTGACATGTGGAAACCGTTGTCTGCCGTCATGATATTTGCAATCTGCTCCCAGTTTGCAAGATCCTTGCTATGGAAGACTGGAATTCCGGGAAACATCTCAAAACTAGAGCATGCCAGATAGAAATCGTCTCCTACACGGCAGATTGTTGGGTCCGGATAAAATCCCGGGATAATCGGATTCACTAACTTTTTATTCATGGTCATACATCCTCTTTTCTAATTTTTATTTCTCCACCGATCTATCGTCTTACTGTAAAATCAGACGAACTCCACCGACCATTCCTGCATCGTTTGATAACTCTGCAACTTTAAAATATGTTTCTTTGCACGCATGGAATGCATATTCTTTATAATGTTTCTGGATTGCATCAGTCAGGATATCCCCTGCTTTTGACATTCCTCCGCCAATAACAAATACCTGTGGATTGATCACACATGCGATCTGTGATAATGCTTTTCCTAAAAGGTCAGAAACATAATCTACCATCTTGAGTGCAACTGCATCGCCAGCTTTTGCTGCATTGAAGATTGCAAGCGATGTGATTTCTTCTTCATTGCGAAGCACAGATTCATCACTGTTCTCCGCAAGATATTTCTTTGTAACTCTTGCAATGCCGTTCGCAGATGCATATTGCTCTAAACATCCATGATTACCGCATCCACAGCTTTCCGTTTCGCCATCAATCATGTGAAGATGTCCGATTTCTCCGCCGGCTCCATCACTGCCAGAAACAATCTTTTCGTTCATGATTACTCCACCGCCAACTCCGGTTCCAAGGGTTACCATAACCATATTCTTGTATCCTTTTCCGCCGCCCTGCCACATCTCACCAAGTGCAGCTACGTTCGCATCGTTTCCAGCTTTGACTTTCAAGCCTGTTAATCTTTTTAATTCAATCTCGACATTGAACACACCCCAGCCCAGATTGACGCATTTAAATACGGTTCCATCATCACCTACAGGTCCCGGAACTCCCATTCCAATCCCTTCTACATCTAATTTAGAAATTTCTTTTTCAGCGAGTTTTCCTTCTACCGCTTTCGCAATATCCTCAAGGATATATTTTCCATTTTCTTCTGTGCGAGTTGGAATCTCCCATTTCTCCAGAATGTCACCAGTTGTTGTAAACAATCCCATCTTAATGGTTGTTCCGCCAATGTCCACTCCAAATGCATACTCTTTCATAATTCTTCTCCCTTCGCTTTCTCTGCCAGCCTATGTTATTATACTAGTCTTTCCAGATAATTTCTGCTGAAAATCGGCACTAAATTTGATGGTGTTTTTAACCTGTTTTTTTCATGTTTGGTCGAAGCTAGTTCAACAGGTCATATATTATACTTATATTTTTGTCTTTTTAGCTGTTAAGACAGCAAAACGGTTCCCGCGTCCTAATATTTGATATTTACACAATCAATAATCGTCTCTTATTCACATGATGTCCAAATTCCGGCATGAAAATCATGCTCTCTGAGTCAGGATCTAATGTATCCTGCACGATTGGCGGCATGTATGATGATGTGAAGCAGAATCCGTAGGTAATGTCATGATACCCTTGTGCTAATCCGCCTTCTTTTTTCACTTTCAATACTGCTGGCGTTGTAACCGCCCAATGTGTATGAAAATCTGATTTCATCTCTTCGTATGTGTAATCTTCGCCCTTGATATTCCAGATAATTTCTTCCTTTTCAAATCTCTCACCATCAACGAACAATGTTCCCGGTCTGAGCTGACTCAAGAAAATTCCTCTGTAATACGGAAGTCTGATTTTCATCTGAAATCCGGTTACATTATCATCTTCTTTTATATTTCTAAATCCAACTGACTGAATTACTTCTTTTTCCATAATCTGACCTCCTTAGTCTCCAATATAATTTTTCAGCATGATGTGCTGTTTGCGTAGTGTCTGTCCTACTTCATAGCCCGCTTCATACTTGTCGGCGCCCTCATATTCGCTCAGAAGATATCCATCCCAATTGTTGTCTTTGAGTACCTGAATCACTTCTTTATACGGAATTGTCGTCTCCTCAAACTCATCACTCATATGAATGAACTTTGCGTGGCAGCAGTAAATATATGGAAGCAGTGGAATGATATCTTCCGGTCTGTTCGGTGTAAAATGAGGATCTTTAAAATCATTTTCGCCGAATTCTGTTCTAAACACACTAAAATCAATGTTTAATCCAAAATTTTTAGTACCAGTTTCTTTTATGAAATCCACAAAATCTGTAACCATTTTCCCTTTTAAATTCGAAGGCGTATGAATTTCAGGACACATCTGAATCCCTAATTTTTCTGCAAGCGGAAGTGCCATCCTGATGATTTCTCTCCAGTTTGTTACAGGCTCCAATAAATCAGAGATGACCGGCATCTTGGTTCTCATAACTGTAAATCCGAGTCTGTGCGCAAGACGGATATCCCTCGCAAGCATCTCATACGATTCTTCCGTTGTAAGATCGCGGCAGCCTAATACATGAGAGTCAATCCAGTTGCCATATTCTACCGGAACCACCTCGTACTTGTCGCACAAACGGAACCACTTATCCACCCATTCATCGGTTGGGTATGGATAATTCTCAATGTGTGTATTTGCCAAAATCTCAATTCCATGCGCACCCATATCATGCACATCTTCAAAACAATCTTCTAATGTTTTGGTCAGACCAAATTCTGCTGAGTAGCTATATAAAGCGACCCCACGTTTTGGACCTTTTCGATTATATTGATACATATTCATTTCCTCCTTTTCAAATCTTGTCAGGACACGGGAACCTTCCCTTGCCCATCTTCTTAATGCAGTCCTTACTTTTCGTGGATGATGACAGCACCTCCAAAAAGATTGAATAAAGCAAAAAGGGCGCGCATCTTGTCTCATCGCACCTTTCAGTCTCATGAGACAAAGTACGCATCCCCTTGTCCTGTTTCTTATTCATTTTAGGTTAAAATGTCCTATTCGAAATCTTCTGCTGTTACACTTGTAACGGTTCCGCTTTCAAGGTACTCATCTACTGTATCAGCAAATACGAACATTGTTCCGGCTTTCTGAACATAACCTTTTTCAAGAGATCCGTCCATAACACCTGTACACACATCAAGCATTTCCTGAGCTGTGTCATCTACTGATCCTGTAAGAACCATGCCACGAAGTGGTGCTTCGTCATCGATAGACGATTTAATGATTTCTGCTGTAGAAGCATCGCCATTGACTGTAAAGATTCCCATATCTGCGAAATCTGTTACCGGTGAACTTGCTGATGTAAAGAAGTTGTTAACACCCGTTGCAAGACCACTGTGAGCTGATAAGAATACTTTCAGTTCCGGATGTTCTGTGTAAAGGTTTTCCATAGCAGTCTGTCCTGTTGCCATGTTCTCATCTGCACACTCTACCTCTGTAACGAATTTTGCTTTCTTAGAAAATTCTTCGATTTTGATTAATTCATCCGCCTGAACAACACCTGTTTCAGCTGTACGGCAGCTTAATACTGCAACTGGTACTGAGTGATCATCTTCATCTGCAAATTTTTCATCAATCCATTGTGCTGCAAGTTTTGCACCACAGTCAGCAAGATCAGCATCATCTGATACCATTAATGCATCATAGTCGCTTAATTCTGCTACGAATGAAATCACTTTAATTCCTTTGGCCATTGCATCCTGAACAACCGTGTCCATCGCTTCCGGTGCCACTGCCCAGATTACAAGAACATCAACATCCATTGCGATATAGTTCTCTGCAGCTTCGATCTGTTTTGTAGGATCGAACTGACCGTCTTCATACTGTGCATCCCAGCCTGCTTCTTCAAATTTGCTTACAAATGTATCAGCCAATGCCTGGAAGAAATCTCCGCCAAGACCAAACGTTACAAATCCAATGGATTTCTTTTCGTCACTTGCTGATGTTCCAGCTGCAGAACCTTCAGCCGAACTGCTTGCAGCTTTGTTGCCACAGCCCATAACCATGCATGCAACCATACATACTACTAATACCATCGATACTAACTTTTTCATACTAACTCCTCCTTGAAATATGATAAATAGTTTCTATATAAATACCCTCCGGCATTTACATCATAATGAATTACATTGCTTTTGAGTTCTTGTTTGTCATATATAAAGAAACAAGCATAATTACACCTTTTGCAATGTACTGCGGATATGTACCAAGGTTAATCAGCTGCATACCATTTGCCAGAATACCAAGAACAAATACAGCAACAATTACTTTCCAAAGTGTACCTTCTCCACCTTTTAATGCTACTCCCGAAAGTACGCAGGCTGTGATTCCGGTAAACTCAATACCAACACCAGTACTTGAATCTGCAGAACCTGAACGCGCTGATAAGAGAATGGCAGAAATACCAACGAGAACACCGGCAACTGTAAATGACAGCACTTTAATCTTCGCAACATTCAATCCGGCGAGACGTCCGGCTTCCGGATTATCACCGGCCGCATATACTTTACGCCCAATCGCAGTTTTTCCCATCACAAATCCTACAATTACAACAATTACAATCATAATAATTACATTGACCGGAATCACACCAAATACCTTTGACTGTCCCAGAAACATATAAGACTTTGGCAGATTATGATACGTCTTTGACTCACTGATCAGATAGGAAATCCCCTGAAAGATTGCCATGGTACCTAATGTTACAATCATGGTATTACTCTTTAATTTCTGAGCCATAAATCCGTTGAATGTTCCAAGTAAACTACATAATACAACTGCGCACAGAAGTGCAACCGGTACGGGTACTCCATATACCGTCATCATCTTACAGACAAGGACTGCTGCAACCGACATCTGATAACCGATTGATAAGTCACATCCACCACTGATCATGATGATCATGACCGCACACGAACATACTGCAACATGTACGTTCTGAACTAAGATGTTCGTTAAGTTCAGTGGTGTAAAGAACTTGTCCGTCATAATACTAAAAAATATAACCAGTGCTACGAGTAAAATTGGAAGGGACAAATCTACCAATATCTCGCCAATACTCTTTTTATTTGCTTTTTCCATTTTCATAAATCCTCCTATATTCCTGATGCAAAGCTAAGGACTCTCTCTTGTGAGAATTCTGCTTTACTAATCTCGCCTGCCTGATGACCTTCGTGAAGAACAATAATCCTCTCCGACATACCCAGAAGCTCTTCCATATCAGAAGAAACCATAAGAATGGATTTCCCACTCTCCGCAAGTTCATTCATTAGAAGATAAATCTCATGCCTTGCTCCGATATCAATTCCTCGTGTTGGCTCATCAAAAATCAGGATATCCGGATTCGATGCCAATACTTTTGCGATAACAACTTTTTGCTGATTTCCACCGGAAAGTCCCGATGTCAGCTGTTTTAAAAATGGAGTCTTGATTTTCAATCTCTCCTTATAATCTTCGGCCAGTTTCATCTCCGCTTTCTGGTCAACAACTCCGCCTTTTGTCAGATGATCAATATCAGAGATGGAGATATTCCAAAAGATTGGTTTATCAATGAAACATCCCTGGAATTTTCTATCTTCCGGAATCAGTCCGATTCCTGCCTTCATTCCATCATTGGCAGAAGAAAGATGTACTTCTTTGCCTTTTACTTTGATGATTCCACTTGTTTTCTTCGCATTTCCAAAAATCAAGTGCATCAGCTCTGTTCTTCCCGCACCAACAAGTCCGGCAAATCCAAGAATTTCACCTTTGTGCAGCTGAAAATTGATTCCTTCTACTCCATTGCCAGATAAATTCTCAACTTCCAGGACAACTTCGCTTTGAGCCGGTTCTTTTGGTGGATATGCATTGGATAGTTCTCTGCCTACCATATACTTGATCATATCCTGTTTGTCGATGTCTTCAATATTCACCGTTGTTACATACTGCCCGTCACGAAGTACCGATACGCGATCACAGATTTCAAATAATTCCTCTAATCTGTGTGAAATATAGATAACTGTTACACCATCTGCTTTGAGCTGTTTTACAACCTGATACAGTTTTTCCTGCTCCGAAACAGTGATTGCTGCTGTAGGTTCATCCATGATTACAATCTTTGCATTTCGAACCATAGCTTTTGCAAGCTCGATAATCTGACGATTTGCGATTGATAATTCACGAATCAATGTGGCCGGGTTCACATCACAGTCAAATTTTGCAAGCAGTGCTTTTGCTTTTTCGCAGCGTTCCTTCTCGTTGACTACAAGTCCTTTACTTTCGCTCTCAACGCCCATAAAAATGTTGTCGGCAACGCTCATTGCCTCAAACTGAATCAACTCCTGATATACAACAGCGATTCCCATGTCAATTGCCTGCTTTGGTTCTAAATACGGATACTCTTTTCCTTCATATGCGATTGTCCCTGAAGTTGGCTTAATTGCCCCTGATATTGTCTTGATGAAGGTTGATTTTCCTGCACCATTCTCTCCAATCAGAGCATGTACCTCTCCTTCTTCAAATGAGATCGATACATCATCAAGTGCCTTGACTCCCGGATAGTCTTTCGTAATATTTTTCAATGCTAAAACTTCCGTAAGAACACCCCCTTTTCTTTCATTCCTATTGCTATTCACAATGTTAAAACAAGTATAGCTCTATATACTTTTTCTCCTCTCGCATGTTTTTAACTAATTCGTATCGTTTTTTGTCCAAAAATTAACAAAATTTCCCCCACGGATAGAAAAAGCAAAAATAGAGTATTCAAAATTGTCATGGCTTTCTTTTGAGCAAAAAAGTGACAGTCTGCATGTGCTAAAGACATGCATTTTCTACTGTTTTCATAGTTATTCTATTTCATCTTTGCTATAATGAAAGCAAATAAACAGTAAGGAGATAGCTTGTATGAAAGTGTTAGTGATCTATTTTTCCCAGGGCGGAAATACAAGAAAAGTTGCACACAGCATTGCAGATGGCGCACGCGAAATTGCAGATCAAGTCGATGTAAGGAGCATCAAAAAAGTCACCTATGAAATGTTGGAAAACTATGATTTAATAGGACTTGGAAGTCCGGTATGGAAGGCTGATCCGCCAAATATCCGAAGATTTTACAGAAACGCACCAGACCAGAAAGGAAAACACATCTTTTCTTTCTGCACACATGGCACTATGCCGGGATTTTACTTTCCGGTCGTTTTGCCGAATCTGAAGAAGGCCGGTTTTACTGTCATCGGAAGCAGGCGTTGGTATGGAAATGTTGTCATGCCCGGTATGCCTGAGCCATATTACACAGCAGGTCATCCAGATGCACAGGATTTAGCAGAGGCAAAAGCTTTTGGACGTGAGATGGTTGAGCGCAGCCAGCGAATCAACAATGGTGAAACTGACCTTATTCCTCCTATGCCGAAAAATAATATCAATAAAAATCAAGCGGTTGCGATTGTGAATATGCTGCTTGAATATGGTAATCCGCAGGGAAAAATTGTTCGCGATCCAGAAAAATGTATTTATCCAAAATGTACGCGCTGCATGGACAATTGCACCATGGATTTTATTGATTTATCATGTGAGCCACAAAAATTTGGAAGCGAAGGTCACTGCTGCAACGACAATCACGAATGTGCATGGTGCTTCATGATTTGCCCGACAGGTGCAATTCACTTAGAACCGAGTATCGAAGAACATATCAAGCCTCTTATCGGTGTACGCAAGACTATGTTCGAGGAGATTTTAGATGAAGCGGAGCGCAACGGAGAATTCCGTCGTCTGATTCCAATCGAAGAGGTGGGATTTGATACACCGTATTGTCTGGCCCATCCAAAGAAACCACATTTTAAGGTTCCTGCGAAATCAGAAGAAGATTAAGAAAAGAGACGTGTACTTTATTCTCTCATTGTTGAGAATAAAGCACGCGTCTCTTATTTTGAAACAAATTCCACTCCTCTTTGTCTTGGCTTTTCATTCAAGATTTATTCGCTTCATAATCTTATTTGTCGTATGCATGCTTTCCTGCATCTAAGTCTGCTCTGATTTCTGCAACTTTTTTTGCATCTAATTTATAACAGAACAATGGGATAAGTGAAACCAATCCAAGAATAAATGGAACAAGGTTTACCACAATATTGATTCCCTGCTGTGCAGCTGGTGTCTGTTCTGCATTTGCAACGTATCCGGCTGCAGCAAGTAAAAGAACACCTGCCGATCCACTGATTGCAGTCGCAATCTTAACACCAAAGCTTAAGAAAGAAGCTGCAATACCTTCCTGACGACGACCAAGTTTCCAATCACCGTATTCGATAGAATCTGATACCATACCAGGACAGATTGCTGACGCAGAGTTACAAATTCCGCAAAGGAATGATACTGCTAATAAGTATATCTTATTACAATGAGGATTGATGAACAATAACAAGAATCCTACGCACATAATCAACTGAAGAATAATCATGTATTTTTTCTTTCCAAATACTCTTACACCAATCGGAATCAACAAAGTACCAATTAACTGTGCAACCGTCATAACGGTAAATACAAGTGCGATGACTGTATAATCTCCAACAACATAAATGATGTAATATGTAAGCAATCCCATACGTCCAGATACACATATAGCACCCAATACAGTAGCAAGTACTACCATTAATAATTGATCATTCTTTACAATTTCTTTTAATCCCTTAATCAGACCCATTTTTTCATCCGTTTGACTTGAATGCAGTTGTTCTGTATAAGTCTCCTTACATCCAATTGCGCAGAGCCAGAATATCGGAATCATGACAACAGATAAGATAACTGCTGTCCAGAAATATCCGCTTGCATTTGGAACATCTGATTTGCTGAAGAGCAAAATTGCCGGCATAGCAGTTGCAGATAAGATGATTCCAACTACAGCTCCACCAATTCCACGTGCTGTTGCAAGATCCATACGCACCTGCGAATCAAGTGCTGTAACATGCTGAAGTGCCTGGTAAGCGATAGAACATACTGTATAAGCCATACCTGTTCCAACATATGTCACTAAACATAAGAGAACTTTTGCTGTACCTTCTACTGGGAATACCGTAAATGTTAAAATGTTAAAAATTGCAAGAAATGGTGGTGCTGCAAATAGATAAGGTCTGAATTTTCCCCATTTCGTATGTGTACGGTCTGCGATATTACCCATCATTGGATCATTAATTGCATCCCATACTCGTGCAATTAGCATAATCAATGAAATTGCACCTGCTGTCAGACCTACAACGTCCGTATAGAACAGCATCAAATAACTATTGATCATGTACCAGCTCATCTGACATGCAACTTCGCCGAAACTGTACGATAACGCATGTTTCAGACTTGTTTTTTCTTTTGGTACAGCCTTCTGCTGTACTGTCTGTGTCTCATTACTCATTTCATTTCCTCCTTGAAATCGTTTTTCATCACTCGAGTAATCTTAACACCTGCATTTTTTATCAACTACCATATTTTGTTTATCATTTGTTTATAATTTTGCTATTTATTTGCCACTATTATCCCGCTTCTTTTTTTGGACAAAAATCAATATTTTATTTTTGCTTTTTCTTAATCATTTCAATACTCATGCACGTTTTTTATCATTTTCATGGAATTTAATGTAAAAAAGTGACCTTAAACATGACTTATATCTCTGTAATAATAATATTCTGTATCTCTTGCGCCTGCATTGATGTCTCTATCTCTAACGCATGATTCGTTACTTCAATTTCCTGCATAAACAGTCCCGGCTGAGAAATCTCTTTATAATACTCAATCTCCTTCTTTGACAAGTCATCATAAAAATCAAGTTTTCGCCATTCCGACTGGATATCTCCATGCTCCGGATTCACAAAGTATTTTTTCACCTGATAGGTTCCGTTCTTTAGGTTCGTTATTTTAAAATTCATCTGCAGCGACTCATTATCTTCATAAAGACTTGGTATTCGATCCAGGTTAATTTCATTTTCTTCCTGCAAATAGTATCGAAAGTTAAAATGCTTGTAATTATGACAGCATATTGATACTTTTCTTGCGCCGTCTGTTGTAATAACGGAATTTTTATCTCTTGAAATCAGATTTTTTTCAAGATTTCCTAAAAACCGGTATGCATAATATACCGGTTTTCGTATCATATCCCGGCTAATCAGGCCGCATCCACCAAACAGAATCCGCTTTGTATCATAAAAATCTGAAAACAGGTCAGTTGCAACCCAGTATCCTATCAAATCTGCTTCTTTCATATTTTGAATCATATTTTTCATGACATAGGCAGATTTGAAACAGCAATCATTCAGTACATTTCGATTTGAAAGTGTGAAACTCCACTCTGTCACAAAGAACTGCGGCGCATCGAATCCTTCCTCCGCGCAAATCTGTTTTGCTGTTTTAATCTGGTTATTGAGATAGCTCTCATCTGCCGAATAGTCATTTCTACCTGCCTCAATCAAATCGGCATTTATAATGTATGGATAGGAATAAATGGATAGAAAATCTAGTTTAATCCCCTGCTTTTTCCAGACTCGAAGCATCTCTTTAAAATCCCGGTCCAGATAATTCAGACTAAGTCCCGCTCCGCCCACCTTTATATTAGGCGCAAATGTTCGCAAAATATCAGACAACCCTCCAAACGCAGTGGCATATGCACTTGGTTTGACTTGATTTCTTACAATCGAATTCTTTTCCAGTTCGATGTACCAGCTTTCAACTTCTGCAACACCATATCGTTTTACAAGATGTTTTACGAATTCTACCAGAAATCCTCTGTTTTTCTGAAGGACATCAAACTGATTTTCATTATCTATATCGACCAGCTTCTTTTGAATGCTCTCATATATCTGCTTTGTTTTGAAGCCAAGTTCCAAAAACGGTTTAATTTTCAATTCCACCAGAAAATCGAATACTTTGTCAAGTATCGTAAAATTGAAATTCGTCTTATTCTCCCCCAGTCGAATCATCATCTCATTCGAAAAAATATTCCAAATACGAACATATTCAAATCCAAGCTCTTCCTTCAAAAAGCGTACCTGCTCACGACAGTCATAACGAAGCAAATCTGCTGCATATCCGATATTAATCATCTTATTCCAATTCTGCTCATATGGTTCACTTTCCTTGAAATCAGCTTCAACCGTGTGAACCATCGTATCTGCTGCATATTCCATTTCAACCGTATTCGTTGACAGATAATGTTCTACCTTTTCGAGAATCGACACGTCAGCCTCTTCTTTATCAACCGGTTCTGTCTTCTCATTTATATCTTTTCGGTATTCAGCTGGAGTCATATGGTAGATTTCCCGGAATGTACGATTGAATCCTGCGAGATTCGGAAATCCGTTATCCATTGCAATTCGCATGACTGATTTATCACCATACAGAAGCTCACTTACCGCATGTTCCATTCGAATATTATTCAGAAGTTTTAAAAAACTCATCCCAAAGTTCTTTTTTATATATTTCGACAAATATGCATTTGACAGGTATAGCTTGTCAGCAAGTCCCTGTAATGTAATCTGTTCGTGATAATTATTCATCAGATAATTCAGGATTTCATTCATTCTCTCATCTGAAATTCCACGAAGAGAATCATATTGGCTCATTCCTTTTTTCACAATGAATTCAGATGTCAGTGTGTATAACAATTGATATGCAACACTATTACGCAGAATCACTCCCTGTCCTTCATCGGTATGATAATAGTTGAAAATCTGACGAATATAGTATCGGATTCTGTCATAGCCATCTGTCTTTTCTTCTGCCGAATTACATAAGAAATATACCGGTTCCCCATGGAACATATCAATTAACTGCATGTACTCGATAAAAACACTGCCGATTAAAACATCACCTTCCGACTCATATTTATGACGGACATTTGTATTCACAACAATAAAATCATCTGTTTTCAATACTTTTTCACTGTCTTCATAATCCACTTTCACAACACCATCCAGAACATAGAGAATCTCTACATCCTGATGAAAGTGCATTTCCTTTATTGGATTCGTTGAAAATTGACATTGTATGATACTTTCTTTTTGCATTCGTTTCTCCCATTTCATATAACTCATTTATTTACCCTCAGGCAACAGACAAAAGGACATCTGTTCTATTTTCTATTATAGGACAAAAACAGATATAAAACATGATTGATTAATACGCATTTTATATCTGTTTTTGTTCTCTTTTTACTTCATAGTGATTTTACATGAAAAAGAGAGCAAAATCTTCACATCAAATTTTGCTCTCTCAACCTGACAATAGGACTTATCTTTTGTCCTATTCTCCTATGCCTACATATTTCATTTTTAATTCTTTTAAGTTTTCAACTTTCTTCTGTGTCATAGCACCATCACGGATTTCGTTCGAATGCTCCCATTTTCCTGCATCACGTAATCTTGATCTATTCTGCTGTTCCTCTGAGAATGACACTTTGATTTCTCCATCGACGATATCAAGCGTTCCTTCAATACCACAGACAGGGCACTCTACTTTATTCTTGCCATAACCAACTGTAAGCATATCCTGATGGCAGACCGGACATGTTCCTTCTTTATCTCCGCGCCATTTGATACGTTCTTCTTCGGTCTCTGCATTTAACGCAGCTACTATGTTCTGGCCAAGAGTTGACATGCGTTCCATAACGTCCGAACGCCCAATAACATGTTCTACATTCATTGCGCCATAATACTTATACTGGTCAATTACATCAATTCCCATCGGGAACATAAACGCATACATTGTTGGTAATGTGAATGACAGCCAGTTTTCTGTTCTTGCTCCACCATTGGTGATCATTGCACCTACACGCGGCTTCATGCTGCGTGCGTCCGGATAGGTCTGCGGGTCACGCCCTTCTGCCACACCTTTTTCGATTGCAGGACCTCTGAATGTCTTGTCATGTGAAGGACCCATACGGTCACAGAACACTTTGAAGTTTCCAGTTGGAGTGAACTCATATGTTGGCGCTCCTACGATAACTGCATCAGAAGACATCAGTGCCTCTTCCACAATATCCCAATCGTCTTTATGTACACAGGTTCCTCTTCCTTTTCCACTCATCAAGCCACCTACGCAGGCACAGCAGCCTGTACAGATGTGAATATTAAGATCATCACCGCGGATAAACTGAATGTCCATCCCCGCATCCTGACATTCCAATAATGCCTGCTTAATCATGACGTCTGTATTTGACATCTTACGTCCAAATGAAAATCCAACTACTTTTTTCTTTTCCATTCTTAAAATCTCCTTCATCTCAAAATTTTACTTATCTTTATATTAATTATACATGGATTATTCTCAATTTCTCATCCATTCTTGTGCAATGAAGGTGTGATTTATTGTCATTTTTGTCCTCATACCAATGTGTAGGACAAAAATCAGTGAGTGTTTTTTGGCATATCCCATGCATTATGGTCTGTGTGCAATAGTGCATGTGCCTTATGTGACAAAGGTTTTTCAAAGAATTTCTCATATAGCTTCAGAACATCCTGATTTTCATGTGAGAATCGGATTTTTGCGTTCTTATCAAGAAAATACAGGTTCTTTCCTCTTTCAAATGCCAATTCTTCTCCGTCATGAATCGGTTGTCCACCGCCGCCTACGCAGCCACCCGGGCAAGCCATTACTTCTACAAAATCATAGTGAACTTCGCCTCTCTCAATTGCGTCAATTAATTTTCTTGCATTTCCTAATCCACTTACAACTGCTGCTCGCACGGTCGTATCCTTTATGGTGACCTCAGCCTCCACATGCTCCTGTCCAAACTTCTGACTTCTTACAATTGAAAATGCGTCTGCATCTGGATTTGTTCCCGTAACAAGATAATACGCTGAACGAAGCGCCGCTTCCATAACACCGCCGGTTGCGCCAAAGATGACGCCAGCTCCTGAGCCTTCTCTCATCAGTTCATCACATGGTATATCTTTTAATACCTTCGGATCTAAATGAGCTGAACGCATCATTCGATTCAACTCTCTGGTTGTCAGCACTGTGTCAACATCACATCCTGCATATTCGCCATCAAAAAGTTCCATCTTACGCTCTCCCTTTTTGGCAATACATGGCATGATAGATATTGTATGGATTTTTTCAGGGCTCACCCCAATTGATTGCGCAAAATATGTCTTCATTACTGCTCCGAACATTTGCTGCGGTGACTTTGCCGTTGAAAGTTGTGGCACCAGATGTGGATATTGTGACTTAATGAACCTGATCCATCCCGGGCAGCAGGATGTGAACATTGGTCTGGCATTTAGCTGACCGCTGCCAAGCCTTTGCAGAAATTCATTTCCCTCTTCCATAATCGTAAGGTCTGCTGAAAATGTGGTGTCAAATACATAGTCAACTCCCATTCGCTTTAGTGCATCCATGATTTTCCCAACCGTAGCTTCTTCCGGTGATAACCCAAGTGCTTCACCCCACGCAGTACGTACTGCCGGTGCCACCTGCGCAACCGTAATCGTCTCCTGATTATCAATTGCAGCCCAGACTCTGTCTGTGTCATCACGCTCGCGAAGTGCTCCCACCGGGCAATGCGTAATACACTGTCCACAAAGCGCACAATCCGATTCTTCAATCTTTCGCTGTTTTGATACATGGACCGTCGTTCTTGAGCCGGTACTTTCAACATCCCAGATATGTAAGCCCTGCACTTTATCACATATCTGAATGCATCGCATACATTTGATGCATTTTGCAGAGTCGCGAATCAATGGGAATTTTTTATTCCAGGGTTCTTTCTTGTATTCTGATTTGAATGGATGATCAATCATGTTCAGATCATTCGCTACCGTCTGCAATGTACAGTTACGACTTCTCGCACATACCGCGCACTCACAGTTGTGTTCTGACAGAATCAGTTGAACCGTTCTTTTTCTACTCAGCCTCACCTTCGGGCTGTTCGTCTTAACTTCCATTCCCTCTTCCACACAGTTATTGCAGGATGTCAAAAGACGATACTTTCCTACTACTTCAACAACACAGACACGACAGGCTCCTATTTCATTAATTCCTTTTAAATAACATAATTTGGGAATTGGAATGCCCGCCATCTTAGCAGCTTCCATAATTGTTGTTCCCTCGGGAACGCTTATCTTTATATTATCAATGATTACATTTACCATACGTTCTCTCGACCTCCTTTAAATATTCCGAAGCCGAAATGGTCACAGCGAAGACATCTGGATGCCTCCTGCATGGCCTCATTTTCTGTCATTCCAAGTTCTACCCCTTCAAAATCTTTTACTCTTTCACAAGCTTCTCTTTCTGTTAGTTCAACTCTTCCACACGGCACTCTCTCTTCCAGATTTGGTTCCGGTATCTCAACACCTGCGGAAATGCTATGATGATAGCCCAGATATTCATCAATATTGGCAGCAATTACTTTTGCCGCACCAATTGCACGAATAACCGAGGCCGGACCTGTCGCACAGTCTCCTCCGGCAAATACTCCCGGAATGTTATCGAAACCACCGAATTTTTCAGTGATAATCTTACCGCGCGATACTGGAAGCCCTGCTTCCTCAAAATGGGCAGACTCAATATTCTGACCAATCGCAACAATTAACGTAGAGCACGGAACAAAGAGATCTTCCTCGCCGGATGGTTTTACGTTTGCACGTCCGTCATTAATCCTGCTGATCATCTGCGGAGTCACATAAATGCCCTTGACATGTCCGTTTTCATCTTTTTCAATTTTCGCTGGAGCTTTTAGCGTACGGACTTCAACACCTTCTGCAATTGCCCCTTCTATTTCACCCGGCAATGCAGTCATATCTGCAATTCTTCTTCGGTATAAAATGCTCACTTTTTTTGCACCCATACGGATTGCCGTACGAACTGCGTCCATCGAGACATTTCCTCCGCCTATCACTGCAACTTCCTGACCCGAGAGGTCTTCAATCATATTCTTTCCGACATTTCGAAGAAACTGTACAGCGGAGAGAACCCCATCTGCATCCTCTCCTTCAATTCCAAGTTTTTTATCGGTGCTTGCGCCGATTGTTACGAGGACAGCGTCATACTCTGCACGCAGACTTTGAATCGTCATGTCAGTTCCAACCCGCAATCCATGCTTCACCTCAACGCCAGTTTCAAGAATCGCATTGATATCATCATCCAGACGTTCTTTTGGAAGGCGATAATTCGGAATTCCATAGCGGAGCATACCACCAAGTTCCGGAAACATTTCAAACACTGTCACCTGATGCCCCATCAGCTGAAGATAATATGCTGTGCTCAGTCCTCCCGGTCCTCCGCCTACAATCGCCACTCGTTTTCCTGTTGATGGTGCACATTCCGGCTGCGGAACCTTTCCTGCAAAATCTGCTGCAACTCGTTTTAATCCACGAATGTTGATTGCATCATCAATCATATTCCTACGGCAGCGTGCCTCGCATGGATGCTCACAAATAAATCCGCACGTTGCAGGGAACGGATTATCTTTACGAATTAAGCGAATCGCATCCGCATATCGTCCTTCTCCCACCAATGTCACATATCCCGGAATATCTACTTTTGCCGGACATTGTGCCATGCAGGGAACCGGATGCTTGTACTGACAGGTGCAGCGTCCTTCCCGGATATGTTCTTCGTAATCATCACGAAAACCAATTAGTCCATTATATACCATTTTGGCTGCTGAATATCCGATTGCACAGTCAGAAGCATCCATGATGGACATTGCAAGTTCCTCCATCAAATCCAGTGTTTCCATTGTTGCGTTTCCATCCAGCACATCTGTGATCAAATTCTTCAATTGCCCGAGTCCAATACGGCACGGAGCACACTTTCCACAAGTCTGTGCATGGCACAATTCAAGAAATGCCCTTGACATATCTACCGGACATAGCCCCGGCGGACTTGCCTCGATGCGACGTTCCAAATCTTTGTAAAGCTCCTCCACAACAAGCTGTGCCTTGTTTGGAGTAATAATTTCTAATCTACTCATTTGTTCACCTCTTATTCCTTTTTTCACAATTGTTACTATTGTAATACAAGGATAAAAGATGTTCAAGAAATGATATTTTATTATCAGGTTTGATTATTTTCCGACAATTAAAAAGGCTGTAAGTATTGTTTCTCCTGCCTATCTGCTCAGCTGCTCTGCCAGTATCTGATACAAGTTCCTCGGCTCATACGGTTTTGCAAGATGCTCATTCATTCCCGCCTCGCGTGATTTCCGCCGGTCTTCATCCAGCGCATTCGCCGTCATGGCTATGATCGGAATCGTGCCCGCATCAGCTCTTGGCAATGCACGGATCGCTCTTGCCGCATCGAGTCCATCCATCACCGGCATACGAACATCCATCAGAATAGCTGCATACTCTCCCGGTTCGGACTTTTGAAACATATCCACTGCAGCCTGTCCATTCTCTGCAACAGAAACGATGATTCCCTTTTTCTCCAGAAGTTTCGTAGCAACGATGACATTCATTTGCTGATCCTCTGCCATCAGCACATGAGCACCATTTAATACCGATTCATCCCATTTATTTTGCCCCGATATTTCCTCTCTCACGCTTTCTGCATCCCGCACATTATTTAACGGAATATCCACTGTAAATGTGCTTCCGACTTCCACAAGGCTCTCTGCCCTGATGGTTCCACTCATCGCCACGATCAGATTCTTCGCGATTGCCAGCCCCAGACCGCTTCCGCTGAATTGGGAAGTGTTTTTATTGTCCTCCTGCATAAATGGCTGAAACATTTTCTTCATAAACTCTTCGCTCATACCAATTCCCGTATCAGCTATGGTAAACCGAAAATATGTCTTCTCTTCTGTCTGTGCTGTAATCTCAGCGGTAAAACGGACATGTCCCCCGGCTTTTGTGAACTTAATCGCATTTGTAATCAGATTGATCAGAACCTGCTGGATTCTCAGCCTGTCGCCCATATAATAACGTTCTCCGGATACCCGGTTCAAAATATCGAAACGCAGATTGCATTTCATGGCCAGCGGTTCAACTATCGCGCTTATCGCCTCCATCAAATATGTAAAATCAAACGCTGAATAGGTGATCTGCATATTTCCATTTTCAATCCGGCTCATTTCCAGAATATCGTTGATCAGTGTAAGCAAATACTGACTGGCTAAATTGATCTTTTCCAGACAGTCTGATATCTGCCGAAAATCGCTGCTGTTCTCTCTCGCAATACTTGTCATTCCTATAATTGCATTCATTGGTGTTCGAATCTCATGGCTTATGCGTGAAAGGAAATCGCTCTTTGCCTGATTTGCAATCTCTGCCTCATCCAGTGCCTTCTGCAGCTCTTTTCGCTTCTGTTCCTCCATCTGGAAGGATTCCGTAACATCGGCTCTGGTCATAAGCACAAGCTGATTCTCCGTATCATATTCTATAAAACGGCTTCTTTTGACACGAATGCTATTATTTTCTTTTACTCGGAAGACAAACTCATGGCTTCCATTCGCCCGAATATGTCTGCGAATCTCTTCCAGCGAAATGTTCTTAATATAGCTTTCCTGTTCTTCTGGCAATACCATACGATTACAGTAGGCCATGCATGATGACCAAAAATCAGCTTCATGAAGCAATGTGTTTTCCTGCTTTTTCTGATTCAGCACCAGATGCAGCTTTCCCGTCTGCAGTGACAGACTTGCAAGACGCTCGTATCCATAGTCGACCGTCGCACGGAGGATTCCCTCTTGTATCTTTTGTTCATTAATGTCATACGCATATTCATAAAGATATATCTCTCCGGTCAACGGATCTCGTACCAGATTCAAGACATTGCGAATCCACATCGCACCTTTGTCACGGGTAATATGATGTCCGTCCAGTTGAAGCGTAGTCGTCCCACTATTACATAACTCAATCAGCCGCTCACAACTGTGCACTTCCTGATATGCATGCCAATATTGGTCGTGCTGTGCATGTGCCTCCACTGCCTGCAGTACCTCTTCTATGGTTGAACCATTCTTCGCACCGGCAATATCATCCCGGAATGTTCGGTGCTCTATCACTTTATTTCGCGTAACATTGATTACAACATATCGCAGCATCAGCGGATCATACGATGCCGTCCTGCGTCTCTCCGTTTCCATTCTGGCCTGCAGAGCCTTCTGCTGCGTTTCATCTCTGAGTACACAGATCAAAACCTCTTTGTTATTCCACATTTTCCGATCTATCGATGTGGAAATAACTACACCCGCTTTTGTTTTCATTTCATCCTGGCCGTCGGTGTTATTAAAAAAGCAATTTTCGCCTTCTTCATCCCGACTCCAGAATATGTCATAGCATTTCTTTCCTGTAATATCACAAGGCTCTACCCCATAAAGTTTAAAGCAGGTCCGATTCACATAATACAATTCTTCCGTATGTGCATCCACAACGCATATACCAATATTATCCATGTTGAGGGCTTCGATTTGTAAACTCTGCTCAATGGATGCGGGTGTGAATACAGCTCGGAGCACCGGATAACCATCCTTCTCTCCAAATCTTGAAAATATACCATTGACCCATCTGTAACCACCTTCCTTATCAGAAACACGGTAAGTACGGAATGTCACAGTATCCTTTTCCATCGCTTCCACCCATGCCTGTTCCACCATCTTCCGGTCTTTTTCATACACCGAATCAATTTTGGTAACCTCATACATCTCCGCGAAGTTTTGACCTTTCTGATTTAACATATCCCCGAGTCTTGCCGATGCATAGAAGATCTGTGGAGTTTTATCTATCATTTTACAAAGGACAAACCCGCCCTGCATTGTATCAATCATATTTTCAATCAGGATGGAATGCTCTTTTTCTTTCGTAATATCATAGCATACGGAACTAATCGCAGCCCGCCCGTCTTCTGCGACAATCTGTTTTCCTTCATCATGTACCCAGATATAGCTATGATCTTTTTTTCTTAAGCGATACTCTGATTTGTACCGTCCGGACTCTGCCAGCTGCTCACTCACCTCTGTATTGACCCGCTCCCGATCCTCCGGGTGAATGCAATTATCAATCATACCCTCAATATCGTCCACAAATTCCTTCTCCGACTGATATCCCAGATACTCATACATTCTTGAACTGATAAAATAATACGGAAAGCCTTCCTCCAGATAGCCGCCCATCAAACCGCCGGCTACGGTTTCCAGCAGAAGTTCCTGACGTTCCTTTCTGGTGTTATACTGATGAATATCCTCGAACATGGTTGTTTTTTGCTGTGGGTTGACAATCGAAAAATGAAGCATGACAATCTTTTCTTCATCTTCCTCTTTTTCAGAAACAGCCGTCACTCTATATTTGACTACTAATTTTTTATACTCCAGTGAAAATCCGATCTCGGCTCTGTTGTTACCAATCTCGATTTCCTCATAAATCATGAACTGATAGTGTGCAAATTTTTGATATGCCTCATTTCTCAGCAGTTCATATGCCCGCTCCCGTCTATTGATTACCACATCGTCCGCAAGTCCACAGACATAGACATCATCGCTTAGCATTTCGATTGCTCTCTGTACATTTTTTTCTTCAAAAAAAGAAGTTAACAGTACCCTTAACAGGCTCAATGTCCGATTCATATTTTCACTTCCTCCCATGCAAACTTATTTATAATTACATTTTATTCTCTTTTGCTATTCATGTCTATTTATATTTAGGTAATTTTCAGATTTTAACAAAAAAAGTGAACTAATCTCCTGCTCTTATTTTGTGTAATACGATTCATATTTTCACGATTTGATATTCCCTTGATCCCACAAAAAGCTGCCACAATTGATGTGACAGCTTTTCATTTCATCCTATTCTTTTATCCTTCATGTTCTATTTCTGTAAACAGATTTCAATTAAATACAAAGATGTCTTCAATCGGTGCTTTTACAGCTCGCGAAATATCAATAGCCAGTTTCAGTGAGGGGTTGTACTGTGCTTTCTCCAACCGCATAATCGTTTCACGTCTTACGCCAACAAGCTTTGCCAATTGTTCCTGTGTGAAGCCCTGTGCAACTCTATACATTTTGAGATTACATTCAAATTCAGCACCCATATCTTATTCTCCCTTTTCATAGCGATATAATAAGTAACTGCTAAGAAATAGAACCAGAGCATAGATCAATGAAATAGAAATCAGCATGAAGATCGCACACCATTCAACATACTGCGAAAAAAGACCCATACCAACAAGCCAGATTGTAATAAATAACAGTTGAAATCCAGTTTTATATGCCTTTAATTCTGCACGTTTTTTATTTTCCATATACAACTCATCTTCCAACGTATTTGACATTTTTCCTTCAAAGAAAAAGCCAAAGAAACCAAAGAAGACAAAGAAGATGAATGGAAAAATAATTTTACCTTCTGCGTATGTCCAAAATCCCGCAAAACCGGCAAAGCCAAAGAATCCGGCAAAACCTAGAAGAGGGGAAATTCTTCTGCTGTATCTTTTGTCCGTCTGCTTTTTTTGAATGGCTGCCTGAAAGATACTGATTACCAGATAAATAACATAGATGGCAGCTAACGCACCGATGACAAGCATAGGAATGTCCTTTGGAATAAAAACATATTCTGACAAGTTGGTTTCATATACCCATCGTCCATCATTGAATAAAAGTGAGTATACCACTCCTATGATAATCAATATAACCAGTCCAATTCCCATGATAACTGTAGCTCTAAGCTTCCGTTTTGACATATGATGTCCTCCTTCAAATGTGATATTATTGTCACTTTGTAGTGATAAATATATCACATTCAACAAATTTAGTCAATGCATAATTGATACAAATACATCACCTTTTTTGTAAAACGTAAAAAGACCTCAAATCATAAGATTTTCTCTTACGATTCAAGGTCGATTCATTTTATTACTGTTTTGTCAGAGGATAACTTTTTCATTATATAGAGATTCCTTGTATCGCATTCTCATACAAGAACACCTTTAGATTATCACTTTCTCCAGTATTGTAGTATTCCAACAACAGATAATTGAACTGTTCCATATGTTTATCTGTAATTGTTAATAATCCTGCCCCCGATTTAATCAATATTTTATTGGCTAGCATTAGGCTAGTTCGCTTATTACCATCCCAAAAAAATTGACCTCTTGTACCCCAGACAAATGCATTTAATGCCTTTTCTGTGGCAGAATTATCATCACATAAAATCGCTGACAGTTCTTGTCTAACCACACTTTCTTGCGGAACAGGAGGTATATAATCGGTTCCAGAGATACCAACTGTTCCTGTTCGGAGTTTTCCCCATTCCAATGCTTCATTTCTTGCTATATACTCATTGAATTTGCACCAATATTCAAAGGTCAAAGGTTCATCCACTGTACTTAAAAGATATTTCCAGACATCCCTCATATTCAATATAGCTTGTATATCGTCAATCTGCACATTCGGTACATTGACTCCGTTCAATATTGTCTTGGTTTGTGGAAATGTTACAGCCCTATTTTCCATTTTCATTCCACAATATACATTTTCATCCCATTTCTTTTTTGCAAGAAACAGACTTTGTTCTGATGTCAAATCGAATTTATCCGTAAATATCATTTCTATACCTCTTTCTGGATTATCGAAATTATTCTTCTCCTACATTAAATCGCTAAAATAAGCAGCTACCTATTATTGTACTAACTTATTTTCATATTATAGCACCGCCTCATGTAGTTGTCATGTAGTTTCTTTGCTGTGCAAAGGGAGGGGCATGAAAATGTAAACTACGCATTATGTGGCTTGTAAGATTTCATTATTCAGATATTCGCAGTCGCTCAACGACAGTACCCTTGTTAAAGAAGTGGAGTGCAACTATCGGAATGATTGCTGCCATTATAAAGTACGTGCCTGCAACAATTAGTGCGGGAACAATTGTAAATTGCATTGTAAAGAACCACATAGAGGGGGAGTTTATTACACTCCGCAGAACAGTTAATCCCAAAACGCTTGAAAAGAAACATCCAAGTATTCCTGCTCCTATTGCGTAATACACACCT
>JAQUUC010000078.1 GCA_028694105.1 Hespellia sp.
TAAAAACAGCCTGAATCTGACGTTGTATTTGTGAACCTGACTTTAAAATGAGGCCAGGTCGAATACTTGTGGGTAAATCAGTAAAACGATGTATTAATTTATCATTCTGTCAAACCAATAACATAATAGAATAAGACATTGAAATCATCCTATTTTTTCGTTCCCTGCTTAGTAAAACGTCTATTCAACAAAATTTCTGTTGGAATAATTGTAAGTGTCATGACTCCTAATTGAACAAAAACCAAATAAGTTATAAGCTTTTCAAAATCTGCATATTTTCTTGAGAGTATAAAAATACTAATCGTAAGAATTATAAGAATGATTCCCAAAACAAGATTTATTTTGCCCCAATATTTATGAGCATATTTCCATGTGGTGTCATTTAATCTTGACATAGTAGTTCTATAACCCGAAACTCCGTTTTTGTCTTTAGGTGGCTTGTCTTTCCACTTATATCCTAATAATATCATTGATAAAGGAACTAATAGTGAACACACAAACAAAAAAATATACATAAGCTCCGCACCTCTATAATTCAGATTTTCAAACCCTGCAATCTGGAAAATTATTTTGTCCTCTTTTCTATCTTCACAGACGAAACAATAGCATATACTATCATTCCTGCAATAATTGCTAATTCACAATAATACAACCAACTCGTTTTGATTATTACATCAACTGCAATAATTAAAGACGTAATCCCCATCAAAAGAAATACTATGCCAGATTGCTTGTAATGCGGTGTTCTGTCCATTGATTCTCGTTCTTCTTTTGATGCGAAAATATATGCATTGTTAAACAAAAATCCTTTTTCTTTGAATTGTCGATAGCTAATCAAAATACAAAGAATTGCCAGAATACTCATTATAATAGAGCCAATTATATTTTCCATCACGTGCCTCCTCTTCATACTAAAATATATGCAGAGCTGTTTTTACAGACTGTTATTCATCTTCAGCAGCCGCTTCAAGATACCCTTCCGGCAGGTACACATGCACGCGCTCCACGCGGTTCTTGTCCAATGTCTCTACGACCATGCGAATTCCGTCATCTGTGATAATCTCATCACCGACCTGAGGAAAACGGTCCAGCTGATCAATGATATAACCGCCCAGAGAATCATAATCTTCCGATTCTAAATGACTGCCCAGAGTATCGTTAAGATCATCCAGATTGGTCGAACCCTCAATCATATATTCATTCGGCTTAACTTCTTCCACGAACTTAGTCTCGTCCTCATCGTACTCGTCATGAATCTCACCGACGATCTCTTCCAGAATATCTTCCAGCGTGATCAAACCGGAAGTCTCACCGTACTCGTCCAACACGATTGCAATATTAAAAGATGCATCACGCATTTCCACCAGCAGCTCGGAAATGTTTTTGTATTCATAAGTGAAGTATGCTTCGCGTAAAATATCCCGAACGTGGAACGATTCTTTATCATCGTACAGCAGCAGATCCTTGATGTTGATGGTTCCAATGACGTTGTCTGTGGTCTCCTCGAAAATCGGAAGACGTGTGAATTTATCTTCCTTGAAAATGTCGATGAGTTCGTCGTAGGAACTTTTTACGTCGGCAAATGTAACGTGAACACGCGGCACCATGACATCTTTGGCCTTGGCATCACCGAGGTCGAATACGTTGTAGATCATCTTCTTCTCCTCGGATTCAATGACCCCGTCTTCGTGGCTGACATCCACGATGGTGCGCAGTTCTTCCTCTGTCATCGAATCATCCCGTGCATTCGGGTCAACACGAAGAAGCATCAGTACGCCAAGTGAAAATGCATTCACAATTGCGATGAAGGGTGTCATAATAATCATAAATACCCGGATAAACGGGGTGTATGCAAGCGCCATCTTATCTGAATGAATGGTTGCCATTGTCTTTGGTGTGATTTCACCAAAAACCAGAATAACAAATGTCAGAATACCGGTGATGATTCCGACCCAGTAACCGCCCAGAACATACGCTAAAGCGGTGGTGAGGGAGGCTGCGGATAAGTTGACGATATTATTTCCAATTAAAATTGCGCTGAGCATCTTAGCATTGTGGTTCTCCACGATGTCAAGTAATGTCTTCGCGCGCTTGTTGCCTGCGTCAGCCAATGTACGGATGCGCATGCGGTTGCAGGTTGTCATTGAAGTCTCCGCGGAGGAGAATAGTCCTGACAAGACAATTAATAGAATTAAAATCATAATTTCTATTAGATTACTCGGGTCCAATAAATGTTCACTCCTTTTAAAATAGTTATTGGATTAAATATAACGCATTTACAGAGAATTTGCAATAGCGGGCGGTTTGTTGTATAATCTTAGAACAATGAATGAAAATGTGACATTTATATAGAAGAAAGAGGAAAATGATGAAATCAGAATTAGAGCAGATCGTAGATAAAACCCGTGTGTTCGTGGATGAACCGATGAGCAGACACACGACATTCCGTGTGGGTGGACCGGCTGATTATTTTGTAGAGGCGGCAAATGCAGATGAGATTGAGAAGGTGATTCTTCTTTGCCGGGAACGGAACGTTCCTTATTATATTCTGGGAAATGGCAGCAATCTTCTGGTCGGTGACAAAGGATACCGCGGTGTGGTGATTCAGATTTACCGCGCGATGAACGAAGTGAAAGTGGATGGTGACGTGCTTACGGTGCAGGCAGGCACGCTTCTTACAAGGGTGGCAGCTGTGGCACTTGGAGAGGAACTGACCGGCTTTGAGTTTGCCGCTGGAATTCCGGGGACACTCGGTGGAGCAGTCGTGATGAATGCGGGTGCTTACGGCGGAGAGATGAAGGATATTATACAAGAGGCAACCGTGCTTGATACAGAAGGGATTGTGCGGACGATTCCAAAAGAAAAACTGGAAATGGGATACAGAACGAGTGTGATTGCGAAGAAGGGCTATATTGTTCTGGAGGCAAAGCTTCAGCTGGAAAAGGGCGAAGCGGCAGCAATCAAAGCACGAATGGATGAATTAAAAGAACAGCGGGTCACCAAGCAGCCGTTGGAGTTTGCGAGTGCGGGAAGCACATTTAAGAGACCGGAAGGATATTTTGCCGGCAAGCTGATTCAGGATGCGGGCCTGCAGGGATTCCGGATTGGTGACGCGCAAGTTTCGGAAAAACACTGTGGATTTGTGATCAATCGTGGAAATGCAACGGCAGCCGAGATTGCAGAGCTGATGCGGCAGGTGTCGGAGAAGGTAGAAGCAAAGTTTCATGTACGGCTGGAGGCGGAAGTAAAAAGACTGGGAGAATTCGAATGAGATTTGTAATTGTAACCGGAATGTCCGGTGCGGGGAAAAGTACCGCGTTGAATATGCTGGAGGATGCGGGATATTTTTGTGTGGATAATCTTCCAATTCAGCTGATTCCAAAGTTTGCTGATCTTCTGTTTGTGCCGAACTCGGAGATTACGAAAGCGGCGCTTGGAATTGATGTCCGGGGCGGTCAGGCGTTCGGAGAGCTGGAGGAGACGATCACACTTCTGGAAGAGCGGGCAATTGAATATGAGATTTTATTTTTGGAGGCATCCGATGAGGTTCTTGTCAAGCGTTACAAAGAGACGAGAAGAAGTCATCCTTTAGCAGGGCGTGGAAGGATTGATCAGGGAATCGCAAAGGAACGCACCAAGCTTGGTTTTGTGAAGCGGAAGGCAAAGTATATCATTGACACCAGCCAGATGCTGACGCGTGAATTGAATCAGGAATTAAACCATATTTTTATAGACGAGAAGGAGTTTAGAAATATTTATATTACGATTTTATCGTTCGGCTTTAAGTATGGAATTCCGAGTGATGCGGATCTGGTGTTTGATGTGAGATTCCTGCCAAACCCATACTATATAGAAGAACTGAAGCCGAAGACAGGCAACGATGCGGATGTGCATGACTATGTGATGGACAATGATAAATCAAGAGAGTTCCTGCGAAAGCTGACAGATATGATTGATTTTTTGATTCCAAATTACATTCTGGAGGGCAAACACCAGCTGGTCATTGCAGTGGGCTGTACCGGAGGAAAGCATCGTTCCGTTACACTGGCGAATGAGCTGCACCAGCATCTGAAACAGGCACAGACATACGGAATCAAAATCGAGCATCGTGATATCGGAAAGGATGCGATCACGAAAGCAAAATAAAACAGACATTGAATAGAAGAAGGAGTTACGGATGTCATTTTCAGGAAATGTAAAAGAAGAACTTTCGGAGCACTGGACGAAAGCCAGACATTGCCAGATCGCGGAATTAGCGGCAATGATCAGCATGTGCGGGTCGATTCTGATTGACAGTATGGACCGCGTGAGCATCCGTATGCACACAGAAAATATTGCAGTTGCAAGAAAGTACTTTACTTTAATTCGAAAAACATTTAATATAAGTACTGATGTTTCTATTCGAAGAAACCTTGCAAAGCAGAGTGAGTCTTATTATGTTGTTGTGAGAGGACATGAAGACGCACAGAAGATTCTTTGGGCAACCAAGATGGCGGGAGAAGATTTATATACGGTAAACCATATCGTGGTGCAGCAGACCTGCTGTAAGCGGGCGTTCCTGCGAGGTGCTTTTCTGACGGCAGGTTCGATGAGCGATCCGAAAAAATCTTATCACTTTGAAATCGTGTGTGCAGGAGAAGAGGTGGCGCATCAGATTCAGAAATTGATGCAAAGCTTTTCTATGGATGCAAAAATTGTCAAAAGAAAGAAAAACTTTGTTGTTTACTTAAAAGAGGGTTCTCAGATAGTAGACATGTTAAACATCATGGAGGCGCATGTCAGCCTGATGGAGCTGGAAAATGTCAGGATCTTAAAGGACATGCGAAATACCGTTAATCGGAAGGTGAACTGTGAGACTGCAAATATTAGTAAAACAGTTTCGGCAGCAGTGAAACAAGTAGAAGACATTGAGTACATACAAAGTACAGTAGGACTTGCTTCGCTGAATGAGGGGTTGAACAATATGGCAGTTGTGAGGCTTGCAAATCCGGATGCAACGCTCAAAGAATTGGGCGAATTGCTGTCGCCGCCAGTTGGAAAGTCAGGTGTGAACCACCGACTTCGTAAACTGGGTGAGATTGCAGAAGATATTCGGAAAAGCCGGGGAAATCAAGGAGGATTATTATGATTACGAAACCAGTGACAGTGAAACACAGCAAGGGATTAGATGCTAGACCGATTGCATTATTGGTACAGGAAGCAAGCCAGTATGCAAGCCAAGTGTACATACAGGTCGAAGATCGAAAAATTAATGCAAAGAGTATTATGGGGATGATGAGTCTGAATTTATCTGAGGGTGAGAAAGTCACTGTTATTACTGATGGCGCAGACGAAGCTGTGGCAGCAGATGGTATTGAAAGCTTTTTCAGTAAAATGAAATAAAGAAAAAAGAGCATAGTATGCTCTTTTTTCAGTTGGAGGAGATGTATGAAACGATTACTATTTATTTATAATCCAAATGCGGGGACCGGATTATTAAAACCAAAGGTGTCGGACATTATTGACATTTTTGTGAAGGGTGGATATGAAGTGACAGTTTATCCTACACAGTGTTATCATGATGCACTCAGAAAGGTCACAGAATATGAAGAAACATATGATCTTGTTGTCTGCAGTGGAGGAGATGGCACACTCGATGAGACTGTGACCGGAATGATGAAACGCAAGGACCGCACGCCCATCGGTTATATCCCGACCGGAACCACCAATGATTTTGCGAACAGCTTACATATTCCGAAGGATTTGCTGGATGCAGCGTATACTGCAGTGCACGGAACACCGTTTGCGTGCGATATCGGCGGTTTTAATGATGATGTGTTTGTGTATGTTGCAGCATTTGGTCTGTTTACAGACGTTTCATATGAAACAAAGCAGGAAGCCAAAAATATGCTTGGACATCTGGCCTATGTTCTGGAAGGTGCAAAGCGAATCTTCAACATCCCTTCTTACCGGATTAAAGTGACTGCAAATAACAAGGTGATTGAGGAGGAGTTTATCTACGGCATGGTGACGAACTCAAAATCAGTCGGCGGATTCAAAGGTATGGTCGGCAAAGATGTAGTTTTTGACGATGGCGAATTTGAGGTGACACTAATCCGGACGCCGAAAAATCCAATCGAGTTAAATGAGATTATTGCGGCACTGATTGGCATGCAGGCAAACTCAGATTATATGTATACATTTAAGACAGACCGGATTGTGTTTGAATCCATTGAGGAGATTCCATGGACGCTGGACGGTGAATTTGGCGGAGAACATGATCTTGTTGAAATTATGAACATGAAACAGGAGCTTGAGATTATGGTAAAGACAAAGAGTGTTCACTATATTTCCGAGCATCCGGAAGTCTATGGAATTGAGCAAAAATAAAAAAGGTGCCAAAAGACAGAAAAAAATATAAAAATAAGGCTTGCATATTTGTGAAAAGTATAGTATTATAGTCGAGCACGAGTTATTTCGTGCTCATAACTATACAGAAGCAGTAAGCGGTCAGAAGACAGCCGCCATATGCTCATAGTCAGGCCCCCTGGTCAAGCGGTTAAGACGCTAGCCTCTCACGCTGGAATCAGGAGTTCGATTCTCCTGGGGGTCATCGAAGAAGAAGTCCAATTTTGGATTTCTTTTTTTTACTTTATAGGAAAGTTCTCCTTTCGGAGAACTCTTGAATTAAAAAGGCCCGCACGGAGGCGGGCACACAAAGGAGATGGTGATTTAGAAAAGGTAAAATCCTTCTTCGCCAAAATCATCA
>JAQUUC010000004.1 GCA_028694105.1 Hespellia sp.
CCCGTTATCATCCATGAAAATGCGGATGATTTTACGACGCAGCCATCGGGAAATGCAGGAAAGAAAATAGGGTGCGGCGTAATCGAACAAGTATCCGCCTGATAGAATGGTGTTTACTGAAAGGAAAACAATGCCTTGATATATTCAATGAAAATAGGTAAAATGAAACTGTGAAGAACCAAAAGGTTTATATACCGGGCGAGGAGAAATCAATGGAAGTGATTAAAGCGGCAGGACTAAAAAAATACTATATCACAGATACCTATGAGATACACGCACTGGACGGTGTTTCATTCTCGGTCGACGAGGGAGAATTTGTTGCCATCGTCGGCACATCGGGAAGCGGAAAAACCACCTTGCTGAACATGCTGGGCGGGCTGGATATTCCGACCGGTGGAGGTGTGTGGATTCGCGGAAATAGTCTGAAGGACATGGAAAGTGAAGAGAGAACGATTTTTCGCCGCCGCAATATCGGATTTGTTTTTCAGCAGTACAATCTGATACCGATGCTGAGTGTGTACGAAAATATTGTGCTTCCGCTGCGGCTGGATGGTGTTGAAATTGACACGAAATTACTGGATCAGATTATCGAGATGCTTGATATTCGCGAGAAAATGGAGCGGCTGCCGGAAACTTTATCCGGCGGCCAGCAGCAGAGAGTGGCGATAGCAAGAGCACTTATGACGAAGCCCGCCATTATGTTAGCGGATGAACCGACCGGAAATCTGGATTCTGTAACCAGTATGGATGTCGTGGAACTGTTAAAATCCTGTGCGGCAAGATTTCATCAGACCATTATTATGGTGACGCATCAGGACGAGGTGGCACAGATGGCAGACCGCAGCATTCGGATGCAGGATGGGCGGATTCTTCGAGATGAAAATCAGATAAAAGTATGAGAACACAGAATTAGCAAAAGCGTAGTCAGGAGGCACAGCAGATGACAGAAAAAACAGTTACATCACATCAGGATATCTCTGTGATCAAAATGCTTGCAAGAACATTTGCCAGATACAATAAGGGGAGAAATCGTATCCTTTTAGGCGCAGTGGTGCTGTGTATTGTCACGCTGACAATGGTTTTCGGCATTTCCTATGGGAAGGTGCAGGCAGAATATACAAAAGCCGTAAGGGCGGCAGGGACAACCGGGGCAACAGTCATTGAGGACGCTGACCAGTCGCAATACGAGACGGTGAGCACACTTGGTTATGTGAAGGAGCTGGGCAGGCGCGTGGAAGCCGGACAGGCAGAGGCCAGTGGAAAAATGGTTTGCGAGATGCAGTGGCTGGATGAAAATGCTTGGGAGAATATGACAAAACCTGCATATACGAACATTCATGGAACGTACCCGGCGCAGCCGCAGGAACTGATGCTTTCGGTAAGAGCACTGAAAAGTCTGGGTGTTACGAAGCCGGCAGAAGGGCAGCAGATAGAACTCACCGTGTATATTGGACTCTTTCGAACCGAGCAGGAGACATTTGAACTATGTGGCTGGTTTACAGATTACGTGGATGAAGCGTCTAATTCGGCAATCGGTTATATCTCAAAAGAGAAGTTGGAAGACTGGGGCTATCAGATAGAGGAATCAGCAGACCTTTTAATCTGTCAGTCAGAGACGATGAACTGGCAGGAAACGGAAGAGCGGCTATATAAGGATGTGCAGATGAAAGATTCCGGCCAGACTATTTCTGCGTCCAATCCATTTGCTTATGATGCGGTAAATCAGATAGTTGGAAGCTATGAGATGGCGGTATTTGGTGCACTTGTAATCTTGTGCGGCATGTTTTTCCTGATTTACAATGTTATGCAGATTTCCATGGTGGGAGACATCCGGCAGATGGGGCTTTTCAATATCATAGGAACGACAAAAAAGCAGATTCGGAGCATTTATTACAGGCAGATGCATAGCATACTTCTTCGCGGTGTCCTGCTTGGCAGTGTATTGTCGGCTATTATTTTGCGCGTAGTCATCCCGAACATTTTAGGAAATCAATATCTGAGCGGGTACGGCGGTGCCAAGGAACTGCAAATCTTTCGACCGGAGATTCTGCTGATTTCCGTTCTGTGTGCAGCTTTGATGACTATGAGCGTGGCAGCCGGAGTCATTCATCATCTGGTAAATGTATCCGCTGTTGAGAGTATCCATTATACAGGACTCGAAAAGAAAAAGCGGCGGAAAACCAAAAAGGGAAATGTGCATAAGAGAAATGCTCATAAGAAAAGTGCGACCGGAGAGCTTTGGTATATGGCGTGGCGGAACTTGATTCGCCATCGAACCAGATTTCTGTTGACTGTATTTTCGCTATTTATGGGCGTGATGGCATTTCTTGGAGTCGTTGTGATTACATCTGGAAGTGACTATGCAAATGTGATAGAAACCCGGCCGGATTATCTGATTGCGGGGCAGTTCAGTGCGTGGGGACAGGAATTAGGATACGGAAATGAATACAAAGTAAGAGACCCGGGAGAAGATCCGCTGAAGACTGCTGGAGATTATTTTTCCCTGCTATATGCAAACGATTATGAGGAATTCTCACCGATTTCCGAGGATGTAAAAGAGCAACTACTCGCAATCCCGGGCGTAGATAAGGACAAGTCTTACGTAATGGAGGGCGCTTATGTGGACATGACGATATCGCAAAAAGGGATTCGCCCGTTCGTAGACGAGAGTGAAATGCCTGCGGAAGATACGGCGATGCTGGAAGGCTTTCACTCAGATGTGGTTCAGATTTTAAATGAAAATGAGATTCAGAATTTGAAAGACTACGTGGAAAAGAATCAGCTGTCGGTCGATATGGAAACGCTGGAAAATGGAACCGGCGTAATGCTTCTTCACGACCACCAATTATCACCGCAACAGGAGCGGCAGGCAGAGGAAAGTGTTGGGGAGTCGGTGTATTTTACCAGCCTCCTTCCAAGAGAAGCGGAGATGATGTGGAACGCAGATGAAGAGAAGAGAAACAGCGGAACGCTTACCGGTGCGCAGTCGGATACATTTACGCTGTCGGGATATCTTGATAACCAGGCAGAAGGATTTCCGAAAATCAGACAGACCTGGCATGGAGGCGAAGGCAATTTATATTTTCTGATCAGTGAAAAAGGGTTCGAGAAGATTCCAACGAGCAAAAAGACGTTGTATATGGAACTGTCGGTAGATGAGGATAAGGATGCGCAGATCAAAAGTGCGGTTCAGAAAATTGTGTCACAGGAGAATCAGAAGCGAGCGCAGACGATAGGGACCAGCGCGGACGGAGAAAGCACTGAAGCGGGAATCTTCTATATCAGCAAATCGGATTTGATGTTGGAGGCTTCCGGCTATATCCGTGGAAATCGCCTGATTCTGGGGAGCATCAGTATCGTACTGCTGTTTGCGGGACTCACCAACTATTTCAATGTCATGGTGACCGGAATCCTGTCACGCAAAAAGGAATTGGATGTCATGCACTGTATTGGAATGACGAAAAAGCAGGAGCGGAAGCTGCTTTTGATGGAAGGCGGATATTACTGCTTGATTGTTGCGTTGTTGATGCTGACTGTGGGAAGTGCGATTTTGAAATTAATAGCGGTGTATATGGAGAACAAACTGTCCTATTTTGTGTATCATTATCCGGCCGGGTGGTCAGTTGCTTTGATAGGCGGGCTGCTTGCGGTGTGCCTGTTGGTGCCATGGATGATGTGCAGGCAGAAGGTTGATGTTACGTGTGAATAAAAAATGGAAAAGCATTATTGTGGCATATCACGATAATGCTTTTATCTTGTGTAATCAGTTCACTAATTAGTACAATAATTTGGTATAATGAAAAAAGATAAATATGTGTTTTGAAAGTGAGGTGATAATCTGGTGAAAGATATTAGAATCGCAATATGTGATGATGAGAAGATTGCCAGAGAGCATCTGAAACGAATGGTAGAGAATATTTTAATACAAAAAGAACTTATAGGTGATATTACATCGTATTGTTCTGGTGTTGAATTAATTCATTCAGAGTTATCGTTTGACATTTTGTTTCTGGATATAGAGATGCCGGATCTAGACGGAATTGATATAGGAAAAATTTTATGTGATAGAAATTCCAAATGCAAAATTGTTATGGCAACTGGTCGAGTGGAACGATTTAAAGAGGCATTTATGATTGAAGCATATCGTTTCGTTACAAAACCTTTTGATGAGTTAGAAATAGAAGAAGTGATTGAAGCGTATTTGATACAACAGATAGGGCTGTCAAAGATTGTTGCGTATGATCAAAGAATAAAGTATCAATTCGTGCAGAAACAAATTGAGTATGTAAGAGCATATAATGGATATTCGGAATTGTTGATTCAAGATAATATTTACCGAGTAGAAGAATCTCTGAATAGCCTTGAACAAAGTTTAGATTCGCGATGTTTTGTAAGAGTGAACAAGGAATATTGTGTTAATCTTTTTTGGGTTTCAGATTATCATCTAGGGAAACTTTATATTGAGGGAAAGGAACTATTGGTATCAAGGCGGAGAAAAAAAGCATTTGAGAAAAAATTCATGGAATTTGGTATCAATTATCGGTAAGAAAATGCAAATTATTTTTGTGGTTTTGTTTATTGTGGAATTTTTTAAGTACTATCTCGGAATGAAAATTTTCTTTGAAATCAATTTAAAGAATAAAATTCTGATAGGTGGCTTTCTGATTGGTTATATTGTTTTTATTAGTATATGTGATTGGAATACAGTAGAAAAACGGTTGCTTATGTATGGTCTGCTTATGTTGCTGTTTGTGCTTGTCAGTGAAGCTAAAAGAATTACCTTGATGACGGCTTTTTTTGTGATAACAAGTCTGGACGAGATTGCAGATGGAATATTGGGGGTTTTGAATGAATACTGGATTCACAGTTCTCTAATAAAAGAAAATATGACACTGATTAGTAGTCTGATGATACTAATAATAATTGTTGTTGTCTATATATGTAAAAAATTTGAATGGTTTGGGTGGAAAACCAGACTATATCTATGGGCAAAAAAACACGTGGGTTTTTTTGTTATTCTTATGGCATTACAACTTGTATTTACAATTTGCAGTTTGAATTATGCTAAGGCATATATACCCAATTCTAAATTTTATCTGTTTGCCACACTTTTAAGTATTACAGCTCTTTTATGTATTGTTTTTCTTATTCCTTTCGTATTGTATATGAAAAATCTTAATATAAGACTGGAAGAAGTAATAGCAATTGAACAAAGAATGAAAAGACTACAAAAGGATTATTATGAAACGTTGCTTAGTAGGGATAAGGATACACAAAAATACAGACATGATCTAAATGGACATTTACTATGCTTATCTGAATTGGCAAAAGAAGATCAAGCCCATCAAGTATTAACCTACATAGAAACATTACAAGAAAAACTCGGTTCGATTCAGAAAAAGAGCTATTGGACAGGAAATAATATTATTGATGTTTTATTGAATTATTATGTTCCTTTATTGGTAGGAAATGTAAAGGTACAGATCAGTGGTCAATGTAATCATGACATTAACATTTCTCAAACTGATTTGTGCATAATCTTCTTTAATTTGCTGCAAAATGCTGTTGAGGCGTTAAATAATATGGGAGATGAGAGAACGAAATATCTGCAGATTTTGATAAAACAAGACTCGGCATTCTTCCACTGTCAAATAAAAAATACAATCAGAAATTTTATCGATTTAAGCAAAGATAGCATTGGAACAACGAAAAAAGATAAGGTTCGGCATGGATTTGGAATTGAAAATGCTAAAGAGACTGTCAAAAAAAATAATGGACTTCTTACATTAGAAACACAAAATGAATGGTTTATTTGCAGGCTAATGTTAAAATCCCAACCGATAAAAGAGAAAACTGACCGATAAAAGAGTTATGATTGAAAAAGATTAAAAACATCGCTATCCTTTGATTATACAAAGGGGGTGGACGATATGTTTTTCAATGATTCAGAAGTGACAATTATGGGATTTTGGAATGATTTATTATATTGGTTATTTGATTGATGCTACTCTTCAAGATAATAAATGGAATGTACTTACAATCAAACTTTAGATGAGAAAGGGGAACTTAAGATGAAGAAAACAAAAAACAAGATTTGGGGTATTGGGTTGGCTGTTGTATTAGCGGTTACTTGCTTTGTATTACCAACAAATGCTGAAGAAATAGTAGACGAGACAGTAACAGAAATTGAATTTACTGATTTAGACAAAAATCCATATCAAGAGTATAATGGAGTTAATCGTGCGGGCGAGGAATACAAGGTAGTTATCGAAGAAATACCTGGTAAGATTCGTGCATCAACTTCAACATGGAAAATTTCATATACAAGTGGAGTTGTAAATTGCCATTTTTATATGAATGTATCAGCTAATCAATGCACAAAAGTGTATGACAAGAGTATTATGTGTATTGGATGTACGTATTCAAATGCAAGTCTTTACCATGGAACATCTTATGGAAAACTGGCATTTAATGTTTCTTCATATCTAAATATTGTTAATTTTACTGGTTGGCTAAAAGGGACTTGTACAGGTTCTGCAAATGATGTTAAAGTGACATGGAATTTTTAGGAGGAGATATGGGCGGAAATGTGGGCATAATTGCTGTGTATTTGATTATAATTTTACTTATTATAGGTATATGTGCAATTATACATTTTAAGAAAAAGTAACTGATGACTACCAGATGAAAGCAGATGTTATATAAAAAGAACTATGTCTATCAACTTATTTAAATATCATTCAAGTTGATAGACATAGTTTTTTGAGCGGTTTTTATTTCTATCTGTCAAAGAATTTCTTCTTCACAATATCCACCGGCATATCCTGTCCGGTCCAGATTTTAAATGAGGCAGCACCCTGATACAGCAGCATATACAGCCCGTTGGCGGTGCTACAGCCAGCTTCTCTCGCGAGACGAAGCAGCTTTGTCTCTTCTGGATTGTATATGACATCGAATACCATCAGATCCGGACGGAGTACAGAAGTATCGGTGATAATGCAGGCATCCACATTAGGAGCCATACCGACAGAAGTACCATTTGTCAAAATGTCACTGCTTTGAATCTCTCTGTTTAAAACGGAAGGATCTTCATAATCATAGAGTGAAACTTTGCAACTCGTCTCTTTATTCAGCGTATCGACTAAATGCTGTGCACGATCCCAGAATGCATCGTGTACGTTGAAAACAGAAATCTCAGTCAGACCATCTAAAGCAGCCTGAATCAAAATCGCACTTGCAGCGCCTCCGGCACCGAGCAGCGTCATCTTCTTTCCGATAATATCAAAGCCACTTGCCTTGCAGGCATCCATGAATCCAACGCCATCCGTTGTATGTCCTACAAATTTACCATCTTCATTCTTAACAGTGTTCACGGCACCACCGATTCTGGCAGCATCGGAAAGCTCATCGCAGAGCTCACACATTAAGTTCTTATCCGGCATCGTTAAATTAAAACCAAGTACATTCATCTTCCGAAGTCCTTCTACGACTTCAGGAAGAGTATCTGTACCGACATCGAATGCGAGGTAGGTGCAGTCGATATCCAATTGGTTGAAAGCTTCATTGTGCATAGCAGGTGAAATGCTATGGGCAGCAGGCTGTCCTAAAAGGCAGGCAAGCTGTGTATGTCCTGTAATATTATTTGACATGATTGTAATCTCCTTTTGGTCTAAAAATCATACGCTGTCATTGCGTCTTTGATCAATATGTTTTATCATTATATATGGAAAATGGCGATAAGTCAACACTTTAAAGTGGTAAAATATAAAAGCGATAAAGAACAATAAGATTTCAGAGAAAGATACTTTATAAAATTAGATTGACAATATAAAACATTAACCCCAGTGGTATGATTCAGATGAGGAGGCGTACAGAATGTCACATCGTATTCAGGAAGTAAATGTAAAAGACAATTATATTATTGAAGCAATCTTCTATAATGGTGAGATAAAGCAATATGATATGAAACAATTATTTGTTGTTTTTCCACAGTTTGAAAAGTTTCAGTCAATACCGGAGTTGTTTCAGCGGGCAAGCGTAGACACAGGTGGCTACGGAGTTTCATGGGATGATGAATTAGACCTTGATGCTGAGACAATATGGGAAGACGGAATTCTTATTGAGATGCAGAAGAGTCCGGAATCTATCAGGCTGATATCAGCAAAATCGAACGTGGTTTGGGAAATCCATCACTATTAACCTTACAAAGGCTTGCAGATGGATTAGGATTGGATTTACAGATTGCTTTTGCTGCCCGGAAAGAGGGGCACAAAAGCGTCTGAATATGTGGAAAATGGGAATTCTAACAATAAGAAATATAGGAAAAGCAAATGGAATAGATTCCAATTATATTAAAAAATGAAAATAAAATGGAATTTATTCCATATTTAATTGATTTTCTGGGGAAAATGGATTACACTAAACAAAAGGAGGCGAAATGGATGAAACAATTAAAAAGGCAGGAATATCTGAATTGGCTGATAAAATGGAAGGATAAACAAATCATTAAAGTAGTAACCGGTGTACGAAGATGTGGCAAATCTACTATTTTTGAGATTTTTCAGAATTATCTGCTGGAGAATGGAGTCTCAAAAGAGCAGATTATAACAATCAATTTTGAAAATTTAGATTTTGAAGAGTTACAGGACTATAAGTCTTTGTATCAGTATGTCAATAGACGGCTGCTTACTGATAAAAAAAATTATATATTTTTAGATGAGATTCAACATGTGCAGCAGTATGAGAAAGCAGTAGACAGCTTGTTTTTGAAAGATAACTGCGATGTTTATATTACAGGATCTAACGCATATTTTATGTCGGGAGAGCTTGCTACGCTTCTGACAGGCAGATACGTTGAACTCGCTATGATGCCACTGTCATTTCGCGAATTCTGTTTAGCCCTTGATGATGAGCGGAAAGACTGGTCGTTAAATGAAAAGCTGAATGAATATATTTCCTGTGGTTCTTTTCCGTATGTATTGAAGTATGGATATGGGCAGCAAGAGGCGAAAGAGTATATGGAGGGAATCTATAATACAGTTTTGCTGAATGATATTGTGAAAAGACTTCGCATCGCAGATGTTAATATGTTAGAGTCGGTGACTCAATTCATGATGTATAACATAGGGAATAGAACCTCGCCGACTACGATTGCAAATACATTGACTTCGAATCATAAAAAAATAGATGTTAAAACAGTAAATCGCTATATCCGCGGATTGACTGACAGCCTGCTGTTCTATGAAGCACGCAGATATAACATTAAAGGTAAGATGTTTCTTTCAACGATTAACAAATATTACATCTGTGATATTGGAATGCGTAATATGAAAGTGAGAGGAAAAGAGAGTGATATCGGACATATACTTGAGAATCTCGTGTATTTGGAATTGAGACGACGTTATCATGAGGTTTATGTAGGTCAATTCGGTACAGATGGTGAAGTTGATTTTGTAGCAATGCAAAATGGAAATCCGATTTATTTTCAGGTTGCCCAGACAACGTTGGATGAAGAAGTGTTAAAGAGAGAACTTACACCACTACAGAGCATCGAGGATAATTATCCAAAGTATTTATTGACTTTGGATGAAGCTTTTGGCGAGATGGATTATGAAGGCATCAAAAAGAGAAATGCGTTAAAGTGGATGTTGGAAGAAGAATAGATTTAAATAGCGAATTGTAAAAAGCATCTCTTCGGAGGTGCTTTTTCTATACTTACAAAAGCATAGACTATCTCTATCAAAACACCAAAAACTTCAATTGGATTTTATGAATCCGGCTTGTTATAATATTAACATAAGAGTTGTTAAAATATTAACAAGAAGGACTCGAGAGAAGAAAAAGGAGAACAATATCATGGCAGAAAGAATTACAGGACATACCGAACTCGTTGGCCTTATGGCTTACCCAATCAGACATTCCAGCTCACCGGCGATGCACAACGAGGCATTTGCTCATCTTGGACTTGACTATGCGTACCTTGCATTTGAGGTAGACAACAGCACACTGGAAGATGCAATCAAAGGATTTCGCGCGTTAAAGATGGTTGGAGCGAATGTATCCATGCCGAACAAAACAGTGGTTGGTCAGTACCTCGACAAGTTATCACCAGCGGCAGAACTTTGCGGAGCGGTCAACACGATCGTGAATGAGGATGGCGTTCTAACAGGTCACATCACAGACGGTATCGGATTCATGCAGTCATTAAAAGACAATGACATTGATGTCATCGGCAAAAAGATGACGATATGCGGAGCAGGCGGAGCCGCAACTGCAATCGAGATTCAGGCAGCACTTGACGGCGTAAAAGAAATGTCAATCTTCAATATTCGCGACAAATTCTGGGATAATGCAGTTGAGACAGTGAGAAAGATTAATGAGAAAACAGAATGTAAAGCAGTACTTTATGATTTAGATGACAAAGACAAATTAAAAGAGGAAATGGATTCTTCTTATATCTTCGTAAATGGAACTGGCGTTGGTATGAAACCACTCGAAGATCAGTCCGTTGTTCCTGACAAATCGTTCTTCCGTCCGGAACTGATCGTAGTTGATGTACCGTATGCACCACTCGAAACCAAGATGCGCGCTATGGCAAAAGAAGCCGGATGTAAGACTATGAACGGCCTTGGCATGATGTTGTTTCAGGGAGCGGCAGCATTTGAACTCTGGACAGGCAAAGAGATGCCGATCGAACACATGAAAGAAGTTTTAAACATCAAATATGAATAAGATGTTTAGATAAAACACCAATCCAAAGGGAGAAAAGAGAGGAAACAAAAACAATGAATAAAAAGTATTTACCCAGTGCAATTATACTTTATTTAAACTATTTCGTCCACGGTATCGGATGCTCGATCTTAAGTCAGCAGGTCGTAAAAGAGATGCTGGCCAAGCAGTGGGGAATGGCGGATGTTATGTCGGTAACAGCAATTGCAGCAGCACTCGGACTTGGACGATTGATTTCACTTCCATTTGCAGGACCGTTATCTGATAAACTTGGACGCCGTATTTCTGTAGTGATCGGATGTTTTTCCTATGTAATCTTCTTCGTGGGAATCGCGTTCTCACCGAATGTAATGGTTGCTTATGTCGCTGCAATCCTTGGCGGTATCGCAAACTCATTCCTTGATACAGCTACATATCCTGCAGTTGCAGAGATCATCAACAAATACACGGGTATCGCGACCATGGGAATCAAGTTCTTCATCTCAGTTGCGCAGTTACTGATGCCATTCTTCTTAGGATGTGTTGCCGGATCAGCAATGTCATACTTAATGCTTCCTGTCATTGGCGGTATCGCAATCGCAGTTCTTGGTGTATTGGCAATTTTTGCTCCATTTCCAACAATTGTGGGAACCGGAAAGCAGGAATCATTTATTTCAAATTTAAAGAATGCACATTTCTCAGTAGAGAGTGTTGCCCTTATTCTCATCGGTTTTACAAGTACAGCAACCTTCCAGTTATGGCTTAACTGTGCGCAGACATTTGGAAAAGAAATCGCGGGAATTCCTTCGGAGAGTGTATCTGTGATGCAGACATACTATTCAGCAGGAACGATGGTTGCCTTAGTAATTACAAGTCTTTTGATTACTAAATTCAAACAGGTAAGATTTCTGGTGATCTATCCTGCCATTTCAGTAGTAATGCTGGTCCTGGTTTATATGATCAAGACACCGATGATCTGCTATGTGGGTGCATTTGTAATCGGATATGCAGCAGCTGGCGGCGTTCTTCAGATGGCTACAGCTACCGTGAATGATCTGTTCCCGAAAATCAAAGGAACCATTACAAGTCTTGTTATGATTGCTTCAAGTTTATGTAACTACACTATTTTAAGTGCAGCTTCTAAGATGACAGCGACAGGTGTTATTATGATGAACCTTGTTATCACAGTAATTGGAGTATTATTAGCATTATTCGTAAACATGAGATATAATAAGTTATTAGAGAATGTAGACAATAAATAATTAGAAAATGCCCGCCGGTAACAGGCGGGCAGCTTCATAGGAGGATAAGCGATGAACGTTTTAAAAATAAGAAATGTTGTGTTAGGAGAAGGACGTCCTAAAATCTGTGTGCCAATCGTTGGTGTTACCAAAGAAGATATTATTACAGAGGCAAAGACATTTGACAGCATTCCGGTTGATGTAGTGGAGTGGCGCGTGGACTGGTTCGAGGGAGTGTTTGAATTTGATAAAGTGGAAGCGGTATTAAAAGAGCTTCGCGCGGCACTTGGCGAAATTCCAATCCTCTTCACGTTCCGTACCTCGAAAGAGGGCGGAGAGAAAGCAATCGAAGCGAAGGCCTATGCGGAACTGAACATTGCGGCTGCAAAGACAGGCTATGTAGATCTTGTAGATGTAGAAGCATTTACAGGAGATGAGATTGTAAAAGAAATCATCGAAGCAGCACATGCGGTGGGCGTGAAAGTTGTTGCATCCAACCATGACTTTGACAAGACACCGGAAAAAGACGACATCGTGGGAAGACTTCGCAAGATGCAGGATCTCGGAGCAGATGTTCCAAAGATTGCGGTGATGCCACAGAGCAAAAAAGACGTTTTAGTATTACTCTCAGCGACAGAGGAAATGGCAACGGAGTATGCAGACCGTCCGATTATCACCATGTCTATGGCAGGAACAGGCGTGATCAGCCGTCTTGCAGGCGAGGCCTTTGGTTCAGCCCTTACCTTTGGAGCAGCAGCAAAAGCATCCGCACCGGGACAGATTGGTGTAAATGAGTTGGAGAAAGTGTTGGACATTATTCACAAAAGTATGTAATACCGGAGGAGAGAGTGCATGAAATTTTTGAAATGGCTGAACAAGAATTTTGAAGAGGTCGTTATGGTTGCAATTCTGGTTGCGATGACAGTCATCATGGGTGTGCAGGTCGTAGCGAGATATCTGTTTAATTATTCTCTGTCGTGGACAGAGGAGATTACGCGCTACCTGTTTGTGTGGGCAGGCTTTTTAAGTGTCAGCTATTGTACTGTGAAATGTATTTCAATCAAGATTGAGCAGCTGGTGGCAAAACTCTCTCCTAGAAAAAAAGCATTTACAAAAATGCTGAATCATACCTGCGAATTTATTTTCTTTGGTTACATGATTCCATTTACGTGGAAATATTTACAGACATCCATCGCAAGCGGTCAGACGAGCGCGGCGGTTCAGATGCCGATGTATATCGTTCAGGCGGCACCGTTCGTGTGCTTTTTGATTACGGAATTCCGTGTCGGACAGAGATGGTGGATTGAATTGCAGAGAGTAAGGGGGAAAGAGGCATGAGTATTTTAGCGGTGATGCTGATTTTTGTAATATGCTTATTTATCGCAATACCGGTGTCGATTTCGCTGGGGATTGTGTCTGTGCTCCCCGGTGCATTTGATGGCAGCTTTACGGCGAGTGCGACCTATGTAGTGCGGTCGATGGTGAGTGGAATCGACAGCTTTCCGCTGCTTGCGATTCCGATGTTCGTTTTGTCCGGAATCATCATGGCAAGGGGCGGTGTATCGAAGAAGCTGTTCGATGTATTTGCATATTTCATTGGAAAAAGACGTGCGGGAATTCCATGCGCGGTCATTATCACATGTCTGTTTTACGGCGCGATTTCCGGTTCCGCTCCGGCGACAGTTGCGGCAGTGGGAAGTATGACGATCCCCATCCTGATCCATCTTGGATATGACAAAGTATTTTCAACGGCGGTGGTAGCGGTTGCGGGCGGACTGGGGGTTATCATTCCGCCGAGTATACCGTATATTCTGTTTGCGATGGCATCCGGCGAGTCGGTCAGCGACCTTTTCATGGCAGGAATCATTCCCGGCATTCTGATTGCACTGTTGTTGATGGGGTATGCCTTTTATTATTGCACAAAGCATGGGGAAGACAAGGAAAAAATCAACAAAGAAGTTGAGGCTCTCCATGAAAAAGGAATTCTGAAGGTATTAAAGGAAAGTGTCTGGGCACTTTTGACGCCGGTGATTATTCTCGGCTGTATTTACGGCGGTATTGCATCCCCTACGGAAGCCGCGGTTATCTCAGTATTCTATGCGCTGTTTGTCAGCATGGTGATCTACAAATCCATTCATTTTAAAGACATTAACGCTATTTTGGTGGAGGCCTGCAGAACATTTGCGCCACTGCTGTTTATTCTGGTTGCATCGACAGCATTTTCGCGTGTGCTCACACTGATGCAGGTTCCACAGCTGATCAGCGAATGGATTCTGAATTCATTTACAAATGAGGTCCTGATCCTGCTGGTAATCAATGCCTTCCTTCTGGTGGTCGGTATGGTGATGGATACGAGTCCGGCAATTCTGATTGTGACGCCGATTCTGATGCCGATTATCCAAGGCATCGGGATGGACCCGATTCATTTCGGTATCGTGATGGTAATCAACCTTGCGATTGGATTCGTTACGCCGCCGATTGGAGTGAATCTGTTTGTCGCGAGCTCCCTGACGGATATTCCGGTGATGCAGATTGCAAAAAAAGCAGTGCCAATGATTGCATTTTTCCTGATTGCACTGATGATAATTACATTTGTCCCGGCAATCAGTCTGGCATTATTGTAGGAGGTGCGTATGAGGAAATATGATAGAATACTAAAACGTGTATGCGCGGCGGCAATTGCGCTCGGACTGACCGGAATGCTGCTCGCAGGCTGCGGCAATAAAAAAGAACAGACATATGCGTGGGCGCTTGGAACCAGCAGTCCGGAGGATACGGTTACGCAGCTGTACGGGGAGAAGTTTATTGAAGAGGTGGATCGCTTAAGTGATGGCCGCATGAAAATCAGCATCTATCCGAACAGCGTCATTGGCAGTGACCGTGAGCTTCTGGAGAGCTGCGCGGACGGTGACATTCCGTTCGTCGTGCAGAATACGGCACCGCAGGTAAGTTTTATGCCGGAGATTTCGGTCTTCGATTTGCCGTGTGCATTTGCGACCATGGAAGAGGCGAGAGCGGCGGTTGACAATCCGGCTTTTTATGAGTTGCTGCAGGAAATCTACCATAGCGGTGGCTATTATCTGCTCGGAATGGCGGATCAGGGCTTTCGGGTTATGACCTCCAATATAAAGGTGCAGAAGGTCAGTGATTTTAAAGGGCAGAAGATTCGTACGATGGAGAATTCAAATCATCTGCTTTTCTGGAAGGATTTAAGCGCGAATCCGACACCGATGACATTTAGTGAAGTGTATATCGGTCTGCAGCAGAATACAATTGATGCGCAGGAGAATCCGTATGAGGTTATCGTGTCCGGGAAGCTATATGAGCAGCAGGATTATGTCATTCAGACGAATCATCTGCCACATATGATTTCACTGATTATGAACGATGAATTTCTGAAAGGAATGAGTGAGGACGATCAGGATATAATTAAGCAGGCTGCGAAAACGGCCACGGAGTACGCCCGTGAGCAGTCAGATGAGCGCACCACGGACCGTATCAGGATCATGGAAGAGTCTGGAACGGAGATTGTGGCGTTAAGTGATAAGGTACATCAGGAAATGCGCGACTTGTCACAGAATGTGTATGATAATATTCGGAAGCAGGCGGGAGATGAGCTTGTGGATGAGTATCTTGGAGAATAAACTGCGACATCACATCTCGAACTGATTTTGCTTTGCATACTGAATAAACCGCTTTAAAGCCGCCGGCTGGAAGCGGTTTTTTAAATACCCCATATGGATATGGCGCTGGCAGTAAGGCTCTTCTACGTGGATTGCTTTTACCTGATACAGATGGATTTCCGGAATCTCTGCAACAAGTGAAAGGCCAAAGCCCTCGGAGACTAAGCCGTAAAGTGCCTGCTCATTTTCTGCTTCACTGATGATTTCCGGATGAATTCCGGCGAGCTCAAAGGCCTTTAACGTGAGCTGGCCAAGTCCCGTTCCCCGGTGGTAGACAACAAGTGGATATGGCTCAATCTGCGGCAGGGAAATGGTGTCCAATTCGGCCAGAGGATGATCAAGCGGAACGACAACGGAGAGGGAGTGCTGGAGCAGAGGAACAAATTCAATGTCCGGTTCGGTCTGTACCAGTGAACCGAAAATTACATCATATTTTTCTGCCTTTAAGCCTTCGACTAAACGGGAAGTAATCCCCTGATAAAATGTGAAATTCACATGCTTGTTTTCTTTCATAGAGAGGAAGCTTCGCGCCATTTTGGGGATATAACGCGGAGCAAGTGGATAGACATAACCGATGTCAATCTGTCCCTGCTGCGAGCTGGTATATTTCTGGAGCTGCAGTTTTCCGGCTTCTAATTCTTCGAGAGAGAGAGTAACGTGCTCTAAAAAAATCTTTCCGTATTTGGTCAGAACGACATTGCGCCCCTGCTTTTCAAACAGCTGGGTATCGAGCTCTTTTTCAAGACTGGACATGGCATAGCTGAGACTTGGCTGGGAAATGTGCAGTTGTTCTGCAGCGCGAGAAAAATGCTGCAGTTTTGCGATTGCCTGAAAATAGTATAATTGATTTAAGTTCATGGGAAGCCTCCTGTTTTCATAATGCAAAATAGTGCCCTAACATTTGAACGCTGCCGATATCGCTTCTGCGCAACATTAGTTTTGCATAAATGTCCGAATCACATGTAATACGCCGTCTTCATCGTTGGATTTCGTAATATAATCCGCGTGGTCTTTGATCAGATCCTGCGCATTTTCCATGGCAACACCGAGTCCGGCATACTGAATCATGGTCAAATCGTTGAATCCGTCACCGCAGCAGATCATCTCATCCGCGGTCAGTCCGATACTGCTGAGCAGCTTCTGGAGAGAATATGCTTTATCAATATTTTGCGGCATGATTTCCAAAAAATACGGTTCGGATTTGTAAATGTTGAGGAAGGAATGAAATTTTTTCTTGAGTGCCGCTTCTGCCAAAAGAACAATCTCAGGGTCACCCGTCACAAGAAATTTGTTGACAGGCGTTGTGACATACTCCACAAAATGCTCAATCGGCCGGATTGCCATATGATTGATTTTCGATTCTTTCTCTACATATTCATTTGACTGAATTCCGGATAAAATCATATCGTCATCGTATGTAACCATGTCCAGTCCGTCAAAGGAAGTTACGATATCGTAAATGGACTGCGTAATATCCAGCGGGAGCGTGCGGTTGTAAACAATCTCGCCGGACGCACAGTTCGTGATGCGCGCACCGTTAAAGGAGAGCATGTAACCGCCGTATTTTTGTAAATGAAGCTGCTCGGCAAGTGGACGTACGCCATTGATTGGACGTCCGGAAGCAAGCACGACCTTCTTTCCCATCTCCTGTATCTCAAACAACGCCTTTAAAGTCGGAGCTGTGATTTCTTTTTGGGAATTTGTTAATGTACCGTCAAGATCCAGTACGAGAATCTGATAATGCATAATGAACCTCTCATTTCCTAATTGTGTCGATTTCGTGAATTCTGTCAATAATTATAGACCTTTTCTTGAGTTTTGTAAATTGAAGTAGTATACTTTATGTAAGCATCTAATATGCGGGTGTAGTTCAGTGGCAGAACACCAGCTTCCCAAGCTGGATATGTGGGTTCGATTCCCATCATCCGCTTTTGTCGTGTCAATGCCAAAAACCACCAGTCAAAACGTCTGGTGGCTTTTTTCAACGAGGGAGACAGAACGAAAGAACAGAAGAGGAAAAGAGAATGAAAATAAAACACAAAAGAAGACTGGCAGCGTTCCTGTGTCTCTTGATGCTTGGGACTATGACAGCGTGTGGATCAAAAGATAAGGAAACAACAAAATTAGCGGACGGACTTGAAATCACGACCGATGGCGATAAAACAATTGTTACATTTGTAGATGCGTTCGGGGAAGTTCATGGAATGACGATTAACTCAAAAGCGGAAATGATGGATTATGACAAAAGTGCTTTTGTGAAAGACGGGGAAAAAATGACCTATACGGACTCGGCGAACTATACGTATCGTCTGGGCGTTGACGTGTCGGAACATCAGGGCGCAATTGACTGGACGCAGGTAAAAGCGGCCGGATATGATTTCGCGATTATAAGGGCTGTCTATAGAGGATATACCGAGGGAACATTGAATCAGGATGCGACATACCAATCGAATATAGAAGGTGCACTGGCAGCAGGGCTGGAGGTCGGAGTGTATGTATTCTCGCAGGCAGTCAATGAGACAGAAGCCGAGGAAGAGGCTCAGCTGGCGATAGACAGTGTCCGGAATTATAACATTACCGGACCGATTGTATATGACCCGGAGAGTATTTTGAATGATGAATCCAGAACGGATGATGTGACGGGCGAACAGTTCACAAAAAACACGGTTGCTTTCTGCGAAAAAGTGAAAGCCGCCGGATATACGCCGATGGTGTATTCGAATATGATGTGGGAAGCATATAAATTTGATTTGACGAAGCTGTCGGATTATGATTTCTGGTATGCAGACTATGAAGATGCTCCGCAGACACCGTATAACTTCAAATACTGGCAGTACTCGGAATCCGGGAGTGTGCCGGGGATAGAGGGAAGTGCCGATTTGAATATTCAGATGATAGCGGCGGAGTAGAGGGCAGTTTCTGGTTCGTTGAGGAAATTTGAAGCCAAATGCGTCTGCTTGGACTTCAACCTTCCTCAACGAAATAGAAATTTACATGTTCTGCAGTTTTTCCACAATCTCAGGAAATTCCATTCCATGTGATGCCTTCACAAGAATGGTGTCACCTTTCTGTATCACTTTATCTATATTCGCAAGGAAATCTGCCTTTGTTTTAAAATGCAGGATGTTCATTGTACTATCAGATTTTTCCAGTGCGCCTTTGGCGATTTCTTCCGACAGTGTTCCGATACAGCAGAGCACATCAATCTTCTTCACTGCGGCATGAACCCCGATTTCATGATGGCGGTTTGGTCCGTCTGCGCCGAGTTCAAACATATCCCCAAGAATTGCGACCTTCCGCGTATTTGCGGTAGAAAGGACATCCACGGATGCTCTCATGGAATCCGGGTTTGCGTTGTAGCAGTCATCAATGATGGAAAGTCCGTTTGCCTCAATCATATTGTTTCTGCCTGAGATTGGAACGAGGGCTTCGATTCCCGCGCGAATCTCATCGAGAGAAAGTCCGAGCTTACAGCCGACAGCTGTTCCGGCAAGTGCATTGTAGACCATATGGGCGCCCGGAATGTGAATCGTTGCGGTCAGAGTTCCAAATGGGGTGTGAATGGTGCAGGTCGTTCCTTTTAATCCGAGATTGATAAGATCGGTCGCATAATAGTCTTTGTCATTGGACAGTCCGAAGAATAGCGGACGAGTGCCGTTGTAGTCGGTAACGGTTGATAATTTGTCATCATCCCCGTTTAAGATGATAGAGCCACCCGGTCTCATGAACTGGAACATGGCTGTCTTTGCCTTTAAAATACCGTCGCGTGATTTTAACTGCTCAAGATGGGCACTTCCGATATTGGTCAGGACACAGATGTCAGGCCGCGCCATTCTTGCAAGACGCTCCATCTCTCCAAAGTCACTGATCCCCATTTCTAAAATCGCGATTTCGTGATGGTCGCGTATGTTAAAGATGGTGAGCGGAAGTCCGATTTCATTATTGAAATTTCCGGCGGTTTTAAGTACGGAATATCTCTGGGAGAGAACGGAGCCGATCATCTCTTTGGTACTGGTCTTTCCAACACTTCCGGAGATACCGACCACCTTGAGGTTAAGAGACTTGCGATAATGTTCTGCAAGGTCCTTTAACGCCTGCTCGCAGGAAGAAACCAGAATGTATGGATAAGGAACCTCACCGAGTCTGTCCTCGGAAATGGAGCAGAGTGCGCCGTTTTCCATGACCTGCGGGATGAAGGTGTGTCCGTCGACTCTTGCACCGCGGATAGCGACAAAGAGACCATTTTTCTCGACCTTCCGGCTGTCGATGGCAACACCGGATACTTCTTTGTAGTAACTCTCGTCATCGCCGTAATAGACGCCGTCACATGCGGCAGCAATTTCTTTTAATGACATATTTCTCATGATTTTTACCAATCCTTTGTATAAAGTCAACGTGGACGAAAAACATCCACGTTGCTGGTCTGCGATATTTACTGATAGCGTGCTTTGAATGATTTCTGGATAATTAACTCACATAAATCACCGTATTCGATGCCGGCAGCTTTTGCCTCTTTTGGAAGAAGACTTGCAGCGGTCATTCCCGGAAGTGTGTTGACCTCCAGACAGTAGAGATCTCCCATCTCATCTAAGATGAAATCTGCGCGGCTGTACACATCCAGCTTCAGTGCGTGGAAAGCGCGGACTGTAATATCCTGCATACGCTGCGCGACCTCCGCCGGAATGTCTGCCGGGCAAATCTCCTGCGCACCGTCGGTCTGATATTTGTGTTCATAATCAAACCATCCGGAGTTTGGAATGATTTCAATCGGAGGAAGTGCTTCTCCGTCAATGATTCCGCAGGCGAATTCCCGTCCTTTGATAAATGGTTCGATGACCAGTTCGTTTTCATAATGGAAGGATTTTTTCAGTGCTTCCTCATATTCTTCTTCCGTGTGGACGATATAGACACCGATGCTTGAACCACCGGAGCATGGCTTTACAACGAGTGGGAGTGACAGTCCCAGATCGGAGAGAGAACTTTTGGGGTTATCCTTGTATAACCATGTACCGCCGGGCGTCTCGACACCCTCCTGCATGAAAATCTGTTTCGTCACCCCTTTGTCCATCGCGAGTGCACAGCCAAGCGAATTCGGTCCGGTATAACGGATGCCGAGCAGATCAAAGGTTGCCTGAAGTTTTCCGTTCTCCCCTTCTCCGCCGTGAAGCCCCAGAAATGTAATGTCTGCCATCCTGCAGAGCTCGATGACATTCGGGCCAAGGAAACAATCGGACTGATCCGGTCTTGATGCTTTTACAGCCGCAAGATCCGGCTCCGCGGTCTCAATATTCCTTGCAATACCAAGGCCGTGGTCGGGGAGGAAAAAGACCTCCTCCAACCTGTTGGAATCATATTCAAGACCCAGAAACACATCCAGTAAGAATGCGTCATGTCCCTTTTTAAGTAATGTTTTACAAATACCGGCAGCAGAAGTCAAAGACACATCACGTTCCGTACTCAGTCCCCCGGCTAATACAATAATTCGCATATCGAATCTCCTCTAATTACATATTTTGATATTTTTTTATTCCATGCTCATCTCATCGAGCAGTTCCTTCTTCACATCATACAGTTTTCTTGATAAATCGACGTATACCTTGTGTGGATTGAACAGACGCAGTGTCTCATCCCAGAGCGTCTTTTTCTCTTCCCTGCAGAAGGCCGCAATCTCCATGACAGATGGTGACTCATAGACGCAGGCACCGTTCTGGAAGATTGGTTTTAAGATTTCTTTGATGGTGTAAGTACCGCCGGCCAGCTTGGTTTTCTTCCAGGTATCCACCGGATGGAAGAGCAGCAGATCCTCATTTGGATCATACACTTCGTCGGCGAAGCAGATGAGGTCACCGCGGATCTTGCCGCTGGCTTTGTCATAAATGCGGTAGATGGTTTTATTTCCCGGGTTCGTGATTTTCTCGGTGTTCTCGGAAAGCTTGATTCTCGGAATGAATTCCCCATCTGTATTCTGAATGGCAGCTAATTTGTAGACTCCGCCGAACGATGGGCAGTCCTTGGAGGTGATCAGGTTTGTGCCGACACCCCAAGAAGTAATCTTGGCGCCCTGAACCTTTAAGTCGTTGATTAAGTATTCGTCCAAATCGTTGGAGGCGGAGATGACTGCATCCGGAAAGCCTGCTTCGTCTAACATCTTGCGTGCTTTCTTTGAAAGATAGGCAAGGTCACCGCTGTCCAGACGGATGCCGTAGAAGCCAAGATCGATACCGGCAGCACGCATCTCAGTGAAAACGCGGATTGCATTTGGCACACCGGATTTCAAGGTGTCATAGGTGTCAACCAGCAGGATACATGCCGTTGGATAAAGGTCTGCATATGCCTTAAATGCAGTGTATTCGTCCTTGAAACTCATAATCCAGCTGTGGGCGTGCGTTCCTTTGACCGGAACGTCGAACATCTCTCCTGCGAGCACGTTGGAGGTTCCGATGCATCCGCCGATCATAGCGGCTCTTGCGCCGTAAAGACCAGCATCCGGACCCTGCGCACGGCGAAGGCCGAATTCCATAATACCATCGCCCTGTGCAGCATGTACAATGCGTGAGGTCTTGGTCGCAATCAGACACTGATGGTTGATGATGTTCAGAATTGCGGTCTCGACAAGCTGGGCTTCCATAATCGGAGCAACCACCTTGATAAGGGGTTCCTTTGGAAATATAACGGTTCCCTCGGGAATCGCATAAATATCACCGCTAAAATGAAAACCGCTGAGATAATGAAGAAAGTCCTCGCTGAAAATGCCGAGACCTCTTAAATATTCCACGTCCTCATAAGAAAAATTCAGATTCTTAATATAGTCTATCACCTGATCAAGACCGGCCATAACAGAATATCCGTTATGATTGGGGTTCTGACGGAAGAAAGCATCAAAAATGACGGTCTCATTTTCCTGCGTCTCAAAGTAACCCTGCATCATTGTCAATTCATATAAGTCGGTCAGTAACGTTAGATTTAATCCACTCATACTGTTCTCCTTTTCGTTTACTTTTACAAGCAAGTATACCACTATCTTTTTAAAAATGCGATATTCTAAGCATTTTTATTGATCGTATCCTGAATGATATTCTGGCAATATTCACCAAGATGCTTTTTCGTATCATTGTCCAGCTCATTCGGATAGATCGGTCTGCCATACTCCACGGTAACTTTTACCTTTTTGATACGTGGGAACTGGTTCTCAAAGATCTCCGCTGTATGATTCAGGGAAATCGGAACAATCGGACATCCTGTTTTGGTGGCGATTTTAAAGGCACCGTCCTTAAATGGCAGCATGGATAATTCTTCGCCCCGGTTTCGGGTTCCCTCCGGAAAGATACAGATGGAAATGCCGTTCTTAATATAATCGATTGCGGTCAGAATGGTCTTGATGCCCTCCCTCGGATTTTCGCGGTCGAGGAAGAGGCAGTAAAGATACTTCATCCAAGTGGAAAGCAGCGGCACATTCTCCATGCTTTTTTTGGCAACATATCCACAGAGATTCCTGCATCTGGTATAGGTGAGCAGGATGTCAAAAAAGCTGCGGTGATTTCCGATGAATAGAACGGCACCTTCCGGCACATGTTCCTCGCCGATATAGGTTGCCTCCACTCCTGTGATTTTCAGGATGATACGAAACGCCCACTGAACAATGCGGAGTGAATGATAGTCCCTTCTTTTGCGGCTGAGTTTTCCGACGATCCATTCCACCAAAAAAAGCGGGATCGAGAGAATTAAAAATAAAATCAAAAACACACATACACAGATAAAACGAAACATTGAATTGTCCTTCTTTCCATCATTTGTAATAAAACTGCTTTAGCGGTATCAGAAATAACAGAATCAAAACTGCTGCAGCAGAGTTTAATTAAGAAGATTATACAACGATTGGGTATGAAATGACAAGATAGATAATAAGATAGAAGTAAGAATGATAAGTGAGGTCATTAGTGAAAAAAACAGTCATAATCGTTCTTGTTGCAATTATACTGGCAGGATGCGTAAAGAAAATAGACGAGGAACAAAAAATAAGTGATGCAGCGTATACCGTTGTTCCGGCAGAGGAGATACCGGATGAATTTGCGGTGAAGATCAAAGAAGCACAGGAGGAGGCGTTTTATCTGACTTATGCAGATCAGGGATATCTGTATATCGCACGGGGATACGGCACGCAGCCAACGAGCGGGTACAGCATTTCGGTGACAGAGCTGTATGATACAGAAAATACGATCTGTTTTCATACGTCGCTCATCGGGCCGAAGCAGTCAGAAAGCGTAAAAGAGGTGGAGAGTTTTCCGTATATTGTCGTGAAAATGGAGTATATGGACAAAAAAGTAATGTTTGAATCATAAGGAGGAATTATATGGAACTGATAAAGAAGACGATTCACAGTAATCGTATAGGGAAACATTCCGTGGACCAGTTTTATCTGGATGAGGATGTCAATGTCCCGGACAGCAAAGAGGATATTATGCATATGATTCAGGGAGAAGGGTATCTGAAGATTGACGAAGTAAAGCCCGCGCAGGAATATATTACGGTCATTGGAAAACTGTATTATCACATTCTCTACGCTGTGACAGGCGAGGAGGCGAAACTGGCAGTCCTGGAGGGAAAGCTTCCGGTGGAGGAGGTGGTCTACACCGAGGATGATCTGGGGATGCAGTATGTGGTACGTCCGACGAGAATCGAGTTCTCGCCATCGCTGATCCACTCCAGAAAAATCAATATCAGAGCGATGATCGAGCTGGAGATTATTCGGGAAATTCAGGAGGAAGATGAGACGACAATCGATGTGGACAGTCCTGTCTTATTCAAAAAGAAGCGGACGGTCAATCTGCTGGAATTAAGCACTATGAAGCGGGATACATACCGGATCAAGGAGGAAATCAAGCTTCCCGGAGCCAAGGAGAATATCAGAAATATCATGATGTCCGACGTGGCAGGCCGCCGGATGGATATCCGGATCGGACCGGATGAGCTGCTGATTCGGGGAGAACTCCAGCTGTTCGTGCTCTACGAGACAGAAAATGGGAATGCGCAGTGGCTGGATCAGAGCATTTCCTATGAAGGGAGTATCGAGTGTTTCGGCGCGGAGGAGGGCATGTATCATCATGTGTACGCAGATCTGGAGGATTCGGTTGTCGAACCCCGGATGGATGAGGACGGCGAGATGCGGATTCTCGGGGTAGAGAGCACCCTGAGTCTGCGCATTCACATTTACTGTGAGGAAGAAGTGGAATTACTGGAGGACGTATATTCGCTGAATGACCAGTGTGAAATCCAGACAAGAAAAACTATTTTTGAAGAGCTGCTTCTTAAAAACCAGTCCAGAAGCAAGGTGTCGGAACAGCTGATCCTGCCGGAGCTGAAAGAGGATGTTCTGCAGATCTGCCATTGCAGCGGCATGCTGCAGATCGACAGCCAGACGGTCACGGCGGATGGGATTCAGATTGACGGCGTAATCCACGGGGCGTTTTTATACCTGAAGGCGGACGATGCGATGCCGTATGGCGCATGGCAGGGAATGGTGCCGTTCACGCATCTGATTGAGGGCAGCGATACATTTCCGGCGGATCTGCATTTTGACATTGCGCCGGGAATTGAAAGTCTGAGCGTGAGTCTGCTTGGAAACGGGGAGGTGGATATCAAAGCGTCACTGGTATTTGATGCATTTATCCGCAAGCCGGTACCGATTGAAGTCATTACAGATGTAACGCTGACACCGCAGAGCGGCGTGGGCCGTGAGCAGGGTCCGGGGATTGTCGGTTATATCGTAAAAGACAAAGACCAGCTGTGGGATCTCGCAAAAAAGTATCAGACCACGGTTGAGGGGATTATGGAAGTGAACCATCTGGAAAAAGAAGAGGTGAAAGAAGGGGAACGGTTGTTGATTTTTAAGGAAAATGTGAGTATAATATAAGGACAATGTATACAATGTACGAAATAAAAACATGAGGAGAATCACCGATGAAGCAAGTTGAGTTAAAAGCGCTGGCAAAAATCAATCTGGGGCTTGATGTACTGGGCAGAAGAGAAAACGGATATCATGATGTACGAATGATTATGCAGTCCATCTATCTGTATGATAATGTAAAGCTCGAAAAGAAAGACGAGCCGGGAATCGAAGTGATGACGAATCTTCATTATCTTCCGGTGGATGATAAGAATATTGCATACAAAGCAGCAAAGCTCCTGACGGACGAATTCGATCTGAAGCAGGGGGTGAGGATTTCACTGGATAAGCATATTCCGGTGGCGGCTGGGCTGGCGGGCGGAAGCTCGAATGCAGCAGCTGTTTTATTTGGAATGAACAAAATGTTCGGACTGCATTTGACGCAGCAGGATCTGATGGAGCGGGGAGTACAGCTCGGAGCAGATGTTCCTTACTGCATTATGCGGGGGACAGTTCTTGCGGAAGGAATCGGAGAAGAATTGTCGGCATTGCCGCAGATGCCCAAAAGCACGATACTGATTGCCAAACCGCCGATCAGTGTGTCGACCAAAGTGGTATACGAAGCGCTCGATGCACTGGAGGTCGTAGAACATCCGGATATTGACGGAATCATAAGGGGTCTGGAGCAGGGATCGATTGATGAGATAGCCGTCCATATGGGAAATGTGCTCGAGCAGGTGACAATCAAAGACTATCCGGTGATCGAAGATATCAAGAAAGTGATGCTGGAGTGCGGTGCAACGGGGGCGATGATGAGCGGAAGCGGACCGACTGTATTCGGCATTTTCAAGGAACGGAAGAACGCAAAACGTGCACAGGCAATGATACGGGACAGGCAGCTTGCCAGACAGGTATATATTACAAATGTACACAGCGTAAGGAGGAAAGCGTAGATGGAACCTAAATTTGAAGTGAATATGAATGAATTTCTCCCGCTTCGGGATGTCGTGTTTAATACACTGCGGCAGGCAATTTTAAGAGGCGAATTAAAGCCGGGCGAGAGACTGATGGAAATCCAGCTGGCGAATAAACTTGGCGTGAGCAGAACACCGATCCGCGAAGCGATGCGTAAACTTGAGAACGAGGGTCTTGTGCTGATGGTTCCGAGAAAAGGTGCGGAGGTTGCAGAGATTACCGAAAAGAGCATCCGGGATGTATTAGAGGTGCGCAGAGCATTGGAGGAGTTGTCTGTTCAGCTTGCATGTGATAAGATTACGAAAGAGGGCATTGAAGCACTGCGGTCAGCGGCGAGTGAATTTGCAGAGATTGTCGGCAAAGAGGATATCACGGTGGTGGCGGCAAAGGATGTGGAATTTCACGATATCATTTATGCCGCGACCGATAATCCGAAGCTGATTCAGCTGCTCAATAATCTGCGTGAGCAGATGTACCGTTTTCGTGCAGAGTATCTGAAGCGAAGTGAGTTTCATTCACAGCTGTTAAAAGAACACGACGAGATCATTGAGGCGATCCTGAATCATAAGAAAGAGAATGCGGCTCGCATCATGTGCCAGCATATTGATAATCAGGTAGAGGCTGTCATCGATATTATCAGACGAAAAGACTGAATAAAGTATGAAAATATGTGAATACTTCTTTTATCATCCAAAGGATAGAAAAAAGGAGTATTTACCATGTTACAGAACATAACAAGAAGATTTATTGTGGCACTTACGTTACTTACAACCGTATTTATGCTCAATCAGGCCGAGGCGAAGGCGTGGTGGAGCTGTATGTATCCGACGGAGTGTTTTGAGGCTTCCATTCGTGCTGTGGTTTATGAGGATGGGGAACGAAAAGAAAAAGAGGAACTGACGCAGGAAGATTATCAGAAGATTTCTGTCACTTCCAGTTTTAAAGTGAAATGGTATTTTTTAGGAGATGGACATGACGAATTTTTTGGTAAGACATTTTATTAAGGATTATGAAGAGGTAGAGAAGGTATCAGTGCGTACCGCGTACGGTATTATGGCGAGTATCGTTGGGATTCTGTGCAATGTACTGCTGTTTGGAGTGAAGCTGACGGTCGGCATGATTTTACATAGTATTTCAGTTATGGCAGACGGCTTCAACAACCTGTCCGACGCAGGATCGTCTGTCATTAGTTTTATCGGTGTGAAGATGGCGAGCAAACCGGCAGATGAGGATCACCCGTTCGGCCATGGAAGAATGGAATATATTGCGGCGCTGATTGTATCATTTCTTGTTCTGCAGGTCGGTTTTTCGTTCTTTAAAGATGCAATCGTCAAAATCAGAGAACCACAAAACCTTAAATTCTCTATCATTTCCATCGGAATTCTGTTATTATCAATCGGTGTGAAATTATGGCTGGGACTGTTTAACCGGAAGCTCGGCGAAAAAATCAATTCACAGGTCATGATGGCCGTCTTTGCGGATTCGGTCGGTGATGTGATTGCAACGGCAGCTACGATTCTGTCGATTGCCGTATTCGGTATGACCGGAATCAATATTGATGGATTTGTCGGTCTGGGCGTGGCGGTCGTCGTCATGTGGGCAGGCATCGGTATTGCAAAAGATACGCTGGAGCCGCTGCTGGGCGAGGCGACCAGCGCGGAAGATTATGAGAAGCTGAAAAATTTTGTTGAGCAATACGACGGTGTTGTCGGAACACATGATATGATTGTACATAATTACGGACCGGGCAGGAGCATGGCTTCCATCCACGCAGAGGTTCCGAATAACGTAGATATAGAGACATCGCATGAAGTCATTGACCGGATTGAGCGCGAGGCCAAGAATCAGCTCGGTATTTTTCTGGTCGTGCATATGGATCCGATTGAGATGAGCGATGAGCAGGTACTAAAGATTCGCCAGCAGGCCGAGGAGGTACTTAAGCAGCTGGATTTGCATGCGAGTCTTCATGATTTGCGCGTGGTCGATGGGAAGGATCAGATCAATATTATCTTTGATATGATTGTACCGAGAGATTATACCAGAGAGCAGAAACGTGAACTGAATCTGAAAATGAACCAGAGAATGAAAGAGATTGATGCAAGATATGCGCTGGTCATCACGATTGAGCACAGTTATATCGCAGAAGAGGAGAAGTAGTATGAAATATACATTTGACAGCAGAGTCCGCTACAGCGAGGTGGATCACACCGGAACCATGACCGTTCCCAATGTGATTAATTATTTTCAGGACTGCAGTACCTTCCAGTCGGAAGACCTGGGAATCGGATTGAAAGAACTGAGAGAGAAACGCCGCGGATGGCTGCTGGCATCGTGGCAGGTGGAATTTGTCCGGGCACCGAAGATGGGCGAGAAAATTACCGTAGGTACATTTGCACATGGATTCAAGGGCTTTTTCGGAATGAGGAATTTCTTCATGAACGATGAGGCGGGAAATGCACTTGCCTATGCAAATTCGATGTGGTTCTTTATGGATACGAAAAAAGGCAGACCGACGAGGCCGGAGGCGAAAGATACCGCTTTATACGGTCTGGAAGAACCACTTGAGATGGAATATAAAGACCGGAAAATCAGGCTGCCGGAGCAGACCGAGGAGAAGGAACCATTTCCAGTCAGAAGATATCATATTGACACGAACGAACATGTGAACAATGCAGAGTATGTGCAGATGGCGATGGAGTTTCTGCCGAGGGATCTGAAGGTAAAAGAACTCCGGGTGGAATATAAGCTTGCAGCTGTGCTGGGAGATGTGATTTATCCGAAGGTTGCGGTGGAGAATCAGAGAAGTGTCGTGGAACTATGTGATAAAAACGGAGCGTTATATGCAGTGGCTGAGTTTTCGTAACAGCTGCGCCGGAGTGTGATTGGATAAAAAGAAGGAGAAACATATGAAATTAGGAGAAAAACAGGTGTTAACGGTAGTGAAAGAGGTCGATTTCGGCGTGTACTTAGGAACGGAGGAGGAACGTGTTCTCCTTCCGAAGAAGCAGGTTCCGGAGGAGATTGAACTGGGAGATCCCGTGGAAGTATTCTTGTACAAGGATTCGGATGACCGTCTGATTGCGACAACGCATGAACCAAAGCTGGTAATCGGTGAACTGGCAGTGCTGGATGTCGTGGATGTAACAAAGGTCGGAGCATTCTTGAACTGGGGACTGGAGAAAGATTTATTCCTGCCGTTTAAAGAGCAGACCAGCAAGGTGGCAGTCGGCGATCAGTGTCTGGTGACGCTTTATATTGATAAGAGCGAGCGCCTGTGTGCAACGATGAAGGTATATCATCTGCTCCGCACCGATTCACCGTATCAGAAGGATGATAAAGTGAGCGGTATCATTTACGAAAAGAGCGAGGAGTTCGGAGTGTATGTGGCAGTGGACAATCAATTCTCCGCAAGAATTCCGAAGAAGGATGCGTTCGGAAGCCTTGTTGTGGGAACAACGGTCGAGGGCCGCGTGGCGGAAGTGAAAGAGGACGGTAAGCTGGTCCTGAGTGTCCGTGATAAGATCCCGGAGCAGATGGATAAAGACGCGGTGCTGATTATGCGAGTGATTGAAAAATATGACGGTGAGCTTCCGTTTAATGATAAGGCGGCGCCGGAAATCATAAAGCGCGAGTTCGGTCTGAGCAAAGCGGCATTCAAGCGGGCAGTCGGAAGACTGTTAAAGAGCGGAAAAATCGAAATCGGAAATGATTCTATAAAATCAAAATAGTGTTTGCAATCCGGTCGAAATAAGGTATAATAATCAAGTAAAGTAGTATGAAATTGAAAGGAGATATAAAAATGAAAGTACAGAATATCAGTAATATCGAAGAATTTTTTAAAGTTGTAGATGACTGCGAAGGAAAAGTTGAATTAGTAACAGGCGAGGGTGACAGATTGAACTTAAAATCAAAACTTTCTCAGTATGTTTCAATGGCTAATATCTTCTCTAATGGCGAGATTCCGGAACTTGAGATCGTAGCACATGAGAAAGCAGACATCGATAAATTAATCTCATTTATGGTTAATAACGGTTAATTCTCAGATACATGATGAAGACAAGGGGTTCCTGCTTACGGGAAGCCCTTTTTCTTGTTTTCAAAGGCGAAGCTTCTTTGGAACAGTTACAAGAGGTGAAAGATGGAATTTGCACATTTACATGTCCATACAGAATACAGTCTGCTGGATGGTTCGAACAAAATAAAAGAATATGTTGCGAGAGTGAAAGAACTGGGAATGAACAGCGCGGCAATCACTGATCACGGTGTGATGTATGGTGTGATTGATTTTTACCGTGAGGCAAAAAAACAAGGCATCAATCCAATCATCGGATGCGAGGTCTATGTCGCGCCGAATTCCAGATTTGACCGCGAAGTAAATGGTGGGGATGATCGATATTACCATCTTGTTCTGCTTGCGGAGAACAATGACGGATATGCCAATCTGATGAAAATTGTGTCAAAGGGTTTTGTGGAAGGCTACTATTACCGTCCGCGTGTTGACAAAGAGCTTCTGCGGGAATATCACGAGGGCATCATCGCGACCAGTGCCTGCCTTGCAGGTGAGGTGCAGAGATACTTGGCGAGAGGACTCTATGAGGAGGCCAGAAAATGCGCATTGGAGTACCAGGATATTTTCGGGGAGGGAAATTATTTCCTTGAGCTGCAGGATCACGGCATCCCGGAGCAGGCGACGGTGAACCAGAGTTTGCTTCGCATGTCACAGGAATTGGATATTGATCTTGTCGCGACGAATGACGTCCATTATACCTATGCGGAGGATGCAGTGCCGCATGATATTCTGCTCTGTCTTCAGACAGGAAAGAAGCTGGCAGACGAGGACCGTATGCGCTATGAGGGCGGGCAGTATTTTGTGAAGTCTCCGGAGGAGATGGCAGAGCTGTTTCCGTACGCGCTTCAGGCACTTTCCAACACACAGCGTATTGCAGACCGCTGCCATGTAGAGATTGAATTCGGAGTAACCAAGCTCCCCAAATTCGATGTGCCGGATGGTCTTACCTCTCTGGAATATCTGAATAAATTATGCTGGGAAGGGCTCGAGAGACGATATCCGAATCCCTCACAGGAGTTGAAGGACCGTCTGACCTACGAGTTAGATACCATTACGACAATGGGCTACGTCGACTATTTTCTCATCGTGTCTGATTTTATCAAATATGCGAAGGACAATGGAATCGCAGTCGGTCCGGGACGTGGATCGGCAGCCGGCAGTATCGTATCCTACTGTCTGGAGATTACGAATATAGATCCGATCAAGTATCAATTGCTGTTTGAGCGTTTCCTGAATCCGGAACGTGTATCCATGCCCGATATTGATATTGACTTCTGTTACGAGAGAAGACAGGAGGTTATTGATTATGTTGTGCGCAAGTACGGCAAGGACCGGGTGGTTCAGATTGTCACCTTCGGTACGCTTGCGGCAAGAGGCGTAATCCGCGATGTAGGGCGCGTTATGGATCTTCCGTATGCGTTTGTCGATAACATTTCCAAGCAGGTTCCGAAGGAGCTTAATATCACACTGGACAAGGCGCTTACGATGAGTTCGGAGCTGCGGAAAATGTATGAGGAAGACGAGCAGGTCAAGCATCTGATTGACATGGCAAAGCGTCTGGAAGGCCTGCCGCGTCACTGCTCGATGCACGCAGCAGGTGTGGTGATCAGCCAGAAGTCGGTGGACGAGTATGTGCCGCTGTCGCGGGCGGCGGACGGTTCGATTACGACGCAGTTTACGATGACGACGCTCGAAGAGCTGGGACTTTTAAAAATGGACTTTCTGGGACTTCGAACGCTGACCGTGATACAGAATGCGGTTCGTCTTGCCGAGAAGAGCAGCAAAAAAGCACTCGTAATGGAAGAGATTGACTATAATGATAAAGCGGTGCTTGACTCCATCGGAACCGGTAAGACCGATGGTGTGTTCCAGCTGGAGAGTGCTGGGATGAAGAGCTTTATGAAGGAGCTGAGGCCGCAGAGTCTGGAGGATATCATCGCCGGTATTTCACTGTACCGTCCGGGACCGATGGACTTCATTCCGCAGTATATCAAGGGAAAGAACAGTGCGGGAGATATCACGTATGACTGTCCGCAGCTGGAGCCGATTCTTGCACCGACCTATGGCTGTATCGTCTATCAGGAACAGGTTATGCAGATTGTGCAGGAGCTTGCCGGATATACGCTGGGACGGGCCGACATGGTACGCCGTGCCATGTCCAAGAAAAAGGGCGATGTTATGCAGAAGGAACGTGAGAACTTCGTCTATGGAAATGCAGAAGAGAATGTTCCGGGCTGTGTGAAGAATGGCATCGATGAAAAGATTGCGAATAAGATTTATGACGACATGATTGATTTTGCGAAGTATGCATTTAATAAATCACATGCTGCAGCATATGCGGTGGTATCCTATCAGACGGCATATCTGAAATATTATTTCCCGGTTGAATTCATGGCAGCACTTATGACGTCCGTGATTGAAAATCCGCCAAAGGTGGCAGAATATATCTATGCCTGCCGGCAGATGGGGATTAAGCTTCTTCCGCCGGATATCAACCGCGGGGAGGCGAGCTTCTCTGTCGATGAAGGAAATATCCGTTACGGACTGGCAGCCATCAAGAGCATCGGGCGTCCGGTCATTGATGCGATTGTTGAGGACCGTGAGGAGAACGGTATATTCAAGAATCTGGAAGACTTCATTGCACGGATGTCCATCAAGGAGGCACTAAACAAGCGCGCAATCGAGAATTTTATCAAAGCGGGTGCGCTCGATGGTCTGACCGGAACAAGAAAACAGTTCATGAGCATTTATATTCAGATTGTCGATCATGCGAATCAGGAAAAAAAATATGCCATGACGGGTCAGATGTCGCTCTTTGATCTGGTGGATGAGGAACAGAAGAAGGACTTTGAAATCCGTATGCCGGACGTGGGCGAGTACAGTAAAGAGACGCTTCTTGCATTTGAAAAAGAAGTGCTTGGCGTATATCTGAGCGGTCATCCACTGGAAGCATATGAGGAGAAATGGAAACGCGGAATCTCCAAGACAACGCTGGACTTCCAGCTGGATGATGAGACGAACCGTACTAAGGTCCGGGATGGTGCGATGGAGATTATCGGCGGAATGATCGTGGACAAAACAATCAAGACGACCCGAACCAATCAGACCATGGCGTTTGTCACGCTGGAGGATCTGGTGGGGACTGCAGAGATCGTAGTATTTCCGCGGGACTATGAGAAGAACAGGGTTTATCTGGAGACGGACAGCAAGGTGTTTATCCGGGGAAGAGTCTCTGAGGAAGATGATAAACCGAGTAAACTAATCTGCGAAAAAATTCTTCCGTTTGAACAGATAAAGAAGGAACTCTGGATTCAGTTCCCGGACAAGAATGCTTTTCTATCTGAGGAGCAGACTGTCTATGGCTACCTTGCAGATTCGGATGGCGAGGATGAAGTTGTGATTTACTGTCAGGCGGAAAAAGCGGTCAAACGACTGCCGAGAAGCCGCAATATTCATATAGAACCGGGGGTTTTAAGCAGGTTGACGAACCATTATGGTGAGAAGCGGGTAAAAGTGGTGGAAAAAGCTATTGAAAATAAGTGGTAAACAGTGTAGAATAAAACCCGAAACGTTAAAAAATATCAATGTTAGCTATATGTAAAATATGTAAAATACAGTTTATGGAAGGTGGAAAATAATCATGGGAAAAAATGAAGCAGAGTCTATGGAAAAAGAATTAAGAGATCCAATCAGAACAATCGGAGTGCTTACAAGTGGTGGAGATGCTCCCGGAATGAATGCGGCAATCCGTGCGGTAGTAAGAACAGCACTGGCGAATGGCGTTAAGGTTCGTGGAATCAGAAGAGGATATCACGGACTGTTAAGAGAGGAGATCATTGACCTCTCAGCGAGAGATGTATCAGATACGATCCAGAGAGGTGGAACGATCCTTCAGACAGCCCGCTGTCAGGCAATGAGAACAGAAGAGGGACAGCAGAAGGCAGCAGCCATCTGTAAGAAATATGGTATTGACGGACTTGTAGTTATCGGTGGAGACGGTTCGTTTGCCGGTGCCCAGAAGCTTGCAAATCTTGGCGTGAACACAATCGGCCTTCCGGGAACAATCGATCTGGATATTGCATGTACCGAATATACAATCGGATTTGATACTGCTGTTAACACCGCTATGGAAGCAATTGATAAAGTACGTGATACTTCTACATCACATGAGCGATGCAGTATTATTGAGGTAATGGGACGTGACGCAGGCTATCTTGCACTCTGGTGTGGTATTGCCAACGGTGCGGAGAGAATTCTGATGCCGGAAGAAAAAGATTTCGATGAGACAGCATTAATAGAAGATATCTTAGAGTGTAAAAAACGTGGTAAGAAGAACTACATCATCATCAATGCTGAAGGTATCGGTGATACCATGAACATGGCAAAGAGAATTGAAGAAGCAACCGGTATGGAGACAAGAGCAACCATCTTAGGACACATGCAGCGCGGCGGAAGCCCGACCTGTAAAGACCGTGTATATGCGTCTATCATGGGAGCGAAAGCTGTGGAACTTCTTTTGGCAGGTAAAAGCAACCGTGTAGTAGGCTACCAGCATGGGGAATATAAAGATTTCGATATCAATGAAGCATTAGGTATGAAGAAGACGATTCCAGATTATCAGTATGAAATCGCAAAGACATTAGCTTTATAAAATGCAGATGTAGGAGAATAACAGTGAGTATAGATGAAAAAGAGACAGCGCCAATCGGAGTCTTTGATTCCGGTGTCGGCGGTCTGACGGTTGTTCGTGAGATCGCAAGGCAGCTGCCGGGTGAAAACATCGTATACTTTGGCGATACTGCCCGCGTTCCGTATGGCAGTAAGTCAAAGGATAATATCATCCGTTTTTCGAAACAGATTATACGGTTTTTGCAGACGAAGAACGTAAAAGCAATCGTGATTGCCTGCAATACGGCAAGTGCACTTGCACTGGATGATGTGCGAGATACATTCGACCTTCCGATTATCGGGGTTGTTGTCCCGGGGGCAAGGGCCGCTGTGGAAGCGACAATCAATCATCACGTCGGAGTGGTCGGGACGGATGCAACTGTACGAAGTAAAGTTTATACAACCAATATTACTGATATGAATCCGGAGATTTCGGTGGTCGAGAAAGCCTGTCCACTCTTCGTTCCGCTTGTGGAGGAGGGCTTTAAGGATCACCCGGTCATAGAGGAGATTATCGATTATTATCTGCGTCCGCTCAGGGAATCTGAGATTGATACGATGATACTCGGATGTACCCATTATCCATTGATTCGCTCCAAAATCAGAGAGTATATGGGTGAAGAGATTCAGATCGTAAATCCGGCATATGAGACTGCAATGGATCTGAAGAAGATACTGAAACGATTACATATGGAGAATCCACAGTCGGAACAGGGCTACTGCGAGTTCTACGTGAGTGATGCAGCGGATAAATTCAAACAGTTTGCAAATTCTGTAATGCCGTATGATATTTCATCAACCAAAGTGATCAATATTGAAGAATTTTAGGTGAGAGAATGACAAAGGATGTATTAGTAAGCATTTCCGGTCTGCAATTGCAGGATGTGGCAGAAGATATCGATGAAGACGCGATTGAGATTATAACAGCCGCGAATTATTTTCTGAAAAATGGAAAACACTATGTGCTGTATGATGAGCTGGTGGAGGGAATGCCGGGAGTCATTAAGAACAAGATTAAGATTAACGATGACCAGACAATTGAGATTATCAAAACCGGTATAACGAATTCCCATATGATATTTGACCGGGAGAAGAACTGCCAGACCTATTATCAGACACCGATGGGGCAGATGCTGGTCGGAGTGAATACGAAGCAGCTCGACATCGACATAACGGAGGAGAAAATCCGGATCCGGATCGACTATGAACTGGATATCAATCATGAGCCGCTGGCAAATTGCAAGATTCGGATGAGTATTGCATCCAGAGGAAGTGCGGATTTCGATTTGAGAAGTACGATATAACAGTTTATGCTGTATGCATGGGAAATAAAAAAGAAAATAAAAAAGATGTTCACATTTGTGAGCATCTTTTTTGAAATCATTTTTTGAATCTTGCGAAAAATCCTTTTTTCTTAGCCGGTGTCTCTACTGGTCCGCGGAACCCTTTAATCTCGGTGATATAGATACCACTGACAACTGCTTTCACTTCTCTTTTAATCGGGATTTTGTCATAAACCTTGGCATCGCACATCAGTGTCATAATCTTTGGTCCAACCTTTGCCTTGACAACTGGTACTTTGGAACGTCGCAGATACCATGGTGTATTCTCTAATACAATGGATGGGAATCCGGCATTCTTCAGAGCCATCTTACCTTTATCAATAATCAACATAGAAACGACCTGAGCTGCAGCTGCCATCTGCTCCTGCTGCTCTGCCTGTTTCTTTTCGGATTTCTTTCCGAAAAAATAAAGTCCTATAAGCAATGCAACCAGCACGACAAGAACTACAATTAAAACTATCCAACCTGTACTCATTGGTATATCCTCCTAAACAGTATTTCTGCGTTTTACACGTGCTTAATTGTATCATTCTTTAGACAGAAGTGCAAGTGAAAGTCATAGGATTATATCCGGAAATAGTGAGGATTATGTGAAAATCCTTTTATTTGTATCGGAAATGTGTTATAACAAAATAAGCATGCAAAAAATGAATTATAATATGAGGTGTAAAATGAAAAAGAAATTAGTAGCAGTAGCTGTCAGTTTAATGGCAGTTGTATCGCTGGCAGGATGCAGTGGTAAATTATCCAACGATAATATTACAATTAATAAGTATAAAGGGTTGGAAGTAGAGGAAGTCGCAACGACAGAAGTGACAGATGATGATGTAGATGCACAGGTTCAGAGCAATCTGGAAGCTGCAGCAACGAAAGAAGAGATTACAGACAGAGCAGTAGAAGATGGCGATACGGCAAACATTAACTTTTCATCTGATTTTGAAAACAGTTCTGGTGAAAACTATGATCTTACCATTGGATCGAATTCATTTATCGCAGCGAATGGGGATTACAAGGGATTCGAAGAGCAGATTATCGGACATAAGATCGGTGAAACATTTAATATTGAAGTTAAATTCCCGGAAGACTATCAGGAAGCAGAGATGCAGAATGTAGTGAAAACATTCTCTGTTACAATTAATTCAATCTCTAAGACAAAGACACCTGAGCTCACAGACAAGTGGGTTGCTTCAAACAGCGAAAAGTCTAAGACGGTAGAAGAATACAAAAAAGAAGTGAAAAAATCATTAGAGGCAGACAATGAAAGCACAACAACATCCACACTTCGCAGCGAAGTGATTTCATCACTGCTCGAACAGGTGGAAGTGACCAAGTATCCGGATGGAGAAGTGGAAGATCAGGTTACAGAAATGACGGATTACTATAAGGACTATGCGGAACAGTATCAGATGGAATTTGCGGATTTCTTAGAACAGCAGCTTGGTATGACAGAGGATGATTTCAATTCCGAGGTTCAGACAGCGTCCGAGCAGACGGTAAAGCAGAAGCTTGCAATTCAGCTGATTGCGGACAAGAAGCACCTGACACCATCCGATAAGGAATATGAAGAAGAATATGAGAAACTTGCAGAAGATTATGGATATACAGATGTGGATTCCTTAAAAGAAGCAGCAGGTGAAGACACATTAAAGAACATGGTACTTCAGCAGAAGGTTGCGGATTATCTGATTGAGAGCTGTGTACAGGTAGAAAAATCTGATACAGATGAGACCACAGGCAACACAGCAGAATAGTAAGAAGAGACTGCACGAAAAGTGAGAGCTTAGGAGGGCTTTGGATAACCGCTGGTATGGATATCCAAAGCCTTTTGTGATAGAATAAACAGTGTGGAAAATGCAGTGTGGAAATGAAAATAGGAGGGATTGCAGATGTATGAAGAGCAGGTAAAGCAGTTGCAGAAGATGATTGATGAGTGCCACAGTATTGTGTTTTTCGGTGGTGCGGGCGTATCGACCGAGAGTGGAATCCCGGATTTTCGAAGTGCAGATGGAGTTTACCATCAGCAGTACAAGTACTCACCGGAACGGGTGGTCAGCCACAGTTTTTTTCAGCAGAACACAGAAAGCTTTTATGAATTTTATAAGGATAAGATGATGATACTGGATGCAAAGCCAAATGCAGCGCATCGCAAGCTTGCAGAACTCGAAAAGGCAGGCAGGCTGACATCGGTTGTAACACAGAACATTGACGGTCTGCACCAGGCAGCCGGCAGTCAGCAGGTGTGGGAGCTTCATGGAAGCATCCACCGCAATTACTGCACACGCTGCGGTAAGTTCTATGATGCGGCATACGTAAAGAACAGTGAGGGCATTCCAAAATGTGAGTGCGGCGGAATCATTAAGCCGGATGTGGTTCTTTATGAGGAGGGTCTGAATTCGGAAATCATTCAGGGGGCAGTCCGGGATATCAGTCATGCGGATATGCTGATTATCGGTGGAACATCACTTGTAGTTTATCCGGCGGCAGGGTTCGTGGATTATTTCAAGGGAAAATATCTGGTTGTCATCAACAAGTCAGAGACTGCGAAGGCCGTGCGGACTAATCTAAGCATCAATGGACCAATCGGTGAAATCATGAAACAAATTAACGTATAAAGAGGAAATGACATGCAAAAGACATATAAAAAACTAAAAATCTGGCAAGGGCTCATTCTATTGTTTCTAAGTATTCTGGAAATATTCTGGATCAGTGGTTATTTCAGCATGGCGGCAGGGCTTTACGGAACTCTGGCGAGCGAAGTGCTGCTTCTGGGAATGGCACTGCTGACGGTGCTTCTCGCAAAAGCGGATTTCTCGGAAGTATTTCCGATAAAACAAATATCAGTTGCAGGAGTTGGCGGAACAGCGCTGCTGTGGCTGGGCGCATTCATGATTATGATGATTGTGGATTTGATTATCATGGCATTTTTTCCGGAGGAGATGAGCAGCGTCAGCGCGGGTCTTGGAGCTGCCTTTCAAAGTGTACCGTTTCAGATTTCATTTTTCATCGTGGCAATTACCCCTGCAATCTGTGAGGAAGCAGTTTTTCGCGGTGTGATACTGCACAGTCTGAATCCGGAACGATATAAATGGCTTTCTATTATTCTGACCGGACTGATTTTCGGCGCGTGCCACGGGAGTGTATGGAGATTCTTCCCGACGGCATTATTGGGAATCATGATGGGTTACATACTGGTGGAGACGGGAAATATGATCTACAATGGAATCTTCCACTGTATCAACAATGCGGTTCCGCTGATTCTGATGTTCATGACGCAAAGTGCGGTGACATCGGAGACGAGTGAGCTGTTATCTTCCGGCGCAGTCTGGATGTCCGTTGGTGCTTACTGTATCTTCGGGGCAGTGATTCCATTTAGTCTTTATATTGGGAACTATCTGATTCATTACAAAAAGCCGGGCTACCGAACCACGCTGTTTCCGGAAGGCAGGCACTGGATAATCGGAGTGCTGATTGTCCTGACGGTCGCGATGGTATTTATGGGGATTGTCATCATGGTTCTTGCAGTACTTCTTCAGCCGGATATGGTGCAGCAGATCATAGAGCAGAGCGGCGTCTGAGCCCTTATGGGAAATAAATGAAAAACAGGAGTGAACATAACAATGCGTGAGCAGTTAACAAAGCAGGATGTACAGAAAATCAAGGACGAGATCGAACACCGTAAGCTGGTCGTACGGAAAGAAGCGATTGAGGCGGTAAAGGAAGCGAGAGCCCACGGAGACTTAAGTGAGAACTTTGAATACCATGCGGCAAAAAAGGACAAAAACCAGAATGAGAGCCGCATTCGCTATCTGGAGAGAATGTTAAAGACCGCAATCGTCGTGGAGGACCGGTCGAACGAAGACGAGGTCGGAATCGACAATACCGTTACCGTACATTTTGAAGAAGACAATGAAGATGAGACCTATCGAATTGTAACATCGATTCGCGGAAATTCACTGAGTGGTATGATTAGTATTGAATCGCCAATCGGAAAGGCACTGATGGGACATAAGGTGGGAGACCGTGTGACTGTCCGTGTAAATGACAGGGTATCGTATGAGGTTATTGTCAAAGAGATTGTAAAAACGGCAGATGAAAGCGAGGATTCCATCCGTAAGTTTTAAAAATGATTGGTAAAATAAGGCGCCATATGCTACACTAAATTTACGAACTGATTGTAAAGGGTAACACCTAAGCGAAAAGGCGCCAGAATACAGAGATTTTTTTAGCAAATCAAGGATCTGCGTCTAAGGATGTGGGTCTTTTTTTATGTAATAGGGAAGTTCAAAGAACTTCCCTATTACACAAAAACCCTCTGGGGGATGCGCACTGCGCGCAAGAAGAATATGGTCACTGGAGTGACCGCACGGCGGCGGAAAGGAGAAATATGGAGACGAGAATTGCGTTAATTGGAATTGTAGTACAGAGCACGGAGGCAATTGAAGAACTGAATAAACTGCTCAGTGAATATGGCAATTACATTTTTGGCCGGATGGGCATTCCGCACCGGGAAAAAAATGTGAATGTCATCAGTATTGCTATCGATGCACCAAATGATGTCATCAGTGCGTTGTCCGGCAAAATCGGGATGCTTCCCGGAATCAGCAGCAAGACAACGTATGCAAAAGTATAACCGTTGTCTCAGTAGGAGGAGAAATGAAAGAGTTAATTGACAGGCTCAGAGACCGGCAGACACTCACGAAAGAGCAGTGGATTCAGCTGATCCGGGGCCGAACGCCGGAACTCTCGGCGTATGTATTTGAGGAGGCGAGAAAGATTCGTCATCTGCACTATGGCCATGAGGTGTATGTCCGCGGGCTGATCGAGTTTACCAATTATTGTAAAAACGACTGCTATTACTGCGGAATCAGAAAGAGCAATACACGTGCAAAGCGATACCGCCTGAGCCGGCAGGAAATTATAGAATGCTGTGAAATGGGATACGAACTGGGCTTTCGAACCTTTGTCCTGCAGGGCGGCGAAGATGGTTTCTTTGACGATGATAAGATGGCAGAGATCATACAGACAATCAGGGCAGGGTTTGCTGACTGTGCAATTACACTGTCCATCGGCGAAAAATCTTACGAGTCCTACCGGCGGTTTTATGAGGCTGGGGCGAATCGTTATCTGCTCCGCCATGAGACCTACAATGCGGACCATTATGGGAAGTTACATCCGCCGGGGCTTTTGGCGGCGGACAGACAGCAGTGCCTGTGGGACTTAAAAGAGATCGGATATCAGGTGGGAACTGGATTCATGGTGGGTTCGCCTTATCAGACCGAAGAAAATCTGGCGGAGGATATGCTGTTTTTAAAGAAGCTGAATCCGCAAATGGTGGGAATCGGTCCCTTTATTCCACATCATGACACTGCATTTGCAAAGGAACCGGCAGGCTCTAAGGAGCTCACGCTGTTCATGCTGGGTCTGATCCGGCTGATGCTGCCCAAAGTACTGCTGCCGGCAACGACAGCACTTGGAACCATTGACACAAAAGGACGGGAAGAAGGAATTCTCGCAGGAGCAAATGTAGTGATGCCGAATCTATCCCCGACCTCGGTGAGAAAAGACTACTCACTGTACGATAACAAAATCTGTACGGGGGATGAGGCGGCGGAGTGCCGGATGTGTCTGGCAAACCGTATGAAATCCATCGGATACGAAGTTGTGACAGACCGCGGGGATTCGCTGAATGTGTAGCTGCTTTACGGTATAAAAGGTTAGCAGCCTGGATTTATGAAATAAATTTAATTGGAGGATAAAAGAAATGTACAATGCAAAATCAATGAAAGCAGAAGAATTTATCGATCATGACGAGATTATGGAGTCCCTTGCCTATGCGGATGCAAACAAGGATAATCTGGAATTAATTGACTCGATTATTGAAAAGGCAAAATTAAGAAAAGGACTTTCTCACAGAGAAGCTTCGGTGCTTCTCGCCTGTTCAAACGAAGAAAAAATCAAAGAAATCTACCAGCTTGCTGAGCAGATTAAGAAAGATTTTTACGGGAACCGTATTGTAATGTTCGCACCGTTATATTTGTCAAACTATTGTATCAACGGCTGTACTTACTGCCCGTACCATCTGAAAAATAAACACATTGTCCGCAAGAAGCTGACACAGGAAGAGGTAAAGGCAGAGGTTATCGCACTGCAGGATCTCGGACATAAGAGACTCGCCATTGAGTCTGGGGAAGATCCGGTCAATAACCCAATTGAATATATTCTGGAATGTATTAAGACCATTTACAGCGTACATCACAAAAACGGTGACATTCGCCGTGTCAATGTTAACATTGCGGCGACAACTGTAGAAAATTACCGGAAACTAAAAGATGCAGGAATCGGAACCTATATTCTGTTTCAGGAAACCTATCACAAAGCCAGTTATGAGCAGCTTCACCCGACAGGACCAAAGCATGATTACGCATATCATACGGAAGCTATGGACCGCGCAATGGAAGGCGGAATTGATGATGTCGGACTCGGAGTATTGTTCGGGCTGGATAAATTCCGCTATGAATTTGCGGGAATCCTGATGCATGCAGAGCATCTCGAAGCAGCGCACGGTGTGGGACCGCATACAATCAGCGTACCGCGTATCTGTGATGCAGAAGATATCAAAAAGGATGAATTTTCCAATGGAGTCAGCGATGAGATCTTTGAGAAGATTGTTGCATGCATCCGTATTGCAGTGCCATACACCGGAATGATCGTCTCTACACGTGAGAGCCAGAAGGTACGTGAGAAAGTGCTTCACCTCGGTATTTCCCAAGTGAGCGGCGGTTCGAAGACGAGTGTTGGCGGATACGCAGAGCCGGAGCCGGAGGAAGATAACTCCGCACAGTTTGATGTCACTGACCAGAGATCTTTAGATGAGGTCGTAAAATGGCTGATGGATCTTGGATACATTCCAAGTTTCTGCACCGCATGTTACCGTGAAGGAAGAACCGGAGACCGCTTCATGTCACTGTGTAAGAGCGGGCAGATACAGAACTGCTGTCATCCGAATGCACTGATGACATTGCAGGAATATCTGATGGATTATGCTTCCCCTGAGACGAAAAAGGTCGGAGAAGCACTGATTGAGCGCGAGACAGAGAACGTGCCGAATGAGAAGGCAAGAGGAATTGTAAAAGAGAATCTGCGACTGATTCGTGAGGATAACAGGAGAGATTTTCGGTTCTAAGTTAGACTTTGTTTTGTAAAAAAGGAGACGAGTTATGAGTTTGAACAGTACGCCAAGTGCAGACAGAATACACATCGGAATATTTGGAAAGCGAAACGCAGGAAAATCAAGCGTCATCAACGCAATCACCGGGCAGAGTCTGGCGATTGTGTCGGATGTCAAGGGAACAACAACAGATCCGGTTTTAAAAGCGATGGAGCTTCTGCCGCTGGGACCGGTTGTCATGATTGACACCCCGGGACTGGATGATGAAGGAGAGCTTGGAGCACTTCGAATTCAGAAGGCCTGCCAGATCCTGAACAAGACAGACATTGCGGTTGTTGTCGTGGACGGTACCGTCGGGATGACGAAGGAGGACGATGCCATATTAGACCGCATCAAAGCCAAGGACATTCCGTATGTAGTAGTGATGAATAAGCTGGATCTGGCAGCGGACGGTGCACAGAACATAATCGGTGATGCGGCAAATGCGAAAATGAGTGACCAGAAGAATGTCATCTGGGTCAGCTCCGAGAACAAGACGAACATCTATGAACTCAAAGAGCTGATTGCATCGCAGGTGAAGACCGATGACCAGTCACATAAAATCGTGGGAGATCTGCTGGAGTATGGAGATTTAGTCGTGCTGGTGGTTCCGATTGATTCAGCCGCACCGAAGGGCCGGCTGATTCTGCCACAGCAGCAGACCATCCGCGATGTACTCGAATCAGGAGCGGTATCGATCGTTGTGCGCGAAAGTGAACTTGCAGATACACTTGCAAAGCTTGGAACAAAGCCGAAGATGGTCATTACAGACAGTCAGGCATTTGAACAGGTTGCAAAAGAAGTGCCGGAAGATATTCTTCTGACATCGTTCTCAATTTTATTTGCAAGATATAAGGGAAACTTAAAGAGCGTGGCAGAAGGCGCACGCTGTCTGGATAAGTTAAAGGACGGGGATACCGTACTTATATCGGAAGGCTGTACGCATCACAGACAATGCGATGATATCGGTACCGTCAAGATGCCAGGATGGATCAAAGAGCATACCGGAAAAGAATTGAGATTTGAATTCTCAAGCGGCGTGGAGTTTCCGATGGATTTAAGCCGATATCAGATGATTATACATTGCGGCGGCTGTACATTGAATGAACGGGAGATGAAGTATCGCCTGAAATGTGCCGCAGACCAGGGCGTTCCGATGACGAATTATGGGACGGCGATTGCGTATATGAAAGGAATACTGGAGCGGAGCCTTGAGGTATTCGCTTCATAAAGATGTGTGAAAACAATACCACGAAACAAACAAGACATAACCAGTTTGCTTTGTGGTATTGTTTTTTTATGCTAAAAAATAGCAAATTATGAAAAAAAAGACATAAAAAAAGGCATATTGCACAAAGAATGTAAAAATATTAGTCTATTTTTCCAATATTGACTAATATTGAAGCATATGATAGGATTGAATCACAAGATACATCATGACCAGTTAAAAGTGGATATGACCAGCTGACAAGGTGTTATCTTAAGAAGGGGGAAACAGCAGATGGAAGAAAACAAAGTTCCTAAGTATTATCATGTAAAGCAGGAGATTATTAAGAAGATAGATGATAATACATATCAGGAAGGTGACACCATTCCCAGCGAACGGGAGTTAATGGTATTGTTCGATGTGAGCAGAATTACAATACGAAAGGCCATTGATGATCTGGTGAAAGAAGGATATCTCTACCGCGTTCATGGGAAAGGTACATTTGTAAGAGGGGAGGGAAAGCAGAACGATTTAGTTTCAATCACAAGCTGTACACAGGATATTGAGAAACTAGGATACACACCGGGAAGAAAAGTCATGAAAAAGTGTGTGATACCAGCAGATGCCAAGAGAAAATCATTTCTGAATTTAAATGATCATGAAGATGTGTTTTGTCTGTCCAGAATCTATTATGCAGATGATGAACCGATCAACTACACAACGACATATCTGCCATACAAATATTTTCCAGATATTGATCTGTATGATTTTGCACAAGTGTCACTGTATAAGATCCTAGAGGACAAGTATGATGTGAGAATAACGAAGGCAACCCGTACAATAGAAGCAATCAGTGCACATGGTGAGATTGCAGAATATCTGGATGTCGAAGAAGAAGTTCCGTTATTGCAGTTTTGCTGTACGACGTACGGAATGGTGAACGGCAAGGAAGTGGCTATTGAATATTTTAAATGTTACTACAGAACCGATCAGTTTAAGTTTTGCATTTATCAGGTAAGGTAAATTAAAAAGCGGAGGAAAAGATATGAAAAAGAGAGCAAGCGTGTTAGTTATGGCACTTGTTTTATTAAGTGCACTTATTTTTACAGGATGTGGAAAAAGTGACGAAACATCGAAAGAGAAAAAAAGCAATGATTTGAGAGTTGCTGTTGTGTGTTCTGATTCCGGACAAAATGATAATGGTTATAATCAGTCAGCATGTGATGGAATCAAAGAAGTGGCAGAAGATATCGGATGTGAATACAAAATCATAGAACCGGCAAACGGGGTTCCGGAAGCGTTGGAAACATTAGCGGATGACGGATATAATCTTATTTTTTCACTGGAATATGATTTCGATGCATTAATTAAGGGTGTTGGCGGAACAGAAGCCATTGCAGCGCAGTATCCGGATACAACCTTTGTGGTGTTCAACGATGATCCAAACAAAGACGAGGATGGAAATGTCCTTCATGACAATGTTATTTCTGTCTTGTTTGATGTACATGAAGCTTCCTATCTGGCAGGTTATCTGTCTGTTCAGATAAATGAAAATATGGAGCAGCTGTTTGATGATTCTTATGGTCTGACTCCGCTTGATACAGCAAGAGGAATCGGATTTATAGGCGGAACAAACTCAAATGGTATCTTAGTATATTCTTATGGTTTCATCGAAGGAATCAATAAAGCGGCAGAAGAATACAATGTTACATATGATTATTATGCAAAATATGATGCGGGATTTACAGATTCTGCACTAGGGAGCACGGTGGCAGAGACATTCTATGATGAAGGCGCAAATGTGGTGTTCGCAGATGCCGGCGTTGTCGGAGATGGAATCACAGCAAAAGCAAAAGAAGTTGGGAAAATAGCAATTCAGACAGATGCAAATTTGGATACGCAGCAGCCGGGACATGTTCTGACCAGTGTTCTAAAAATCACAGGTGTACCGGTTAAGACAATTACACAGGCGTATGCTGATGGAAAATTAGACGAGATGGATCAGCTGCAAAACTACAATCTTGCATCCGGTGCAACCGGAATTACGGATCTTGAAGAGATGGGTAAGCATGTGCAGAATCAGGATGTCTGGGAAGAAATAAAATCCAAGCTGCAGACTGTCAGTGATCAGATTACAGATGAAGAGATTAAAGTAACAAATAAGCAGAATAACGAAGAATTTGATGCTGCAAAATGTCCAAACGTTAACATTAAAACGAAATAAGTCAAGATTAGGGGTGTCTCAAAATAATATGTGTAAAGCATGAAAACCACTTTGGGACACCCTCATTTTATTCAAAATGAGGAGAATCATCTATGAGTATTATAATAGAAACGAAAAAACTGACGAAAAAGTTTGGGGATTTTGTTGCAAATAGCAAAATAGACATACAAGTTGAAAAGCAGGAAATCAAATGCATCGTCGGTGAAAACGGAGCGGGAAAATCGACTCTGATGAATATGCTGTACGGGGTTTACAAGCCGACAAGCGGAATGATTCTTTTAAATGGCAAAGAAATTGTAATGAATTCCCCTACGGATGCAATTCGAAATGGAATCGGTATGGTACATCAGCATTTCAAATTGGTTCCGAGCCTGACTGTTTATGAAAATATTCTGTTGGGCAGCGAGATTACGAAAAGAGGATTAATTGACAGGCGAGAAGAAATCACGAAAGTGAAGAAGCTGATTGAACAGTATCAATTTCAGATCGATCCAATGGAAAAAATACAGAATATTTCGGTAGGGCTTTGCCAGCAGGTCGAAATTCTAAAAATGCTATATCGTAATGTAGATATCCTGATTCTGGATGAACCGACTGCAGTACTCACACCGCAGGAAGTAGACCGTCTGATGGAGAATCTGAAGGCACTGAAAAAACAGGGGAAGACTATTATCGTTATTACACACAAGCTGCGGGAAGTAATGTATGTGAGCGACAGTGTTACCGTAATAAAAAGCGGACAGGTTATTGGAAATGTGAAAACAAAGGATACGAACGAAACAGAACTTGCGCAAATGATGGTAGGCCGTGATGTGGTGCTGACTGTCAGAAATGAGTCCGGTCCGAAGCCACGGGAAGAAGAGGCTTATCGTGTCGAAGGCATCTGTACGGTGAATGATTCAAATCATGAAATTCTGCACAATGTGTCACTGTATGTAAAAAAAGGCGAGGTTCTTGGAATTGCAGGAGTAGAAGGAAATGGACAGAGTGAGCTGATTAAAGTGCTTACGGGCGTAATGACGGTAACCAAGGGAAAAGTGCTGCTGGGAGGAAAAGACATGACAAATGCATGGCCGGACAAACTGCGGAAATTTGGAATTGGTATTATTCCGGAAGATCGGTATGCACAAGGTCTTTGCAAGGAAATGACGATTCCGGAAAACTGTATTGCCGGTTATTTTGATACACACGGAGTCTGTAACAAGGGCGTCTTGAAGAGCGGAAAAATGAAACAATTATGCGATGACTATATTCAAAAATATGATATCCGTGTATCAGACCAATATGGGGTGATTTCGCAACTGTCGGGAGGAAATGCTCAGAAAGTCATTATTGCACGTGAGTTTGAGAATAATCCGGATCTGATTATTGCATGCCAGCCGACGAGAGGTGTTGACATTGGTTCCATTGAATTCATTCACAGACAATTGCTTGCACTTAGAAATGCCGGAAAAGCAGTTTTGCTTATCTCAAGCGAACTGACAGAAATTATGAGCCTGTCAGACCGTATCGTGGTTATGTATAAAGGCGGAATTATAGGAGAAGTCGATCCGCAGGCTGCATCAGCGGAAGAGATTGGACTGTTGATGGCAGGTGCAGGCGCGAAGGGAGGAAATTAGGGTGACGAAGAAGAAATCAGACTATATCGGTCCGAAAGTCTTAAATACGCTGCTTCCGGTGGGACTGGCATTTTTGATTGGCGGAATTATAATTCTCTGTATTGGCGAGAATCCGTTGGAAGCGTATCGGATCATGCTTGGAAAATCACTTTTTACAGCAAAAGGATTTTTGAATACACTTCATTATGCATCACCGCTTTTATTAACCGGACTGGCAATTGCAATTACATTTAAAGCAAACTTATTCAATATGGGTGTGGAAGGTCAGCTGCTGGTTGGAGGATTCTTTGCCGGGATAGCAGGTGCATCATTGGATTTGACGAGTCCGGTCATGCAGAAAGTAGTCTGTATGTTGGTGGGAATCGGATGTGGTGTATTGTTTGCATTAATCCCTGCGCTTTTAAGAGCTTTTTTCCATGTGGATGAGATGGTTGTTACTCTGATGCTGAATTATGCAATGATCAAGGTACTGGAATACCTGTCATCCGGGCCGTTTAGGGAAGCCGGTTCGGGGTATGTCTGTACCCCTGTTATTCATGAAAGTGCAATGTTTCAGCGATTGGGAATCGGAAACTCACGTTTGACGATGTTTTTCTTTCTGGCGTTTGCAATTCTGCTGATTATGACATTTATATTTAAGAAAACAAAATTGGGAATGGAAATCACAGCCATTGGTAAAAATCCGGATTTTGCAGAAGCAACTGGAATGCGTGTGCGACGCAAAATCATTATTTTAATGTGTATAAGTGGTGCGTTGGCTGGTCTGGCTGGAGCCGGGCATATGATGAGTGAAAAATTTAAGTATACGCTTGGATTTTCCGGAACGACAGGACTTGGCTGGGATGGAATGCTGATTGCATTATTGGGAAGACATAATCCGATTGGCGTATTGCTGGCTGCGATCTTCTACAGTGCATTAAAAACTGGCGCGGATAATATCAATATGTATACATCGGTGCCAAAAGAAATCGTTGGGGTACTGCAGGGATTGATTATTCTGTTTTTAGCAGTACAGTTTTTGGATGAAAGATTTGGTTTAAGGGAACGGTTTGCCAGACGAATGAGCAGAAAGGAGGAAGCGTAATGGGATTTATTACTGGAATTTTATATGACTCCGTCTATCATGCAATTCCGATTTTACTTTGTGTATTGGGCGGCATTTTTGCATATAAGGCAAATGTTCTAAATATTGCACTGGAAGGTATGATGCTTGCGGGAGCTTTTGTATCAGTTCTGGTTAGCTTTAAAACGGAAAATGTTATGTTGGGGTATATCGCGGCTGTGGTGACCTGTCTTGCAATTGGATTGATATTTGCGTTTTTCGGGGTCAGCTGTAAAGGAAATGTAATCGTGATCGGACTAGCAGTCAATATGTCGATTGTGGCCATTGCAGGCTTTGTGCTTCAGCTAATGAATTCAGCAAACATAAAACTTGGATTTACGAATGCCGCAGATTTTAAGATTCACATCCCGATTATCAAGAATATTCCGATTCTGGGCGGCATCATTAGCGGTCATACGATTATTACATATATTACATTTGTATCGATTGTACTGGTGTGGATTTTGATGTACCGGACAAAATTCGGAATTTATGTCCGGGTGGTTGGAGAAAATGAGGATTCAGCAAAGAGTTTAGGATTAAATACAAATAAATACCGTTATTTAGCAATTTTACTGGGATCATTTTTCTGTGCATTAGCCGGAATCAATCTGGCACTTGAGAGAATGACTATATTTACAAACAGTATGACGGCAGGGCGTGGATTTATTGCAATCGCAGCTATTTACTGTGGAAGAGGAGACCCGTTATCCTGTACATTTTACGCATTGATCTTTGGACTTGCAAGAGCGTTGTCTGTGAATCTGAGTCTGTATGCAGGGGCAGCAGCGGCAGTTTTTGATGTGATTCCATATGTGGTTATGAGTATAGTTCTGACGGTTGTATCTGTCATAAAATATAGAAACAGCAGAGTGCGCGGGATGTAGAGCGGTTCGTGACGGAGGAAAGAAAAATGAAGAAATCAGCATTGATTATTGTAGATATGGTTCGCGATTTTACAGATCCGAAAGGGTTGGTGTATTATCCGCAGAACCGGGAAATTCTTCCGAAAATTAAAACAGTGTTAGAAGTCTCCAGAGAAAACGGCTGTTTGATCGTGTTTTTGAAACATGGTAACCGGAAGGGAAAGATAGACAGAAAGGCAGAGTCCATGCGTGCAAACTGTACGGAGGGAACATTCGGGGTGGAAATTGATCCGATGCTTCCCGTGAATGAAGAAAAGGATTATGTTATTTCAAAACGAAGATATAGTGGCTTTTTTTCGACAGACTTAGATCTGGTTCTGCGGGAAAACAAAATTGAAAATGTAATTGTAGTTGGAACGAAAACAAATTGCTGTATTCGGGCAACGGTGACAGATGCATTTTATCTGGATTATAATCCATATGTTGTCAGAGAATGTGTAGCGACTAATTCAGAGGTTGTAAATGAGGTCCATCTAAGTGACATCGACAAGTATTTCGGCCATGTTATAGATATGGAAACCTTATTTGCCATGTTAAAGGAAGGACAGTTATAAGAGAGATGAAAACAGATGTATTGATTAGTGGATATGTAAGTCTGGACCATATTATAAAAATTGCTTCCCCTGCCAAAGTGGGTTTTACATCGCTTGTGACCAACCGGTCAAATGGCCGTGTGTTTTATGGCGGCTGCTCTGTCAATATTGCCTATGCGCTATGCCGTTTGGGAATGTGTGCCAAGCCGGTTCTCCGAGTGGGAGACGATTATGAAAGTTCTGGACTGAAAGAGTTTTTTGTCAGGGGAAACATCCGGACAGATGGAGTTACAGAAATATCAGGGGAAGCAACAAGTGTGTGTTATCTCATTCAGGATAATAATAATGACCACATGACAATCTTCTATCCGGGAGCAATGGATGGGAAATACGCGGCACCGATGAGCGATGCATTGTTTGAAAACACGGGACTTGGAGTGATTACAGTTGCACCGAGACCAGACAATGAAGAGTTCTTTCGACAGTGTAAAAAGCATGGCGTACCGGTGGTGTTTGGAATGAAGGATGATTTTGAGGCATTCCCAAAAGATTTTTTAAAACAGCTTCTTACAGAAAGTAAGCTTATTTTTATGAATGAGGTTGAATGTGAGATTATTAAAAAACTTTATGGACTAAATAAAATAACCGAACTGTTTGAAATTGGAGAGGCAGAAATTATTGTAACTACACTTGGAAAACACGGAAGCAATTGTTATATCCGGGAGGAAAATGGTATCAGACAGGAAAAAGCCGGTGTCTGTAAAGTGGAGCAGGTGTTAGATTCAACCGGATCGGGAGATGCGTATATATCCGGATTTATCTATGGATATTTACATAATTATGACCCAAAAGAATGCTGCAGACTTGGAGCGGCACTGTCTTGTTTTGTACTTCAGGCAGAAGGCTGCTGCACAAATATTCCAACCAAGGAGCAGCTATTTGAAAAAGTAAATGCGTGGAAATGATATTCTGACGCGAAAAAAGTAAAAAGAAAGGAAGTAGAAAATGAGTACATTATATATGGGAGCTGATAAGGAAACTGTTGCAAAATATGTGCTGTTTTCCGGAGATCCGTGGAGAGTGGAAGTTGTTAAAAACTATTTGGAACAGCCAAAGAAAATCGCCTTCTTAAGAGAATTCAATACCTATACAGGTACATACAAAGGCGTGGAAGTTACAATCACTTCGACTGGAATCGGTGCTCCGTCGGCAGCAATTGCTATGGAGGAAATGTATGAGGCCGGAATGGAAGTAGCGGTTAGAATGGGAACAGTTATGTCCATGCAGGATGATATGCTGGGGCATTTTCTGATTCCGGTTGCGGCGATGCGAAGAGAAGGAACCAGCAGTTCTTATGTGGATTTGAGCTATCCGGCAGTTGCTGACTTTGAATTAGTGAATGTAATGAATGAGACGGTGACACAGATGGGAAAACGGTATCTGAACGGACTGAACTGTACGATGGATGGTTTCTATAGCTGTATGCACGATTCGAGATTTTCCAAGGAGTGGGAAAGGGACATGTCCCGGACATTCGAAGAGGTTAAGAAATTAGGCGTGACGGGGATAGACATGGAATCATCCTGTATGCTGACGCTGGGAAGGCTTATGGAAGTAAAGACGTGTATTCTTACAATTGCAACCGTTTTAGAGAATCTAAAGGAAACTTTGGAAGGGAAAGAACGCAGGGAGGCGGAAGAGCTGCTCTGCAAAACAGCATTGGAAGGAATTTATAATTATCATATGAAAAACAAGAGGTGAACATTATGGGAAAAGAAATGTTTTCGACGGGGGCTCAAACCGTCATTGGGATGGTACACTGCCTGCCACTTCCGACAACAGTAGGATTTGACGGAAATTATCAGCAAATTATAGATCGGGCTGTGCAGGATGCCTGTACGCTGGAAAAAGCAGGCGTAGATGCTGTAATTGTAGAAAACATGGGAGACACACCCTTTTCGGCTTTGCTGAATAAGGCACAGATTGCTGCTCTGACAGCGGCAACAATGGCAGTGAAAAATGCGGTTCGCATTCCGGTTGGCGTAGATGCGGCGTTTAATGATTGTGAGGCTGATATTGCGATTGCAGCGATTACTGGAGCTTCTTTTATTAGAGTTCCGGTGTTTGTGGATACCGTGATTTTTACAGATGGAATCATCTATCCGTGTGCGAAGAAGTGTATGGAATATCGAAGGATAATGGGAAAAGAAGAAATCAGGGTTTTGGCTGATGTACAAGTAAAACATGCACATATGCTGCTTCCTTATCTCACGGTGGAACAGTCGGCAAAAGAGGCTGTGTCAAATGGCGCGGATGGAATTATTGTGACGGGCACCCAGATTGGAGAGGAGACACCACTGGAGCTGATTCGGAAAGTAAAGACGGCTGTGGATGTTCCTGTCTTTGCCGGCAGCGGTGTAAAAGCTGAAAATATAAAGGAACAGCTTCAAATTGCGGATGGAGCAGTCATCGGTTCAAGTCTGAAGGAGGGCGGCATGATTAGCAATCCGATTTCCTATGAATTAGTAAAAAATGTATTGGATAATTTAAGATAGAAGGCGAGGAAGAAAAATGATGAGACCAATGAAACTAGCAGGATCTGAGCTTGTATTCGGAGAAGGCTGTCTGGAATATGTGAAAACAATTGATGCGAAAAAAGTCAGCATTGTCGTAGGCGGAAAAAGCATGGAAAGAAGCGGAATTTTAGCAAGAATTCAGAAGCTTTTTTTTGAGGCTGGAGCGGACACCATGGTGATTGACGGTGTGGAGCCGGATCCTTCTTTTGAGACAGTTATGCGTGGAGTGAAGGAGATGAGAAGCTTCTGTCCGGATTTGATTGTAGGTCTGGGTGGTGGATCGGCAATGGATGCGGCGAAGGCGATGTGGATTTTTTATGAACATCCGGACTTAAAAGAGATGGCAGATATCATGCCTCCAAATACATTTCCTAAATTAAGGGGGAAAGCAAGAATGTGCTGTATTCCATCGACAAGTGGAACGGCAAGTGAGGTTTCCAGATCCATTGTTATCTCAGATAATCAGACGGGACTGAAATATGGATTGGGAAATATGGAAATGATGCCGGATATTGCAGTGTTAGATCCAGAAGTTACACGTTCGATGCCACCAAAGATTACTGCGGAAACAGGAATGGACGCACTGACACATGCACTAGAAGCACTTGTGTCCACCAGAGCCAATTATCTGTCAGATATTCTGGCTACGCAGGCTGCACTGGATATTATAGAAACGCTCCCGGCAGCGTATGAGAATGGGAATAACAAAAAAGCGAGAGAGATCATGCTGCAGGCATCAATGGCTGCGGGGCTGGCATTTACAAATGTATCGCTTGGAATTGTGCATTCTATGGCACACAGCATCGGAGGAATGTTTCATCTTTCACATGGCCTTGCAGATGCAGTTCTGTTACCATATGTCATTCAATTTAATGAAAAAGATGAAAGAGCAAAAGAGATATATGGCAGGATTGCCGCAAAGGCTGGTGTGAAAAATCTGAGTCAGGCCGTTGAGGCGTTAAATACAAAGCTGAATATTCCTTCAAATTTAAGGGAAATCATTCCGGACGAGACGGCATTTATGGAAAAACTGGATGAAGTGACGGTATTGGCACTGGCGGATGGCTGTACTAAAACAAATCCGGTCATTCCAGAACCGGAAGAACTCAAACAGCTATTTTTAAAAGTATATAAAGGAGAACGATAGAGATGGAAATTATTTGTTATTTATCTAATGGGTATCCGACTATTGAGACAAGTTATCAGATTGCGATGGAATATGCAGATGCAGGCTGCAGAATTATGGAGGTGGATTTTCCGTCCAGAGATCCGTTTTTGGAGAGTGAATACATTGCTGGGCGTATGGCGAAGGCGTTGGAGGCCTGTGATGATTATGAGAAATATATGGATTCGATTGTAGCTATTAAAAAGAGACTTCCGGAAGTGAAGATTCTTGTGCTGGCATATGAGAATACAGTCGAGGAAATTGGAATGGAAAAGTTCATTGATTTTTGTCTTGCAAACGATTTAAAAGATATTCTTTTGGTCGGGTTGAAGGATGACCGAATTAAGGATGAAATTATCCGTGCAGGTTTGCAGGTGTCCTGCTATGTGCGGTTTCATATGCCTAAGGAAGAGATCGAGATGGCCCTGCAGTCGAATGGTTTTGTGTATCTTCAGGCAAAACCGGCAGAAGGGCAGGAAATAAATGAGAAATATCCGACACTCAGGGATTGTGTTGAGCATTTGCGAAAATGTGGAATTGAGCGTCCGATTTACTGCGGTGTCGGTGTGCATGCACCGGAGGATGTAAAAATGGTAAAGGACGCAGGTGGTGATGCAGCGTTCGTAGGAAAAGCGATTTTGACGCTGCATGATGATATCCCCGCAATGAAGGAAGCAATCAGGATGTTTAAAGCATACTGCTAAGAGCCCCTTCTGAGGCTGATGAGAGAGGAGAGAGGAATGACAAAAGCAAAAAGTATTTCAATTATAACACTAGGTGTAAAAGATTTAAGCCGTTCTATTACATTTTATGAAAAACTGGGATGGGAGTGTTCACCTGAATCTGATCCAGCAGTCTGTACTTATATGCTTGCGGATAATATTGTATTGGGGCTGGTTCCATATGAATTTCTTGGAAATGATGTCGGTCTGAAGGTGGAGGAAAAACGGGAGTATTGTGGATTTACACTTGCGATCAACGGAGCGGATGCCAGAGAAGTAGATGAACTGTTTTCGCTTGCGAAGGAAGCCGGAGGAAAAGTATGGCAGGAGCCGCAGTGGAAAGACTGGGGAGGCTGCGAAGGATATTCGGGATATTTTCTTGATCCGGATGGATATCCGTGGGAAGTAGCTTATGCATCATCTTTAAAACTGTCGGAAGATCATCGACTACTGCCAAAAAGGAAATGATAAATTAGGGGCTGCACAGGGGTGTAGCCCCTTTCTTGTGTGAAAACAATAGAATAGGCTTTTTATCTTGTGACAATATTTGCGGTTGGAATAATGCGGTTTTGCGAGTATAATAGAAATATATATCGGTATTTTTCAGATTGTCAAACTGACTCGAGTATAAAAGGTAAGGTGATGCTATTATGCTGTGCAAAGCGAATCTGTTGAAGAAGAAAAAGGACATACTAAGACAAGGGAGTACTGCTTTATGCACCCTTGTGCTCATTGTTCTGTTCTGCATACCTTATAGTGTCAGAGCTTCAGAGGATATTTCTACGCCTGTGAAGGTTGGATATTTTGATGTGGGCAATTATTATACCAAGCAGGAAGATGGCACGGTGGACAGTTATGACCGTGCTTATCTGGATGAGATTTCCCAGAATACCGGACTGGAGTTTGAATATGTAGAGTGTGAGAGTTGGAGTCATGCACTGGAACTTTTAAGAGCACATGAGATTGATCTGATCGGAACAATGCAGTGGACAAAGGAGCGGGAAGAGACGTATGAAATCTGTGATGCAAGTTATGGATATTCCGTGGCAGAGCTGGCGGCATTGGGAGATTCGGACTATATCTATGAAGACTACGAAGCCATTTCCGAAGCGACCATCGGCTGTGTGGAAGGATATGTGATTAGCAGACAGCTTCAGGCGTACATGGAAGAGAAGCACTTAAACTGTCAGATTCGTATGTATCCGGATCAGAAGAGCCTTGAAGAGGCCCTGAAAAATGGAGAGATTGATCTGATTGCGGCAAATGCACATGCGATGCAGGATGAGTGGAAAATCATTGAAAAGTTTAATTATGCACCGTTTTACTTTGCAAGCTGGAAAGGAAATGCCGGGCTTACCAATACGATCAGTAAAACAATCATACAGATTAATATTCACGAGCCTGACTTTGATGATACACTGGTAAGAAAATATTTTCCACAGATTGTAAACGCACCCTATACCAAAGAGGAGATGGACTGCATTTCCGAAAATAAACCCTATACAATCTATTTTGATGAAAATATAGCCCCCATGGCTTGGTATGATGAGGATACGGATGCAATGCAGGGCGTGCTGATCAATATCTGTGAACAATTGGAACATCTGACCGGAATTGATTTTCAGGTGAAGGAGACCGGTGAAAATACAAATCCGCAGAGTGATACCACGGTCACATACCGAACGCTGTATTACAATGAGGCGTATGATACAAGCCGTGAACAGGGAGTTACGGATGCGATTCTGGATCAGTCCTTTGAAATGTATCACCTGCTGGGTGAAGATTATGACGAGAAGAGCACTTATCGTATTGCGCTGCTTCAAAACCGGAACGGACTAAAGGAATACCTGCTTCAAAAATATCCGGCCAGTACATTGAATGAGTATGAGTCACCTGAGGACTGCATGAAGGCTCTTATGGATGGTGATGCGGATATTGCCTTTTTGAATTCAAGTGTTGCACAGAATATTATCATTAAACAAAGCTATGATAAGGTCACGGCGATACCGATGACAGAGCTGACGTTTGGAATTGCGCTGCAGTTCCACGGGGAGAATGCGGAGCTTTTATCCAGAATTGTGGATAAAGCTGTTAATCTTCTAGATCAGGATGAAATCAACCGTGTGATGGTAGATTATGCGCTTACGACAACTCCGGATATGACGTTTACGTATTTAATGAAACAGCATTTCCGGATGGTACTGATTGTGTGCTGTCTTGTGTTTCTGGTGCTTCTGACATTTTCTGTGCTGCTTACCTATGCAAGAGTTATGCGAAAACAAAAGGACCGGGTTCAGCAGGCAACACAGGCGCGCACAGATTTCTTTGCCCGGATGAGTCACGATATGCGAACACCGATGAATGGAATTCTGGGAATGATTTCGCTGACAAAACAGGCGAAAGATATGGATGAAGTTACAAGTAACATGAACAAGGCGGAAGCATCGGGACGGTATATGCTGAGTCTGATCAATGACACGCTGGATCTGCAGAAGCTGGAATCCGGTAAGATGAAGTTTCATTACCAGACCGTGCGGGCCGGAGAATTTTTTGATGATCTGGCGGAAATCATCAAATCGTCCGCAGAGCAGAAGGGCGTCACATTTGAAATTGAAGAGATTCAGGTAGACAAAGAGTCTTATATTTCTATCGATGTCATCCGTGTGAATCAGATTCTTACAAATCTGGTCTCCAATGCCATCAAATTTACGCCGAAAGGTGGAAGTGTAAAAATCATCATTGAGTGTCTGGAGAGCGATTATAATATGGAGTATTTCAAAATCAGGATTCAGGATACTGGAATTGGTATGAGTGATGAATTTCTGAAGAATAATCTGTTTCAGGCGTATGCACAGGAATCGAATCAGATGTCCGACCAGTATGCCGGTTCGGGACTTGGACTTGCCATCACGAAAAATCTGGTGGATCTTATGCAGGGGCGTATTGAGGTGGACAGCGAACTGGGAGAAGGAACAACATTTACCGTGTGGCTGGATTTTGAACGGGTTGAATGCGCCTATGCAGCGGAAGGGATTACATTACAGAAGGAACGGGAAATGCAGAATCAGACAAAGCTGCGCGGAAAGAAAATTCTTCTTTGTGAAGATCATCCGTTAAATGCAGAGATTGCCAAAAGGCTGCTTGAAAAAGCAGGCTGCGAAGTGACATGGGCAAAAGACGGACAGTCTGGACTTGATATGGTTGCCAAATCAGCGGCACATGCGTATGACGCGGTATTGATGGATATCCGGATGCCGGTGATGGATGGCATTACAGCAGCGAAGAAAATACGGGGATTAGAACGGCAGGATGCGAAAACCCTGCCAATTCTCGCATTGTCAGCGAATGCGTATGACGATGATATAAGGAAATGTAAAGAGGCGGGGATGAATGCTCACATTGCAAAACCAATTGAGCCTGCCCGCTTATACGAGGTGCTTGCGTACCATATTCATTTTTAACGCAATAGGAAAGGGTAAGAATATGATTGAGAAAAAGACGGACTTAAAGAAACTGATTGACGTGGCAGCAGGACGGATTCCTGCAGACACTGTCATTAAAAACTGCAAAGTAGTGGATGTATACCGGGGAGAGATTATGGAAGGCGATATTGCCTTGTGCGATGGTGTGATTGCGGGAGTAGGAACATACGAGGGGAATAAAGTTGTCGATGCCATGGGGCAGTATGCAGCACCGGGATTTATTGACAGCCATATTCACATTGAATCTGCATTCCTAAGCCCGGAAGAGATTGGACGGCTGCTCGTACCGCATGGCGGAACTACCATTATTGCTGATCCGCATGAAATTGTAAATGTATGCGGTGTCCCGGGTCTGAATTATATGCTGGAAGCATCGAAGGGAACCGCTCTGGATATCAAATATATGCTTCCGTCCTGCGTTCCGGCAACGCCGTTTGAACATTCCGGAGCAGTAATTGATGCGGCAGCAATGGAAGAGCCGATGTTAAAGGATCAGATTCTTGGGCTCGGAGAATATATGAACTTTCCGGGATTGATTGGAGGCGCTGACAGCGATCTCGACAAAATTATGGTTGCCAAAAAAGCAGGCAAGCTGATTGACGGACACAGCCCGGGAATTGCCGGAAATGATTTGAATGCATATGCGGCTTCTCTGGTGCATACAGACCATGAGTGTTCTACCGTAGAAGAGATGAACGAACGAATTTCCTGCGGACTCTACGTGCTGCTCAGACAGGGCTCTGCGTGTCACAACTTACGCCCACTGTTAAAGGGGCTGACTCCGATGAACAGCAGACGCTGTCTGTTATGTTCTGATGACCGTCAGCCAAAGACGATGCTGGAACTGGGGCATTTGGATAATCATTTAAAAATCTGTGTGGAAGAAGGCGTTGATCCGATCACAGCGATTCGTATGGCAAGCTTAAATGCAGCAGAATGTTTCCGTCTGTATGACCGGGGCGCAATCGCACCGGGACTTCGCGGTGATATTGTACTGCTTGAGGATCTGGAGGAATTTAAGGTTTCAAAAGTATGGATTGAAGGGCAGATGGCAGCCTGCGATGGAACGTATCTTCTTCCCGTGGAGACGTACGACATTTCCACTGTGCTTGGAAGTTTTCATGTCAAAGATTTTTCGATTGAAAAATTAAAATTACATCTGACATCCGGCCATGTGAAGGTGATAGATATCATGCCGGGCGGCGTCGTGACAGGAAAAGGCACCGCGGATATTGAAGTGGGAACAGATGGAGATTTCGTATATCATCCGGATGAGGATATTGTCAAAATAGCAGTCGTAGAGCGTCATCATGATACGGGAAATGTAGCGGTTGCCCTGATAAGAGGATATGGAATCAAAGAGGGAGCCATTGCGGTGTCTGTGGCACATGATTCCCATAACATAATCGTAGCGGGCACCACAGAGGAAGATATGGCATTTGCTGTGGAAGAGCTGGTGAAACAGAACGGTGGGGTGATTCTCGTTAAGAATGGTGAGATACTGGAATCCATGCCGCTGCCAATCGGCGGTCTGATGAGCGACCGGGATGGTGTATGGGTAGACCGCAGGTTAACTGCGATACATGATACCGCGTATGAGCAGCTGGGAATCAGCGAAAATGTCGAGCCTGTTATGACATTGTGCTTCATGGCACTGCCAGTCATTCCGGAACTGAAACTCACGGATATGGGACTGTTTGATGTTACGAAATTTGAGTTTACAACAATGGAAGCGTAAATATTCAGTGGATGTTTACATGTCTGTATAAATGATAAGTCCTACTTATTGGACACCTGCTATGCGAAAATAGAGCCATAAGGAACTAGAAGCATACGCGAAAGGCAGGGGAAAGATATGAAAGGATACGTTGTTGGAAATGGTTATATGGGATATGTAAATGGAAGTTATATGTTATTTGCATGTGAGGAAGATTATCATGAATATTTAAATGACTAATCAAAAGCTGGAAAGGAACGGGATAAAGGAAGCATGAAAAAGGATCCGATTAACAAAAGTTTCGGCTATGCAATAGAAGGTATTTTCACCTGCATTGCCAAGGAGCGAAACATGAAAATCCACTGTGTGATGACGATTCTGGTCGTGGCGGCCGGGACGTTTTTTCACATTTCCGCAATGGAGTGGTGCATCTGTCTGATTTTGTTCGGGCTGGTGATGGCGCTTGAGATGGTGAATACGGCAGTGGAAGCGGCTGTTGATTTAGTGACGCAGGAGAAAAAGCCGCTGGCAAAGATTGCCAAAGATACGGCGGCCGGAGCGGTACTGATTGCAGCGATGATTGCAGCAATTGTGGGATGCGTGATATTTATTCCGAAAGGAATTACATTTTTGCTGAAATGCCTTTAATATTTGTTGAAAAGGGCGTATAACTTAAAGTAGAGGAACATGATAATCTGCCGGAATTTTTCGTTACATTTATTTCGTGCAAAATCAGGCTGCAGAGAGGAGAATGACACATGGAAAAATTAGGAGAAGGATTAAAGAAAATTATTTTGGCGGGAATCGGAGCTGCTGCGACAACTGCAGAGAAATCCAAGGACATTCTGGATGACATGGTGAAAAAGGGCGAGCTGACAGTTGAGCAGGGAAAGGTGCTGAATCAGGAACTAAGACACAATATCAAAAAGACTGTAAAAGAAAATGTAAACGTTTCTGTAAAAGCATCGACACCGGAAGAACTGGAGGAGCTGTTAAGTAACATGACACCGGAACAGATTGAGCAGTTAAAGGAAAAACTTCAGAAGGTAGAAGAGAACAGAGCAGAAGAGAACAGAGCAGAAGAGGATGTAGATGAATAGCAGGGAAACCGGCATACCTGAAGCAGTACCAAAAACAAAGGGATATGGCTCGCGACTCAGAGAGATGACAGCTGTGCTCAGAAAACATGAAATCACACAAGGTCTGACCCCGGAAAAACTCCGATTGATTTTGGAGGAACTGGGTCCGACCTATATTAAGATTGGGCAGATTATGTCGCTTCATTCCGATATTCTGCCTAAGAAATATTGTGATGAGCTCATGCGTCTGCGCTCCGAAGTGGCACCGATGGATTTTGAGCAGGTGCAGGCTGTACTGGATCATTCTTATGGTTTTTCGTGGCGGGAGATTTTCAGGGAAATCGAGGAGACTCCGCTGGGTTCGGCTTCTATCGCGCAGGTTCACAAAGCCGTTTTAAAGTCTGGAGAACCGGTTGTTGTGAAGGTTCAGAGAAAAGGAATCCATGCGCTCATGGCGCGGGATATCGGGCTTTTGCATAAGGCGGTCAGGCTGGTTCCGCCAATCAGTCTAAAGGATATGGTGGACTTTGATATGGTTCTGGATGAGCTCTGGCAGGTGACGCAGGAGGAGATGGATTTCCTGAAAGAAGCTGCCAATATGGAAGAGTTTGCAAAGAATAACCGAGATGTCGCATTTGTGGAGACGCCGGTACTCTACCGGGAATTCACCACGGATCATGTACTGGTAATGGAATATATTGATGGATTTTCTGTAGATGACAAAGAGCTTCTTGCAGACAATGGATATGAGCTCGATGAAATCGGGAGCAAGCTGGCAGACAATTATATCCGGCAGGTCATGGAAGACGGATTTTTCCATGCGGATCCCCATCCGGGAAATGTACGTATCCGTGATGGCAAAATTGTCTGGATTGACATGGGAATGATGGGCCGGCTTTCTGAGCGTGACCGGGGACTGATCAGCGATGCAATCCGTGGAGTCGCAGAAAATGATGTCGGTATGATTCAGGACGCTGTGCTTTCGCTCGGAGAATTCCGCGGAACACCGGATCAGAGCAGGCTGTATGAAGGGATTGATAATCTGATGCTGCAATACGCTCATTTGGAGATGGGCGAGATTGACATTGCAGAAGTGATGCAGGATCTGATGGAGGTTATGAAGGAGAACCAGATTTCCATGCCGCACGGACTTACAATGCTGGCAAGAGGGCTGACGCACATGGAAGGTGTACTTGCGGATATCAGCCCGGAAATTAACATGGTGGAGATTGCGGCGGCACGGATGAAGGAAAGCATGCTGCAGAATTTCGACTGGAAAAAAGAATTAAAAAATAACGGAAAGATATTGTATCACTCGGCACACAAGGCGATAGAACTTCCGGGGCTGATCTCGGAATTCTTACAGGGATATCGAAAAGGGCAGACACGTCTGAATCTGGATGTTCATGTGACGAAGGATTTATCAGAGCTGCTTCGAAGACTTGTCCGGAATATTGTGATGGGACTTTGGGTGATGGCACTTCTGATCAGCTCGAGTATCATCTGCACGACGGACATGTCACCGAAGATATGGGGGATCCCTGCAATAGGTGCATTTGGGTATTTATTTGCATTTGTGATTGTACTTTATGTGTTCCTAAAGCATTTCTTTTCGCGAAAATAAGGACAAAATATACCTGAAAACCAAGCTTTACGAAAGGAGGAAACAAGATGAACGAGAGACTGGAACCACTTTTTACCCCATGGAAAATCGGAAGCTGCGAGATAAAGAACCGTATCGTGCTGACTTCAATGGGCGGAACAAATCTTCTGGGATGGATGGAGAAAAATCATTTTGACAAAGAGGGGGCAAAGTTCATTCTGCAGGTGGCCAAGAATCACGCGGGACTTGTGCTGCCGGGCTGTCAGCCGGTTTACAATCCGATGTTCGGACAGTGGCTTTATAAGAATGATAAGATGTATCAGGAGCTTGCAGAATGGATGCCAAAGTTTCACCGAACCGGGGCAAAACTGTTCATACAGCTCACTGCCGGGTTTGGACGTTCCTTCACCATTAGTGAGATGATGGAGACCTTGTATACCAACCGATTTCTGCGAGTCGTTTCAAAGCCGTTTATGGATCTGGATAAGATCACTGCGACTGCAAGCCCTTCACCGAACCGCTGGTCGGATAAGGTGCCGTCGAGAGAAATGACGGTCGAGGAGATTCGGGAGTTTGTGGATGCATTTGTGAAAACGGCAAGAAAACTGAAGGATGCAGGTGTTGACGGTGTGGAAATTCATGCGGTTCATGAGGGTTACCTGCTGGATCAGTTCACATTGAAATACGTCAACCACAGAACAGATGAATACGGTGGGTCGTTTGAGAACCGTTACCGGTTTGCTGTGGATATTGTGAAGGAAATTAAAAAAGAATGTGGAAAAGATTTCCCGGTTTCACTCCGCTACAGTGTGCAGTCGAAGACGAAAGGCTTTCGCGAAGGTGCACTTCCGGGCGAGACATATGTGGAAGTGGGGCGCGATTTGGAAGAATCGGAACGCGCTGTAAAATATCTGCAGGATGCAGGCTATGATATGCTTAACTGTGATAACGGAACCTATGATGCATGGTATTGGGCACATCCGCCAGTGTATATGCCGGATAACTGCAACTTAAAAGATGTGGAGCATATCAAGAACTTCGTGGATATCCCCGTTGTATGTGCGGGCAAACTGGATCCGTATGCAGCGGCAGAATCGATTGCGGCAGGCAGAATGGATGGCGCGGGATTTGCCCGTCCGTTCCTTGCGGATCGGGAATGGGTGACGAAGCTGATGAATGACCGTGCAGAGGAGATACGTCCTTGTATTTTATGTCACAACGGATGTTTTAATATGTGTCACTACAAAGGGGTCCCAAATGATCAGGATCTGTCGGACAGTCTTCATCTGGCGCGCTGCGCAGTGAATGCCGAGACGCTTCAGACGAATAAGCATTACATAAAAAAGACTTCATCTCCGAAAAAGGTTGTGATTATCGGCGGCGGAATCGGCGGGATGGAAGCGGCAAGAGTATTGAAGCTGCGAGGACACAGCCCGGTGATTTATGAGAAGAGCGGCGAGCTTGGCGGCACATTTATTGCGGCAAGTGCAGAGTCCTACAAAGAAAAGCTGCGCGATCTTTTAAACTGGTACCGCAGGCAGATGAAAGAGATGAATATTGAGATACATTTGAATTCCGAGGTGGAGGATTTATCGGCATTTGAAAATCAGGAACTGATCATCGCGACAGGAGCAAAAGCAAGACTGCTTAAGAAGGTAAACGGATATGAAAAGATGGTGGAAGCCAGCGATTTCCTGCGAAAGGAGATGGAGGGAGCCATGGATGCAGTCGGTGAGACGGTTGCCGTAATCGGCGGAGGCCTGACCGGAAGTGAGATTGCATATGAGCTTGCGCTAAAAGGGAAAAAACCAATCATCATCGAGATGAAGGACGATCTGATTTCACAAAAGGGTGTCTGTCTCGCAAACAGCTCTTATTTAAGAGAATGGTTTGTATTACATGATGTTCCGGTTTATCTGGAGACAGTATTAAAAGAAGTAAAAGACGGATCGATTATTTGCACGACGAAGGATAACAAAGATATCGAGATTGCATGTGATCTGGCCATCAGCTCTGCGGGGTATATTCCAGCACCGCTGCAGGCAGAGACAAAGCATGTACATCTGGTTGGGGACTGTAAGCAGGTCGGGAACTTACGCACGGTAATCTGGCGCGCATATGAGGTTGCAATGGCGATATAGCAGGAGGCGATGTTATGAACAGTTCTATGAGTTTGTCAAAGGAGCAGAACGCGATTCTGGCAGGTGAAAAAGGAGAGACGCTGGCGAAGGTCATGGAAACCATGGTTCGCTACGGAGAACTATTTGGGGCAACTTCGATGGTTGAGATTACGAGCGAATATAATCATCTGGTTACATCGTTTGGTCTAAAGGCGCTTGGCGCCGTGTACGACCTTTTGAATCAGCTGATTGAGACGGGTGCTGTCTCGAAGCAGAAGTTTTCTGTGGACCCGCGGCCGCTGGATAAAAATGTGCCGAGTGGGTTTATTCAGAATATTGTGTTTCAGAAGTTTATGTATACCAAGCAGGATGAGTACGAAGCACAGTTAAAAAAGCTGGGACTGTTAAATGAGGATGCATTTACCTGCACCTGTTATATGAAGGAAGTGGGAAATGTACCAAAGCAGGGTGAGGTTCTGTCCTGGTCGGAATCTTCGGCGGTAGTCTATGCCAATTCTGTTCTCGGTGCACGCTGTAACCGGAATTCCGGGATCATTGATCTGATGGGATCGGTTGTCGGATATGTACCGTATTTTGGCTTACTGACCGATGAAGGGCGCAGAGCAAAATGGAAGGTTGAGATTCGAACGAGTAAGAAGCCTGAGGCACAGCTGCTCGGCTCGGCAATTGGAATGAAGGTCATGGAAGATGTTCCGTATATTGTCGGTCTGGACAAATGGCTGGGAACACTGGATGAGGATGCCAGGACCTACCTGAAGGATTTTGGGGCAGCGACGGCATCAAACGGGGCGGTCGGACTCTATCATGTGGAAGGTATCACGCCGGAGGCGGTCGAGTATGGCAAAGCATTACTTGAGAAGGATGCCAGGACCTATGTGATTGATGATGCAGAACTACAGCGTATCTATGATAATTATCCGATTATATGGAAGGACAAAGCCGCAAAGCCGAAATTGTGTTTTATGGGCTGTCCGCATATGAGTTTAAAGCAGCTGACTGACTGGACGGAAAAGGTGACAGCCGGATTGAAAAAATCCCATCAGAGCAAGGTGGTCATTCCGACGGTATTTACGGCATCACCAGGGGTTATCAAAGAATTTGAAAAAACAGAATATGCAGAGAAATTAAAACAGACAGGTATCGTTTTGTCATATATCTGTCCGCTGATGTACATGAATAATCCGCTGAGCACAAGTATGCCGGTCATTACCTCCAGCAACAAGCTGCGCACCTATACGAGTGCCCGTTATTACACGGATGCGGAGATTTTAGAGCATATAACGGATGGGAGGAAGAGATGATGAAGACATTCAAAGGACGAGTGGTAGCAGCCGGAAATGTGACGGCAAAAGCACTGGTATCCCACGGTGGTTTAAATACACTGGCTTCTTTTCAGAAGGCGGTTCAGTTCGGCGATAAGAAAGCGACCTGTGGAGATCAGGGAAATACAGATCTATATGGAAAACAGATGGCGGGAAAAGCACTCTGCCTGCCACGGACAATTGGCTCGACAACGGGTGGTCTGGTGCTGTACTGTACGGCATCAATCGGACGGCAGCCTGCCTGCATGCTTTTTTCAGAACCGATTGATTCACTTGCAGCCGCCGGAGCGGTACTGATTGATGTCTGGCTGAAGGATACGTCAATGCCGGTCGTGGATTCGCTGGGTGATGAATTTCTGAACTATGTAAAGGACGATATGGACATTACCGTAAAGGAAGATGGCAGTATCGAGATCCGGTGAAATAAAAACGGAATTGAAAGATATTTTCTTGACTTTCGTTTTTACAGGGTGTACCATAACAAGGTCAATAAACAACATTAGAATTCACTAATTAAAAAAATGAAAATACATAATATAAGGTGAGGTGACAAGAGTGGACAGTTGTAGTGACGCGTATCGAAGTTGGAGCGATGGGAAAAGATCAGAATATTGGAATAACCAGAGCCCTGACGGTGATTCTTGCACGGCAAGTCTGCTTTTTGTCTTTTAATGCAAGTGACACGGACAGAGGCTGGATTTCTGGTGTGCACAATATATGAGTATCTGAATCGCTCCGCAAGGGGCGATTTTTTGTTGAAATCTGCTCCCGACGATAATTAAAAAATTAAAAGCGGGGTAAAAAAATGACAAAAATGGAATTGAATTATGCAGAGAAGATATTACAGCTTGTAAGAGAGACGGATGCGCTCTCTGAACTGAAAAATCATCTGGAAGATTATCATGCGAAGGATATTGCTTCTGCGTTGGAGTTATTCACAGATGAAGACCGCAAAAACGTGTTTTATGCACTGAGTAATGAACAATTGGCGGAGATTCTGCCATTTGCCAAGGATGCTTCCGAATATATCGATGAGATTGGAATCAGCAGATTTTCGAACATCATCAGCCGCATGGATGCGGATGAAGCGATTGATGTATTGGAAGATATTGATGAAGTAACGAAGAAGAGTATTGCGGAAAAGCTGCACTTTAAGACGAGAAATGATATCCGGCTGATTAAGTCGTTCGGTGAAGATCTGATCGGTAGTCAGATGACAACCAATTTTATCAGAATCAAGCAGGGCCTGACAGTGAAACAAGCGACAAAGAGCATGATTGAGCAGGCAAAGAAGAATGACAATCTGAACACGATTTATGTGGTGGATGATAAGAATCATTTTGTCGGTGCAATGGATTTAAAGGATTTGATTGTTGCCCGTGAGAATGATGATCTGAATGCTCTGATTGTGACCTCTTATCCTTATGTATATGCAACGGAAGAGATTGAACAGTGCGTGGATGAGATTCGGGATTATGAGGAGGATTCGATTCCTGTATTAAATGCGGAAAAAGAAATTGTCGGCGTTATCACAGCTACAGATATCATTGAGATGGTCGATGATGAGATGGGAGAGGATTACGCGAAGCTGGCCGGTTTGACAGAGGCCTCCGATCTGAATGAAAATGTCGGTGAAGGTATGAAAAAGCGAATGCCATGGCTGGTATTATTATTGTTTCTTGGAATGCTGGTATCTTCGGTTGTCGGTCTGTTTGAAAATGTAGTATCGCAGATTGCATTGATTGTATGTTTCCAGTCGTTGATTCTGGATATGTCGGGAAATGTCGGAACACAATCGCTTGCCGTAACCATCCGTGTTCTGATGGACGAGAATGTTTCCTTCAAAGAAAAGGTGGAATTCACGATGAAAGAACTTCGAATCGGAACCTGCAACGGGCTGCTGCTTGGAAGTATGGCATTTCTCTTCATCGGTCTTTATATCATGTTTTTCAAAGGTAAGGGCGTAATGTATGCATTTACGATTTCAGGCTGCGTTGGAGTTTCACTTCTGGTTGCGATGATGATTTCCAGTCTCGTTGGCGTACTGACACCGATGTTCTTTCACAAGATTAAAGTCGATCCGGCAGTTGCCTCCGGACCACTGATCACGACGGTGAACGATCTGGTGGCAGTTGTAACCTACTACGGTTTATCGTGGATATTGTTGATTAATATATTTGGGATTCATAATTAGAAAAAGGATGGGAATGATTTAATTAAGAATCGTTCCCATCCTTTTTCACAACCTTCTGCTATTTTTGCGCTTTCAGAATCTTGATGAGTCGGCTGGTTCCCAGTCTGTCCGCGCCGAGGGCGATAAATTTTTCTGCATCAGAAAAGGAGCTTATACCTCCGGCAGCTTTGATCTTTACATTTGGTCCGACATGCTTTGCGAACAGTTCAATGTCTTCAAAAGTAGCACCGCCCGTCGAGAATCCGGTGGAGGTTTTGATGAAGTCGGCACCTGATTCGGTCACAATCTCACACATCTTGATTTTTTCTGCTTCTGTCAAAAGACAGGTTTCAATAATCACCTTCAGAATCTTATCGCCACAGACTGTCTTTAAGGATTTAATTTCGCTTAATACAAGGTCGTACTTTTTGGCGTGCAGATCACCGATATTGATGACCATGTCAATCTCATCCGCTCCGTTTTCCAGAGCTTCCTCCGCCTCGAATTCTTTACATGCGGTGGTATGGTTACCATTTGGAAATCCGATAACGGTACAGACAGCCATCCTGTCACCGACATATTGCTTCGCCTGTTTTACAAAACACGGAGGAATACATACAGAGGCAGCAGAGTATGTAACTGCGTCATCACAGATGACCTGAATCTCCTCCCATGTAGCTTGCTGGAGCAGCAGTGTATGATCCACTTTACTGAGTATTTCATTTGTATTCATGATAAGCCCTCTCTTCTTTTAACATATAATGTATCAAGTATACCAGCAAACAGCCACACTAAGCAAGGCAATCACGATAATACCAGCGAGAGATCCACCGAGCAGTTTCATACGGCTCTTTTTACTGTCCTCGCGATAGGAAGCCGTATCTTCCAAAAACTGCAGTGTATTCTGGTCTGCGCGCCGCATCTGAATTCCCTTTTTCCCAGAGGGATATGCATATTTGGAAATGCGTTTTTTGAGCAGACTTGCAACCGTTTCTTCGGCGGAATTGCGGGCATTGATATGATATCCCGCCTGATCAAGGGCGAGAATCTGCTCCTTCGCGTCTTTACCGATGGAAGCCTGATACAGTGTCTCAACAATCGCATCCTCGCTTGGGGATGTCTTTTTCATCAGTAACCGGCAAAGCTTTGTATTTCCAACGATGCGGGCCAGAGTGAAAATGCGTTCGCAGACCTGCTCGTCTGAAAAATCAAATTTCTTTTCGTACTTATCTAAGACCTCCGATACGAAATCATTGTTTAGGCGATTGTTTAAATCAATTTCAAACATATCTGCGGTAAAAAAGTCGAGTTGTCCTGCAAGTAAATGAATCAGGCGCATATCACGCAGCAATATCATCTGCTGGATTACTGATGTTCGCTCCTCTTGCGAAATCAGATTCAAAGCATCTTTTTTTAACAGGTAACAAACCCCGTCACGGTCGTATTTGCGGATGCATCCCTTAAGAGATTCAGCAGTTATATCATATTCTTTTGTCATTTTTTTGTCTTTCATATTTTATACTCCTCCTGTATATCTGTTTTTTGCATCTTGCTTATTATAGGAAAAGCATGTGAAGAAAAGGTGAAAATCAGAAAAAATTATGCTATGATAAATATATATTTTTACGTGAGAGAGATATTACACTTACTGAAGTCTGGTGTGGAGAATGCCGTCAATGAGTTTTTTGTTGACCGGAAGAAAGATTCCCGCAACCGGGCCCACGACAAATGCGCAGATAATCGTTCCGATTCCGAAGGAGCCGCCCAAAAGAAAACCGATCAGAACAAAGGAAAAATCAGTACAGATACGGACGATACTGAATTTTTTTTGCAGTTTGTCACTGAGAACGACGGCAACAAGATCGTTTGGACCGGTTCCGGCACCGGACTGGATAACAATGGTCATACCATATGCCAGAATCGCGCATCCGAGTGCAAGGACGATGATTTTGCCGGGCAGTGCGTAATTCTCAAAGTGAAGTCCACGCAAAAGAGCGGTGAATATATCGATGATCGGACCGCCGCAGATCATACAGAGCAGCGTCCCAATTTTGACATAACTGCGGTCCACAATCAAAAGAACGATGATAATCAGAAAACAGATGGAAATATGTACGCGTCCGTGTGTCAGGAAAGACCAGTGTGTGATTTGGGAAAGTGTCCGGAATAAGCCCTGAACTAATACGTTAAAGGGATCGGCACCGAGATTGGCCAGCAGGAAAAAAGTCACACCAAAGTGTGCGATGGTAAGGCCTGCAAGTAGGATGATAAGACGTGCGAGCGTTTCTTTGACAGATCGTTTCATGTAGAATCCTCCGTGTGAAAATAATCGGAAATGAGATGTCTGGATGCATTTCCGTAAAATAGTAATATCATTATACGAAAATAACCAGAGGGTTGCAACTGAATTAAAATACAAGCGGCAAAAAACAGAATCAGGAGGAGACAGAAATGAGAGAAATGCAATTTAAGGTAGAGCAGCAGGATGTGCTGCAGGAAGGGGAGATGGTGAAGGTGATCGAAAGCAAATTACCGTCATCCTATTATTATACGATTGAGCATGCGCTTGGAATGAGTGGAAATTATAAAACGCTGGAACGCTTGAAAACATTTGAAGGAAAAGTAATTAAAGTAGAGAAAACGCCCAGAGGTCAATATGCTACACTGGAATTTAATGAATAATTAATATATCGGGGGGAAGGATGCTATGTATTATATTGCAATTTGCGATGACGATCATAAATATGTGGAGTATTTAGAACGAATAAGGAAACCAAACAATACCCCAGTGGTCTCTGCTATCAGAAATTAAGGTTTCATTATACCAATACACAAGAACGATCAGGAGTGAAACAAAAGTATGAATAAAATATGTAAGTCTAAAATAGTGCACGTATTACGGGATTTAAGAGAAAATATGTGTGTGTTCATAAGTTTTATTTTGGCAATTTTCCCTTTAAGCTTTGTGTTAAATAGTTATTTGCTGGCAGCAAGAAATATGGATGAAAATAGAGGGTCAGAGAATATAGAAACTGTTTTTTTATATGTGCTAATTTTTTTGCTTATTGGTTTAATGCTTATTCTTATATATATATTAAATAGTTATATTAAAATAAAAGCACCTAAATATTCACTTTTATTTATATTGGGGATTAAAAAGAAAGAGTTTTGGAAGATATTGTTTAAAGATTATTTTGCTACTTCATTACTAATGGGAACAGTAAGCGCAATAACTATTAATTTTGTGAGCTTTTGCATGGCTAGTATTATGTGGAATAGGAGTAATGAGATTGTATTAGCACATATATGGAAAATCTATTTTATAGGTACAGGCATTGTTTGTTTCATACTTGTTTTACTCATTTTTGTGACGGCTGGTATTGTGTTCTATTATAGTCTTGATAAAAAAATGATAGATTTTTGGGAGAATATAAATAAGAATATAATCTTTGAATATGAAAATAAATTATTGTATTATATAAAACCAATTATCGGTATTATTGCAGAGATTGCGGTGCTTGTATTTTGTCTAAATTATAAGACTATATATTATGCAGCTATATTACAAGTGATTTCTTTTTATTTTATTGTTAGTTCAACTGAGTGTTTAAGATGGATTTCTCGAAGTAATCGTAAAGACAATTATAAAAATATTATTTCATCTCATGCGTTAATGTATCAATATAAATTAAATTCAAAGCTTATCGTTGTTATATATTTATTGAGTTTTATAGTTACATTTGTGATTGGTGGTTTTATTCTATCTGATTTGTCAGGAAACACAAATAAAAATTATTATGTGAAATATCCATATGAATATGTTGTGTATGGAGAACGCGCACTTAATGATAATCAAGAATCATATCCCTTTTTTCAAGGAAAAACAGAAGAAGGAAAAATAGTTGCGATTTTTTCTGTATCATCTTATGAAAAAATTACTCGAAAAAAATTTTTTATATCTGAAAAAGAATTGCTATATATTTCGCAGCTTGAACCGGAAGAGTTTAAACCATTAGCGGACAAGCAAGAATTAAAAATATTTTTTGATAAAGAAGAAGAGAATTATATTGTAAAAGATAGTTCGTGGGAGATTCTATTTGGAGAGAATATTTCTTCAGAGTTAGAAAATATTTTGATTATTAATGATACCGAATTTGAAAGCAAAGCTACTAAAATAAAAAATCTTTGGTTTGGAAATGTTAATAAGTATAAACAAGGAAAATTGCTGCATGTATGGAACAGAACAGAAGCAGTGAAAAAAGAGAAAGATGAGAGTAGCTATTTGAGTAGCTTAATGTATATAATAGGGGCGTTTTTGATATTAGAAGGACAAGGAATCGTTTTAATGAAGCAACTAGTAAATCATTTTACCACGAAAAGAAAATATGAATTGTTATATATATTGGGTATTACTAAAAAAGACAAAAAAAAATATTTTTTTGCTGAAATTAGAAAAATTGCATTTTTACCGACAGTGTTAGGGAGTGTTACGGGTGCTTTGCTATTAGAGATAAATTATTTCTATCAGGAAGGTTTAAGAGGAGAGGTATTTATTTTCTATACATTGTTATGTGTTGCGCTGTTGTTAATGCAATATGGTGGCTATTATTGTATTACGTTGTTAATGATGAAATTGTATAAGCATGATCTAGGACTAGTTTAAATGTATGGAGGTTTTTACATGGAATTGTATACTGTTAGTGAATTAAGTAAGTGTTACGAAAATTGGAATATTCGGTTGCGTAAAAAAAACGAAACATATGTAATAAAAAATTTAAATCTTACAATAAATGAAAACGAATTTATTTGTATTATAGGAAAATCTGGAGTTGGAAAAACAACTTTATTAAAAATGTTAGGCGGAATTGAAAAACCCTCGGGGGGTGGAGTCTTTTATAGAAATATGGAATTGTATAAATGCTCAGAAGTGAAGATGGAAGAGTATCGTAGAAAAGAGATAGGATTCATCTTTCAAGATTATAAATTGTTAGATGAGATAACTGTTCGGGAAAATATACTAATTCCACAAATTCTTGATGGGGCTAAAAGAGAAGTTGCTGAAAACAAAATGGATAACCTAGTAAAATTACTTGGTATAAAAGAGAAAAAATTTTTTTATCCATATGAACTATCGGGTGGGGAAAAGCAACGAGTTGCAATTTGCAGAGCTCTAATTAATAATCCCAATGTAATACTAGCCGATGAGCCAACGGGGAATTTAGATTCCTACAACACAGAATTAATTTTAAAGATTTTAATCCAGATAAAAAAAAGGAAAAAGACAATTATTTTGGTGACACATGATAAAGAGATTTGTAAGTATGCAGATAGAGTTATTTATTTGTAAGCTGATAATAAAATCAGATATATTTTTTCTGAAATTCTCGCGGTGAAACCTGATAATATTTTTTAAATGCATGAACAAAGTATTCCACGGAAGAATATCCCGTTTTTTCAGCGATGTCAGAAAGCGTAAAAGATTTATTATTCAAGAAAACAGCAGCTGCAGACATACGTGCATCCGTTCTTTTTTGAAGAAAGGTCTTCTGATAGTAGTTTTTTAAAAATCGTTCTGTCTGACGAGTGCTTAGGCTCAAATAGCAGGATAGTTTGACAAGTGTAAGATCCCTGTATTCATATAAAAATGATTTTTCAACGATAAAAGCTTTAGAGTCCGATAGATTTACAGATTCAAAGTGTTTATCTGATTTTGACGGGGTATGTTCATAGTTACGTATGGCCATAACGATATATAGCTGAAGGAGAGCACGTACTCGAATCATATAGCCGCTCTTTTTGGTTTGGAGATCCCTAAATAGCGACTTCAGGATAAGATGCATATCGTATATATCTTGTCCTATCCAAGTGGTGGTATTTTTAAATAAATCTAAATAGGCCGTACTTGTCCCTTGTTTGTTTAGTTTGAAATAAATACTGTATTCAACCATTGGATCTGCAGGGTAAGGAATTTGCTCATGCTCTACATAGGGGCCAGTAACATAAAAGGTATTAGGTGAAATATCATATGAAATGCCGTCAATTTTAACAATACCGTATCCCTGTGAGACATAATGAAGTTCATAACTGTTATTTCCATGGCAATGCTTGGGAATAGGGGATAAAAAACGTTCAAGTGCCATGTTTAATACAAAAAATGAAGTGTTTTCAACGGTAAATTGTATATTTAAATCATTGAATAAAATGTTCATTTTAGACCTCATCAGCTTTTTTTTTCAGTGTACCCTATATGTTCATTGAAGTCAATCTGGTATTCGGGTCTATGCGACATGTCAGCAGATTTGATGTCGCATAAACTCGAATGGTGGATTTTGTTTTTGTTATAATAATTAGAAGGACAGATTCAGAATAAAATATAATTTAACAGCAAGAGGAGAAGAGGTTGAAAATGAGGAAAAGAGTGTGGAAAAGATTATTGGCCTGCTGCTGTGCGGCGGCAATACTGCCTTGGGGGTTGGGCAGTGGTATTGACTGTAAAGCGGAAGACAATAAGAAAACAAAGATCCAGAGCAGCAATGACAATTTAAAACTTTGGTATAATTCACCTTCTAAAATCAATACTTCGGAGGGGGCAGGCGGAGACTGGATGAAAGAGACATTACCGCTTGGAAATGGTAATCTTGGAAATTTGATTTTTGGAGGTGTGTCTAAAGAGCGGATACATTTCAATGAAAAAACGTTGTGGACAGGCGGTCCATCTCCAAACAGACCAGATTATGAATTCGGAAATAAACAAACAGCATATACTGCAGATGAGATTGAAGCATACCGCAACTTGCTGGATGATAAAACAACAAATGTATTCAATGATGATCCTGCACTTGGAAATCCGGGAACATCTGGAATAATTAGATTCCCCGGTGAAAATAATCTCAACAAGGGAGAATATCAGGATTTTGGTGATATTTATCTGGATTATTCGCCCTCGGGAATCAAAGAAGATTCGGTGAAAAATTACAGGCGAGAACTGAATCTGCAAAACGGAATTGCCGCCACTGAATACGCATATAGAGGCGTTACTTATAAAAGAGAACATTTTGTAAGCAGCCCTGACAATGTAATGGTAACGAGACTGACGGCATCGGAAACACGAAAACTCAGTGTAAACATTAATATGCAGTTGAGCAACAAGAAACTGACACAAAACATTTCGGCTGACGATACTCAAAATACAATGACAATTGCCGGAGAAGTGAAGGATAACGGGTTAAAATTCAGAACAACATTAAAAATTATTCCATCCGGCGGAACGATTTCATTTAATGATGAAAAAAAGCAATACGAAGTCGTAAAAGCAGACAGTATTATGCTTGTAATGGCTGCGGAAACAGATTATCTTAATGAGTTTCCGACATACAGAGATACGGACAAAAATTTGGAAGAAGTGGTGAATCAAAGACTCGATGCGTGCGAGACTGCGTCTTATGATGAATTGAAACAGCGTCATATTGAAGACCACATGGGTCTTTTTGAACGCGTCAAATTAGATTTGGGAGAATCTGCACCGAATATTCCAACAAACCAGTTAGTCGACAAGTACAGAAAAGGCGAATATTCTAAATATTTGGAAGTGTTATCCTTCCAGTACGGACGTTATCTGACTATCGCAGGTTCAAGAGGCACCCTTCCAAGTAATCTCGTGGGATTATGGACAGTAGGCCCTTCAGCGTGGACCGGGGATTATCATTTTAACGTAAATGTGCAAATGAATTATTGGCCGGTATACGTTACAAACCTTGCAGAATGCGGTGTTACAATGGTTGATTATATGGATAAGCTCAGAGCACCGGGAAGGCTGACAGCTGAGCGGGTACACGGAATCACAGGTGCGACTACAAATCATACAGGGTTTACAGTACATACAGAAAACAATCCGTTTGGTATGACTGCACCGTCAAAAAATCAGGAGTACGGCTGGAATCCGACGGGCGCAGCATGGGCAGTTCAGAATATCTGGCAGTATTATGAGTTTACGCAGGACCAAGAATATCTGGAAAGTACAATCTACCCAATTATGAAAGAAGCTGCACAATTCTGGGATCAATATCTATGGGTGTCAAATTACCAAAAGATTGAGGAATCGGCTTCTGCTCACAATGGAGAAAATCGTTTGGTCGTAGCACCAAGTTTTTCGGAGGAACAAGGGCCGACAGTTGTAGGAAGCACATACGATCAATCTCTGGTTTGGGAGTTGTACAAAGAATGTATTGAAGCGGGTTCAATCGTGGACGAAGACCCCGAGCTGCTGGCTAAATGGCAGGATAACATGGAGCGTCTTGATCCCGTGAATATTAGTGCAACGAATGGAATCAAAGAATGGTATGAAGAGACACGTGTGGGGAAAGTCAATGGACAGAACCATTCATTTGCCCAAGCCGGAAACCTTCCGGAAATTCCAGTCCCAAATAGTGGCTGGAATATAGGACATCCGGGTGAACAGAGGCATGCATCACATCTGGTGGGTCTGTATCCGGGAACCTTAATTAACAAAGAAAATACAGAGTATATGTCGGCGGCAATTCAATCTTTGAATGAGCGGGGATTTTACTCAACAGGATGGTCAAAGGCAAATAAAGTGAACCTGTGGGCACGTACAGGCGATGGAGACAGTGCTTATAAAGTATTAAACAACCTGATTGGCGGTAATTCTTCAGGTCTTCAGTATAATCTTTTTGATTCTCACGGCAGCGGTGGCGGAGAGACTATGATGAATGGTAATCCAGTGTGGCAGATTGACGGAAATTACGGTTTGACTGCTGGAGTGGCAGAAATGCTGGTGCAGTCTCAACTTGGCTATACACAATTTTTACCGGCAATTCCAAAAGCATGGAGTGATGGAAGCGTAGAGGGACTGAAAGCCCGTGGTAACTTTACAATTGGTGAAACATGGGCAAACGGTCTGGCAGAGAATTTCACTGTATGTTACGAAGGAAGTGAGGAACAAAGCACATTTACAGGTGAATATGCGAGTATTGTAAATGCAGAGGTGCTCCAAAATGGCAATCCTGTGGAAGTGGTAAAGGATGAAGCAAACGGAAGAATTTCTTTTGAAGCAAAGCAGGGTGTAACTTATACAATTAAAATGACCAATGAAAATATAGGAAAACTGATTGAGGATGCGAAAGCGTTTTTAGCGGAACTTCATCCGGATTTAACTGAAGTAAGCAAAGAATTGACAACCGCAATCAGTGACCAAAATGCGAATCTCGGTACTATCCTGCAGAAAGCAAAAGTGATGAATAGTACATATGCTGCTTATTTAGGGAAAGCAGAACTGGTTTATTACCTGACAAATCAGGAAGCTCTTTCCAATCAGGATATTGATGTATTATATAATGATTTGAGAGCCATGCGTCAAACACTGCTTGATAATTCAATGGATTTGGATTATTACCGCCAACTTCAGACAAGGATAACGGATATTGCGGCTGTTTTAGATGGCGAGATGAAAAACCGAATGGTTTCTTTTAGCAAAGAATCCGGACCTGTTAGTGGAGATAGTGAAACAGTAACGCTGAGCAAGAGCGCTGATGCGCCAAATTACGTGATTCGTTATACGGAGGATGGAACAGAACCGCGCACTGCGTCAGAAGAGTACAAAGCAGGAATTGAGTTAAGTAATCAAAAAAATACGACAGTGAGAGCTGCATTATTTTACAGAGAACAAAGAGTAAGTCCGATCTATTCGAAGCAATATACGGCAGGAAGTATCCGATTTGAGTCGGTAGAGATATCTAATAACAGCAACTGGGGTGCTACTTATGCAAAGGATAAGATGATTGACGGAGATGCGTCTACACGGTGGGCATTTAAAAAGCCATTACCAGCAGAACCGCTGGAAATTGAACTGACGTTGAGCGAAGTGCAGGAAATAAATAAATTGAACTTTAATTTCTTTGTTTCTTCCGCAAACGGAATTGGTCCATTTGAAATCCATGCATATGCAGATGGAAAATACCAAAAGATTTATGAGGGGACCAAGTTAGGTGATATCAACGATAGAGTGGGTAATGCAGACGGTGGCAGTGGAGGATATCATGCATATAAAGAAATTGGATTTCCGACAGTGAACACAAACAAAATTAAAGTGGTTTTGAAACCAGCATTTTTGGGAGAACCTTCCGTTTATGAAATCACAGCCATGATGTTAAAAGAGATTAAAGACATTCCGGGGGATCAGACCGAGTTGAAGGAGACTATTCAATTAGCTGATGCAGCAGATCGCACAGCAGCCTTTTATTTGGAAGCGGATGAGTCTTTACGCAATGCATTTGAAGGAAGCATACTAGACGGAAAAGACGTTAAGGAATTGACTCAGGCGGCATTGGACAGCAGAAGCCAGTTTATTAATAATTTATACTTTAGATTAGGATTCGGAGTAACTGACAAATTAGAGCTGGAGGCATTGCTCGCGCAGGCAGATGAAGCCATGAACGGTTCCTACACAAGAGACAGCAAATATCGTCTAAATAAGGTACTGGCAGGGGCGAAAGCGATATATGAAGATGCAGAGGCAAGACAGCCGGCTGTAGATAAAATAGTGCAGGAGCTAAAGGATGCTATAAGTTATTTGGAGGATGCAAGTAAAACAACAGTAATGACACAAAATCAGTTGACCGGAAGCAGTGAATGGATCGAAGTTGGAGCTTATAGAGCAACTAACAGTGATACAGCAGGAAGTGTGGCGTATGAGTTTACTGGGACAGGCTTGAAAGTTCTAACGATTAATGCGGCTGACCATGGCATTATAGGGATAACAATTACAGATGAAAATGGCAATGTAGTGCATAGTGAAGAGGTTGATACTTATGCTGCAATCAGAAATGAGGGCGCCGTATTGATTGAGAAATCAGACTTGCAGGAGATGAAATATACAATCACATTTACCCGTATTGGAAACAGTCCTTCAAATCCGGCTGGTCGAGCGTCTTGGGTTGAAGTGGGTGATATGACCGTAATGTCTACTTTGACAGAAGAAGTGGATCGCTCAGCCTTAGCGGAAGAATTAGGAGTTTGTAATGCGTTAATAGAAGCAGAGTATACAGCACAAAGCTGGTCTGCATTTGCAACTGTGCTGGGTGAGGCACAAGTACTTTTCCAAAAAACAGATGAGGAAACGTGTACTTCCGAGATGGAAGATATGAGTGGAAAACTTGCTGAAGCAAGAGGAAAACTGGTTGTATTTGTGGATGTAAGTGAACTGCAGGAAACACTTGCAGGGGCAAAAGAAATCAAACCGGACGGTTATACGGCGGCGAGCTATGAAGCATTATCAAAAACTATTTTGGAAGTGGAAAGCTTTTTACAAGGCTCTTATACTGCAGATGAAGTGATGGCAAAAACAGCGCTGTTGAAACAGGCAATTAGCAATCTGCGTGCAGATATGTCACAATTGCAGAATAAGTATAATGAAATAAAAGATAAAAAGCAGGAAAATGTGACGGATGAATCATGGAAAGAATTTGAAGCTTTGAGAGCAGAGGTGAAGAAGGCATTGGAAGATCAGACACTGACACCAGATGCAGTTGCAGAACTCATAGCAAAAGTAGATGCTTTTGAATTCAAGTATAAAGATGAGCATGAAGAACCTAATCCGGATCCAGACAACCCGGACAAGCCGAATAATGGCAATACAAATAACGGGCAATCGGGTAATACAAATAACGGGCAGCAGGGTAATGCAAATAGTGTAGTTAAAACGGGTGATACGGTTATGATTTGGATACCTATGTTAACACTGCTAGTTTCTATGGTAGCAATCGCAGGATATATAATTCAGCGTAAAAGAAGAAGCATAGAATAGAATGGAGCTGTTGCTCCGTAGATGATAACTAATCTACGGAGCAACAGCTCCATCTTTATACATAAAAACAGAAAAACGGACTCCGAAGAGTCCGCGTGTGTTCACTGGAATCTGATATTCGAGTCTATGCGACATATCAGCAAATTCGATGTCGCATAAACTCGAATAGTGGACTCTATTTTTGTTATAATAACTAAAAAGCTTCTTGGTAAGGAGGAAGAGAGCGACAAAATAAACAAGATAAAGTATAAGAAGACTGATGAGGAGAAAATTATGAAGAAAGTAAAGAAGAGGGTGTTGTCTATTATATTGGCAGCATCCACGAGCTTAAGCCTTTTTCAGGGAGTAGGGATTGAGGCCTTGGCAAAGGAGAAGGTGGCAACTGAAGAAAATAATGCGGACTTGCGGTTGTGGTACAACAAGCCCGTATCAGAGGGAGCGTTAATTCTGTCAGCAGGTAGTTTTGGAACAACCGCTGAAGAGAACCGCTGGCAGCAACTGACGCTGCCGATAGGTAACAGCTCAATTGGTGCTAATGTTTATGGTGAGGTGAAAACAGAGCACCTGACATTTAATGAAAAAACATTGTGGGAAGGTGGACCAAGTGAGGACCGGCCGAATTATAATGGAGGAAATATCACAGAGGCAGATGCGTCAGGAAAGACAAAATCCGATTATTTCCAAGAGATTAAGGAATTATTTTTAGCCGGTGAAAATGCGGAAGCATCAAGCTTATGTGATGAGTTGATTGGTGCAGGGAATCTGGATATGGATGCGCTTGGCGCTTATCAGGCGTGGGGTGATATCTACTTGGATTTTGGAATTGATAGTTCTAAAGTGAGTAATTATATGCGTGATCTGAACCTGAATACGGCTATTTCTTCGGTCAATTTTGAGTATGATGGGAATAATCATAGCAGAGAGTATTTTGTCAGCTATCCGGATAATGTAATGGCGATGCAATTTTCTACGGAAGGGAAAGACAAGTTGGATATTGAAATCAGCTTCCCGACGAAAAAAGAGAAGAAGACCGGAGAGGCTGGAAAGGAAGATACACCAATTGCAGATGCCGAGACGAAGACCATCACAACCAATGGTGAGATGACAGATAACCAGATGAAGATGAGTTCTCAGCTAAAAGTCGAGAATTCGGGCGGAGAGGTTACAGCAGATGGTGAGAAGCTGATTGTAAAAGGTGCGGATTCTGTAGTCGTATATGTAGCGGCTCAGACGGATTATAAGAATGAATATCCGGAATATCGGACAGGAGAATCAATAGATCAGATAGCAGCAGCGGTTGCCGGGCGCATTGACAAGGCAGTAGAAAAGGGCTATGAAGCTGTTAAGGCAGACCACATGGCTGATTACAAAGCGATTTATGACCGCGTGGAGTTAAATCTGGGGCAGAAGGAATCAGCACTTCCGACAGATGAGCTGCTGGCTGGATATAAAAATGGAAGCAATGAGGCATCAGATGACAGACTATTGGAGGTAATGCAGTTCCAATATGGCAGATATCTGACCGTAGCATCTTCTAGGGAGGGAACTCTTCCTGCTAACCTGCAGGGTATTTGGCAAAATCGTGTCGGTGATTCCAACAGAGTGCCGTGGGGCTCGGATTATCACATGAACGTAAACCTGCAGATGAATTACTGGCCTACATATGTTACTAATATGGCAGAATGTGCGAAGCCATTAATTGATTATGTAGATTCATTACGGGAGCCGGGACGTGTAACTGCTGAAGTATATACGGGTGTGGTAAGCGATGAAAGTAATCCTGAAAATGGTTTTACGGCACATACGCAGAATACTCCGTTTGGATGGACATGCCCGGGATATGGATTTGACTGGGGATGGTCACCTGCAGCAGTGCCTTGGATACTGCAGAATTGCTGGGAATATTATGAATATACAGGCGATGTAGAGTATATGAGAGAGTATATTTATCCAATGCTTCGGGAAGAGGCCGTTTATTATGACCAGCTTCTTGTGTGGGATGAAACATCACAGAGAATGGTAACAGTGCCAAGTTATTCACCGGAGCACGGTACGAGATCTATGGGAAATACATATGAACAGAGCCTTGTCTGGCAGCTATATGAGGATACAATTAAAGCAGCGGAGACCTTAGGGGTAGATGCTGATAAAGTGGCACAGTGGAAGGATACCCAGTCAAAGCTGGATCCGATTCATATAGGGGATGACGGGCAGATTAAAGAATGGTTTGAGGAGACAACGCTGGGAAGCGTGCCGGGATCAGACCGGAAGCATCGGCATTTGTCACATATGTTAGGCTTATTCCCGGGAGATTTGATTTCTGTAGATAATGCAGAATATATGGATGCCGCTATCGTTTCCCTCAATGATCGTGACGATAAGAGTACTGGCTGGGGCATGGGACAGAGAATCAATTCATGGGCAAGGACAGGTGACGGAAATCGCGCGCATAAGTTAATCAAAACATTGTTTGAAGGCGGTATTTATCCGAATCTGTGGGATTCGCATCCTCCGTTCCAGATTGATGGAAACTTCGGTCTGACTTCAGGTGTGGCGGAAATGCTGATTCAAAGTAATATGGGATATATTAATATACTTCCTTCCCTGCCGGATGTATGGGCAGACGGTGAAGTGGATGGCCTTGTTGCAAGAGGAAATTTTGAGACAGATATAAAGTGGAAGGACAAACTGGCAACAAATGTGGATATCCTCTCTAAAAATGGCGGGGAATGCGCTGTGAAACATGACAATATCAGTCTGGCAAAGGTAACAGACAGCCAAGGCAAGATTATGGATGTCCAGATTATTGATAAGAATAAAATTTCATTTGCTACAGAAGCAGGGCAAGAGTACCATATACAATTGTCAAATGAAGGCAAATTAAATGCCCCGGCGAATGTAGAAAGCTACAGAATTGTAAATACAGAGGCAGTAGTGTCATGGGACAAAGTAGAAGAGGCTGAAACCTATAACGTGTATCGCAAGATTAATGACGGTAAATTCAGATTAATTGCAGATGGTGTTAAAGACACATCATATACAGACGGCGAAGCTAACACGCTATTGGGAGATATCCAATATAGAGTGGCGGGCGTGAAAGAGTATATTATTGGTGATCTGTCCGCAGAGGCCGTAACAAGTGACCTTGGAAGCCTGAGTACAATTGATGACAACAATCCAGTGGTTAAATACAGCGGATGGAATTTGTGGAATGATGCAGCACACCACGATGGAACAATCCATTTTGTGGAAGATAGCACAGGAAAAGAAACGATAGAAACAAAATTCTACGGAACTGGAATACAAGTCTACACGCCAAAACATAAGAACATGGGGCTCATTGATATTTATATTGATGAGGAGATTGTAGAGCAGGATTTGTCTTTGTATGGAGAAGATATAAAGCAAGTACTTGTGTTTGAAAAAACAGATTTAGAAGAAGGGGTTCATTCGATTAAGATTGTAGGTAATGGAAAGAAGAATCCAGAGAATAATAGAAGCAAGGCAGAGTTTGATTATTTCAAGGTGATTAACAATGTGAAAGAAGTCGAATCAATTGAAGTTACGACTAAAACAGGCGCAACCGTAATCGGATGTGAAGGTGGGACGTTGCAGATGTTAGCAAATGTATCGCCAGACGAGGCAATTAATAAGAATGTTACGTGGTCTGTAAATAATGGGTTGGCAGCGATTGATGAGAATGGAGTACTGACAGCCGGCAATCAGGATGGAAAAGTTGTAGTGACGGCAGCGGCAAAAGACGGATCAGGTGTAACTGCCAGCAAAGAAATTACAATTCAAATGCCAGTTGAAGATTCCGCAGAGAAAGTGACTGTAGTTGACAATAAAGATAGTGGAATTACGTTTAGTAACGGCTGGACGGAATGGGCAGACGGAAAGCATATAAACGGAAGCATTCATTATGCTTTAGTTGCGGATGAGACTATTGAGTATACATTTAGCGGAACAGGGATAGAGGTAATTACAGCCAATGTTCCTAATGGCGCTAAGCTGGAAGTAAGCATAGACGGAACCGTAATGGAGACAGCAAATACCATTTCATCTAAGCCAGCAGGTGAAGCCCAGCAGACAGTATACACCAAAAAAGACTTGGAGGACAAAGAACATACGATTATATTGAAGGTGCTGACGGGTGATACGGGAGACACGCATGCTGAGTTTGATGCTTTTAAAATATACGCACCGGTTAGTGAGACCGTTGATAAATCAGAATTACAAACCCAGCTTGAAGCAGCTTCTGAAAAAACAGCAGAAATGTATACACCGGAATCATGGGAAAAATTCGGGAGCGCATTACAGGCAGCGTCAGATGTTATGAATAACATAGATGCAGAACAGACTGCTATAGATGAAGTGGCAGGTGCATTAGCAGCTGCAATAGAAGGATTGGAGTCGATTGTAGACGAAGAGCCGCCATCTATAAAGGAAGAACTGCAAGCTATAGGAGTAGAAGAAGATACGCTGGTATTACTCTGGGGAGAAGCAGAAGACAATACGCTCATTTCAGGGTATGAAATCTATAATGGGGAGGAGCTCATTGATACTGTACAAAATACATCTTATAGAGTATCCAACCTTGAAAGCGATACAGAGTACGTATTTAAAGTGATTGCTGTTGATATGTTTGGCAATAAATCAGAAGCAATAAGCAAAACAGTCCGCACTTTAAAAGTATCAGATGGTGGAATAACGCAAGTAACTAATATCAGAGTGACAGAACAAGGCGAAACAATGGCCGTTCTGGAATGGGATCCTTGTGCGGAAAGCGAAACAAGTGAAATTGTATATAGAGTATATGTAGATGGAGTCAAGGTAAATATGGTGAATGAGCCAAAAGTAACTTTGGACCAGCTGAAAAAGGATACCGAGTATGCAATCCGCATTGTTGCAGTTAATAATCTGGGTGAGGAATCATTGCCGGGAATGTTTTTGCTTAAGCTAAGTGATGAACCTCAGGCTAATCCTGACAGAGAAAAATTGGAGAAGCTGGTAAAGGAAGCAGGAGAAACGTATGAACCTTATTTAGAAAAGTATACGAAAGAGACTGCAGATGCATTCAAAAAAGCGTTAGGTGAAGCCAGAGCAATATTAGAGGATCCGGCAAGAGAAGCGGAAATCCCAGAAGCTTACGAAGCTCTGCAAAACGCAATATATAGCTTAGAATTAATTGAAGCTCCGGACGATAAGCCGAATCCAGATGATAAGCCAAATCCGGATAATAAGCCGAATTCAGGTGGAAATTCAAATGGTACGAATAATGGAGGAAGTGGAAACGCTGCTAAGACAGGAGACACGACATCTATAGCTGTAACTGGAATCGTTTTAGTGGTGGCAATGGGAGTAATTATTGCTATCATTAGAAAAAGAAAAAAGACTTCACTTTGATAGCTGCGAAAATAAAGGAGCTGTCAGGAAATAGGTAGTCTGAAAAAGGGGAGGGTGTGGCCGATATCGGTCACACCCTCCCTCTTCAATATCACTCATGGTCTGGATGATGTTTCTTTTAGGAACTTATTTTACATTAAAGGTATAAAATATGCGAAGTGCCATAAAATATATGTTGCAACAGATAAAAGTGAGGAGATAACAGTATGAAATATTATGTGAATGAAGAATGTATCGGGTGTGGGATGTGCAATGGAATCTGTCCGGAGGTATTTGAGATGACTGGCGAAGGTGTTGCAAAAGCAGCAGAGGGAGATGTTTCGCCGGAGAATGAAGATGCGGCGGAGGAAGCAAAAGCGGGATGTCCGGTCAGTGCAATCGAAAAATTATAAAAAAAGTATAAAGTATTAGCACTCCTACTTGACGAGTGCTAAAAAGAGTGTTATAACATATGTATAGCAAGAGGAACAAGAAACCTTGAGCTGAAAATCACAATTAACAGATACGACGAACCGTCGCATATTTTTTAAGGAGGAATGACATATGTTAATGCCTAGTATTTTTGGAGATAATTTATTTGATGACTTTTTTGATGGTTTCACACGTCCGACGAGAAGCGCAGCGAAGTACCGCACACCACAAGTTGATGTAATGAGAACAGATGTAAAAGAACATGAGAATGGCTATGAACTAGAGATCGATCTTCCGGGATATAAGAAGGAGAACGTCAAAGCTGAATTAAAAGATGGATATCTGACCATCACAGCCGAAGTGAAATCCGAGGAGAATGAGGAAGATGAGAAGTCCGGCAAATACATTCGCCGAGAACGCTATTATGGAAGCAGCAGCCGTACATTCTATGTAGGAAAGGAGCTGATGCAGGAAGATATCAAAGCAAAATTTGAAGATGGTATTCTTAAGATTTCGGTACCTAAGAAGGAAGCAAAGCCGGAAGTGAAAGAGAACCGCTATATAACAATCGAAGGCTAATCAACAATGCATTCTGAATGGAAAGCATTTGTAAGCAGGGAAAACGGGAATGCTGAAACTGAAGTATTCCCGTTTTTGATTGATAGGAGGTGACGTATTGTGGCTAAGAAAGATTTTTATGATACTCTTGGCATTAACAGGAGTGCAGATGAGAAGACGATAAAGCAGGCATATCGAAAGCTTGCGAAAAAATATCATCCGGACACGAATCCGGGAAACAGAAATGCAGAGCAGAAATTCAAAGAAGTGACAGAGGCTTATAATGTGCTCAGCGATCAGGAAAAGAAAAAAATGTACGACCAGTATGGAAACGCAGTATTTGAAGAAGGCTTTGGAAAAGAAACCGGAGGCTTTGGAGGTTTTCGTAATGGAGGAAAATATCAGGAGTATCATTTTGAAGGCGGTAACATGGATGATATTTTCGGTAACATTTTTGGGGATCTGTTTCATGAAAGGGCGGCGAGAAAAGGATCTGACATTCGATCAGAAATCACCATTGGATTTGAAGAGGCGGTTTTCGGGTGCGACAAGGTGTTCCAATTACAGGGAAATAACGGAATCTCATCTATACAGGTTCATATTCCGGCGGGAATCGATGAAGGAAAAAGCGTGCGTCTGAAAGGAAAGGGACAGTCGGGAACGAACGGAGGAACTGCAGGAGATTTATTTTTAAAGGTGCATATCCGGGAAAAAGCAGGATATGAGCGAAAAGGAATGGATATCTATACAACTGCGAACATTCCGTTTACGACGGCTGTGTTTGGCGGAGAAGCAAAAGTCTCAACGATTCACGGAGACGTACTGTGTAAGATTCCGGCAGGTGCACAGTCGGGTAGCAAAATCAGACTCAGGGGAAAAGGTGTCGTATCCATGAATAATCCGTCCGTACATGGGGATCATTATGTGACAATACAGATTCAGGTACCTAAAAAATTAAACCCGCAGGCTCGCGAAAAGTTGTTGGAATTTGCAAAAATTGAAAAACTGTAGTATAGTATTAAAGATTGAACGGAACGTATCAGTTTGTTCAAGAACACAGAATGGATAACCGGATTAGACGTAATTGATGTATTGTGCACTAACGGAGGGATTTGAGTTATGAAAAGAAAACCAACAAAAGCGACAGCGGTAAAAGCAGCGGCAAAGAAAACAGCAGCACCAGCAGCAAAGGCAGCAGAGCCAGTAGTAGCTAAAGCAGCAGAGCCAGTAGCAGCAAAGGCAGAAGTAAAACCGGCAGCTAAAGCAGAGGTGAAACCGGCAGCAGCAAAGGCAGAGGTGAAACCGGCAGCAGCTAAGGTGGAAGTAAAACCGGCAGCAGCAAAGGCAGAGGTAAAGCCAGCAGCTAAGAAAGCGGCAGCAAAACCTGCGGCAGTAAAGCCAGCGGCTAAGAAGCCAGCAGCGAAGAAAGCTCCTGTGAAAAAAGAGGTAGAAGCTGAAGTTTATGTTCAGCATGCAGGTCAGGAAATTCTTACAAACGATATTATTGATAAAGTAAAAGAAGCTTATGCAGCGGAGGGTCACAGAATCTCTGCAATTAAATCTTTAAAGGTTTATATCAAACCGGAAGATTACGCAGCTTATTATGTAATCAATGATAAAGTGAGTGGAAAAGTATTGCTTTAATTTACATAAGAATGAGAAAGAGGTTCCATCATCGAATCGAAAGGTGATGCGGCCTCTTTTTTTGTTTGCCTTAGCGTGCAAAATGCACCAAAAAGATGAGAAAAACATGCTGTTTTCGTTCTGGTATGACCACAGAATGACGAAAAATCACTCTATTATTGTTATTTTATTCTCCGCGTGTTAGAATATAGGTATATATTGGTATGACCACAGAAAACGAACAAAGTAAATCAAAGATTTGAGAAAAGAGGGAAATATTGTGGCAGAAGAAAGAGAAGTAATTTTAAAACTCGGCAAAAAGATTACAGATCGCATTCCACAGCATTTGGGATTAAAGAAGATGTCAAAAGAGGATCCGGAGTATTGGGGATTAGCTGAGATTCTGACGGATGAGATGGCAGAACTTGCATTGACAATGAAAGTTCGCGTACATTACACGCTGGATCAGATTGCACAGATGAATCCAAAACACACAAAAGAAGAATGCGAAAAGCTCTGTGAAGAGATGTCAAGAATCGGTTTACTCGAATATAGCTGGGAGAACCGTGACGGCAAGAATCCAAAGGGGGAGAAGCGATATCTTCTTGCGATGTTCGTGCCGGGTTCCGCAGAGATGTTTATGATGAATCCGGAAGTCATTGACAAGCACCCAATCATTGCAGATTTCTTTGAGCGTATGGCATTTTTGCCGCTTGAGAAGGTGACGCCGATGGTTCCGCTTGGCGGAGCCGGTGTCGGTATGCATGTCATTCCCGTTGAGAAGGCGATTCCGGCAGAACAGCAGTCAGTCAGTGTTGAACATTTGTCTCATTGGCTTAAGAAATATGACCGCTATGGAGTCGGCATCTGTTCCTGCCGTAAACAGCAGCGCATGAGAGGAGAAGGAACCGGAGATACCGAGGGCGAATACTGCATTGCTGTCGGAGATTTTGCAAGATATGCGGGTGAGACCGGCAAAGGCCGTGATATTACATACGAAGAAGCCATGGAGATTATCGAACGCTCGGAGCGACACGGATATGTGCATCAGATTACGAACATCGATGGAGAAGATAAGATCTTTGGTATCTGTAACTGTGCGCCGGGTGTCTGTAACGGACTTCGTACCTCGCAGCTGTTCAATACACCGAATATGTCACGTTCTGCCTACCGCGCTCACGTTGAAAAAGAGAAATGCGTAGCTTGTGGTAAATGTGTGGAAGTCTGTCCGGTTGGTGCGGCAAAACTCGGTCAGAAGCTCTGCAAAAAAGATGGAAGTGATATCGCGTATCCAAAAGCATTGCTTCCGGATGAGACAGCCTGGGGCAAAGACAAATGGGATTTCCATTACAGAGATACTGCGAAAATCAATTGCTATGAGACCGGAACAGCACCTTGTAAGACTGCATGTCCGGCACATCTGGCAGTGCAGGGATATATTAAGATGGCAGCGGAAGGAAGATACGAGGATGCCCTGAAATTAATCAAACAGGATAATCCGTTTCCGGCAGTCTGTGGCGCAATCTGCAACAGACGATGTGAAGATGCATGTACAAGAGGCACCATTGACGAGCCGCTTGCAATCGATGAGATCAAGAAGTTCATTGCGCAGCAGGAACTGGAAGCGGACAAACGCTACATCCCAGTCTGCGAAAATGGTGTGGGTCAGTTCTATGAAGAAAAAGTTGCCATCATCGGTGGCGGTCCTTCCGGAATGAGTGCCGCATTCTATTTGAGAGAAAAAGGTTATCCGGTTACTATTTTCGAGAAAGAGAAAAGAGCCGGAGGTATGCTGCTTAACGGTATTCCTTCTTTCCGTCTGGAAAAGGATGTCGTTCAGGCAGAGATTGATGTATTGGAAGCGATGGGGATCGAATTCAAATTCAATACGGAAATCGGGAAAGATATTACAATTCAGCAGCTTCGCGAGGAAGGCTACAAAGCATTTTATGTTGCAATCGGTGCACAGGGCGGAAGAAAAGCAAATGTACCCGGAGAAGACGCAGAAGGCGTTCTTACAGGCGTCGAATTCCTGAAGACTGTAAATATGGACGCAGAAGGAACGAAGCTTTCAGGAAAGACCATTGTAGTCGGTGGCGGTAATGTTGCAATTGATGTTGCAAGAGCAGCACTCCGTGCAGGAAGCAGTGAAGTTTCGATGTTCTGTCTCGAGCAGCGAGACGAGATGCCGGCAGCAGCGGATGAAGTGGCAGAAGCGGAAGAGGAAGGTATCCTCATCAACAATGGATGGGGTCCGAAAGAAGTCGTATCAGAGAACGGCAGAGTAACCGGAATTATCTTTAAGAAATGTACGGCTGTCTTCGATGAAAACCACAGATTCAATCCGGTTTATGATGAGAATGACTGCAAGACCTATGAGTGTGAGAATGTACTGCTGTCAATCGGTCAGGCGATTATCTGGGATAATCTGTTAGAGGGAAGCAAGGTTGAATTAGGACGTGGAGGAGCAGCGGAAGCAGACGCGGTTACACTTCAGACGGCGGAGCCGGATATCTTCGTAGGCGGAGATGTTTATACCGGACCAAAATTTGCCATCGATGCAATTGCGGCCGGCAAGCAGGCCTGTGAATCGATTCACAGATTTGTACACGAAGGACATTCGCTTACACTGGGCCGTGATCTGCGCCAGTTCGTTGAACTTGACAAAGAAGACATCAATGTAGAGACATTTGACAATGCAAAACGTCAGATTCCGGGAAAGAAAACCGGAATTGCAAAATCAACGTTCTCCGATCTTCGCTCTGTATTCACAGAAGAACAGGTGAAAGCAGAGGCAGACCGCTGCCTTGGCTGTGGAGCTACCGTAGTAGATGAGAATAAATGTATCGGCTGTGGTCTGTGTACAACGAGATGTGAGTTCGATGCAATTCATCTCTCAAGAGATCTGCCGGATGCAAGCAACATGTACAGAGCAGAGGATAAGCTGAAAGCAATCGCGCCATACGCGGCAAAAAGAGCAATCAAAATCAAGAAAAATAAAAAGAAAGACTAAGCCCATGCATGAATTAGGAATTATCGTACATATCAGTAAAACGTTAGAGGAGATTGCAAAAGAGAATAACTTGACTGAGATTGGTGCCGTGACACTCGAAGTGGGAGAAGTGAGCGGAATCGTCATGGAATATCTGGTTGACTGCTGGGATTATTTCAAGAAAGAAAAAGAGCTGCTGAAGAATTCAGAATTGAAGGCGGAGATTATTCCCGGCGTGACCTTCTGCGAGGACTGCAGGCAGACCTATGAGACTGTGACCTATGGGAAAGAGTGTCCGTACTGCAAGAGCGGTCATACATTTCTGGTTCAGGGGAACGAGTGCAATATCAAAGAAATAGAAGCGTGTTAGCAAAGCAGTGGTGTGAAAAATTTATAAGTTACCAATGAAGGAGAAGAATTTCGTGACGGAGTTCTTCTCCTTTTTGATGAAAAAACGAAATTCTGCACATACTGTAAAAAAATAGAAAGCAGGATGGAGCATGAGAATATTATTTTATGATACCAAAGAATATGACCGGGAGTATTTTGAAAAATATCTTCCGGAATATCCGGGGATTGAAATCGAGTTTGCGAAAGCGGAGCTGCAGCTGCAGACCGTGGAACTGGCGAAAGGCTGTGATGCAATCTGTGCATTTGTAAATGCGGACATGAACGAAGCGGTAGTGAAAAGTCTTGCGGAAAAAGGAATCCGACTGATTCTTCTGCGCTGCGCCGGGTTCAATCAGGTGGATTTGGAGACGGCAAAAGAATGTGGCATAACAGTCATGCGTGTCCCAGGATATTCGCCGGAAGCAGTTGCGGAGCACGCGGCGGCACTTGTGCTCAGCGCCTGCCGACGAATTCACAAAGCCTATAACCGCGTGCGGGAGAACGACTTTAGCCTTTCGGGATTAACGGGCGTGAACCTGTATCAGAAGACGGCCGGAATCATTGGAACCGGTAAAATCGGTGCGGCTATGGCTCGGATTTGCCATGGGTTTGGAATGAAGGTGATTGCGTTTGACATGTATCCGAATAAGGAGCTGGAGTTTGTGAAATACGTTCCATTAGATGAATTACTTGAAAAAAGTGACCTGATTTCTCTTCACTGCCCTCTGACAGAAGCGACACATCATCTGATCAACCTTGAAACAATCGAAAAAATGAAAGACGGAGTGATTCTTGTCAATACGTCCCGCGGTGGCTTGATCAAGACGGATGATCTGATACAGGGAAACCGCAGACACAAGTTTTTTGCGATTGGTCTGGATGTATATGAAGAAGAAAGGAATTATGTCTATGAAGATTATTCCTCTGCGATTCTGTCACATTCTACAACCGCAAGATTATTGTCTTTTCCAAATGTGGTGATTACCTCTCATCAGGGGTTCTTTACACGGGAAGCACTTACGGCGATTTGCAGGACAACATTTGAGAATGCGGTATGTTTTATGAATGGGAAAATGAATGGAAATGTGGTGACGCACTCTTGACGGGCGCCGGAATCTCTGGAATATTAGTTGGTGTTTCAGGAAAAAAGTAGTATAATGCAATAAAAAGCATGTATGCTGATTATTGTGGAGAAGAACATATGTTAACACAAAAAAGACAGGAAGAAATCGTAAAACTGGTACAGGAACGCGGAAGTATTACCTTGCAGGAAATGCTGGAAATGTTTCAGACATCAGAATCAACCATCCGAAGAGATATTACGAGCTTAGATAAGGCGGGACGTCTGATCAAAGTATTCGGCGGAGCCGTTGCGAACAACGATCAGGTTTCACATCTGGAATTATCTGTCTCACAGAAAAAGGAAGTCGATATGGAGGAGAAGCGGCAGATTGCAAAATATGCAGCTTCTCTTGTTGCGCCCGATGATTTTGTGTATATTGATGCCGGAACGACAACCGGCCAGATGCTGGAATATCTGACCGAGAAGAGGGCTACCTATGTGACAAATGCGGTTGTTCATGCAAGAGGGCTTGTGAAAAAAGGATTTGAGGTCATCCTGATTGGCGGAACACTTAAGGGCGCTACGGAAGCGGTGGTCGGTGCAGAGGCAGTTGCACAATTAAAAAAATATCATTTTTCAAAAGGATTTTTTGGAACGAACGGGATTCATCCATTATGCGGGTTTACGACACCGGACATTAACGAGGCATTGCTGAAAGAGGCGGCAGTGAAAAACACTCAGTCAAGAGGAAGGTTCGTACTGAGTGCGAGCTCTAAATTCGGACGAATCAGTTCGGTCACATTTGCAGGATTTGACGGAGTGGAGATTTTAACAGACAAGAGACCGGAAGATATCGTCTGGAAGAAAGTTGATATTACAGAAGTATGAAGAATTCTAAACGAAAACTAAATGGCTTGTATCTCGGGTTTTTCCTGATACTGCTGCTGTTCGAGGCAGTTGTCGTGGGCAGAACGATGACCATGGCAACGGTTCAGCCTGTGATGAGTGTCGTGAATCTTACACAGATGGATCTGAATTCGGAAATCATTGTGGAGGCGCCTATTTCCTATGATCTGGAGGGCGCAGTCAAACAGCTGACTATTATGCAGGCAAAAGATCACCGTTATGCGAGAATTGTAAATCACCGGTCAGACTATCCGGAAAGGCTGCTGATCAACCTTGCAAATAATCCGGAGCTTTTATCATTTGTTCTGGAATACCCTCAGGATACCGGATATCAAGATGATATCTCTCTGTCGACGCAGGAACTCACTGATTCCTGTCCACTGTTTCTCCAATGGGATATCCGGTGGGGATATCAGGCATACGGCGATAATAACATTGCATGCAGCGGGTGTGGGCCGACGGCACTGTCCATGGTGATTGTTGGTCTGACACATAATGCGAAAGCCACGCCGGCGCAGGTGGCACAGTTCGCGGCTGGAAAGGATTATTACGAGAAGGGAATCGGAACAAAATGGGAACTGATGGACGCAGGACCAGCTGCGTATGGACTGACCTCGGAGACAATCGCTGCCGATGAGGCTGGAATGAAGCAGCAGCTGGATGCGGGGAAATTTCTCATTGCGTCGATGAAAGCCGGTGATTTTACGACCGGAGGACATTTTATTGTGATTTGTGGATATAATGATCGCGGTTTTAAGATCCGTGATCCATTCTGTATTTACCGGACCGGCCAGACATGGGATTTTGCAACGCTGAACGGGCAGCTGGAGGGCTTATGGGCGATTGGTAAATCCTGAAGAGCAGAGGGAAAAAGAAAGTGGTGAGCGTATGAAAAAAGAAAAGGGACTTATTTCGCTGGGAATATTGCTGTTTGTTGGATTTATAGTGATTGCGGTTTTGACATTTCACCAGAGCAACCAAAAGATCGAGGATGGATATCTTGCCTCGGAGGGAAACGCCGCGCAGAACTTTGCAGTGCTGATAGCTGCCAATATTCATCTGACAAATGACGAAGTGAATACATTAAAGAACATGTCCTATACGGAACTTCAGGGTTCTGCGCAGAATTATCATCTCAAAAAGATGACGGAAAGTTTGGGCGCCACGAGTAAAGTGGATTATGCGTATGTGATGATGCACCTTCCGGAAGAGGATGTGAAATATGAAGTGACCGAAGAAAACAAATCATTTTTTGATGCAGAGATCGGAACACCGCTTGATATATTATGGCTTTTGGATGTGACGGTAAATGAGGAAGAAAACGCGGACAGAGAACTATCCAAGGATGATATGCTTCGGAGATATTCATATTATATCCCCGATGATCAGGTGATTTTCGGAGAGGCACCGGTGTATATATTTAATAAAAGCGAATGGGGAGACCATATCTGCGGATATGCACCGATTCATTCGGTGGAAGGAGATTATATCGGAGTTGTCGGTGTGGAGCTGCAGACGAAGGATTTTGATGCTTACCGGACAAAGGCAATGAGCGCGCTGGCAATGCTGCTTGGTATTGCGACAGCAACGCTGACCTCACTGTTTGTATTATTATATTCAAAGTACCGTAAACTGCAGTATGACAAAATATACACGGATGCATTGACTGGCATTTATAATCGAAGCTATTACAACAACCGTCTTGTGCGGCGTCTGAATCAGACCAGACAGGAAGGATACTGTCTCGCACTTATGATCGCGGACATTGACTGGTTCAAAAAAATCAACGATACCTTTGGCCATGATGTCGGTGATCAGGCGCTGATTGAAATGGGAAATATACTGGTGGAGACCTTCGGGAAAGAAAATGTCATCCGTTTTGGCGGAGAAGAATTTGTTATCGGAATCTGGATTAAAAAAGAGGCAGAGTTAAAACTGCGCCTGAGCGAGTTATATAAAAGAATTGATTCAACGAAATTCTGCCATCAGCAGATTGATGTCAGTATTTCACTCGGTGGAAGCTTTCTGTACTGCTATGAGGTATCAGGATGGGTTTTATCCGGCATGCTGAAAGCAGCAGATTACAAATTATATGAATGTAAGGAACAAGGCAGGCGACAATTCCAGCTGACAGAGTTTGATCCGGAAAAAGACTATGAGAAAAAATAGCGGGAAGATTTGGCCTCGAATGCTACATAAATCAGAAAAGTAATTGACAAAACTTGTACAGCTGTATACAATAGTACAAAATGACATTGGGAGGTTCTATTAAAGTGAAAGAGCAAGAAGATCAGTCCCTTCGAGGACGGGTATTGCAGCAAATACGTGATGGGATTCTTTCCGGGAAGTATGCGACAGGTGATGAACTGCGGGAGATTACGGTTGGAAAAGAACTTGGGGTGAGCCGGACACCGGTTCGCGAAGCGCTCAGGCAGCTGGAACTGGAAGGTCTTGTTGAGATTATTCCGAACAAAGGTGCGCGCGTGAACGGCATCACGAGTAAAGATGTTAAAGACATTTACATGATTCGTTCGTATCTGGAGGGGCTGGCTGCCAGATGGGCAACCGAGAACATTACAGAAGAAGAACTGAATGAGCTGGAAGAGATTGTTTTGCTTTCAGAATTTAACCTGAGAAAAGAACAGCAGGATCAGATGGTCCTTTTGGACGGCAGATTTCATGCGCTGATCTATAAAGCATCTAATTCAAGGATGCTGGACCATGTGCTGGTAGATTTCCACCGCTATGTAAAGCATGCGAGAGCTTCTTCTGTGGCCGAGAAAGACCGTGCGAAGAAGTCGGTGAGAGAGCACAAGGCAATTTTAGAGGCGATCAGAGATCATGATGCAGATTTGGCGGAACAGCTGGCCAATGAACATATTTTGCGCGTAATGGAGAATTTGCGCAGACAGGGTTACGAAGAAATAAATAAAGACAATGGATGAAAACAAACTAGGAGGACTAAAAAAATGAGCAAAATTCAGATGACAACACCTTTGGTAGAGATGGACGGGGATGAGATGACACGCATCCTCTGGAAGATGATTAAGGATGATCTCTTACTTCCGTTTATTGATTTGAAGACCGAATATTACGATCTGGGGCTGGAAAAACGTAATGAGACCGATGATCAGATTACAATTGATTCCGCAGAGGCAACGAAGAAGTATGGCGTGGCTGTAAAATGTGCGACCATTACGCCGAATGCAGCGAGAATGACCGAATATGATCTGAAGGAAATGTGGAAGAGCCCGAACGGAACGATCCGTGCCATTCTTGACGGAACTGTGTTCAGAGCACCGATTGTTGTAAAAGGAATTGAACCTGTTGTTAAGAATTGGAAGAAGCCAATCACAATTGCAAGACATGCATATGGCGATGTGTATAAGAATGCAGAGATCAAAGTGCCCGGACCCGGTAAAGTGGAATTAGTGTATACGGGTGAGGACGGAACTGAGATCAAAGAGCTGGTTCACAACTATACAGGGGCTGGTGTGGCGCAGGGAATGCACAATCTGGACAATTCGATTGAGAGCTTTGCGAGAAGCTGTTTCAACTATGCCTTGGACATCAGACAGGATCTCTGGTTCGCAACGAAAGACACCATCTCCAAAAAATATGACCATACATTTAAAGATATTTTTCAGGATATTTTTGATGCGGAATATAAAGAGAAATTTGAAGCTGCGGGCATCGTATATTTCTACACACTGATTGATGATGCGGTTGCACGTGTAATGAAATCAGAGGGCGGATACATCTGGGCCTGCAAAAACTATGACGGAGATGTTATGAGTGATATGATTTCTTCTGCATTTGGTTCACTTGCCATGATGACTTCTGTACTGGTATCCCCACAGGGCTTTTATGAATATGAAGCAGCACACGGAACTGTTCAGCGTCATTACTACAAGCACTTAAAAGGGGAAGAGACATCGACCAACTCAGTGGCAACCATTTTCGCATGGACAGGCGCGCTTCGCAAACGTGGTGAGTTAGACGGCAATAAGGAATTGATGGAATTTGCAGATAAGCTCGAGAAGGCAACCATCCAGACCATCGAAGAAGGTAAGATGACGAAGGATCTGGCACTGATTACTTCAATTGAGAATCCGACTGTATTGAACAGCGAGGGATTCATCAAAGCGATTGCAGAGACACTTTGCAAATGATTTGAGACTTGGAAACGGGGGATTTATGATGGAACATAAAACAAATACAATTGCAGAAGAAATTCTTGAACTGGGTAAGTCCCACGAGCATGATTTTAAAGAGCTGCTTGGATACTCGGTATTATCGGGGCAGATTGATCAGAATCTTTATCAGGAATACGATGTAAAACGAGGACTTCGTGATTCCAATGGTAAAGGGGTTCTGACCGGACTGACAGAAATTTCCGATGTTGTTGCTTATGAATATGAAGACGGAAAAAAAATCCCCGCGAATGGACAGCTTTATTTCCAGGGCTATAGTGTCGCTGATATGGTGGAAAGCTTTGAACAGCGCAAATATGGATTCGAGGAGACGATCTATACACTGCTGTTCGGCCGCTCGCCGACAGAGAGACAGTTTGAAATGTTTCGAAGTATTCTGGTGGACATGCAGGAATTATCGCAGAGATTTATTCGTGATGTCATTATGAAAGCGTCCAATGAAAATATCATGAATGCGATGCAGAGATGTATTCTGACGCTCTATACATATGACGATAAAGCGGATGATATCACGCCGGAGAATGCGCTTCGCCAGTCACTCCAGCTGATTTCGAAGCTGCCGATGATTGCGGTATATTCGTATCATTCGTACCGTCATTTCAGACAGGACGAAAATCTTCTGATTAAAAATCCGAAAAAAGAGCTGTCGTTTTCGGAGAATATTTTATACATGCTCCGTGAAGACGGACAGTTCACAGACTTAGAGGCAAAGGTACTTGATATTGCGCTTGTGCTTCATGCAGAGCACGGTGGCGGTAATAACTCTACATTTACGACGCATGTTGTGACATCGTCGGGAACTGACACGTATTCTGCCATTTCCGCATCCATCGGATCACTGAAGGGACCGAAACATGGCGGCGCAAACCTGAAGGTTCAGGATATGTTCGAGGACATTATGGAACATTGCCCGGACTGGGAGGATGATCAGAAGCTGGAAGATTATCTGAATGCGATTCTGGATAAAAAAGCATTTGACAATGCAGGACTGATCTATGGTATGGGACATGCCGTATACACGATCAGCGATCCGAGAGAGGTCATCTTAAAACGCTATGCAAAGAATCTGGCGGAGGAGAAGAATCTTCAGAAGGTATTTGAGCTTTATGAGAAGGTAGAACGCGTTGCGGGCGAACTGATCATGAAAAAGAGAAAACTCTTTAAGCCGGTATGTGCAAATGTCGATTTTTACAGCGGATTTGTATATACGATGCTGAACATTCCTCGCGAATTATTCACACCGATTTTTGCAATTTCACGTATTTCCGGATGGTGCGCACACCGGATGGAAGAACTGGTCAATGCCGGCAAAATCATCCGTCCTGCCTACCGCTATGTGGGACATCACAGAACCTTTAAGGAGATTGAAGACCGACATGAGGATGATCCGTTCGATGATGTAGAATATGCGAAGAAAAAGAGAGCAGAAAAGAAATAAATGTGTTGAAACAGAAGGAGATTCTATGAATATTCAGGGACTGCAGAAATTGACACTGCTCGATTATCCGGAGCAGGTCGCATGTACGATTTTTACAGCGGGGTGTAACTTCCGCTGCCCGTTCTGTCATAATGCGCCGCTGGTCACACACGTTGATTTATCTTGTAATATCCCGGAGGAGGAGACCTTGGCTTTTCTAAAGAAGAGGCAGGGGATTCTGGATGCGGTCTGTATCAGTGGAGGAGAACCTTGTCTGCAGCCGGATCTGGTGGCGTTTATCAAGTCCGTGAAGGAGCTTGGGTATAAGGTCAAACTGGATACGAACGGCAGCTTTCCGGAGAAGCTGAAGGAGCTGACAGAAGCTGGTCTGTTAGATTATGTGGCGATGGACATTAAGAATTCCATCCGGAAATATCCAGAGACAATCGGAATTGAAGGATATGATACAAAAAGGGTGGAAGAGAGCGTGGATTATCTTATGTCGGGAGTGGTTCCGTTTGAATTTCGCACGACGGTGGTGCGGGAATTTCATAAAAAAGATGATTTCAAAGATATTTCCAGATGGATTGCGGGGGATGAATTATATTTTCTGCAGAGTTTTGAAGATTCCGGCGATCTGATCTGTGAAGGGCTGCGGGGATATAACAAGGACATTATGCAGCAGGCGGCGGATATTGTGCGGGAGCAGGTGCCGAATGTAAAACTCAGGGGTGTCTGATTTAGCACGAAATACTCGAAAAACCTTATAAATACAGCGTTTTCAGCTGATTCCAAAATAACAAGATGTAGTGTGCGAAACTTTATAGTTTCACTACATCTTGTTATTTTTGATTGACAGCACGTACCCATAGTGGTACTATATTCATAGACACCCAAACCTTGAGACAGGTTGGGCAATCATATTCTATATATGAAAAAAGAATTAAAAACACGAAGAGGATTACGGCGGAAAGAGAGAGGAATAGTCATGTATAAGGTAACGAAAAGAGACGGAAAAGTAGCAGAATTTAATTTGTCGAAGATTGCAAAAGCGATTGCCCAGGCATTTGAAGCACAGGAGAAAGCATATAATCAGGATATTATTGATATGCTTGCACTGAAAGTTACTGCGGATTTTGCAGACAAAGTGAAGGATGGTCTTGTACAGGTGGAAGATATCCAGGACAGCGTAGAGTCTGTTCTTGTTCAGGCAGGCTATGCAGATGTGGCGAAGGGATATATTCTCTATAGAAAACAGAGAGAGAAGATCCGTAACTTGAAGTCGACGGTTCTGGATTACAAAGAAATCGTGGACAGTTATGTAAAGGTTACAGACTGGCGTGTGAAGGAGAATTCAACCGTTACCTATTCGGTGGGAGGCCTGATCTTAAGCAACTCCGGAGCCATCACAGCGAATTACTGGCTGTCAGAGATTTACGATGATGAGATCTGCAGGGCGCACAAGAATGCGGACATCCACATTCATGATCTTTCCATGCTCACAGGTTACTGCGCCGGATGGTCTTTGAAGCAGCTGATTCAGCAGGGCCTCGGCGGTGTGCCGGGAAGAATTTCTTCTGCGCCTGCAAAACATTTAAGCGTGCTGTGTAACCAGATGGTTAACTTCCTCGGAATCATGCAGAATGAATGGGCGGGGGCACAGGCATTTTCATCGTTCGACACCTATCTGGCACCGTTTGCAAAGGCAGACCAGCTGTCTTATGCGGAAGTGAAGAAATGTATCGAATCATTTGTATACGGCGTGAATATCCCATCCAGATGGGGAACGCAGGCACCGTTTGTCAATGTTACGCTGGACTGGACAGTACCGAATGACCTTGCAAATCTTCCGGCACTCGTAGGCGGCGAAGAACAGAACTTCACCTACGCAGACTGTAAGGAAGAGATGGACATGGTCAACAAGGCGTTCATCGAGGTTATGATTGAGGGCGATGCAAACGGACGTGGATTCCAATATCCGATTCCGACCTACTCAATCACGAAGGATTTTGACTGGTCCGATACAGAAAATAACCGTCTCTTATTTGAGATGACGGCAAAGTACGGAACTCCATATTTTTCAAATTATATCAACAGCGACATGGAGCCAAGCGATGTGCGCAGTATGTGCTGCAGACTTCGTCTTGACCTGCGTGAGCTCCGCAAGAAATCCGGTGGATTCTTCGGAAGCGGTGAGAGCACAGGGTCGGTTGGTGTTGTTACAATTAATATGCCCAGAATTGCATATCTGTCAGCGGATGAAGGAGAATTCTTCCACAGACTGGACCGTATGATGGACATTTCCGCACGGTCGCTTCACACAAAGCGCACGGTCATTTCCAAATTACTGGAGGAAGGGCTGTATCCATACACGAAGCATTATCTTGGAACATTTGCCAACCATTTTTCAACCATCGGGCTGATCGGTATGAATGAAGCTGGACTGAATGCAAAATGGATCGGTAAAGATATGACCACCAATGAGACACAGGAGTTCTCGAAGAGGGTCTTAAATCACATGCGGGAACGTCTCTCTGATTATCAGGAAGAATACGGCGATCTCTACAACTTAGAGGCTACACCGGCAGAGTCTACGACCTACCGTCTTGCAAAGCATGATGTAGCGCAGTTCCCTGACATTATCACAGCTGCGGAAGAGAATGGAACACCTTATTATACGAACAGTTCTCATCTTCCGGTTGGATATACAGAGGATATTTTTGATGCACTTGATGTGCAGGATGAATTACAGACACTTTATACATCCGGAACGGTATTCCATGCATTTCTTGGTGAGAAGCTTCCGGACTGGAAGTCAGCGGCATCTCTTGTTCGCAAGATTGCAGAAAACTACAGACTTCCGTATTATACGATGTCTCCGACTTACACAATCTGTAAGAATCACGGATATATTGCGGGCGAAGAGTTCACCTGCCCGATCTGTGGTGAGACAACGGAGGTATACAGCCGTATTACGGGGTACTATCGTCCGGTATCGAACTGGAATGATGGTAAGACGCAGGAATACAAAGAACGTAAATTATACGATATTACGAAATCGCATCTGCATGTAAAATCACAGGCTGCAAAGAAGGAAGCAGAGGAAATGCAGGCACCTTCAGGTGAGGTAAAGACGATGCTTTTTACAACAAAGACCTGCCCGAACTGTAAGCTTGCGACCGGTATGCTTGAGAAGGCAAACATTTCCTATGAAGTGATTGATGCAGAGGAAAATGTGGAACTGGTTCAGCAGTATGGTGTGATGCAGGCGCCGACGCTGGTAGTTGTCGGAGCTGATGGAGTGAAAAAAGTGGCAAACGCATCGAATATTAAACAATATGCGGAAGATACTATCAGATAAGCGTCTGGTAATAAAAAGCTGAGACGGAAGGAATGATTTCTTCCGTCTTAACTGTATGAGCAAAGGGAGGAAACTATTATGATGTATGACATTGGTATTATTGGGGGCGGAACAGCCGGAATGACAGCTGCAATCTATGGCTTGAGAGCCGGAAAAAAAGTGATTATTATTGAAAGCCTGAATTATGGCGGACAGATCGTGACATCCCCTAATGTTGAGAATTACCCGGGAATTGAGAGCATCAGCGGAAGTGACTTTGCAACGAATCTGCTGAATCAGGCAATCAGACTTGGCGCGGAGACGGAGCTTGAGACCGTGACCGGCATCCGTGAGGATGAGGGAATCAAGGTGATTGAGACAACCGGTAAGGAGTATCCGTGCAGAAGCATTATTATAGCAACCGGTGTCACACACAGACGACTCGGAGTGGCGAAGGAAGACAAGCTGGTGGGCGCGGGAGTGTCGTACTGCGCGACCTGTGACGGCGCGTTCTTTAAGAACCGTGATGTAGCGGTGATCGGCGGCGGGAATACGGCACTTCAGGATGCGGCGTTCTTATCGAATTACTGCAGCCGTGTGTATCTGATTCACAGAAGGGATGAATTCCGCGGAGAGAGCAGGCTGGTGAAACCGCTGGAGATAAAGGATAACGTGGAGTTTGTTATGAATGCAACTGTGAAGGCGATTATTGGCGAGAGCTTCGTGGAAGGACTTGTTCTTACGAATAAGATAACCGATGAAGATTTCGAACTTAAGGTAGACGGCATCTTCATGGCTGTTGGACAGATTCCGAAGAATGATGTATTTGAAAATGCAGTGAAGCTTGACGGTGCCGGATTCATTCTGGCGGCGGAGGACTGCATGACATCTCACCCGGGAATCTTTGCGGCCGGAGACTGCAGGACCAAAGAGGTGCGCCAGCTGACAACGGCGGCAGCGGATGGTGCCGTGGCGGCACTTGCGGCGTGCCAGTATATTGACCGGGCATAAAATCTGCCCTGCATAGCTAACATGTACATTTTTGAAAAAATTATTTGGTTACTCATGACATTGTCCATTTCCTCCAAAATGTTATACTGATATCAGTTAATAAATCAGTAAATGAAAACAAAGGATTCAAGGAGGCAATTTAAAATGGCAAGTTTATCATTAAAAGGTATTCAGAAAGTATATCCAAACGGATTTGAAGCAGTAAAAGATTTTGATCTGGAAGTAGCAGACAAAGAATTTATCATCTTTGTAGGACCATCTGGATGTGGTAAGTCTACAACACTTCGTATGATCGCAGGTCTGGAAGATATTTCCGGCGGAACATTCGAGATTGACGGTAAGGTTATGAACAACGTAGAACCTAAAGACCGCGATATCGCAATGGTATTTCAGAACTACGCGTTATATCCACATATGACAGTATATGACAATATGGCATTCGGCTTAAAGTTACGTAAAGAGCCAAAAGCTGAGATTGATAAGAAGGTTCGTGAAGCAGCAGCGATTCTTGACTTAACCAAATTATTAGACCGTAAGCCAAAAGCTTTATCAGGTGGACAGAGACAGCGTGTTGCTATGGGACGTGCTATCGTTCGTAATCCTAAGGTATTCCTTATGGATGAGCCACTTTCTAACTTGGATGCAAAACTTCGTGTTCAGATGCGTATCGAGATTTCTAAGCTTCATGAGAGACTGGGAGCTACGATTATTTACGTAACACATGACCAGACAGAGGCTATGACACTTGGTACAAGAATCGTTGTTATGAAAGACGGTGTTTGCCAGCAGATTGATTCTCCACAGAATTTATATAACAATCCATGCAATTTATTCGTTGCAGGATTTATCGGATCACCACAGATGAACTTCCAGGATGTTGAGATCACGAAAGAGGGCGAAGATGTCTATGCACAGATGGGACAGTACAAATTAAAAGTACCTGCATCTAAGAAAAAAGCACTTATTGACGGCGGATATATTGGAAAGACAGTTGTTCTTGGTATTCGTCCGGAGCATGTACATGATGAAGAGACATTTATTGCACAGTCACCGGACAGCGTAATTGAGTCAAACATCAAAGTGTATGAATTGCTCGGCGCTGAAGTTTACTTATACTTCGATGTTGAAGGAACACAGATGACAGCACGTGTGAACGCACGTACACCTCTTCGCAATGGCGATCACGCTAAATTTGCATTCGACATGGAGAAGACACATTTCTTCGACAAAGAAACAGAGTTGACGATTACAGATTAATGATTTAAACTATAACTAGTACCAAAAAGGCTGTACTTTTAAAGTACAGCCTTTTTCAATCAAAGATGAACGCTGTTAGAATGGATGACTGAAGGAGGCAGCAATGGCGAGCCGGAATGAACTGGAAAAAGCAATCAAAGAACTGACAAAAGCAACCGGACTTCACATGCAGATTACGGCAGAGACACCGGAGGAGACGGAGTATGCACTGATGCAGGTGAAGCAGCTTCTGGGAGCATACAAAGAGAAGTTCGATAAGAACTATTTTCTTCGCAGTCTGATGCTGGGAAGGCTGCAGACAACGGAGATTGATGCGTACGCAAAGAAACTGCACATTTCCAATGAGACGAAAAGGGTGCTGTTTTTGATTGAGACGAAGAATGTGGTGGATGACTTATTTATAGAATTACTGAAGAATATGTTTCCGTCGCAGGGGAAAAATTATGTGGTCAAGATGGATCATCACAGGGTGGTGCTGCTTGGTCCCACAGAAGAAACGGGAGACACCCGCTATGCGGAGTCGATGTCGATTGCACATATGATTGTGGATACAGTAGGTGCTGAGGCGATGTCCTCGGTCCATGTTTCGTTCAGTCGTGAGATGAATGAACTATCCGATGCACTGGAATGTTACCGGGATGCAATGATGTCGATGCGAATCCGGAATATTTTCTATTCGGAGCAGCTGATTATGCCGTATGACCGTCTCGGAACCGGCGGACTCTTAATTCAGGTGCCACAGAATAATTGTGAAGAATTTCTCCGGGAGGTATTTCGCGGAGAGCTGCCGGAGCAGCTGGACGAGGAGATGCAGCTTACGATATCCAAGTTCTTCCAGTATAATTTAAATATTGCGGAGACCTCGAGACAGCTCCACATGCACCGGAACACGTTGATTTACCGTATTGAACAGCTTGAGAAGAAGACAGGACTTGATATCCGTGTGTTTGAGGATGCCTGTGTAATTCGAATTGCCATGATGGCGATGAACTATTTAAACGTACTGAGAGAGAAGAAGTGAAAGGATGAATAATATATGAATGATACATTTTGCGAACAGATTGTACAAAGAAAAACGAAACCTTCCGATATTGCGATAAAAGTACTATCCATTGCTGTGATAGTCGTACTAGCCCTGTCATCTGTGTTCTTTGGATTCCTTATGTTTTTTGTGGCAGTTATTTTCGGAATCATTGCTGTGCTGCTTATTTTCCCGAGACTGAAGGTGGAATATGAGTACTCACTGCTGAACCATGAATTAAATGTAGATGTGATTTATAACCGTGCAAAAAGAAAGCATCTGATATCGGTTGATTTAAAAGAGGTGGAGGTTATTGCACCAAGGACCTCGCATCAGCTTGATTCCTACCATGATTTTGTGACGAAGGATTACTCGATGGCAGACGCATCGCAGACACCTTACGCAGTTATGTGCACGATTTCACAGCAGATGAATTGCATTTTGTTCAATCCGGATGAGGATATGGTAAACAGAATGGCATCATTTTTGCCAAGAACATTGCACCGTGATTGATTTGTTTATGGTTTTTTCATAGAACAAACCTTTACGAACGTGCAAAAATTAGGTACAATATAGCAAGGTTAAATGATAAGCTAAAAGCTGATTGAAAAAGAAAAGAGGGAATAATAATGGCAAATCCAATTGTAACAATTGAAATGGAAAATGGCGATATTATGAAAGCGGAGTTATATCCGGAATTGGCACCGAACACAGTGAAGAACTTTATTTCACTGATTAAAAAGGGCTTTTATGACAATCTTACCTTTCACCGTGTCATCCCGGGCTTTATGATTCAGGGCGGCTGCCCGGATGGAACCGGTATGGGCGGACCGGGATACTCTATCAAGGGAGAATTCTCTCAGAACGGATTTAAGAATGATCTGGTACATTCAGAGGGAGTTCTGTCGATGGCACGTTCAATGATGCCGAACTCTGCAGGCTCACAGTTCTTTATCATGCACAAGGACTCTCCGCATCTGGACGGAGCATATGCTGCGTTTGGTAAGGTTACAGAAGGACTTGAGGTTGTCGATAAGATTGCACAGACAGCAACCGATTATCAGGACAAGCCATTAGATAAACAGGTAATGAAAAAGGTGACGGTAGATACACAGGGTGTTGAATACGACGAACCGGAGAAGGCTTAAGATGGGAATCATTCAGACAGAGAAACTAACGTTTGAATATGCAAAACATGATGAAGAGGGAAATGTAATTGGAATGAACCGGGCGATTGATGAGGTGACTCTTGATATCGACCCGGGCTCTTTTGTTGCTATTTTAGGTCATAACGGATCCGGTAAATCGACGCTTGCAAAGCACATCAACGCGATTCTTGTGCCGACAGAGGGCACGATGTGGGTGAATGGACGGGACACGAAGGATCCGATGGAGCTGTGGAATGTCAGACAAAGTGCCGGTATGGTCTTTCAGAATCCGGACAATCAGATTATCGGAACGGTCGTGGAGGAAGATGTCGGCTTTGGTCCGGAGAACCTTGGCGTACCGACGGAGGATATCTGGAAACGGGTCGAGGACAGCCTAAAAGCGGTTGGAATGATAGAATATCGTTCACATTCGCCAAATAAGCTGTCAGGAGGACAGAAGCAGCGTGTCGCAATCGCCGGTGTGATCGCGATGCATCCGAAATGTATTGTTCTGGATGAACCGACGGCAATGCTGGACCCGAACGGACGAAAGGAAGTACTCCGCACGGTGCAGGAGCTTCGCGAGAAGGAGAAGGTGACGGTCATCCTGATCACGCACTATATGGAAGAGGTCATTGACGCAGATCATGTCTTTGTTATGGATGAAGGCCATGTTGTGATGGAAGGGACTCCGAGAGAAATTTTTGGATGCGTAGATGAATTAAAGAAATATCGTCTGGATGTACCGCAGGTAACGATGCTGGCAGACGAACTGAAAAAACGCGGGCTGGATATTCCGAATGGAATTCTTAGAACAGAAGAACTTGTGGAGGCACTATGTCAATTAAAGCAGAACACTTAAATTATATTTACAGTCTGGGCACTGCGTACGAAAAGCAGGCACTGAAGGATGTGTCGTTTGAGATTTTACAGGGGCAGTTTGTCGGTGTCATCGGACATACGGGCTCGGGCAAATCCACACTGATCCAGCACCTGAACGGACTGGTTCCTGCGACCAGCGGTAAGCTGTATTATGAAGGGAAGAACATTTACGACGAAGGGTATGATATGCGCGCACTGCGCGGGCAGGTCGGACTAGTATTCCAGTATCCGGAGCATCAGCTTTTTGAAGTGGATGTGCTCACAGATGTCTGCTTTGGACCGAAGAATCAGGGTCTCTCCCCGGAAGAATGTGAGAAGAGAGCGAGAGAAGCTCTTGAACTGGTTGGATTTCCGGAGAAATATTATAAGCAGTCGCCGTTCGATCTTTCCGGCGGTCAGAAGCGCCGTGTTGCGATTGCAGGTGTGCTGGCGATGAACCCCAAAGTGCTGGTGTTAGATGAACCCACGGCAGGACTGGATCCGAGAGGACGTGATGAGATTCTGGATCAGGTTGCGTATCTGCATCGTGAGACAGATATGACGGTGATTCTTGTGTCACACAGCATGGAGGATATTGCGAAATATGTGGAACGCATCATTGTGATGAATCAGGGAGAAAAGATGTACGATGGTTCACCGAAGGAAGTGTTCGCACATTACAAGGAACTGGAAGCCGTAGGGCTTGCAGCCCCGCAGGTGACTTATATACTGAATGCCCTTGCAGAGAAGGGAATGAATATTAAGACGGACGCAATTACAATTACGGAAGCGGCGGACGAGATTATGAGGAATTTCGATGATTAGAGATATTACAATAGGACAATATTATCCGGCAAAAAGCATACTGCACCGATTAGATCCCAGAGTAAAGATCGTGTGTACTCTGTTATTTTTGATTTCACTTTTTCTGCAGAAGAGTGTACTTGGGTATGTCATTGCAGCGGTGTTTTTGTTTGGCGTGATCCGGTTGTCGAGAGTGCCGTTTCAGTATATCGTAAAAGGATTAAAACCGATTATCATGCTGCTGATGATTACGGTTCTGTTTAATCTGTTCCTGACCAGAGGAGGCGCTGTACTCTTTCACAAATGGATTTTCACGATTACGGAACTGGGCCTTTCCACGGCGGTGTTCATGGCGATACGATTAACCTTTTTGATTATCGGCTCGTCGCTGATGACATTTACGACAACACCGAACTCTCTGACAGACGGAATTGAGAAGCTGTTATATCCACTGAACAAGATCAGGGTACCCGTACATGAGATTGCGATGATGATGTCAATCGCACTGCGTTTCATCCCGATTCTGCTTGAAGAGACCGATAAGATTATGAAGGCACAGATCGCGAGAGGCGCGGATCTCGAGAGTGGCAATATCATTCAAAAGGCAAAAGCTATGATTCCGATACTGGTGCCGCTGTTCGTATCGGCATTTCGCCGGGCAAATGATCTGGCGATGGCAATGGAATCCAGATGTTATCGGGGCGGTGACGGCAGAACGAAGATGAAACCACTGGTATATAAAGGACGCGACCGCATGGCCTATCTTGTGACGGTGGTATATGTAATTGCAGTATTTGCAATTGGAAGATATGTGCCATTTCATATCTGGATTTTTTAAAGGGCAGAAGATGAAGAGAATCAGACTGACCATCGCTTATGATGGAACGAATTATTGCGGCTGGCAGATTCAGCCAAACGCAATTACAATTGAAGAGGTACTGAACAAGGCGCTTCGCAGGCTGACGAAGGAAGAGATTACGGTGATTGGCGCGAGCCGCACAGATTCCGGTGTCCATGCAAGGGCGAACATAGCGGTGTTTGATACAGAGAGTACGATTCCTCCGGATCGGTTTGCGGTAGCATTGAACCAGAAACTGCCGGAAGATATCGTGATAACGATGTCGGAAGAGGTGGATAGCGGCTGGCATCCGAGATATCAGGATCAGATTATCAAGACATACGAATACCGGATTGTGAACAGCCCGGTATTAGATCCGATGAAACGTCTCTACAGCTATCAGGTGACCTATCAGCTGGATGTGGAGCAGATGCGAAGGGCAGCGGCGTTCATTGTAGGCAAACATGACTTTGCAAGCTTTTGCAATGTGAGGACGAATGCAAAGACAACGGTGCGCACGGTGACAGATCTTTCAATTGTACAATCGGAGGATGAGATCATCCTGCATATTTCAGGAGATGGATTTCTCTATAATATGGTGCGGATTATCGTCGGTACACTTTTGAGAGTCGGTCGGGGATTTTATACCCCGGAGGATGTCAAAGAAATTGTGGAGGCGAAGAACCGCATGGCGGCGGGAGTCACGGTACCGCCCCAAGGACTCATGCTGGTAGAAATTAAATACACAAGTGAATTTCAGGACGAAGAAATGTGAAGATTGTTTTATCATTTCCGTCCTGTTTTTTATACAATCGTTCAAATAAAAATCACATGATTGTATAAAAAAGTGGGAAGTGTTATAATGAAGAAAAATTGGGTAAACGGAGGAATAGAAATGAGAATTTACGAGGCAAAAGACTACGATGATATGAGCAGAAAGGCTGCAAACATTATCTTTGCGCAAGTTACCATGAAACCGGACTGTACACTTGGACTTGCGACGGGATCGACTCCAATCGGGATGTACCAGAATCTTGTGGAGCGGTATAATGCGGGCGATATTGATTTTTCGGAGGTTACAACAGCGAATCTGGATGAATACAGAGGGATTGAGCCTACGAACGAACAGAGTTACTATTATTTCATGAATGAACATTTATTCAGCAAGGTGAATATTGATAAAAATAATACGAATATTCCGGATGGAACGAATATGGATGTAGAGGCAGAGAGTGCCCGCTATGAGCAGGTACTGCGTACACTGGGAGGCGTTGATATGCAGCTGCTCGGTATCGGACGCAACGGACATATTGGATTTAATGAGCCGGGAGAGGAATTTGTAAAAGAGACACATTGTGTGGATCTGGCAGAGAGCACGATTGAAGCAAACAAGCGATTTTTTGATTCCATTGATGACGTGCCAAAACAGGCATATACCATGGGAATTCAGACAATTATGAAGGCGAAGAAGATTTTATTAATTGTGAGTGGGGAAGACAAAGCAGATGCGGTAGCAAAATCATTTTTCGGACCGGTAACTCCGAAGGTGCCGGGATCAATCCTTCAGATGCATCAGGATGTGATTGTGATTGCAGACCGTGCGGCTTTATCAAAATGCCCGAGATAATCGGATCGGAAAACAATCCGGCAGGCATTTAGAATCAGACCAAAAGGAAGGTTCCTTATTATGATTATTAAAAATGTACTTATTTTTGACGAAGACGAAACATTTCATCCCGGCGAGGTGGCTTTTGAGAACGGAAAGATTGTGAAAGACGCATCGGAGACGGCGGAGGTGGTTGACGGAGAGGGCGGCTACTTGATTCCGGGCCTGGTTGATATCCATTTCCACGGATGTGTGGGTGCAGATATGTGTGACGGAAGCGCAGAAGCAATTGATACAATTGCGAAGTATGAAGCCTCTGTCGGTGTCACATCGATGGCCCCTGCAACGATGACGGTTTCGGAGGATGAGCTGCACGTAATTATGAAGACGGCGGCAGCCCACAAGAATGCAGCCGGCGCGAAGCTGGTCGGCATCAACATGGAAGGACCGTTCATCAGCGAAGCGAAGAAAGGTGCGCAGGCGGCAGAGCATATCCGCAGGTGTGACGTCGCATTATTCCGTGAATTACAGAAAGATGCAGACGGATTAATTAAACTCGTTGATATTGCCCCGGAGACAGAAGGTGCCATGGAATTCATAGACGCAGTGAAGGACGAGGTCGTGGTATCAGTCGCGCACACAGAGGCGGATTATGATACGGCGAAGGAAGCGTACGACAGAGGAGCAAGACATGCGACGCATCTCTATAATGCGATGCCTCCGTTTTCACACCGGGCACCCGGAGTGATTGGGGCGGCGTGCGATACGCAGGCATGCAGAGTTGAGCTGATTTGTGACGGAGTGCATATTCATCCGGCTGCAGTCCGTGCAACCTTTCAAATGTTTGGCTCTGATCGTATGATTATGATCAGCGACAGTATGAGAGCGACTGGACTGAGTGATGGAGAGTATACGCTTGGCGGACAGCCTGTATTTGTGACTGGCAATAGAGCAACCCTGAAGGATGGCACGATAGCAGGCTCGGCAACGAATCTGATGGATTGTATTCGCGTGGCGGTAAAAGAGATGGGAATTCCTTTTGCGACTGCAGTGAAATGTGCAACGGTGAATCCTGCGAAGGAAATCGGTATCTTCGAGCAGTGCGGAAGCATTACACCGGGAAAAGACGCGGATCTGGTCATTCTAAATAAGGATTTGTCGTTACAGGCGGTATACATAGGTGGCGTAAAACAATGACAAAATTCATAATCCCTTTTACTGAAAGACCGCTCGTAATATGAGCGGTCTTTTTGAAAACAATGCTGACGCATTCTTGTTACTTTATCGACCGGATTTTGAGGAGCACCCATGAAAATAAATCGAATGTTTGAAATCATATACATACTGCTTGATAAGAAAACCATCACAGCAAGGGAACTTGCGGAGCATTTTGAAGTGTCTGAGCGGACAATTTATCGTGATATTGAGACATTATCAGCCGCTGGAATTCCCGTTTACATGAGCAGGGGAAAGGGCGGTGGAATATCTATTTTAGACAACTTTGTGCTAAACAAGACGGTACTGACCGAAGAGGAAAAGACAGATATTTTATCTGCCCTTCAAGCGGTTGGTGCAATCAATTTCAATGGAACAGACTCTGCCTTACAAAAACTCGGCAGTTTGTTTGGTGAAAATAATTCGGATTGGATTGAGATTGATTTTTCCTCATGGTATCATGCAGAGGAAGAGTCGAAATTATTTCAGGATATGAAGTCGGCAATCCTGTCAAAGAAACGAATCCGGTTTGTCTATTCCAGTGGAAAAGGGGAAAGGACTGCACGTGAGGTTGAACCCTTACGACTTTGCTTTAAGGGGATGTCACAATATTTATATGCCTACTGTACGTTAAGGAAGGACTTTCGCTTTTTCAAGCTGAGCCGTATCAAAGATCTTGTGGTTACAGACAAACGATTTGAACGAAAAATTACAGGTCCGATATTTAAGGACAACATGTTTCAAGAAACATATATCACATTAAAACTGAAGCTGGATGCCGATATGGCTTATCGGGTTTACGATGAGTTTGATCATTACACAAAACAGGACGATGGCAGCTTTATGGTAGAAACGATATTTCCTATGGGAGAATGGATTTTTTCTTACATCGCATCTTTTGGAAGTCATTGTGAGGTGCTGGAACCTTTGGAGGTCCGAAATTCAATCAAAGCGGAACTTCAAAAAACCATTCACAATTATTTATAATATGACACACAGATGACATATTTGTTCATTTATAATGAATCTATCAAATAAATGGAGGTAGTATAAAATGAACTATGAAATTGTAAATCTTAATGAAAAAACGATTGTGGGTGTCAGTACAACAACGAGCAATGATGATCCTAAAATGGGTGAGAAAATCGGTAAACTTTGGATGGATTTATATCAGGGCGGTGTCAATGCGAAAATCAAAAACAAGGTGAACGAGTATGCAATCGGACTGTATTCAGATTACACCGAAAAGGATTATGTGGTAACCGTAGGAAACGAAGTGTCAAAGTCCGAAAATAGCGCGTTAACAACCAAAATTATTCCTGCCGGAAAGTATGCAAAATTCTCGCTGCGTGGGCATATGCAAAAAGTAGTTGCAGAGACTTGGGGCGAGATTTGGCAGATGGATTTAGACAGAAGCTTTACAGGAGACTTTGAAGAATATTTGAATTCGGATGTTGAAAACAGTGAGATTAATATTTATATTGCCTTAAAAGAATGAAATTAGAGGAGGTGTATCGATGGCAACATCAGTAGAGTATATGGAATTTGTATGTGAACAGATCAGTGGGGTTGGCGATATTCGCTATAAAAAATGTTTGGAGATTATATGGTTTATGTAAACGACAAGCCTATTCTGCTGGTGTGCGATAACACCGTTTATGTAAAACAGCTTGCGTGTATTACTGAGCAGATGAAGGATGCCGAAACGGGAACACCTTATAAAGGCGCAAAGGTTCACTATATTTTAGACATCGAAAATGCTAATTGCAGCAAAGAAGTTGTTCTTGCATTAGAAAAAGTTACCCCGGTACCAAGACCAC
>JAQUUC010000041.1 GCA_028694105.1 Hespellia sp.
AAAATTTGCAAACAAAAATATAGGGTATAATGGTGAATTTTACACATTTCCGTATTTTCTTGTATTTTTACTGAAACGTTTTTTGAAGGAGAAGAACGGAAAAATCTACTTACCGCAACGGTGATTTTCTCCTCTAGGAACTTGTCTTTCGATAGTTTGCGGGCGTCGTACCATATTTCGCCTGGAAAATCTTATAAAAGAATCCTTTATTATGATAGCCGGAAGCTTCTGCAATTGCGTCGATACTCATGGACGTCGTTGTCAGAAGCGCTTCGGCTTTTTCTAAGCGAATCTGCTGCACGTAACCGGAATAGGTCAGCCCGGTTTTCTGCTTGATCAATCGATTAAAGTAATCCTCCTGATAGTGAAAAATAGTTACCAAATCCTGAATGGAAACGGATTGGAAATGAGCCTTGATATAGTTGGAAACTTCTTCAAATACCAGCCAGTTCATCGCCTTCTGATTCTCTTTTGAGAGAGAAAATGTATACTCTGTGCTTAAGATTCGGAAAATGCGCAGCAGCAAGCCTTTGCAGATATAAGATCCGCCAACATTAGGATGATGCAGTTCTGCGAGAAGAAGTGACAGGCAGGTATCCAGTGCGCTGGACGAAGATGCGGCTGCGCCCGGCACTTTTCGCGGTTTGAAGTGAAGGTATTGCTGAATCGAGGTCTGCTTCATGAGCGCAGACTGCAGGAAAGCAATAATATTTTCCGTGGTGATATTTTCATTCATGACTTCTTTGAACATGTCGTTTGCGATGCCGAGAAATAGAATCGTTGCATCACTGGTTGTGATAGAGTCCTGATGGATGCAGTTCTTGTCAATCAGACAGAGATCGCCCTGCGAGAAGGTGATTTCCTTTCCCAAAATGATCTGGGTGAATTCTCCCTCAATGATGTACGAGAGCTCGAGATAGTCATGTGTGTGGAGCTGGGTCAGACAGTTTGCCTCAAAGACTCTGCTGTAATGAAAGCGTTCGGGTGCCGGACACATGGTGGCGTTTAATCTGTTCTTGTGGGAAATATTCCAGCAAAGGGCGAAGATGCGCTGCTCGTCGATGAGCGGATATGTCTTTACCTCCACGGAAGATGGCGAATATTCCGGGCACACGATACGCGCGCCAAGTGGATGGTCAGCCGGCAGAAGACGTCCATTCTTTTCTGTTAAATTCTTACATAACTCCAACAAATTCATGCAGTGACCTCTCATTTCTGATAAGTATGAACTTTCGTTCTTACATTGATTATAACGAGTATTTCATACAAAAGCTAGTCGGATTCGGTAACTTTTCAATTCGGTTTAGCAGAGTTATGAAATTGTTCAATTGAAGTCGGAATCTTATAATGAAAATAACAAAAAGAGGCTCAAAACATAGGAGGATTTGGAAATGAAAAAATATCAGTTTTGGTTTTGTACAGGTTCACAGGATTTATATGGAGAGGAATGTCTCGCGCACGTGGCAGAACACTCGAAGATGATGGTGGAGGCACTGAACAAGTGCGGAAATCTACCATATGAAGTCGTATGGAAACCAACACTAATCACAAATGCTTTAATCAGGAAAACATTTAACGAAGCGAATATCGATGACAACTGCGCAGGTGTGATCACATGGATGCACACCTTTTCACCGGCAAAATCGTGGATTTTAGGGTTAAAAGAACTGAGAAAGCCACTGCTTCATTTCCACACACAATTCAATCGGGAGATTCCATATGACGAGATCGACATGGATTTCATGAATGAGAATCAGGCGGCGCATGGTGACCGCGAATACGGGCATATTTTCACGCGGCTTCATATGAACCGCAAGGTGATCATGGGATACTGGGACGATGCGCAGGTGCAGAAACGAATCGGCACATGGCAGAGAACAGCGGTTGGCGTTCTGGAGAGCAGCCATGTGCGTGTTATGAGAATCGCAGATAACATGAGAAATGTTGCCGTTACCGAAGGCGATAAAGTGGAAGCACAGATTAAATTCGGCTGGGAAGTGGATGCGTATCCGGTGAATGAGATCAACGAAGCAGTGGACGCGGTATCCGAAGCGGACACAAATGCATTAGTAGAAGAATACTATGATAAATACGACATTCTGTTAGAGGGAAGAGATGAGCAGGAATTCCGCAGACATGTGGCAGTGCAGGCTCAGATTGAGCTGGGCTTTGAGCGTTTCCTGACAGAGAAGAATTATCAGGCAATCGTAACACATTTCGGTGATCTTGGCGGATTAAAACAGCTTCCGGGGCTTGCAATCCAGAGACTGATGGAAAAGGGCTATGGCTTTGGCGGAGAAGGTGACTGGAAGACAGCCGGCATGGTCCGCGTGATGAAAATCATGACCGAGGGTATGGAAGGCGCGAAGGGAACTTCGTTCATGGAAGATTATACCTATAATCTTGTAGCAGGAAAAGAAGGGATTCTTCAGGCCCATATGTTGGAGGTGTGTCCATCGATTGCAGACGGCAAGATCGCAATCAAAGAGCAGCCGCTTTCCATGGGTGACAGAGAAGATCCTGCGAGACTGGTATTTACGGCAAAAGAAGGACCGGCGATTGCAACCTCTCTGATTGATCTGGGAGACAGATTCCGCCTGATCATCAACAATGTAGACTGCAAGAAGACAGAAAAACCGATGCCAAAACTTCCGGTCGCAACCGCATTCTGGACACCACAGCCGAATCTTCAGACCGGAGCAGAGGCATGGATCTTAGCCGGCGGAGCACATCATACAGCATTTTCTTATGATCTGACAGCTGAGCAGATGGGAGACTGGGCTGCAGCAATGGGAATTGAAGCGGTCTATATTGATCAAGATACGACGATCCGTCAGTTCCAGAATGAATTGATGTGGAACGATCTTGCATTTCGCAGATAATGAATAATTGCTTTTCATTTATCGGTGGAAAAGTTATACTAGAAAAAAGAAGAGTTGGCAAGGAGGAGATAGAATATGGATACGGCAAAAGTAATTGAGTCGGGACAGACTGTGTTAGGAATCGAATTTGGTTCGACAAGGATTAAAGCAGTACTGATTGATGAGGAGAACAGACCAGTCGCATCCGGAGACCATGAGTGGGAGAACCGCTTAGAGGAAGGAATCTGGACGTATGACCTGAAGGATGTATGGGAAGGAATTCAGGACTGCTATATGAAGCTGACTGCAGATGTAAAGGCAAAGTACGGGGTGAAATTAGAGGCGGTCGGAGCAATCGGAATCAGTGCCATGATGCATGGGTATATTCCGTTTGATAAGGAGAATAAGCAGCTGACGGGTTTCCGTACATGGAGAAACACGATTACACAGGAAGCATCGGAAGAACTGACGGATTTATTCGGCTATCACATTCCACAGAGATGGAGCATCGCACATCTGTATCAGGCAGTTTTAAATGGCGAGGATCATGTGAAAGACGTTGCATTTATCACAACCTTAGCCGGATATGTACATTGGAAACTGACCGGACAGAAGGTTCTTGGGTCGGATGATGCGTCCGGCATGTTCCCGATTGACATCCGGACAAAGGATTTCAATGAGGAAATGATTGACAAATTTGACAAACGAGTTGCGGACAAAGATTTCCCGTGGAAGCTTCGTGAAATCTTACCAAAGACGTTGGTGGCAGGAGAAGATGCCGGCGCGTTGACAGAGGAGGGAGCAAAGCTCCTAGATCCGACGGGAACATTAAAAGCGGGAATTCCGTGCTGTCCACCGGAGGGGGATGCTGGAACGGGCATGGCAGCGACGAACAGCGTCAAGGTGCGCACCGGAAATGTATCCGCAGGCACCTCGGTCTTTGCAATGGTGGTTCTGGAAAAAGAATTGTCGAAGGTATATCCGGAGCTTGACCTTGTGACAACACCGGCAGGAGATCTGGTTGCGATGGTACACTGCAATAACTGCACCTCGGACCTGAACGCATGGGTCAACATTTTCAAAGAATTTGCACAGAGCTTTGGCATGAAAGTGGATATGAACGAACTTTACGGAACGTTATATAACAAGGCACTCGAAGGTGACAAGGACTGTGGCGGACTTCTTGCTTACAACTTCTTTTCAGGGGAACATATCGTGGAAATGGAAGAAGGAAGACCACTTTTCGTGCGTAATCCAGACAGCAGCTTTAATCTTGCGAACTTCATGAGGGTGCATCTGATGACATCACTCGGCACACTCAAGACGGGATATGATCTGCTTAAAAAAGAAGAGAAGGTACCGGTGGATAAAATTTACGGACATGGCGGACTCTTCAAGACACCGGTTGTCGGACAGAGCATTCTTGCAGCCGCACTTGATACTCCGGTATCTGTCATGGAGACAGCAGGAGAAGGTGGGGCATGGGGAATCGCGCTGCTGGCATCTTATATGAAGAATAAGAAAGACGGCGAAGATTTGTCCATGTTTTTGAGCAATCATGTATTTGGCGGAAACGAAGGCAAAGAAATCAGACCAAATGCAGAAGATGTGGCAGGATTTGATGTGTTTATTGAGAGATTTCTTCACGGATTACCGATTGAGCGAGCTGCGATTGACACATTGTAAGGCAGGGGAGAGTTGTTCCGCTGTCATATTGGAAAAGGAGATTTGTAATGTTAGAAGCATTAAAACAAGAAGTATATGAAGCAAATATGCAATTACCAAAGCATGGACTTGTCACATTTACATGGGGAAATGTCAGCGGAATCGACCGTGAAAAAGGACTGCTTGTCATCAAGCCCAGTGGAGTTGATTATGATAAGCTGACACCGGAGGATATGGTGGTCGTAGATCTTGAAGGCAACAAGGTGGAGGGGAAATATAATCCGTCTTCAGATACAGCAACCCACGTAGTCCTCTACAACCGTTTTCCGAAAATCGGCGGAATCGTACATACACATTCTTCGTGGGCAACAAGCTGGGCGCAGGCGGGAAGAGACATTCCATGTTACGGAACAACACATGCTGATTACATTTACGGCGAAGTGCCCTGCGTACGAAATCTGACGAAAGCGGAAATCGATGAAGCGTATGAGAAGAATACAGGTGTGCTGATCGCGGACGAATTTGAGGCGCGCAAGAAAGATTACATCGCAGTTTCGGCAGTACTCTGCAAGAACCACGGTCCATTCACTTGGGGCAAGGATGCCAGCGAAGCAGTGCACAACGCAGTGGTACTCGAGGAAGTTGCGAAAATGGCAGCACGCTGTGAGATGGTAAATCCAGAGAACAAGCCGGCACCGCAGGAGCTACAAGATAAGCACTATTTCCGAAAACACGGAGAAAACGCATATTACGGACAGGCATAGAGCACTTAGCGAGGTATTACACGAGCTTAGTGCGAATGCTGCCCAAAATGGAAATTTGATACAACTCTGTCAACTTTATTGGCAGAGTTGTTTTCATAATTTAAGCACATATACGCGCACGCTTCTGGATATTGGGAATGATAGGGAGTTTATCTCGAAAAACCTTCTCAAAGTTGGAAAAATCACAAAAACAGGGAAAAAGGGTTGGAAAAATCGCAAAAATAAGAATATTTTGGTTGGAAAAATCGCATAATATCAAAATTAAAACTAGGAAACGTGTGAAATAAAGTGAAACAAAAATTAGGAAACGTGGGAATTGAGAGGGAACAAAAACTAGGAAACGTGAAAAATAGGTAGATAAAAATCCAAAAAACGTGTATACTATGCTTATACGCGGAGGATTTTGTTATGAAACGAAAAATATATGATGAGTTATTAAAATGGAAAGAAGAGCAAAATGGAAAAACTGCGGCACTGATTGATGGTGCTAGACGTGTCGGGAAAAGTTTTGTGGCAGAAACATTTGCGAAGCAGGAATATCAATCCTATATACTGATTGATTTTTTCAGTGCGCCAGATGAAATAAAAGACTTGTTTCAGCACTATTTGGATGATTTAAATACACTGTTCATGTATTTAGAAGGATATTACAATGTAAAGCTGGTGGAGCATGAGTCTCTGATTATATTTGATGAAGTGCAGATGTTTCCAAGAGCCAGAGCCGCCATCAAATATTTAGTAGCTGATGGAAGATATCACTATTTGGAAACAGGCTCCTTAGTGTCTATTAAAAAGAATGTGAAAGATATCCTGATTCCATCGGAAGAAAAGCATTTAAAAATGGTACCGATGGACTTTGAGGAATTTCTATGGGCAATGGGGAATAAAGTGTTGATGAATTTGATTCGCAGCAGTTTCGAAAAAAAGAAGCCATTAGGTCAGGCAATGCATAGAAAAATTATGGATTATTTTAGACAGTACATGATTGTTGGTGGAATGCCGCAGGCAGTACAAGAATATGTGGACACCAAAGACTTTGAAAAAGTGGATTCTGTGAAAAGAAATATTCTGGAGTTGTATCGAGCCGATATGAATAAACATGCAACGGGGATGGAATCGAAGGCAGAAGGAATATTTGATGAAATTCCCTCGCAATTGTCGAAGCATGAAAAGAAATTCAAATTAGCTTCTATCGAGAAAACTGCGAGAATGCGAGAATATGAAGATGCTTTTATGTGGCTTCAGGACGCAATGATTATCAACATGTGCGTGAATAGTACTCAGCCCAATATCGGGTTAAAAATGAATGCCGACCGAATGACACTGAAATGCTACATGGCAGACACCGGATTATTAATCAGTCATGCGTTTGATGAGAATGGTCTGGTATCGGAAGAAATCTATAAAAAAATATTATTCGATAAATTAGATGTCAATCAGGGAATGATTATGGAGAATATAGTTGCACAAATGCTGACAGCAACCGGACGGAAATTATATTTCTATAGCGTTTATTCCAAAGACAAAGAGGAAAGAATGGAAATCGATTTCTTGATTGCCAAAAGTAAAATCACTAGCAGACATAACATATGTCCATTGGAAGTGAAGTCCGGAAAGAAATATTCGTTATCCTCCATCAATAAATTTCGAAGGCGTTATCAGGAAAATATTGACCAGACGTATGTTTTGCATACAGGAGATTTGAAAGAAGAGGATGGAATCGTATATTTACCGGTATATATGACAATGTGCCTATAGCAGGAAAGGAGACCCTATGGATTTTTCACATGAGACAATCGTTACAAATGAAAATTTCCCTTTTAAGCTATTTGTATTTGAAGGAAGAGAGGGTAACTATGTCCGAGAGAAACACTGGCATCGTTCCATTGAAATCTTTGCGGTTTTTGAGGGTGGATTGACATTTCTGGTAAATGAAAAGGAATATCCACTGGAAGCGGGCGAGTTTATGCTGGTGAATTCCAATGAGATTCATTCGGTACTCTCGCCAAAACCGAATATGACAATTGTGCTTCAGATTCCTCTGGCACTGTTTGCCGATTATTTTACAGACGAACAGTTCATTGCATTTTCGCACAATACGCGGGAGCAGGATGACGAGTTCATGCAGAATCTAAAGGCGTTGTATCAGAGATATTTGGAGCGGAGAACCGGATATGATTTTGAGATGCTGGCGCTTTTTTATCATCTGATGTATCTGCTTGTCAGCAAGTACCGCAAGAAGGATGTGAATCCCAAGATCGTTCAGCACAGCAAAGGACTGAATCGATTGTCGCAGATTACAAGCTACTTAAAAGATAACTACACGAAAGAATTTTCATTGGAAATGCTGGCGGATATTTTTGGATATTCCCCATCCTACATATCCCGCATGTTCCAAAAGTATGCAAAAACCAATTATATGACCTATTTGCAGGGAATTCGATTAGAGTATGCATTTCGTGAGATGGTCAATACGGAGAACACAATCAGTGATATCGCGATGAATAATGGATTTCCCAACAGTAAGGCATTTTCGAAAGCGTTTAAGGCGAAATATGGAATCATGCCGAGCGAATATCGGAAGGGGAAAACAAAATAACGATTTTTGGAGGAAATATGGATTATCTTTACCAAGGCGTATAGTTTCTGTATAGCTTGTGAAGGAGGCGGTAGCTTTGACAAAATTAGGACGAATGATTTTTGATGATGGAGTTGAAAAAGGCAGAGAGCAGGGGATACAGGGAATGATAGAAACATGTGCAGAGCTGGTGTGCACAAAAGAGGTGACTTCAGCGAAGTTACAAGCGAAATTTTCCTTGTCGCAAGAAGAAGCGCAAAAATATTTAGATAAATATTGGAAATAGCATTCTGTGCCTTGCATTTTCCAAGAATTATAAAGAAGACAAAAAATTGCCATCGATTAGCCAAGTATTTGGTCGATGGCAATTTTTTTTTGTCCTATAATATAGATAATTTCAGAAAGATGCATTTTCTGACGGGCAAAATTCAAATTTCTGACGGGTAAAATTCAATTTAGGACGTAGTATAATTGAATTTTACTACGTCCCCAACACAGGAGGTACACAATGAAAATCCAAAACGTAACAGATGCAGCATTTTCCAAATACGGCAAAGTGCTTGTCGGCTATGACTGCGCGCAGCTGCTGAAGGAGATGGCGCACACACCGGTTCCGGAGGATGTGATTTATATTCCGGGGGTGGAGCAGCTCGAGATTCTCCCAATTGCAGAAGAGTTTAAAAACAGAGCATACGGCGGACTGCCAATCCAGATTGGATATTGCAATGGCAGCAATCATGCATTAAATGCATTGGAATACCATCGCTCATCGGAAATCAATGTAGCAGTCACAGATTTGATTCTGCTGATTGGAAGCCAGCAGGATATCACAGCAGACTTTCAGTATGATACGGAGAAGGTAGAAGCATTCCTCGTTCCGGCAGGGACAGTGATTGAAGTCTACGCGACAACGCTTCACTATGCACCGTGCAATGCAGAGGGTGCAAAAGGATTCCAGTGCGTGGTGGTTCTTCCGAAGGGAACGAACACAGACATTGACTTCCCACTCAAAGGTGAGGACGATGACAAATTAATGACAGCCAAGAATAAGTGGCTGATCGCACATGCAGATGCGAAAATCGACGGAGCGTATGCAGGGCTGACAGGAGAGAATATTACACTATGATCGACTGGGAAAATGAACTTCATGTTCCCAGCCAAATTCAAAAATCAGGAGGAAATAAAAATGAACAACATGCCAGAATTAAAAATCGGAGTAGTAGCGGTAAGCAGAGACTGTTTCCCGGAAAGTTTATCGGTATCAAGAAGAGAAGCACTGATGAAAGCCGTTGCAGAAGAATGTAAAGGGATCGATGTATATGAGTGTCCGGTATGTATCGTAGAGAGCGAAATACACATGGTACAGGCATTAGAGGATATCAAAAAAGCAGGATGTAATGCACTCGTTGTATATCTTGGAAACTTTGGACCTGAGATTTCAGAGACATTGCTTGCAAAACATTTTGAGGGACCAAAGATGTTCATCGCAGCAGCAGAAGAGTCTGGTAACAGCCTGATGGACGGACGTGGAGATGCTTATTGTGGTATGCTGAACGCAAGCTATAACTTAAAGCTTCGCAATGTAAAAGCATACATCCCAGAGTATCCGGTTGGAGACGCTGAGGACTGTGCAAAGATGATCGCAGAATTCGCACCAATCGCAAGAGCCGTAATTGCTCTTTCAGACCTTAAGATTATCAGCTTTGGACCACGCCCACTGAACTTCCTTGCCTGCAACGCACCAATCCAGCAGCTTTACAATCTTGGTGTTGAGATTGAAGAAAACTCTGAGTTAGACTTATTTGAGAGCTTTAACAAGCACGAAGGTGACGAGAGAATTCCTGCAGTTGTCGCAGAGATGGAGGCAGAGCTCGGAGCAGGAAATAAAAAACCGGAGATTCTTGCGAAATTAGCACAATATGAGATTACATTAAAAGACTGGGTCGAGGCACACAAGGGTTATCGCAAATATGTTGCCATCGCCGGAAAATGCTGGCCTGCATTCCAGACACAGTTTGGATTTGTTCCATGTTATGTCAACAGCCGTCTGACTGCACAGGGAATTCCGGTATCTTGTGAAGTAGACATTTATGGAGCTTTAAGTGAATTCATCGGAACGATTGTCAGTCAGGATACGGTTACCTTACTTGACATCAACAACTCTGTACCAAAGGATATGTACAATGAGGATATCAAGGGTAAATATGATTACACATTGCAGGATACATTCATGGGATTCCACTGTGGAAATACAGCATCCAGCAAATTAGCATTCTGTGAGATGAAATATCAGAAGATTATGGCGAGAGCACTTCCAATTGAAGTTACAAACGGAACATTAGAGGGAGACATCGTACCAGGCGATATCACATTCTTCAGACTTCAGAGCACATCAGACAATATCCTGCGCGCTTACATTGCACATGGTGAAGTGCTTCCAGTCGCAACAAAATCGTTCGGTGCAATTGGTGTATTTGCAATTCCTGAGATGGGAAGATTCTATCGACATGTCTTAATTCAGGGCGCATATCCACATCACGGTGCTGTTGCATTTGGTCACTGGGGAAAAGCTCTTTACGAAGTATTCAAATACATTGGAGTTCCGGTTGAAGAAATCGGCTACAACCAGCCGGCAGGCGTCAGATACCCGACAGAGAACCCATTTGCATAAAAAGGAGCAAGGTATGTTATACATAGGTGTTGATCTTGGCACATCGGCAGTAAAATTACTGCTGATGGATGCCAATGGGAAAATAGAAAATATCGTATCAAAAGAATATCCACTTGCATTCCCGCACCCGGGCTGGTCAGAGCAGAAGCCGGAGGACTGGTATGAAAATGCAATCGAGGGAATCAAAGAACTGACGGCGGACTGCGACAAATCGCAGGTGGCGGGAATCAGCTTCGGCGGGCAGATGCACGGGCTGGTCGTATTGGATGAGAACGATGCTGTGATTCGTCCGGCGATCCTCTGGAATGACGGAAGGACAGGCAAAGAAACCGAATATTTAAACAATGTAATTGGAAAAGAAAATCTGTCGAAATATACAGCCAATATTGCATTTGCGGGATTTACTGCACCAAAGATTCTTTGGATGAAGGAAAATGAACCGGAGAATTTTGCAAGAATTAAGAAAATCATGCTGCCAAAAGATTATCTGGCATACAAGCTGTCCGGCACATTCTGCAGTGATTACTCGGATGCGTCCGGTATGCTGCTGATGGATGTGGAGAAGAAATGCTGGTCCAAAGAGATGATAGAAATCTGTGGAATTACGAAGGAACAGCTTCCGACGCTGTACGAGAGCTATGACGTGGTTGGAACCTTACAGCCGGAGCTCGCAAAGGAATTAGGTCTGTCAGAAGAAGTGAAAATCATTGCAGGAGCAGGAGATAACGCGGCGGCAGCGGTCGGCACGGGAACAGTTGGCGATGGAAGATGCAACATATCGCTTGGAACCTCCGGCACGATTTTCATTTCCAGCAAGAACTTTGGCGTGGATGAGCACAATGCGCTGCATTCATTTGCACATGCGGACGGTAATTATCATCTGATGGGATGTATGCTCAGCGCAGCATCCTGCAATAAGTGGTGGATGGATGAGATTATCAGGACAAAAGATTATGCCAAAGAGCAGGAAAATATCGCAAAACTGGGTGAGAACCATGTATTTTATCTCCCATATCTGATGGGGGAGCGATCTCCACATAACGACCCGGATGCAAGAGCGATGTTCATTGGAATGAGTATGGACACGACGCGCGAGGACATGACACAGGCTGTGCTCGAGGGCGTAGCATTTGGGCTTCGGGATTCACTGGAGGTTGCCAGAAGTCTCGGCATCAAAATCGAGAGAACCAAAATCTGCGGCGGCGGCGCAAAATCGCCACTTTGGAAGAGGATTATCGCAAATGTCATGAACCTGAAGGTGGATGTGATCGAGAGCGAAGAAGGTCCGGGATATGGCGGTGCAATGCTGGCAGCAGTGGGCTGTGGCGAATATGCATCTGTGGAAGAGGCGGCAGAGCGATTGGTGAAGGTGGTTGATACCGTAGAGCCGGAACCGGAGCTTGTAGCAAAATATGAAGAGCAGTATCAGAAGTTTGTAAAACTTTACCCGGCGGTAAAGGGTATGAAGTTTTAACAGCCGAATCCCGTTTTTGTTTCATAATAAAGAGAATCTTGATATAATGGGCGGTGCTGCGAGGCACCGCTCTTTTGCGATAGAAAATCATAAAAATCAGTTGTCACGGATATTTGATGATGTTAATTAAAATTTTACTTCTCAAGTATTCCGAAAAAGGCTATAATTAATTGATAGCAATTTTCGGAATACGAGAGGAGTATTTTTTTATGGACGATAAGAGGTTTGCAGTTTTAATTGATGCGGATAATATTTCAGCGAAATATGTATCGGCAATTTTGGATGAGATGACAAAGTATGGTATTTCCACATACAGAAGAAGTTACGGGGATTGGACGAGTACCCACGCAACCAAGTGGAAATCCGTCCTTTTGGAGAACTCGATCACACCGATTCAGCAGTTTGCCAATACAACGGGCAAGAATGCGACGGATTCGACGCTGATCATCGATGCGATGGATATACTGTATACAGGAAATGTAGATGGATTCTGTATTGTGTCAAGCGATGGGGATTTTACGAGACTGGCGAGCAGACTCCGCGAGGACGGCATGATCGTCATCGGCATGGGAGAGGAGAAGACACCAAGATCGTTTCGCAGCGCGTGTTCGATCTTCACCACACTGGAGAATCTGATTGATACAGAGGAACCGGAGCCGGTGAAGAAAAACGAGAAGACGAAGAAAGTGGTGTCTCAGAATATTGAGAAAAGCGCCATTGAGAGTACGATTGCAGAGATTATTGCAGAGAATGAAAACTCTGGGAAAATCACGGGACTCGGCGAGATCGGAAGCCGGCTGGTCAATAAGTATCCAGACTTTGATGTGCGAAATTACGGATATAGTTTCCTGTCGAAGTTTTTGGAAGAGTCTTCCAATTTTGAAATCCGCAAAAAGGACAGCACGATCACGGTATTTTTGAAGGACAGCCAGATGGACCGCGATGAAATTACCGCATTCATTTGCGATACCGTGAAAAGCAAGCAGGACATCGGAGTGAATGAGTTGAGTAACCTTGTACATGAGAAGTTTGACAGTTTTAATCACAAAGATTTTGGATATTCACAGTTTTCAAAATTCATACAGGGGCTGCCGGGCGTTGTGGTATATGTCGGAACGAACAGACGCAAACGCGCGAAATGGCTGTCGGAATAGGGAGGCGCACATTTAGATATTATGGGATTTAATTACGAGAGAAGTTACGAAAAAAAAATATCAGAGACGATGGACTCGGCACCGGATTCCTGGAGGGAACAGTTCTGGGAATGCGTGCAGGACATTGCGGAGCACCCGGTCGTTCTCCGTATGAAATTATATCCGCACCACGGTAATTCCAGCTGTTACCAGCATTGTCTGAATGTAGCCTATCACAATTACTGCATGTGCCGGTTTTTGAAGCTTGATTATGAATCGGCGGCCAGAGCCGGTATGATTCATGATTTGTTTTTGTACGACTGGCACACCCATGCGGCCAGAACGGGAGACCGCTGGCATGGACTGACGCACCCGCTGACCGCCTATAGAAATGCAAAGAAATTTTTTGACCTGAATTATATCGAGAAGGACTGTATTCTCAACCATATGTGGCCGGTCACACCGCTTCGCATTCCGCGGACAAAAGAGGGCTGGGTCACGACGCTGACAGATAAGTATTGCGGCGCGCGTGAGACTGGAATGAGGCGGTAAACGCATACATTTTCTGTCGAAACTTTTTCAATGCGTCTGACACTACTTGATAAATTCCCCGCTTTTTTCATGCTATTCTTTACCCGAACTGTGTAAAGTAACAACATGGAAAGAAAGGGTGAGTATGCATGGAAAGAAAACTTCCAAAAAATGTACGACAGATAGGAAATGTGAGTGATAATCCCAAAATATATATCGAAGATTATGTGGATACATTTCTCATACAATTGTGTGAACAGTCAAAAGAAAAACCGCAGGGAGCGTTTCTGATCGGGGATGTACAGTCAGAAGAGGGTCAGGATTATATTTTTATCTATGGCGCAATCCGGATGCATGAGTTAAAGCAGGAAGGCGAAAATCCAGTATTTGGCGAAGATGTGTGGAAACGTGCATATGAGGACTGCAAGCAGTATTTTGAGGACGGCGAGATGCTGGGATGGTTTCTTACCGTGCCGGGAGGATCACTTAACCTCACTGCGGAGATGAAAAAAATACATAAAAAATCATTTCCTAAAAAGAACACGGTGCTGATTCTGGAGGAGCCGACCGAGCGGGACGAGTCCTATTTTGCGAATAAATATAACGAGCTGATGCACATTGCCGGACATTATGTCTACTATGAAAAGAATCCGTGCATGCAGAACTATATGATTTCCTGCCGGAAGAAAAACGGCGTTTCTCCCAGCGAAACTGTTGAGGATCGAGCTGCGAAGGATTTTCGCAGCTTAGTCAGAACCAGGGAAGAGACAAAGGAACAGAAAAAAATTACGCGTTTTCTCTACGTGGCAAGCGCGGTTTTGATTTTGGTGGTAGTTGTAATGGGGGTCACGACCATTAATAATTTTGATAAAATGAAATCGGTGGAACATACAATCGCACAGCTTGGAAATGAAGAAAAGAGCAGTGAGAAGGATTCTTCCGACTCCACAAAGACTGCAGCGGAAGCCGCAGCTAAGGCTGAGGACATGCTGAAACAGTCGGAGGAAGAAAATGAGGACAGCGCCGCAGCTGCCGCTGCGGCCACTGACGTGCAGGGGGACAATGCTGATGCGGCTGCGCAGGATACAGCCACGCAGAACACGGATGGCGATGCGGCCGCACAGGGAGATACGGAGCAGAGCGATGAGAACGGGAGCAACGGAGTCTATGTAGTGGAGCAGGGGGATACGCTGGCGATGATCAGCCAGAAATGTTACGGAAATATCGGACATGTGGATGCAATCTGCAGAATGAACGGATTAAGTGACGGGAACTTAATTTACGTTGGTCAAAAGCTATTGTTACCATAGAATAATCTATGTTATACTAAAATGGCTTATGACATTTGAAACAGAAAGTAACAGATTTAAAAATAAGGGGATAAAATGGCAACAAAAAAAAATACACAGCTTCATCTGGCACCGCCCGTGGATGAAGAGGAATTGATTATCAAGAAAAGGTATCGGAAAAGGCAGCAGAAGAAGACGATGATCGTGGCAGCAGCATTGATTCTTTTTATCGTTACCGGTACTTATCTGCTGCTGTCATTTCAACAGTACACCAATGTCAGCACGATAAAGACTTATACCAATGCGGGATCGGACAATAACAGCTATCTTACATTTGCCAGCGGGATCATCCGTTATACCAGTGACGGTGTCGTTTTTCTGAACAAAAGCAATGTGGTGCTCTGGAATCAGCCGTATCAGATTCAGAGCCCGATGATTGAGGCAACGGAGAAATCCTTTGCCATTGCAGATCAGGGTGGGACAAGCATTCTGGTCTTTACAAAGGACGGACTGAAGGGTGAGATCAAGACAAGCCAGACGATTGAGAAGATCGCACTGTCCGAGCAGGGAATTGTGAGTGCGATTTTAAAGGACAGCAAGGAGCCGAAGGTCATATCTTACGATGCGACCGGAAATATTCTGGTGGAGCATGATATAGATATCAGTGCGACAGGGTATCCCATCGGAGTTTCCATGTCACCGGACGGCAATCTGCTCGGTGTGTCCTATTTATCCATACAGAACAATGTGCTGACGGACCGGATTATTTATTATAATTTCGGAACCGTGGGGCAGGACAAGGCGAACAAAGCAGTTATGACTGCGGAGTACACAAATACGATTATGCCGACGATGTATTTTATGAATCAGGATACCTCCGTGATTGTCGGAGATGACCGGTTTATTATCAATTCTGGATCCCAGATTCCGGAAGAAAAGAAAGTAATTGAACTGAAGAAGGAAATAAAAAGTACATTCCACACGGACCGGTATATTGGATTTGTTCTGAAAAACACGGAATCTACGAATTACGAGCTGCGTGTATATAACGCTGCCGGGAGAGAAGTGATGTCGACTGATTTTTCGGGGGAATACAGTAATGTCAAGATATTCGGAAGAGAGGTCGTGATGTACGAGGGAAGCAGAGCCTGCATTTACGGACTGAACGGAATCCAGAAGTTCCGAGGAAGATTGACGCTGGATGCGCAGGATATCATCCCCGTATTTGGTATCAATAAATACTTGTTGATAAATGCAAACGAAACACAGATTGTGCGTTTGGTGAAGTAAAGGAGTGCATATGACGAACTGGTTACTGATAAGTATCGGAATTCTTTTTTTGGTTTGTATCATTATTGGATATGTCAGAGGAATTTTAAGAATCGGAGTTTCGCTGCTCGCGACGATTGCGAGTATCGTGCTGGTGCTGATCCTTACACCGTATGTGAGCACTGCGATTGAGAAATGGTCACCGATTAAGGACATGGTTGAGACGAAATGTGTGAAGGTGTTTGCCGAGATGGTGCCGGTGGAGAGTCTGCAGGGACTTGATTTATCCGGAACAGCACTGGAGGATGTGGACACCGCAGAACTGGCTGATGTGAATTTAAGCAAGGCGGGTCTGTCAATGGCGGATTTAACGAAAATTATGGGAGAGCTTACCAAGGACGCACAGATATCTGCGATTGAGAAAGCCGGATTTCCGGCATTTTTGCAAAATGCGCTTCTTGCCAACAATAATACCGAAGTATATAAGGAACTTGGAGTTACTTCATTTCCGCAGTATATCGCATCCTACATCTCGAAGATCCTGATTCATATCATTGCATTTCTGATTACATTTCTTCTGGTGACGATTATTGTGAGAGCACTGATCGTGGCAGTGGATATTATATCGGATCTGCCGGTTCTGGGACTCATTACCAGAGTGACCGGTGCGGTGGCAGGCGCGGGGATGGCGCTGATTGTTGTCTGGATTTTCTTCGTGATTATTACGGCAGCCGGTGCAACACAGATTGGAAAAGAGTGCTTTGCGCAGATTGGCCAGAGCGCAGTTCTGCAGCTGCTGTATGAGAATAATTATATTCTTAAGTTCCTGATGTCATTCTAACAGAAAAGTGATATAATATAGGAACGATGTCCACAGAATACAGATGATGGGCTTGGAACTTGAAGTAACGAGGGATAATAAAGCATGAAGAAAAATAATTTGCGCTTAAAAGGACAATTGAAGATGTATATGCAGTGGCCATTTATTATGACGATTCTGCTTGTTGCGATGAATTTATGGGTATATTCAACGAATAAGAGAGCCGGAATGGTCATGTCGGTGTGCGTGGTCATTTATTTGCTGATTGCATGTGCGCTTTATCTGTATAACCGGACGATTATTTTTTCCGATATGATTCAGTTCGCCACACAGTACGGTGTGGTACAGAATACCTTGCTGAAGGAGCTGGTGGTTCCGTATGTTCTGGTGCTCGAGGACGGAAGGATTATCTGGGAGAATGATACCTTTCAGGAGCTTGTTGGCAGTAAGAATCAGGAGAAGATGCTGGCAAAGATTATTCCTGAGCTGAACCGCAGCATTTATCCGAAGAGTGAGACTGAGAATATCGAGCTCGAGATTACATACAAAGAGCGGGATTATTCGGTACAGCTTCGAAAGATTTCGGTGGAAGGCTTCAGCGAGAATGAGGCACTGCTTGAGATTCCGGAGGAAAAAGAATATTTCGTTGCAATCTCTCTGACGGATGTTACAGAGCTGAATGAGTATGTGAAAGAAAACGAGGAGCAGCGACTGATCGCTGGTCTGATTTATGTGGATAACTATGATGAGGTCATGGACAGTGTTGAAGAGGTGCGTCAGTCACTGCTGGTTGCGCTGATCGACCGTAAGATTAATCAGTACATTGGCAACATCGATGGCATCGTCAAGAAGCTGGAGAAAGATAAATATTTTATCGTCATCAAGAAAAAGAGCTATTATACCATTCAGGCAGATAAGTTTTCACTGCTTGAGGATGTAAAGAATGTCAATATCGGAAATGCCCGTTCTGCAACATTAAGCATCGGTCTGGGAATGAATACGGCTACTTATGCGCAGAGCTATAATTATGCCCGTGTTGCAATTGATCTTGCACTTGCCCGCGGAGGTGATCAGGCGGTCATCAAGGACTGTCACGGAATCACATATTTCGGAGGCAAGAAGGAACAGACGGCGAAGAACACAAGAGTAAAGGCGCGTGTCAAAGCGGAGGCCCTGCGTGAATTTATTGTATCAAAGGACGAGGTCATCGTGATGGGACACCGCATTTCCGATGCGGATTCACTCGGAGCCTGCGTCGGTATTTACCGGGCGGCTGTGGAGCTGGAGAAGAAAGCACACATTGTCATCAATGATGTGACGAGTTCTGTCCGTCCGTTATATGATGAGATTGCGAAGAACAAGGCTTATCCGAAGGATATTTTCCTGACATCGGATAAGGTGCGTGATTATCTGACGGATAACACGATGGTCGTTGTGGTTGATACCAATAAGGCAGAGATGACGGATTGTCCGGAGCTTCTTAAGAAGGCGAAGACGATTGCTGTTCTGGATCATCACAGACAGGGCAGCAATGTCATCGAGAATGCGGTCCTTTCTTATATTGAACCTTATTCCTCTTCGACCTGTGAGATGGTTGCAGAGGTTTTACAGTATATTGTGGAAGATATCAAGCTTCCAAGCGTTGAGGCGGACTGTCTTTACGCCGGAATTATGATTGATACGCGCAACTTTATGAACCGCACCGGAGTCCGTACCTTTGAGGCGGCGGCATTTCTTAGAAGATGCGGTGCAGATATCACCCGTGTCCGCAAGATGTTCCGTGACGATATGGATTCTTACCGTGCGAAAGCGGAGGCAATCCGTGCGGCAGAGGTTTACCGCAATGAATATGCAATTTCCGTATGCCCGAGCGATATCAGCAGTCCGACGGTTCTGGCGGCACAGGCGGCCAATGAGCTGCTGGATATCAGCGGTATCAAAGCATCCTTTGTTATGGTAGAATACAATAATCAGATTTTCGTGAGCGCAAGATCGATTGATGAGCTGAATGTACAGCTGATTGCGGAAGCGCTCGGCGGCGGCGGCCACATTAATTCCGCCGGCATGCAGTTTAAATTTACAGATATGTCAAGAGCGATTCGAATGCTCAAAGAGACAATAGATACAATGATAGAAGAAGGAGACATTTAGATGAAAGTAATTTTATTAGAAGACGTAAAGTCACTTGGAAAAAAGGGAGAAGTAGTTGAGGTAAATGATGGATATGCAAGAAATTTCATCCTGCATAAAAATCTTGGAATCGAGGCGACAGGCAAGAATTTAAATGACTTAAAGCTGAAGAAGAGCAATGAAGCGAAGCTTGCACAGGAACAGCTGGACGCAGCGAAAGTTCTGGCGGCAGAGATTGAGAAGGGCCAGATTACGCTTGCAATCAAGGTTGGAGAAGGCGGAAAGACCTTCGGCTCCGTATCGACAAAGGAGATCGCGTCCGCAGTGAAGGATCAGCTGAATATTGAGGTAGACAAAAAGAAGGTACAGCTCAAGGATGCCATTAAGACACTCGGTGAGCACACCGTGCCAATTAAAGTACACACGAAGGTCACAGCGAATCTCAAAGTGATCGTGAATGAAGAGTAAGGAGAAATACAAGTATGGACGAAGCAATTATCAAAAAGATATTGCCTCATAGTATTGAAGCAGAGCAGTCCGTTGTCGGTGCGATGCTGATGGATAAAGATGCGATTATGACCGCCGCGGAGATTGTGTCGGGCGATGATTTTTACCAGACTGCCTACGGTGTTCTCTTTGACTCGATGGTGGAATTGTTTAATGAAGCTAAGCCAGTGGATCTGGTTACGCTGCAGGAACGTCTGAAAGAAAAGAATGTTCCGCCGGAAATTAGCAGCATGGAATTCGTGCGTGATCTGATTACCAATGTACCGACCTCGGCAAATGTAAAGTATTATGCCGAAATCGTGCAGGAGAAGTCAACACTTCGAAAACTGATTAAGTTAAATGAAGAGATTGCAAATACCTGCTATGTTGCCAGTGAACCGCTGGATGTCATTCTGGAACGTACAGAAAAGAAGACATTTGAGCTGGTACAGCGAGGCAACGTGAATCAGGACTATGTTCCAATTAAGCAGGTTGTATTAAATGCACTGGACCGTATTGAAAAAGCATCCAAGACCGCAGGAACCGTTACCGGTGTTCCGACCGGATTTTTGGATCTTGATTATAAGCTGGCAGGTCTTCAGCCGTCCGATCTGGTTCTGGTTGCGGCAAGACCGTCTATGGGTAAGACTGCGTTCGTGCTGAACATTGCACAGCACGCAGCATTTAAGCAGAATAAGGCAGTTGCAGTCTTCAGTCTTGAGATGTCAAAGGAACAGCTCGTGAACCGTCTGTTCTCTCTGGAGGCTCACGTAGATGCACAGCTCATTCGTACTGGTAATCTGAAGGATACGGACTGGGAGAAGTTGATTGAAGGTGCCGGAACCATCGGAAAATCACATCTGGTTATCGATGATACCTCCGGTATCACGCTGGCAGAGATGCGTTCGAAATGCCGTAAGTTCAAGCTGGAATTAGGTCTGGACCTGATTATCATTGACTACTTACAGCTGATGTCAGGAAGTGGAGTTAAGAGTAACGAGAGCAGACAGCAGGAGATTTCCGACATTTCCCGAGGCTTAAAAGGTCTTGCCAGAGAGCTGAATGTTCCGGTTATTGCGCTGTCACAGTTATCCCGTGCCGTAGAGTCCCGGCCGGATAAGCGACCGATGCTTTCGGATCTTCGTGAATCCGGAGCCATCGAGCAGGATGCCGACGTTGTAATGTTCATCTATCGTGATGATTATTACAATCATGACACTGAGGATAAGAATGTGGCGGAGATCATCATTGCCAAGCAGAGAAACGGCCCGATTGGAACCGTGCGGCTCGCATGGATTCCGCAGTATACACGATTTGGAAATGCTGTTGGCGGAGGACAGGAGCTGGAGTAACATCCAGCTCCTTTGTCACGCCGGTCAGCATCTATTCATACAGCAGATTAGCAATAGCTTCGTCATCCATGTTATCTTTTGTAACCCATGTATATCCGGTGTTGACTACGGCTTCATTGCCCTGCTCAAGGATGGTTCTTGCGCAGGCAACAACTGTCGCATATCCCATTCCAAATGGATTCTGAACCAGCAGGCCCTGAACCTCTCCGTTTTTCAAAGAATCCAGCTGTGTTCTGCCCGCATCAAAGCCGACGATGGTGGTGGAACTCATGCGGTTCATCTGTTTACAGGCTGAGACAGCGAGCTGCGTTGTGGTCGTATTGGTGGTATAGATTGCTCTGACATCCGGATGCTTTTCCAGATAGTACTGAATCACATCTTCATCCGACAAATCAGCGGCTGCTGCGCCGTTATCCGTGGGAGCGTCAGTATTAGCAGCTGCATCTGTTCCAGCGTCAGCAGAATCGGCTGAGTCTCCGGCATTGTTCTCATTCTGTTCTTTTATAATTGCTTCTTTTAATTCATCCATCTTATCATTATAAAGTGTCTCTGCAATCAGAATGTTCGGATGGTTCGCCTGCAGTTCATCGGTAAAACCTTTGACGCGGTCCATAGAAGTAGCGGAAGCAGAATCCTGTGAAAGGATGAGGATCGAACCGGAATCCTTGATTTCCGTACTCAAATTGTCAGCGACGGCAGCAGCGGCACTTATGTTATCCGTCTTAACGACGCAGAGGATTCCGTCATAATTATTGGAAGAATCGAAGGCGACAATTGGAATGTCACTTTCCGTTGCAAGGTCGAACTGAACCTGACATGCTGCTGCGTCCACGCTTGCGATGCCGATGACGTCCGGATAGCGGGATAATTCTTCATCCAGAATATTGACCTGATCATCAATGTCGGTCGACTTGTCCGGCGCGTTATATGTGACCTTTACTTTATCATTTCCGGTATAACCGAGTGCCTCATTGATATCATCAGCAGCCTGCTTTACACCACTTGCCAGTGTGTTCCAATAAGAATCTCCGCTGCCGCGCCCGATGATGGAAATGTAGCTTCCGGCTTTCAGATTGAGACCGTCCACGTTGTTGTAGGCAGCCGGTGAGATGGCATCCAGATTCACCTGATATACCGGGTCCTCTGACACCGGGAGTTTTGTCTCTTCTTTGGGATCTGACGCACACGCACAGAGCGATGCTGTCATAAAAACAGCTACAGAGCCTGCAAGCCATTTTCTAAATTTATACTTCTTCATATCATAATCCTCCAAATACAAAATTTCTTCTATAACTATACACCAAAATTGTGAAAAGAAAAGGGTTACTTTACAAAAACTTAAGAAATTTGTATTAAATTTAAACCATAAATAGACTTGTGCATTAGCGCTATTTGTATTAAAATGGACTCGTACGATAGTTTATAATTAAAAAGGAGGATACATAATTATGGCATATGTAATTAGTGATGAATGTGTAAGCTGTGGAGCTTGCGAAGCTGAATGTCCAGTAGGCGCTATCAGTCAGGGAGATGCTCACTACGAGATCAATGCAGATGAGTGTTTGGATTGTGGAGCTTGTGCAGCTCAATGTCCAGCAGAAGCTATTTCTCAGGAATAGTTCCGGAATAGTGAAAGAAGGATTTTAGAAGGAGTGGACCGGCATAGACTGCCGGTCTCTTTTTGTGTAACAGAAGTTGTAGGAACGGCACAGAATTTGACGAACGAATCTTCTCAAAGTTTGTCCCAATCAGTGTTATACTAATAAGGAAGTAATTGACAGGATCAACACGAGGAGGGTGAATAATTTTAATGGGTGAACTTCGCTATATGATTTCTGAGGCCGCAAAGCAGGTGGATGTTGAATCTCACGTGCTCCGCTATTGGGAAGAGGAACTGGATCTTTCCATCGACCGTACGGAAATGGGACACAGGTATTATACGAAAGAGGATATCGAATTGTTTCAGTGTGTGAAGAAACTCAAGGAAAAAGGAATGCAGCTGAAGGATTTAAAACCGGTCATTCCGGATCTTCTGGAAAAGAAGGCGAAGATACATCAGAAGGAACAGACGGAAGAGAACGGGAAAAAGGAAATCACGGTCCAGAAAGAAGATACGGAAGTTTTTACAGACGAAAAGCTCGCACAGGTGCGGACCTTTATCAGTGATGTCGTTACGGAAGTCATTCTGGATAACAATGAAAAGCTCAAAAAAGAAATCACGGAAAGTGTCACGGAGAGCGTGACCGGAGAAGTGGTGCATGAGATGGATGTGGTGCTGCGTGAGCGGGAGCGGCGGGAGGAAGAACACTTCCACAAAATGGACTGTCTGATCCGCCAGCAGCAGGCATACCGGAAGGATGCGGTCAAGGTCGCACCGATTCAGCGGCTTAAAAAATTAGTAATGGGGACGTAGCGTCTGGCTGCATCCCCATTTTCTATTTCCGGTAAAATTATTTTGTGCTCAGCGAAAAGATAAACTCCGTTCCGACACCCTCTGTACTGATAACGTTGATATGCTCATCGTGTGCGGAAATGATTTCTTTTACGATAGAAAGTCCGAGACCGGTGCCCTTCTTATCCTTGCCGCGGGAGAGGTCGGATTTGTAAAAACGATCCCAGATCTTGGTGAGAGCCTGTTTCGGAATACCAATCCCGGAGTCTTTGACCGAGATAAAAATCTTATCGTTCTGTTTCGTGACCTCCACCGTGACGGAGGAATCGTGCTCACTGAACTTAATTGCGTTATCCAGCAGATTGTAGAGTACCTGCTGAATCTTGCCATGGTCGGCATAGACAACGGTTTCATCGGGCAGGAGCAGAAGTTCAATGGAAATCTTCTTGCCGGTGCAGACACCCTCGAAGGAGGCTGCGGTCTTCTTGATCATTTCCTGAATATTGAAAAAGGTTTTATCCAGAAGCAGCTCTTTGGTGTCGAATTCGTTGAGTGTCAGCAGGTCTTTGGTCAGATCCGTGAGCCGCTCGGTCTCAAATGAGATAATATTCAGATATTTACCCTGCAATTCCGGTGGAATCGTACCATCTGCAATCGCCTCGACATAGCCCTTGATGGAAGTGAGAGGCGAGCGGAAATCATGTGATACATTTGCAATGAATTTTTTCTGATAATCCTCCATGTCCTGTATCTGCGAAGCCATAAAATTAAGCGAAGCGGACAGATACCCCATCTCATCCGTGGTATGAACCGGAATCTCGTAGGTAAGGTTGCCGGAAGCGTACTGGGTCGCGGCATCCGTGATTTTACGGAGTGGCCGGTATACAAAAAACTGGAATCCGAGAAGGATGATAAACGAAAAAATGTAAATCACAGCAACGGAAATGTAGATTGGCCACAGAATATGGTCCCGCTGTACTTTGATATCCTGAAACGGCTTGTGAATCAGAATATATCCTTTGGTGGAAAAGCCTTGTACGACCGGTGCCATGACCGTGATGACATCTTCATCAAAATATCCGTGATAAGTTCCAATCAGATAGCGTTCATTTCCCATCTCGGTTGGATTGAAATTCTCAATGACCGTTGGAACGGTGGTTCCATCTAGGTGAGAAGCCGCAATCAGACATCCCTCCGCATCAACGAACCAGAAGGATGCATCGCTGTAGACGCGCATGGCATCCAGCTGCGTGCGCACAGCGGAAGAATCTGTGGAAGAAGTTTCCTGGCTGAAATAATCCGGGAGATAATCAGACGCAATCAGATTTGCCTCCTGATAAAGACCGGAATAAGTATCCGTCTCGATCCGCGACAAAATAAGCTGAGAGGTCAGAGTTCCAACCAGAAAGAAACTTAAAAAACCAAATATGATATAAATAATAATAAATTTTAGGTACAGCGTACTTTTCATGAATGTCTCCTACCCTGCTGCGGTGAATCAGAACTTTATTTTACATCAAATTTGTAGCCGATGCCCCATACGGTTGCAAGGCTCCAGCTGCCGTGGTCATGGATCTTCTCACGCAGACGCTTGATGTGTACATCGACCGTACGCGGGTCACCGATGAACTCGTAGCCCCAGATCTGGTTTAACAATTGTTCTCTTGTGAACACCTGATTCGGAGAAGCAGCGAGGAAATATAACAGCTCAATCTCTTTCGGCGGCATATCAACAATCACACCATCACATTCTACCGTGTAGTTCGTCAGGTTGACGGTCAGCCCCGGGAACTCGACACATTTGATTTTTTCGCCGACTGGTGTTGTCTGTTTGACCGGCTGGTAGCGTCGCAGCACAGCTTTTACGCGGGCAACCAGCTCTTTGGAATCGAACGGCTTGATCATATAGTCATCAGCACCCATTTCCAATCCAAGTACTTTGTCAAAGACTTCGCCTTTGGCAGAGAGCATAATGATCGGGACGGATGAGTTAGAACGAATCTCCCTGCAGACCTGATATCCGTCAATACCGGGAAGCATCAGATCCAGCAGAATCAGGTTCGGTGCATAGGCTTCAAATGCAAGCAGTGCACTCTCACCATCGTGCACCATTTTTGTGTCAAAGCATTCTTTATTCAGATAGAGAGAAATCAATTCTGCGATATTCTCGTCATCATCAACAATTAAAATTTTTTGTTTTGCTATCATAACAGGCTCCTTTATTTGAATTCAACGATGGTAACACCGGCATCCCCTTCGCCAAATTCAGCAAGGTGGAATTGTTTTACATTTTTCTGACGCTTCAGATACTTGTGGACACCGGCTCTTAGCGCACCGGTACCTTTGCCGTGGACCACGCGGACGGATTTGAGATGCGAGATATAGGCATCGTCTAAATATTTGTCGAGCTCCGCGACCGCCTCATCGACAGTTTTGCCGAGCAGATTAATCTCCGGACTGACAGACATTGCCTTGCTCATCTTGATTTTTCCGCTAGAGGTCTTCTGGAAGTTCTTGGCAGTGTAGCCGGTCTCTTCCTCGATAATCTCCAAATCGGAAATGTTGACCTGAGAGCGGAGGATTCCCATCTGCACAAATACATTGCCTTTGCCATCCGGTTTGGAACTGATCGTGCCCTTTAAATTCAGGCTGAGCACCTTCACCGATTCGCCGAGCCTGAAATCAGACGGCTTGTAGGTCTTGCTCGGTTTGGCCTGCGCAAGGACGCCGCCGGAGCTGTTGTCCTTCATCTTCTTGCGGAGCTTCTCGCGCTCGCGCTCCATATCCGCCGCGGAAATATTCTCTTTGCCGAATTTACGGAAATTCTTCATCGTCTCATCCGCGACATCCTTCGCCTCGCGAAGAATCGTGTTGGCCTTTTCTTTTGCCTCGCGGAGGATCCGTTCCTTTTGCTCCTCCACCTTTTCCTGCTTTTGCAGGGTCTGTGATTTCAAAGTTTCAATCTCACGCTTATAGGCGGAAATCTCTTCCCGTTCCTGCTCGATGGTGCGGCGGCTCCGCTCCAGATCGGCAAGCAGGTCTTCAAAGGAAGCGTCCTGCTCGGTAATATGTTCCTTCGCATTATCGATGATATAATCCGGCAGACCGAGCTTTTTGGAAATGGCAAAGGCATTACTCTTGCCCGGAATACCAATCAAAAGGCGATAGGTTGGGCGAAGGGTATCCACATCGAATTCACAGCTGGCATTCTCCACGCCCGGTGTCGAGAGTGCAAATACCTTCAGTTCGCTGTAATGCGTGGTTGCCATTGTGCGGATTCCACGGCTGTGCAGATGCGAGAGAATTGCAATCGCAAGCGCAGCACCTTCCGTCGGATCGGTTCCGGCACCCAGCTCATCAAAGAGGACAAGGGAATGCTCGTCCACATCATTTAAGAAAGAGACGATGTTCGTCATATGGGAAGAGAAGGTAGAAAGACTCTGCTCAATGCTCTGTTCATCGCCGATATCGGCATACACCTGTGTAAATACGGTAAGCTCACTGCGGTCTCCGGCAGGAATGTGAAGCCCCGCCTGCCCCATCAGAGAGAGAAGTCCCACGGTCTTAATGGAGACGGTCTTACCGCCGGTATTGGGTCCGGTCACGATCAGAAGCGAAAAATCCTTTCCGAGAGTAATCGTGATTGGAACCACCTTTTTCGAATCGAGCAGCGGATGGCGGCCCTCGCGGATGTAGATGCGCCCCTCATCATTAAAGACCGGCTTGCTTGCGTTCATGTCCAGCGCAAGTGCGCCCCTTGCGAAAATGAAATCCAGCTCGGTCAGAACGCGGTAGTCCGTGCGAATCTCTGTGATGTACTCCGCAGTATCGACGCTCAGACGTGCAAGGATGACCTGAATCTCTTCCTGCTCTTTTCCGTATAATTCCTTTAAGTCGTTATTCAGCTTCACAACAGCCATCGGCTCGATAAACAAAGTCGATCCAGTGGAAGACTGGTCATGGATCATGCCGCTGACCTGCCCGCGGTATTCTGATTTGACCGGAACGCAGTAACGATCCCCGCGCATCGTGATAATCGGGTCCTGCAGATAGCTGTGAAGGGAGCCGTTCACCAGATTGGTCAGTGTCGCATGCACCTTGTCGTTGATTGCGGAAATGTTCCGGCGGATGCTGCGCAGCGTACTGCTGGCATCATCGCTGATCTCCTCCTCGGAAATGATGCATCGGTCAATCTCATTTCGCAGTGTGGTCAGAGGATCCAGACTGTCAAAATAGGTGTCCAGACAATCGGCGAGATCATCGGCCGTATCGTGGCTGCCGTAAGCTTTGACATGTCCCGCCGTCTTGATGACCTTGCCCACGCGAAGCAGCTCGGCTGTGCTTAAGATGGCTCCGACCTCCAGCCGTTTCATGGACTCTTCCATCGGATAGGCGTCGCTAAAGTTCACGCGTCCCTTCTTGACGATGCGTGTAAATGCAGCGGCGGTCTGTTCCTGAGATGTCTCAATCTGTGCAAGATCGGTCATAGGCATCAGATTGCGGCAGAGGAGCTTTCCTCTCTGGGAAGAAGCATTTGCCACCAGCTGGTCAATTATTTTGTTATATTCTAATTTTGTTAAAGATTTTTTATTCATACTCATCATTTTTATTCTCCTGCGTTCTATTTTACCTTATTTATAGAGTTTAGGAAAGGGGAGATTGGTTTTCGTTGAACAATTCGTACAAATCAGTTATACTATTAAGGAATATGTGTATACTGTGACTTGATTCATATCTCGATTTAAGAAGATAGTGTGGAGCAGCTAATGGACGAAAAGGATGAAAAGAAAGAACCTCAGGAAGAGCATTCTTATTCCTTCCTTCAGGAGACAATCAAAAAAGATGATTTAACGACCAGAAAAGGCAGGCGCAGGATCGCTCGGATTATCATCGGCGGCTTCCTGTTCGGTCTGTTTGCATGCCTTGGGTTTTTTGCGGTCAGACCGTGGGCCCAGAATCATTTGCAGGGGAATCCGGATGAGATCACCATTCCGGCGGATGAGAATGCCGCGGACGGAACGGAGGATACGAACGACATACTGTTAGAGGATGAGGCAGCGCAGATTCTTGATGGCTCAAGCTATCAGGAACTGCTGAAAAAGGTGGATTCTGTTGCGGATCAGGCAAAGAAAAGCGTGGTGGCGGTGAAGAGTACCGATCACACGGAGGAAGTAACTGATGCGCAGTCGGAGGAAGAGGCGGTAAAAAGCGAGAGCGGACTGCTGATAGCGGATAATGGGCAGGAGCTTCTGATTCTTACAACAGTCTCGGTCATATCGCAGAATTCTGATCTGACGGTCACATTCTGTGATAATGCAGAATATGCAGCAGCATTGAAAAAGCAGGACAAGAATCTGGGTCTGGCGATTGTCAGCATTTCCAGAGACGAGATTTCCGAGTCCACCTGGGAGAACATTTCCGTTGCAGAGCTTGGGAATTCGCGAATCGTGTATCAGGGAGATCTGGTCATTACCCTTGGAAATGTATTTGGATATGCCGGCGGACAGGGGTATGGAATCATCAGCTCGACCGAGTATAAAGCGGAACTGAGTGACGGAGCCTATGGAATCCTCGCGACAGACATTGCCACAATGGAGAAGGGGACGGGCGCACTGTTTAATCTGGAGGGCGAAGTCATCGGTGTTGTGATGCCGGGAATCTGGGAAAATGAGAGCGGACTTCTTGCAAATGCATATGCCATTTCCGATTTAAAGACGGAGATTGAGCTGCTGTCCAATGGCTCAAGTGTCCCTTATGTCGGGGTGCACGGAACATATATTACAAAAGAGCTCGCAGAGCAGCAGGAGATACCGCAGGGGCTTTATGTGAATCAGGTAGATGCAGATTCACCGGCACTGACTGCCGGAATCCAGAGCGGAGATATCATCACGAAGGTAGGCGATACTTCCCTTACAAGTCTGGAGTCCTATGAACGTGCGGTTGTCGGCAGAACCGTCGGCGGCAATGTAAAAATCAAAGCCCGGAGACGGAGTAATAACGGATATGTAGATATTGACTTCACTGTGAAAATAGGAAGTTTAGAATAAAAAAGAAAGAGGAACAACATGAAATACATCAAAGACTTACAGGAAAACACACCATTGAGAGGAATCTATCTGTGCAAGACGAAACGAAGTGCAGAGACAAGAAACGGAAAACCATACGACAATCTGATGCTACAGGACAAGACCGGTTCACTGGACGGAAAGATTTGGGATCCGAATTCGCAGGGAATCGCAGATTACGACGAGAAGGATTTTATCGAGATCGTGGGAGATGTCATCAACTATAATGGCAATCTTCAGCTCAATATCAAGCAGCTTCGTGTTGCGGGAGAGGGAGAGTACGATCCGGCGGATTATATGCCGACATCTGAGAAAAGCGTGGAGGGTATGTATGAGGAACTTCTCTCCTATATCCGCCAGATTGAGAATGATTACTTAAGAAAAGCCGTGGAATACTTTTATGTAGATGACGCGGAATTTATCGGGATATTCAAAGGACATTCCGCAGCCAAGACTGTCCACCACGGATTTGCGGGCGGACTGCTGGAGCATACGTTAAGTGTCGTGAAAATGTGCGAGTATTTTGCAGATACGTATGAGATTCTAAATAAGGATCTGCTGTTTGCGGCCGCCATCTGCCACGATATCGGTAAGACGAAAGAATTATCGGACTTCCCGGACAATGATTATACAGACGAGGGACAGCTCATCGGTCATATCGTGATCGGTGTGGAGATGATCGGCGAAGCCATTCGCCAGATTCCATCCTTCCCGGAGAAGCTTGCAAATGAATTAAAACACTGCATCATCGCGCATCACGGAGAGCTGGAGTACGGTTCCCCGAAAAAACCTGCGCTTGCTGAGGCGGTTGCGCTGAATTATGCAGATGCGGCGGATGCGAAGCTGCAGACACTGACGGAGATATTCAAGGCGAAAGATTCAGAGGACTGGCTGGGGTATAACCGGTTGTTCGAGTCGAATTTGCGGAAGACTAGTATTTAACTGTGTGTGGATGAAAGGATATATATGGAGAAGAATGAAACGGCTGTTGTAACAATTGATGACATTGGGGTAAACGGAGAAGGTATCGGAAAGGTCGACGGATACACACTCTTTATTAAGGATGCCGTTATTGGCGATGTGGTGGAAGCCAAGCTAATGAAGGGGAAGAAGAATTACGGATACGCCCGGCTGATGAAGGTGATTACGCCTTCGCCGGACCGCGTGGAGGCGAGATGTGCATTTGCGCGGAAATGCGGTGGCTGCCAGATTCAGGAGATGTCCTATGCGAAGCAGCTGGAGTTCAAGGCTGGGAAGGTGCGTGGAAATCTGCAGAGAATTGGCGGATTCTCGGATGAGAAGCTGGACGAAGTGATGAGGCCGATTGTTGGGATGGACGAACCGTTTTGTTATCGGAATAAGGCACAGTTTCCAGTGGGATATCGGAAGGTGAATGCACCTGATATGAAAGATGAGATGTCCGGAAAGACTGGGGCGGACAGCCGTGTATCTAAGAAGACGGCTTTGAGAACGGTGTCGGCAGAACCGATTACCGGATTCTATGCGAGCCGGACGCATGATATTATCCCGAACACAGACTGTGCACTGGGTGTGCCTGTGAATGAGGAGATTCTGCAGGCTGTGCTGAAATACATGAAGGAAAATAAGATAAAAGCGTATGATGAGCAGACCGGAAAAGGTCTGATTCGCCATATTCTGATTCGATATGGATTTGCGACAAAAGAGATTATGGTCTGTCTTGTGATTAACGGGGCGGAGCTGTTAAAGAGCGAGAAGCTGGTGGAAGAACTCGTGAAGATTGAGGGAATGACCAGCATTACATTCAGCAAGAACACCAGAAGAAATAACGTCATCATGGGCGATACATACAAGAATGTTTGGGGACAGGATTACATTACCGATATGATCGGTGATGTGAAATATCAGATTTCCCCACTTTCGTTTTATCAGGTGAATCCGGTGCAGACGAAGGTGCTGTATGAGAAAGCACTGGAATATGCACAGCTCACCGGAAATGAAAATGTGTGGGATCTGTATTGCGGAATCGGAACGATTTCCTTATTCCTCGCGAAGAATGCAAAGAATGTCTATGGGGTGGAGATTGTGCCGCAGGCGATTGAAGATGCGAAGAATAATGCGGAGATTAATGGAATCACAAATGCGAAGTTCTTCGTTGGAAAAGCGGAGGAGGTTCTGCATCGTGAGTATGAAGAGCATGGTGCGAACGCGGATGTGATTGTTGTGGATCCACCGAGAAAAGGGTGCGAAGAGACTCTTTTGAATACGATGATAGAGATGGCGCCGGAGCGGATTGTGTATGTGAGCTGCGACTCGGCGACGCTTGCGCGGGATTTGAAGATATTGTGTGAGCATGGGTATGAGTTGGAGGAGTGTATGCCGGTGGACCAATTTCCGATGACGGTGCATGTCGAGACGGTAGTATTGATGTCAAGGGTTCAAAAATAGAATTGAAAAAAGTGTAGAAAACAAGGGATTTCCGAGAGTTGAGATTGCCATCACAGCAGTCTCCGCTCTCGGAATTTTTATGTTCAGCCTATCCGTGGAAACAAATCAATCGCTTAAAATGTCAGAGGGTTGAGGACACAGG
>JAQUUC010000042.1 GCA_028694105.1 Hespellia sp.
TGTACTGACATAATATCCTTCTGCCCAAAAGTGTCTGTTTCCAAACTTATACTTTAAATTTGCGTGCTTATCAAATATCATCAAAGCACTTTTTCCTTTTAAATATCCCATAAAGCTTGAGACGCTCGATTTTGACACGTACTATTGGTCTTAATTGTAATTATTTGTTCAATCACATTTTATTTAGAGTATAAAAAACTCTCCAACAAAACTCTTGAAGAGATTCATATACATTATACTTTTCTATCAAGAAAGACCGCACTACACGACTAAAAGTCACAAACTAGTCTTTTTCGTGCTATTTCGTCCCCAACATATGGACAAGATAACACTAAATAACACCTAATAATGTGGTCAAAAGCCCCCTTTTAAACTCAACTTTTACATAAGCCAGCAATCCAATGCATCTAACATTTAAAAAGACAGGCACCCAGAAGGTCACCTGTCTTTCGTATTGCAAAAGCTTCCGGTACAAGCTTTGTGCACATATATAACAATTTTCACTATTATTCTTTTCCAACAAATACCTGAACATGATCCAAAGACCGCAAAGTTGTAAGACTTTTCGCCGATATCTCATTATCTGTCACAATGATGTCTATATCAGATATAGATGCCATGTTTGCAAATGACACTTCGCCAAATTTACTGCTGTCACATAACAGAATAACACTCTCTGCCCGTTTCATCAGCTTCCTTTGGGAACTAGCCAATGCGTAATCACTGACTGTCGCTCCTTTTTCTATACTGAATGCCGTACAGCCGAAGAATACTTTGTCCACATTAATCGTGTCTGCAAGGCTATCCACAAAGTTCATATAATACTGATGCTTTCGAACAAATCCACCCATAACGAAGATATTATGTTCTGTATTATCCTCAAGCCATTTTGCTGTATTCAAATCATTAACAACAATCGTAAGATTCTTCTTATTTGTCAATGTCTGCGCCAGCGCCATAACTGTTGTCCCTGTGAGAAGTGCAATGGTATCCCCATCATTGATTTCTTTATTCGCCTCTTTTGCAATCATCATTTTTTTATCAGCTTGTTCTGCTGTACGAATCTCCGCTCCGGACTCCTTGGAACCAACGCGTGGGAGATCATTCGACATCGCGCCTCCATGAGTACGTTGTATCAACCCATTCTTCTTCAGATACGATAAATCATTACGTATCGTCGATGGTGATACTTTGAAATAATCAATCAAATCATTGACACTCACCCTTTTCTCTCTGTCGATAAATTCCTTAATCAGTACCTGACGCTCTTCCGCATAATAGGTTCCATTAGCCATATACCCTCCTCACATGCAAGAGCTTCCCATGATGTCAAACCTACTGCTACCGTTTCTTTACTCTCGCATTTTTTATTTTTTCTTTCATCTTTGCTTTGGCTGATTTTTCATCATAATCTTCGATGCATTGTACTGCCTCTAAATTAAATGTGATCATTGTATCATCCGGATAGCAGGATAATGTCATATCCATGCCTTCAAGACGATCTACCTTTCCCCTGATTCCGTCTACTGTATATACGATAACGCCTCCTGTCACAGTATTGAGCATAACTGCTTTCTTCTTTGCACGATTCCGCTCAGGGCGCACAAGAGAAAAGTATATAGTCACCACAAAAAACAGAATGATTATCAAACTAATAAGCATGTCCCATCTCCTATTCTACAGTGATTCTTCCGTAAATATCCGGTATCTTCTGCGACTCGCTGTTCCTATACACCTCTAACACTATTACTTCACATCTAGTATTGCCCACTTTGCCACTTCTAAATTCGTTCCACGTGGTTGGACCGTAAGTATAATGGAGTCTTCGTTCACATCTGTTACACGTCCTTTTAGTCCGTTCTTCGTAACAACCATATTCCCTTTATGTATCTTTTCAATGTTCGCATTGAGACTCTGCTTTTTTCTGCGATCCGGCAGATAAAAAGCGAATATCACAACCAGAATTAAGAGGACTAAACATATCACTTGATATACATATTGCATTTCCATAATTTTCCTCCAAAGATTATACTAATTATAACGAAGCTCCCTGAAAAAAGCAAGCAGACTATTCGGTCAGACCTGCAATAAATTCAGCCAATTCATTGACTGCCGCTTCCTCATCCGGACCATCTGCTGCAAGGATTGCTTTTTCTCCCTGTCCCAGCCCAAGTGCAAGCAGCATAATAATTGATTTTACTGTATATACATCATCTTCACCAACTCTCTGTAAAGTAATATCTGATTCATATGAGTTTGCTTTTGATACTAAAGATGATGCCGGTCTTGCGTGAAGTCCGGTTGGATTACTTACTATGATTTCTTTGCTGTACATACGTTTGCTTCCTTTCTTACTTTTCTTCCTATTCCTAATGCTTTTTGAATATACCCATTCAGTCAGACAGATTCTCGGCAAATATTTTCAAGCACTTCAAGACGTCTTTATCCGATTTCATCTGCTGCACTTCTACCGCCAGTTCTTTTGCCTGTTCCATGTCAATATTACGGATAATCTGTTTTGAATGTGCAATTGATGTAAGACTCTGACTCAATGTCCGAATACCTATCCCCACCAGCACCGGTATCGCTAATGGATCGCCCGCCAGCTCACCGCATATGCTCAGGCACTTACCCGCTTTTTGAAATGTCTCTGCCAAGGAGGCAAGACACCTGAAAATCGCCGGATGATAATCCTGATAATATGCTTTGACATCTGCATTCATGCGGTCTGCTGCACAAAGATACTGTGTCAGGTCATTTGTTCCTACACTTGCAAAATCAATTTCATCCACAATCAAATCTGCAATCAGTGCAATGGCCGGAGTCTCAATCATGATACCAATCATAACATCATGATCCCATTCTATATTCTCTGAATCAAGTTCTTTTCCGACTTCCATAACAAGTTCTTTTGCTTCCCGGAATTCATTAACAGACGTCACCATCGGGAACATAATTTCAAGGATTCCATATGCAGATGCACGGAGAGCCGCTCTGATTTGTGACCGGAACAAATCACGATTTGCAAGACAAAGTCTGACACCGCGGTTCCCAAGGAACGGGTTTTCCTCTGTTGGCAGTTTCATATACTCCACATGCTTATCTCCACCGATATCAAGCGTGCGAAGAACAACCGGTTTTTCATCAAATACCTGAAGCACTGTTTTATATGCCTGAAACTGATACTCCTCAGAAGGCATTTCATCCTGCGTCAGATAAAGGAACTCACTTCGAAATAATCCAACTCCGTCAATATATGGAATCTGCTCTTTATGATGAATATCTGCTGAGGCAATATTCACACGCAAGTCAATCTTCGTTCCCTCCTTCGTCACTGATTCTTTCTGCATATATTGTCTGGTGATTTCCCGCTCTTTTTCCACCTTAAGAATCTGTTTTTGATATTCCTCTATTTCCTCTTCCGTCGGAGAAATGATTACCTTTCCGTTTATTCCGTCTAAAATGATTCGTTCTTTATCATTTACATATTCCAGCACATCCGCCACGCCCAGCAATGCCGGAATGTCGAGACTTCTGGCAATGATTGCCGTGTGTGATGTCAATCCGCCTTTTTCAGTGATAATTCCTTTGATATTCTTTTCATCCAACGACAATGTATCTGTCGGGAGAAGTTCTTCTGCCACAATAATGCACGGTCTTTCAAGACTTGATAATGTCTTTTCCGGAACTCCATGCCAGCAGCGAAGCAGTCTTGTAAGCACATCCCGCAAATCCGCTGCCCTTTCCTGAATCAGTTTATTCTTATTTTTAGAAAAAACCCCGATATATTTGTCATATGTTTCTGTAATTGCAGAATCGGGATACAACTTTTTCTCAGAGATCAATTTCACAATCTCTTTATCCATAACAATGTCACACAAAATTTCCCGATGAGCCTGTACAAAATCCGCATGATCACTTCCTCTTTGTTTCAATCGTGCTTCCAGAGCGTTTAACTCCTTTAATGCCAGTTCTTTTGTACGGTTATACTGCTTTTGCATTTCCGCCGTATCTTCATCTTCATACTTGCGAATGCTTCGCTCATATGAGAATGTCTTGTATACCAACACTTCTTCAATTGCTATTTGCCTCGAGATCGATTTACCATTTAGAATCACAATTTCACCTCTTTTGTTCCCTATTCCAATTACATTCGAAATCATTTATATTCGTTGTCAGTTATGGAACTTCCAAGCTCTGACGGTTCTTCACCGACAGAGCCGGACCTCCCATATAGGATTTAAAACATGTAGCCACAACATGGCCACTATATAATGTCCGCCACTTTTGTGAACGGATCACTACATTCATTTTCATTAAGCTTCTACCGCTGCTTCTTCGATGCCCATATATTTATTTACATAACCTTCTGATGCTCCAAATGTCATGTACCAAGATTTACGATGTGTCTTAAAATGCCATAAGGCTGCTATGTATACCACAATACAGATTCCGCCAAAGATAAATTTCATTGCACCCGGGGCAGAAAACGCTTTATATAATACATAGTTATGCGGCTGACAAGATACACACCAGCTAACGATATATGTCTGACCTGCATCTAATACTGTACCAGCTTTTTGTGCTGCATCTGTAAATAAAGCTGCTGTATCGCTGGCAATGAAATGACAGATTGAATACCATATTGTACCGGTAATCGTTGATTTCAGAATATCCCCCTGGAATACCGCAATTGCTCCGATTGCCATAAATGGCATAGCCGGAATATCTGCCAATGGGATTGTGCGGTTACCAGGCAGGAATACTGCTGTAAGAATTAAAATCGGAATCAGCAAAAGTCCTGTTGTAAGAGTTGCTGTTTCTCCAAAATAAACGGCTGGGTCTATACCAATTAAAAAATATTTCCTCTTCACTTCGCCTTTTCTCATTCTTGCGTTCATTGTCTGGCTGATTGGAATCAAACCTTTTACAAACATACCGGATACCGTTGGATAAATAACAAGCATGGCTGCCAATGTCAATGCAAATGCAAGAATCGCTGACCATGTAGATGCACTGCCAAGATCCTTGAAGTAAGCAACTACACCCATCAAGATACCCATAATAACACCGATCATAGCCGGCTCTCCTAAGAATCCAAGTCTGTTCTGAATGGTCTGTGGGTCAAGTTTTACTTCTTTTAATTTCAGTTTGATGCAGATCCATCTGATGACTGCAGCAAGCAAACAAATATTTGTTACACAAATACAAGTACATGTCAGGCCCTCATATCCATAATATTCCTGTAATGCCGGAGCAAGCACATCTGATATCAATAATAAGAACAAATTCATGACCAGCGTTGCAATCAGTGCAATCGCAAAGCTTCCTGTCACAAACTGTACGAACAGTCCCCATACAACAAAGTAGTAATAATTCCAGATATCTGTTGGCTGAAATGTGTCCGTTACTTTTGTCGAGAACAGAATAACGTTCCAAACAAGACCAATAATAAAATACATCATTCCAAGTGCATTGTTATACACAATTGCTGCTGCCGCCGGCCAGCCGATATCAACTACGTCAAATGTTTTTCCCGTATTTTGTGAAATCAATGTCATAACAGTATTCAGTTCACCCCATAAGATTCCTAAAATGAGGTTAAATGCTGTTAATCCGATAGCCATAAAAACAGCAGCTCTGAATGCTTTCTTAATATCTACCTTAATCAATAAAGCTAAAACAAACACAATCAGTGGTACCAGAATTGTTACACCAAATGTGTCCAAAAATCCTTTAAATAGCGTTGCTATTGTATTTAGCATAGGTATTTCCTCCTATCTCATCTCACGTTTTCTCAATTTCCCTTCATAACTTCTGCTATTTTATCTAATAATTGCTGTGAGAATTCCTCTTTTCCAACACCAGTAAACATCGGAAGTCCTATCATTACCGGCGTGCCTTCATTATTTTTCGCATCTGTTTTTCCAGTTGCAACAATGATGTCAATGCCAGACAATCTTGGAATTTCCGTTATCTTCTGTGGTGTAATTTTATATGCTATTCCGTTATCTTTTAAAAGCTTTTCAATTTCTTCTGTTACTACAGATGTTGTAAAGATTCCTCCTCCGCAACATACACAAATCTGTACCGGACGTGCCATTTGTTACCTCCTTTGAATCTAAGCTAACCAGTTTCTAAAAGACAGTTTACTATTGTTCAACTGTCATCATGTTGTCTAACATTTCGTTCAATTTCATTATCAGTTCTTTTTTTGAGTCAGTCTCCACCAGGCTCATCATCTTCTCTTTATCTGAAAATGAACGGGCAAATTTCTTTAGAATCTCTAATTGTGTATTCGGATCCGTGATACCGAACACAAACACAATTCTAGCTTCCACATCATCACCGGAACGATCCATTGATTTAAATACAACCGGCTCATCCAATGTAGTAATGCTGACAAATGATCGTTTTACTCCCGTGTCAATATGCGGGATTGCAATTGGAACCGGTAATTCAAGTCCAGTCGGATAATCCGCTTCTCTCGTCAGAATTGCAGGCAAATAATCATCATCGATTAAGCATTGATTCTTGGCCAGCTTTTCCATTGCTTTAATTGCCCCTTCATAATTATCAAATTTTTGATGTAATAGAATTAAATTTTCATTTGTCATCATAAGCTCTGCCGCCATAAGTTTCCCTCCTTCCTTAAGTATTTAGAATATATCTTTCAATGACCTGCGTAATACCACCGTGATCATTGTCTAGCGTAATATAATCAGCTTTCTGCTTCATGTTCTCTGTTGCATTTCCCATAGCTACACCAAGACCTGCATAAGTAATCATCTCTTCATCATTGTCACTGTCTCCAACGGCAATCAATTCCTCACGATCAATCCCCATTTGTTTCAGAACTGTGATTAAAGCCTGCCGTTTATTTCTGGCGCATATGTCAGTGCCGAAAATATGACTTCTTCCCCATGGTGTACGAAGTCCGGCTTTCACCATTTCAACTTCTGCCCGGTCCAGTATCTTTGGATTCACAAGCAAAGAAATTTTCCCAACCGGACCACGTTCCTGAAGCGTTTTAAGTTCATCAGTGAAGATGATTTTTTCATCCATCATCGTTTCAAAATAATCAAGATATTCATTGAGACTACCCTTTGAATAAACTTCATTGCCAATCACGCACAGTGGATAAAATCCATTTTTTTCAGCGATCTGATATAAAATTCTTCGATCAGCTATGTCTATTTCTGCAAAATCCTCTATCAATTGATCGTCTTTAAATTGTATAATCTGGCTTCCGCCTTGAAAAATTGCCCAATCCCCATTCTGATTCAGATAAGAATTGAAAGCATGCGTTTCTTCAAGGCTTCTTCCAGTTACTGTAATGAGCTTAACGCCCTTCTCTCTCATTTTAATCAGAGCTTCAGCATCCACCTCACTAATCTTATGATTTCTATTCAGCAGTGTGCCATCCAGATCCACAGCAAAAGCTTTATATTTTCTATGATTACTCACAAAAATCAGCTCCCTGCCTATTTTTTCAGATCGAACATTTCCTGATTGAGTCCAATTCCCCATGCATCAATTGCTGCCTGAAGAGACGGACAATCTTTTGCCGCTTCCTGTAATGGAATGCCTTCAGCAGTTGCCTCTGCTGCTCTGAGCAAACTTTCCACGCCGGCTGCCGCACCCATTGGATGTGCATGCATCGCTGCTCCAGCCGAAATAGAGAAATCCATTCCTAAATCTTCTGCTACATCCGGAATCAATCCCTGATACACACCTGCTGCTGGTCCAGGGAATGTTCTCTTCATTCCGTGAAGTTCTGTTGTCAGACTCTGTGCAATTCGAATGTATCTTTCTCTCTTAATATCAACTTTTCCGTATGCACATGGATAAATCACGATATCCGCTCCACACATACGCATGAATTTACCTAATACAAGATGACTCGAAATACCTGAGTATGCTGATTCATACATGGCTCCGGCAAATGCAGGATGTGCAAGAATTGGGAGAGCGATATCATCGTTTTCTGCAATCATCTGCATTGCCGGCCAGCCAGTTGTAAGCGCATTAATCATCAATCCCGGAATATTATACTCTTTACAAAGTTTTGCTTTATCCAGCATTCTGTCTGGTCTGTCCGAAATATTTGGTGAATAAATAACTTTCTTTCCGGTTCTTTCATATACATCTTTTAATATCTCAGATGCTACTTTTACTCTGGCTTTTACAGTACAATATTCTGTATCACTGAAAAGCTCATCGTCTTTGATCCAGTCAATTCCTGCCATAGCCAGTTCTCTGATCAGCTTTCCTGCATTTTCTGCAGTTGCACCCGTACAAGGTTTAATCATGCTGACAATGAATGGTCTCTTTGGCACATTGCACATTTCACGAAGTCCTTCCACACCAAATCTCGGTCCCTGAAATCCATCGGTAAATACTTTTGGGAAATCAATATCTAATAACTTTAACTTTCCGGCCATAGAAATATTTCCAATTACAGATGTCAGGACCTGGGGCAGATTTGATCCCATGTTTTCATATGGAAATGCAATCTGGAACACGGCCATTCGCTCTTTTCCCGCTGCTTCCGGCATATCAAATTCATATGCAGGGATTTCATGAACTGCAATGACCTTTCCACCATGACGTCTTCTTACTTCCGGTGTTTCGAGCGGTACCGGAGCCCATGTACCGGTTGTCTGCTCGATTGCCATAGCTCCCACCTTGTTTAGCAGATCTGATGTAAAACCCTCTGCAAAGTATGTACAAATGATAAACTTTTCTCTGTCAATTGATTCTGAAATTTTAAAAATATTTGGATCGTATTTCACTGTTATTTCCTCCTCTTTTTCTATTTGCAAATATAATCAAGCAATGTGATTACTTTTTCTTTTTCCGCACAATTCAGACCAACTGCCTCATATGCGCAAGGTGTGATGATCACATCATGTTCTTCCTTCATCAAGTCTGCCATGCGACGCCCGGAAATCGCCATAAGATTCTCTGGAACAGCCAGTCCAAGACCTCCTGCCAGTCCAGAATCTGTTACGTCGTATCCACATCTGGCTGGCGTTACAATCTTGGCAGATGCAAAAAGTTCTTTATAATCCACAGATTTTTCTGGATAAAGCCTTTCAATAACACCACTTTGATGAAGCATAATTGTCTCATTTTCTGAGAGTTTTAATGTATTCTTATATTCCATTACAAATTCATCAATAAATCTAATCTTCTCAGCCATTTCCGGTGCCAGCACCAGCAATGCATCCAGTATATAGCTATCATCTGTTACGACTACATTATATTGCTGCATCTGTTTCTTTAATAAATTAATCTGCTTTGTTGCTTCATCAAACAAGCCCATCTGCAATGCCAGATATCCACAATCTTTGTATTGGTTGGTGCAATATACACTTTTCTCTATTGTTTTTGAAACGATTGAGAACTGTTCTGCCGTTTTCGCAGCATCCGGAGCAGCCGGACTGATCAGAAAAAGGATATCCGCATCTTCATTTCCGCTCTTTGTCTCTTTATACTGATTATAGATACAGCTGCCAGTCTTTGCCGCTTCCACAATCGGCTTATATGCTTCCGGTACCATATCTCCCTCAATAATTTCATGACGCACATAGCGCATAATCTCATTCACCGGTGTATCATCAATACTTCTTGTGTCGCTTTCATAGCTGTCCGTAGCCATAAATGCTTCTTTTGCAACATATTGCATGTCAAAGCGGGTACCCATTGCCGTAAAGACTGTTCCAAGTCCTGCCGAAGTATCTACTCCCACAATGCGGCTGACAGGTGCAAAATCCGCGATGATATCACTTGTCAGACAATTTGCTGTACGATAATATAATTTAGAAAATTCCTGTGTTACCATGCTTTCACCCACTTTCTCTATTTCCCTGCTGCCTGCAATCCAGCTTTATAAGCCGATGCTACAGCTACACCTACACTACTACGTTCACTTGCAAAATTCTGATGAGACAATATGCTTCCGCATGCATAGATTCGACCATTATATTGTCCCTCTGCAACCATCATATCATCTGCAACATCAACACCCATCCGCATAAAACCCTGACCTTTCGGATTAACCGCATCACGGTCGAGCTGATCCACGACTACACTTCCCAGTTTTTGGTTTAACAATTCAATCCAAACTTCCGTATGTCTGGCCTTGATACCACCACCAACAAAACCACCTGCTGCAAGCACTAGCGCAGAAGATTCTAATGTCGCTTCTTTCCCCGGATGAAGCTGATCCGTCAGACCTATGATGCATTTTGCACTCACACCTTCTGCTGTCGTCTCGACTTCTTTTACAACTGTTCCCCTGACTAAGTTTGCACCTTTTGCTTCAAGGCCTCGGTAGAGCGCTCTGGTAAAGCGGTATCCGGTTACTGAATTTCCCAAAGCTTCTACCTCACCGACTTTACAGTCACAAGCATCTTTTATTTTTGCAAGATTTTCTTCATAATGAATATATCCCAATGCCGGTGGAAAAAGAATTTTATCAAACTGATATCTGTTATTTGAACAGAATGTTTTGATTAATCCAATCAATTCCTCCAGGCCTTCTTCTGTATCTAAATAATCAGCTAATTCTCCATCGCTGATTTTCCTGCGGTCACCCCAGCCACCGATTTTGATTTCTGTTGAAAAATAGATAGCCTTCCCGCCCAGTTTCTTCTGATACTGCTGATAAGACTGTGCTGCCGCTACTGCATTAAATGCCACATTCCCTTTCACACCTATAACCAGCACTTTTTCTTCTGCACCAGGTTCCAGCACAGAATCCTTCATCATCTCAGGTACAAATGCATTCACAGAAAATGTACCCATCATATTTGGTACCCATACATTTTTTCCGTCAAATCCGTGCAGCGTATAACCGCCAGCTTTTGCAAGACTAACAAGTGCATCAAGTCCTTTATCTAATTGCTCCTCACATTTTCCATATACATGATCTGGATACACTGCCAGCAGCTGGCTGATACCTTCTTTATACGATTCACAAATCATAGGCTTCTCACCCGGAACCACACCCATGACATCCATTGCACCGCCACAGATTTCGCTCCCTCCTCCGTTCGCAAATACGACGGAAACGCTTTTTCCTGCGTCAAGGACTGCACTTGCTGCTACTGCACCAGCTGCTCCGCCACCTACAACCAGCACATCTGTTTTTTCTATTTTCATGATCAGTCCTCCTTATTCCATTCTCAACACATCATAACTGCCTAATCCAACATACATTTCCTGCATCAATTCCGACAGCGGTAACTGATCTCCATACTGTGCGGCAAAATATACGCCTTTCCAACGCTCCTGCACATAGCCAAGTACATTTTCTTCTGCCTCTTCTACAGTTTGTCCAAGTGCTGACTGTGCGATTCCACCAGCCTTGTAGATAGAGAACGTTCCTTGCTCCTGACCCATTCCGATTCTGGTACGACGTCTTAAATCCTTGAAGTTCTTTACATCTTCTTCCACAAAGGTGTAAGCCACTTCAGAACCAATCATCTGTACAGCATCGTCAATTACATAAGCTTCCTCCGGATATTCTTCCAGAATTGTCTTAGCAAACTCGCCATAACGTGCGGTGAATTTATGAGCTGCATAACGGGATATGTGATATTTCTCGTGAATTTCCTGTGCTTCTTTCTCAGCTTCTTCCTTCGTGGTTGCCCCATAGATAAACTCATCAGCCGTGGTACATGGAATAACGCTTCCAGTTAATTTTTCAGTCGCAAGGTTTACAGCTTCTTCTGCCATAAGTCTTGCAGTTGCATATTTTCCACCCGTAATCGTAATTAATCCCGATACGCCTTCCATTTCTTCATGGTCGAGCAGGAACATGCCTCGACTGACATCTCGTCCCGTTTCTTCGCCTGTTGTGTATAATGGCCGAACGCCTGTACACATACGAATCATACGGGCTTCTCTCAATTCTGGAATAATCTCCGCTACAGAATCTTCCATGATTTTGATTTCATCCATTCCCGGATCTGCATCATCCGGATCATCTACGTCTACTGATGAAGTTCCAAGAAGTGCCGTATTCTGATAGCCTTGACTTACAAGTCCGTCACCATCGGCTGGTGTACGAAGAATACCGATTAAAGTCTTTGTTGGTCTCATGCTATAGATTCCGGTTGACCCTTTATTTGGTTTCATTGGAATCGCAAAACCTGCCATTTCCGTAATCTGTGAACACCATGGACCGGCAGCATTGATGATGATTTTCGCATATACTTCGTAGATTTTATTTTCTGTCTTATCCAATACACGAAGTCCTACTACTTTTTTACCTTCCATCAATGCACCAATCACTTCATGATGGGTCCGAATCGTCGCACCTTTTATTTTCGCATCATATGCTTGTGCAATACATAATCTAAATGGATCGAATCCAGTATCAATTGTTCGAAGTGCAAAACGAATTTCTTTTGAAAGCAATGGCTCTGCTTCAATTGCTTCTTCGACTGAAATGATTTCATATGGAATACCGATTTCATCAGCATTCTTCATCCATTTCTTTGAAAATTCCAATTGCTCGTCTGTTTTCGCAACCCAAATTGCATCTGTCGGATCGACAACCTGAGGTACAATTTTTCGATAAATCTGATTTTCCTGCAAACACTCACGTGCCGTCTGGATATCAGATACCGCATATCTTGATCCTCCATGTAATGCCGAGTGACACCCCCCTGATGTGCCAGCAGCAAGATCATCTCTCTCAAGTAATAATGAATTTGGAAAGCCTCGTAACACTAGGTCACGAATGCAACCTGTTCCGGTGGTTCCCCCACCAATAACTATTGCGTCATAGGCCTCTTTCATATTCTCACCTCCGTGTGAATTATTGTTTGTTGTTACTTAGTGCTATTTATTACTTTTTCATAATATCATTCCATATAGCTTATGTCAACAGTCTCTTTTTATATTTTCGACTATTTTCCACTAATTTCTTCATCTTTTTTACGCATTATATACATTTTGCACTATTTCCCTCATTTATTTTGTGCTATTTGTAATTTTCCACCTTTTAAATTCACATTACATAGCATTATCATTTATTGTTGTTTTAAATTATTTGTTTTATCAGAAGTATTGTTTATTATCATTTTAGCATATATATATCAAAGCAATCTTGTTGTTTTTTCTCACTTTATTGAAGATAATTTATCTTTTCTTACAGCAAAGAAGCACAGACCAAGCAAAATGCTTGTTCTGTGCTTCTTTCTCAATCTGACAAGGATACTTCCACCCTATACTTCTAAAGCCTTCGTATAAGCACCCCAGATTGCAAACATCAGATTTGCAGGATGATCTGCATCACCAATTAAGTGTACATTGTCCGCTTCGATTGCATGATATAAATCCTGATTTGCTGTATAGCCGACAGACACAACCACGGTATCCGCAGGTATCTCTTTTGTAACCCGCTGAACACCCTGCAGTGAAATTGTGATTGCACGCTCATTTATATTCGGAGTATTATAGGTCGTTTCCAGAACAGATACCTTTCCATCCTCATATTTCTGAACGGATGAATTCTTCATAACTTTGATATCATACCGATCAATAATGTCGCGAAGCATATCATAGTTTGCCTTCGCAAGACCTTCTACATTCAGGATCTCCGGAAGCTGTTCCACAATCGTAACGTTACAATTCTTCATTGCAAGATCATATGCAATCTCACATCCCGTTAATCCACCGCCGACAATTACGACATTCTGATCATGAATATCCTGATTCATCAGAACATCAACCGCATATCTTACTTGAGGGCTGTCGAACCCTTCCGTGCTGAGTTTTCTTTCTGAGGCTCCCGTCGCAACAAATACTTCATCATATTTTTCCGTATCTTCTTTTCCAAATTCGGTGTTCAATAATACGTTGACATTTGCATCCTTGATCTGCTTGCGGTACCACTCAATCAGCCTGCGATCATGTTCTTTAAATGAGAATGCTGCTGCCGGAATGAAGACTCCGCCTAGCACATCCGTCTTCTCATACAAATCAACCTCATGACCGCGAAGGGCACATACGCGGGCTGCTTCCATGCCTGCAATGCCGCCGCCAACTACTGCAACTTTTTTCTTTTGCTGCGCCGGTGTTATATTGTAATGATTTTCCATCGCACATCTTGGATTCAATGCACAGCTGATATCCTTTGTGCCTTTTGCCACATAATCAATCTGGAAAATTCTTGCAAGACATCCAAAGTGACAGGAAATGCACGGGCGAATATCCTCTTCCTTTTCTTCCATCCATTTATTTGCCATATCCGGATCTGCAAGAAGTGGGCGTCCCATTCCCATCATGTCTATCTTTCCTTCTGCGATTGCCTGATCTGCCAATGCCGGATCATCAAATCTGCCTGCGCAGATAACAGGGATGGTAACTGCTTTTCGAAGTTCTGCCACATCAGCAAGGTTACATGCAGCCGGCATATATACCGGTGGATGCGGCCAATACCATGCATCGTATGTTCCATTATCGCAATCAAGCATATCGTATCCTGCCTCCTGCAGTTTTCTTGCAACGATCTTGCTTTCTTCCAGATCTCGTCCAAATTCTTCGTAGTCCTCGCCCGGAAGCGCGCCGCGATTGAATCCCTTCGTCTTACTGTATACACTGTATCTTACCGATACCGGATACTCTGCACCGCAGGCTTTTTTAATTGCCTGAACAATTTCTGTCGGGAAACGAAGTCTGTTTTCCAGACTTCCACCGTATTCATCTGTACGTCGGTTAAACGCCGCAATTGTGAACTGATCTAACAGATATCCTTCGTGGACCGCATGAATTTCCACGCCATCAATGCCCGCATCCTTTGCAGCCTTCGCTCCGGTTGCAAACATCTCAACATATTGATGAATTTCTTCCACTGTCATCTCACGGTTATTCTGCGACGGATCAAATACATTTGGCAGTGCAGACGGTGCCGGATCAGCAGGATTTGTACTGGACCGTCCGGATAAAGCTGAAATCTGAATAAAGACCTTTGCTCCGTATTTGTGACATCCTTCCACAAGATACCGCTGATTTTCCACATACGTTTTAACATTGTTCACGATAGACGGCAAATGTCCGGGTGGCAATGGCACAAGACCGGTTATAATCAGTCCCGTTCCACCTTTTGCACGCTCAATGTAATAATCTGCACCATCTTTCGTGTAGCTTCCGTCCTGATTCATCAGTCTGGGTGAGAACACTCCCATCGGCATCATAGCAATGCGGTTTTTTATCTCAACATTGCCAATTTTAACAGGTGAAAACAAATTTGAATAGTTACTCATACTTCATGACCTCCTTACTATAATTTATTCACCGAATTGGTTATAGTGAAATTATAGTCCTCTGCGAAAACATTGTCAACAAAAGTCTGTAACTCTCAGCCATTTCATTTCTCACTATAACTGATAATAGCTGCAGATCATAAGCATCTCTTCATCTACCGCTTTCATCAGGTCATAACTGCCTATTCGGGCCGCCCAGTCATAGATGCTTCCTCGAACAATGCGTAGAATCAGATCTACAATCGCATTGGGATCCTTTACTTGTTGCTGAAATGTGGTAATCTGTTTCAAAAGCATCCGATACAAAAAACGATTTTTTGAATACAAATATTCGTTTTTCTTTTCCATCTGATTTTTAAATGTAATCGTGGTAAGATGCGGTCCCATATTGATGACCGATTGTACCTGATAATGTATCAGACACAAAATCGCATCCTTTCCATCCTTTGGCTTTATCCTGTGATAATGTTCTTCCAGTTTTTCATCAAATGCAAAATATCCATAATCTATAATGTCATCTTTCGATGCGAAATGATAATAAACACCTCCTACAGATACTCCGGCTTCTTTTGCAATATCTGCTACTTTTACAGAATCGAAAGATTGCTCATCAAATAGCTGATACGCACATTCATATATTCTTTTCTTTGTTTCCAGTTTTTGTTTTTCACGTTGATTCATGTTTCACCTGCTAATCCTTTCATCTTGCCTCTTGTATCCACGAAAGCAAATGATCTCTCGTAGTGACATACTTCTTCACATGTCTATTCGGAGTTTTCTACAGTTTATCACATTTCTGTTGTGAAATCATCTGCTCTTTTGCTTGAGTTTCCGCAGTTTTCCACAGTTCGCGCTGCGAATTGAATCTTATAGACAAGATATTTCCTTTAAATAGCTATAAAATAAGGAATCACATTCTCTTTTGATATAAAATTAAAGTGACCAAACCAGAACGCAAATTCACTGCCGATATTACTTATGGTATGCTGGCGGCTGGAAGTTGCCTCCTAACCGACGTAGTTGACCAACTTCACGAAGATTCCAAAAAGATAAATATCGTTGACCGTCTCTCCAGACATCTCGAAAAAGGAATATCTGACCAGACCTGCACTTCCTATCTTCAGATTGTGAAAAAGCTGGCTCCCTCTGAAACAGTAATTCACATCGATGACAGCGATGTTGTGAAACCAGATGGATACAAATTCGAATCTCTTGGCATTGTACGAGATGGTTCTGAAAGTACTTCTAACGTATATAAAAAAAGATATTATGTTACAGAAGCCGGTGTTCTTACTACCAGCAATCATCCGGTTAGTATCTTTTCACGCATACATTCATCTTCCAAAAAAGATTATAAATCCACGAATACCATTACCTTGAACGCTATGGAGCAAGGTTCTGCTCTCTTTAAAAAAGCAACCTTTTGCATGAATCGCGGTTATGATGATAACAAGATGTTTCTGAAACTGAACGAACTTGGACAGGATTATGTCATTGGCCTAAAATCTAACAGAAAGCTTCTTTACCATAACAAATGGACATTTGCTACCGAACTGCGTAACCGCCGTAAAGGTAAGGTCAAAACCAACGTATTTTACAAAGGTAAAAATCACGAAGCCTGTTTATCACATGTCAAAGTACAGATTACCGTATCCAGAAAAGGCATTTATCTGGTACTTGTTTATTGAATTACGGAACACCCTATGATGTTTGCCACAAACAAAGAAATCAAATCCAAAGAAGACGTGGTTAAAGTGGCTCGAGCCTATTTTTCCAGATGGAAAATCGAGGAATATTTTCGTTGTAAAAAGCAGATGTTTCAATTTGAAAATTTCCGTGTTCGGAAGCTTCGTGCAATCAATGCACTCAACTTTTATATTACCTTTATAAAAACTGCAGATCCAGTAAAAGAAAAAATTTTCTTCTGCTATTACCGGCTGGCAAAAGGTATCTCTGGTATACTGTCGTATGCAAAAGAGGGCATCAGACTCTGGTTCAAGACGAAACGTCCTGCTTACCATCAACTATGCCTTAAGCTGGTCGCTTAAATAGATAAAAGAATAGTTCTCCCAAGTCCGGTTCAGGCGGGGCTTAATAAAGTGCCTCTAATCCGAAAATTGCCATTCTATTTCTTTCGAAAACTGACAGATTGGTACTTTTGGAAGTTCTAGCTATTTTAAAATTACATTTCGCGGAAACTCAAGCAATCTCTTCCTCTAACGTTCTTTATTTGTGATAACTATAATATGTCACAAAAAAGTTTGTCACTCTATAGAAAGTATGGAATGATGGGCTGCGTTCAATGATTTTAAAATTGAGGCTACCAAAGAAGAATCGCAGATTGCGAGATATTAGCCGCAGAAACCTGAGTTTGCCTCTCTCCCCACGACTGAATGGGCTTTTACAACCTGTTGCTTTTATTTTTCATTAAGTAATTCATCGGTAGTAATATTCAAAATTTGTGCAAACGCTTTTAATTCAATATCAGTCACAAATCTTTTACCACATTCTATTCGTTGAATTGCATTTTTATCTAAATCGATTCCTTTTAACTGCAACTTATCTGCAAAAGCTTTTTGGGATACTTTGGGCGTTAATTTTTTTCTCAATAAGTACAAGTTCTTGCCACATAGATTGTTTTTTCCGTTAGTAGATTTATTTTTATACATTCTATTTCCTCCGATGTTATAAATGACATATTTTGACATTTGGTGATTGTCATTATTTTCAGCTTATGCTATAATTGCAAATGAAATGACATTCAGTAAATGTCAATCTTTAATTTGCAAAATTAGAATTATGAAGGGAGGGATGAAAATTGAGTAAAAAGCTAATAACAGGAGCAAGCATTGTACTTACAATATGTTTTCTGATTTTGGGAATGCTATTTAAAGGCGCAGCAGCTAAGCAACAGGGTGTACAAGCTTCGGCTGGAATAATACTAGATGGACAGTATGTTGAAACAGCAGAAGGAGCAATTGGTGCAAATGAGGAAAAATATGAAGTATTTAATACGGGTGGAACAATATTTTATATTTTAGCTGGTATCACAGGAGTAATATGTGTTGTTACAATTTTAAAAGGTAGAAAGTCGTGATTTTAAGAAACGATAAGCTACAATGAAAAAGTATGGAGGATAATAGTATGTATATTCAGACAAATAAATTGGATTTTATAAAAATGGTTCCGATGTTTTTTGCTATTCTACTTGCAATTGCAATTATCATTTTTGCTGTATATTTCTTCCTAAAAAAGGAAGATGATAAGAAAGAACTTATCACGCAAACAGTAAAAGTGTTGGAAAAACCTATACAGCAGGGGAATATTGAATGGTATGTGGTAGAGTGTGAAAATGGAGAACGTATGAAACTTAGGAGTTTCCAAGCAGATCATGTAATCATTGCGGTAGGCGATGTTGGGATTATCAGTTATAAAGGAAAAACGATTCAGACATTTCAAAGAGCGTAACAGTTCATAAACCATGAAAAGAAACTTGTGAGGTAAAAAATGCGTACGTACAAGTATATTAATATTCTACTTTCCATTTTTATTGTTGCAATTATGTGTATGGGATGTAATAGTACGAGTAGTAAATCTGAAGGAACAGAAAAAGAAAAAAATATAAAGAAAACCATGACGGATAGCAATAAAGATAGCGTTGCGAAATCGTCGACATCGGATGTTGTAATCAAGACCGAATATATTCCAGTTGACTATCGATCAAATGCCTTAATCGTTAAAAGAAGTGAAGATGTTGAAATGTATGGACTCGTAGATGATAAAGGCAATGTTATATTAGAACCAGAATATGATTCTCTAAGATTTACATATATGAACGGAGAAAATTATATCAGAGCAAAAAGGGCAACCGATTTCGGAGTTCTATTCTTAGATGGAACGCAGTATATAAAGATGGGGGAATACGAAGACATAGTATCCGCCGGTAACATAGGATGGCTGGCGTTAAAGAAAGGCAAACAGTACTTATTGGATGAAAACCTAAAAGTGACACGTAAGCTTAGTAGCGTGTATCATTTATGTGTCGGAGATAAGTATTTATTCCTTTCACACAATGTAAATCAAGAGATGCTAGATGGGTGTGGGAACAAATCCTCAGATATAGATCAAGCAAGTGGTGATATTTATGACCTCAAGGAAAACTTGTTAATATCTGCAGATACGAGTAACATAATCTATTTCGACTGGTTAGTAAACGGCAATATGTTTGTGGTAACAATAATGAAAGATGACAAGACAGGCGTTGCATCTTTAGTTGATGACACGGGCAATATTATAGCAGAAATAGCAAATAATCCAAGTACATATGTTGTAGATGTATCCATGAAAGAAAAAATTATTTTTCATGAAACGTTACAACCTTTTGACAAGCTTTTTGAATATGACATCTCATCGAACATAGCAACAGAAACAGAATTTGATAAGGAAGAGGCGTGGCATGCTCAAATTGTAGTAGAAAAAACAGGGGATTTTTATCAACTCTATAAGAGCGGTGAATTACTGCTAGATGACCGATTTGCAGATTATGTATTTAGCAAAGGAGTCCTATGGCTAAAAAACATTGACAATGAATGGGAAATTGTAGATTATACCGGCAAGACAATTATACCTTTTGGCAAAGTGAATTATAAATCGAGCACCTATCATGACCAAGAAATGATTGATTTTAGCAGCAGTGGTTTGTACAATTTCTATATAAAAGATAGTGGCAGCTATGAATTTCATAATTATGTAGTAGATGAAGGAATAAAAGAACAATAAATATGTTAGCTATGAATATAAAATAAGCAACCGCCACACTCACAAAGTAACGAAAACATTTTGGGCCTTAGCCCCTTCTGGCTAGGCAGAGTAAATTAATTTTTGTTTTTTTAATAACTCTTTTTTGGTAAGAATTAAGATATGACAATTCTTATCAAAACGGAGTTTTTTTATGTCAATGACAAAGGGACAAACCCGACAGATCATTTCAGAAAACAACATTAGACACTGATATCTACGACATTGCAAAAAACGCGATATTCCTTTATGCATGTGGTATGAGTACAAGATATATTCATGATCAACTTCAAGATTTCTATTGCATCAATTACTAAGACTGTGTCTTCAATGCAAAACCTATTAAATTTTTCAATTATCCAATTGTCAAAATCGCCAAAACATAAAATGGTAAGTTATACAGAATTCTCTTCCATCGCTTCTTTTCCCCGCTTAATAATATAAATTGTATGGGCGAATACAACAAAATAAGCACACTAAATACATCAATCTGATACACCACCCAGTAGCATATCATTGGAAACAACATCGTCAACATGCCTATCCATGACTTACAGATGAGTTTCTCTTTCAATGAATAGGGAAAGCAAAATCCATTTTTCACAATACGCATTTCATTATTTATGTTATACGCCACAATACTTTGTCCCAATAATAATAGAAAAAACAGCATTACCATTTTGGCATACGTATTGTGTATGTTAGACAACAATATCGACACAAGGATGACAAGGAAATAATTGTTCAATATTTGCCGCCATCTTCTACAAATTGACACAATTTCATATGCCTGTAAAAAACGTAATCTGTTTCCTATGTTTTTTCTCATCAAATCGGAGAATATCTCTTTTTCGCTTTTGAAAAAGAGTGACTCCTCTGCCTGCAGCACTGCCTCATTGTCTTTGTCCAGAAAACTATAGAGCATCTTATTATACCGCTGATAAAATGTAATAACTATCCTATAGTCAAATTTAGAACTCAAAACAAAATACAATCCATACAGCATCATGCCAATCGCCGCACCCCAAACACACCCTGTGTAAAAACATATCAGGATAAATATCAGAACCAAAACATTTGATATATTGCGATGCTTATAATTTGTAACCAACAGTGTCTGAATATTTATCAGTACATTGCAAATCATCACGACTATAAACTGTCGCAAATTCTGCCCTTTCATAGAAAAACAGAGCATAATGACAACCGCAACTGTAAGTGTCAATATGCAGCTTTTTACTACACATTTCATTTTCCACACAACTGGTTTTTCAATTTGCCATATCATCATTTCCGGGCTGATTCTCATGCGGGGAATCGTACCAAACAGATTCATGAAGATAAAACACAGAATCGCATAGGGAAGCAGAATTGTCAAATCTATTTGAAATATATCGTAAGACATCATTTGCAAAAATTTCAAGAATGGGATACTAAGTGCAAGTATGAGATATGCACTTTTATTTTTTGAAACCATCCTGATTATGAATTTCAATTTTTGCTTTGCTAAAAGTTTATACATATTCCTCTTCCTCTGATAACATGCTTGCTATCTTTTCTCTGCTCAGCAAGTCCATCTCTATGTCTATGAGCGTTCCGTTTTTAAGTAGAATGCAGCGATCACAAATGTTCTGCAGGCACTCAATATCGTGGCTTGAAATAATAATCAACCCTTTTCCACTATTATGAAAATCCTTGATCGTGTGTTCAAGCAATTGGATTTGCACGGGATCCAAACCGGAAAAAGGCTCATCGAAAAGTGTAATTTCTTTTTTCTGAATCATTGCACACGCATTATTGAGCCTCTGCAAGGTCCCTTTTGATAATTCCAATGGCAAATAGTCTCTATATTTTTCTATTTCTAAAGAATCCAAGATTTTATCAATTTCTCTGACAGCCTCCTCTTTCTTTAGATTTCTTCCTGAAATAATCAACAATAAATTTTCATATACTGTTAATTCATTAAAAAAACTTGGCGAGTCCATTGCATACGCAACGGGCATTTGAAGATATTCCATGTTTCCCATAGCTCGATCACCATAATACAGCTCTCCACTATAAGACCTGTCGAAATTGGAAATTGCATTTAGGAACGTCGTTTTGCCCGCCCCATTTCTTCCTACTAATCCATATACATAGGAATCTTCAAACATATAACTAATATCGTCTAATACGATCGTCTTTCCATAGCTTTTTGTAATGTGTTCTATGCGTAACATAATTTCCCCCGATCAATAGCACAACAATATTTTTTACATACCCATTTTCTACTTGAGTGTTGGAAACGTCAGGTCCGGAACATAAAAATCATCTCCTGACATGTAAATAATCTCTCAAAATCTAAAAACCCGGAATTATCGGCTTAAGGATTACGAGAGATTATTTCATTTACAAATTTCAAATCTCTTATAAAAATTCTCAGCTTTAATCTGCTGCAATCCCGATACCTGACCATCTCCTAATTCCATGATGATAATTGTCCCATCTGTTCTTCTAGCCAGATCTATTGTAACAAAATTACTTTTTATCTTCTCCGCAATTGCTCCTATCCATTTTCTTTCATCGTCAGAAAGCGTAATACTTTGGTTATTCTTCCAGTAATCATCAAGAATATGTATTTTTCCCGCATAAACAAAAATTCTATATTCTTCGGATAAAGGCATTCCACTTTTCTCATGAAACCCTATACATTTAAGGTCTTCTAATCTTCTAAGAACTATGCCACCTACTAGATCAGTCCCTTGCCGCTGGATGAAATTGCTGATGATCTTACCAGCATTTTCTCTATCTGCAATGTTCTTAATAAAGCAGGCATCATACCACTCATGTTTTCTGCTTTTAACATAATCCTTAACAATATAGGGACCTTCCAATCCTTTTGTCATCTCCAGAGCATTATCTAAACTTCCCTGATTTTCCCATATTGATTCGGCGGTATATTCCTTAAACTCTTCATACCAGCCCGGCAAGGTGTGATATCGTTCATACTCTTCCGGAGAATTAATCAGGATCATGCCACGCTGTTCCAATTGGCTGTAAAATGCTCTGTACATGTCAGGCTTCATCATCCAACCGCGATAAATTGTCAGACCAGAGAGTTCTTCACCATTCAGAGTGAGTTTTCCCCTCTCCATATCTTCGTAGTTAAATAATGCGCATGGATATTTCAATCCTGCTGCCTGATATTCCCCCATGTACTCCTCATCAACCTTACTTGGATACAAAGGATGACTGCAGAAGAGAAAATGAATATCTTCCAAACTTCTAATCAAGATATTGCCTTTAGCTTCGACTCCATCTAACAGTTCAAACATGAGACCCAAAGGCATCTCATCAAGATCGACATATTTCATATATCGTCGGAACATTTCGACACCCTTAACCCTGAACCGATTTCCCTGCAGATCACACAGAATATCCCCTATACTAATATTGTCATGTCTATTATTTTTTATTGTGTAGACTGTTCCTCTGCCTGTAATTTTAAAGCGTTCTAAAATTCTAAATACATCTGCCATATCATCCTCCGAAACCCATCATTCCTGCATAATACTCCAAATTCTTCCTTGCTGCTTCTGACTCACCCTTCTCCTTGTATGCCATGCATATCAGTTTTGGATATATACGCGTTTCTTCAACAATCGATTGTTTCTCTAATTCATTTACATTGCTCATGGTGAGTGTTCTCCTTTCCGGGATTTTTCACTGACATAAATAATTACCTATGTAGAATCATACAGCTTTTCCTCTGATAATAGTTTTTCTGTTTACACTTTTATCATACGCAGAAGTACTGTAAAATTCAACTTAAAAGTATGAATAACCGGAAGTAGAAAATGAAAACAGAAGTTATAGCGATAAATAATACAGAAGTTGCGGTTGTGAGCAGCAATGAACTGTTGATTACAGATGTCCAGTCTGCTTTAGACTTGATCATGACAGTAAAATACGAAACGGGCTACACAAATATTGCCATAAACAAGGGTGCGATTAGCGACATATGGCGATCTGCCTTTCGACAGACCGCCATACTTGTAGTCCACTTTATTCTTCTCTACTCATTCTTTGATTCGCGCAGCTGGTTTCACTAGTTAGAACGCTCCTCAAATACAATCTCACCGCCGCAAATTGTTGCCACAACTTTTCCCCTGACTTTTCTGCCGTCAAACGGTGTATTTCTTCCCTTAGATACAAAGGTTTCTTTATCAATCACATATTCGGTGCAGGGATCAATGATTGTGATGTCAGCAGTCTTGCCTGTCTCCAGCGAACCTTTTCCAAGCCCCAGAATTTTAGACGGATTATAACTCATCTTTTCAGCCATCTGCAACGGTGTTAAAATTCCCGGTTCTACCAGCTCACTCACAGTTAATGCAACCGCCGTTTCAAGTCCTACAATCCCAAAAGCCGCCGATGCCATGTCGGAAGTCTTCTCTTTCGCCGCGTGTGGCGCGTGATCCGTGGAAATCACATCCATGATTCCATCCTTTAAGCCTTGTTTCAACGCTTTTACATCCTCACTGGAGCGAAGTGGCGGTGCCATCTTGTAGTTTGAATCATGCCCCGGAATATCATCACTGGTCAGTGTGAAATGATGCGGACACACCTCTCCGGTCACGGCAAGTCCCTCTTCCTTTGCAAGCTGAATCATTTTCACAGAATCCGCTGTGGAACAATGGCAGATGTGCAGTGGTGCTCCAAGCTCCTTCGCAATCAGAATATCTCGCGCGATGATGACATCTTCCACTGCATTGGAAATGCCTTTCACCCCGAGTTCTACTGCCTTCTCACAATCGTTCATGACACCGTTTGATTTCATATTGCTGTCCTCACAGTGATCCAGAATCGGGATGCCATTCTTAGCTGCCATTGCTGCTGCCTCACGGAACAGCTGCGCATTCATGACTGTCTTGCCATCTTCACTGAGCACATAAGCTCCGGCTTCTACCATGCCTTCAATATCTGCCAGCTCTTCCCCTTCCATACCGATGGTAAGACTTCCTGCCTGAAGGACATTGATGGGAGATTCCACCGATGCACGTTCCTGAACCGCCTGCAGTTTTTCCGGTGTATCAATGACCGGTTTTGTATTTGCCATCGCGACAATTGTTGTAAATCCACCTCTTGCAGCTGCTCTTCCTCCGGTTGCAATTGTTTCTTTATATTCCAGTCCGGGATCGCGAAGATGCACATGCAAGTCAATCAGTCCCGGCATAACATAGCAGCCCTTCGCATCAATAACCGCACAATCACCATCCAGATTTCCGGCAAGATCTTTGTCATAGATTTCATTTCCGCGGGCAGCGATTTTATCGTCCACCGTAAGGATATCCACTATCTCATCTGTATTTGTTGCCGGGTCTAACACTCGTCCGTCCTTAATTAAAATCTTCATTCTAATCTCCTCCTTCATCTTCCCTAAGCCCCAGAATTCCTTCTACAAGTATCCTCACATCATCGATAATATAATCAAAAGCGCCGGCCTGAATCATATTAATCAGCACCATCCCTATCGGCACTGCAAGAATCATTCCAATTACGCTGCTGACACGGTATCCAATATACAGCAGCAGCAAGGTCACAATCGGATTCAGACCCACACTGTCCCCAATCAGTTTTGGCTGAAGCAGCTGGTGTGCGGCCTGCGTGATACCGTAAATTACGAGCAATATAATTGCTGTCTTGTAATCCCCCACAAGGAACTTATAGATTGCCCACGGAATCATCGCGGTTCCGGTTCCGAAGAATGGGAGAAAATCCAAAAATGCGATCAATAGTGCAACAAGTACGGAATAATGCACGCCCATGACAGCAAATGCAATCAATAGGATTGCAAATACAATGCCCATGATTTTAAACTGCGCCTTGAAGTATCCACCCACTGCGGTGCGCAGGCTTTGAAAGACAATACTCATCCGTTTTTCGACAGACGGCGGTGCCATCTTATGCAAATACTCTGACACCTGATCGTTTTCTGCTGTAAATAAATACGCAGACATCAGTGTCACAATAAATCCAATCAAAAAAGACGGAAGACTTTTTGCAAAATTCCCGGCCCACTCTACCGTCGGTTCACTGATATTAGACATCAGATTGCCAACATATTGATCCAGATTTGCCATGAAATTAGCCGCGCTGTCCTGAATACCCTTCGGCAGTCTTGAAAAAAGCCCACTCATGCCATCCCCGATTGTATTAAGTCCGCTTTCCAGCTGACTGTATAGTGTCGGAAAATTCTGAATCAGGCTGTTCACTTCGGAAACCAGACGGCTGACCGCAAAATAAATAATGACCACAAACAGCCCCAAAACCAGAACAACCGTAAGTACAGATGCCAGCTTTTTCACGATTTTCAATCGCTTTTCCAGCCATCTGACAATCGGTGTAATGATCAGTGCAATCAGCCATCCGATTACAAACGGCATCAAAAATATAATCAGTTTCCAGCCGATAAACACGAACGCCACAGTCGCGAGAATACTGAACATCAGGCTGACCGCGACCTGCCAATATGGTCTTGTGTTGTTATTACTCCATCTCTGATCCATCTTCCAGCAACCTTTCTACGAGTTCCCAGATTTCTTCCCGACCCTGTTTCGAAGTTGCAGAGAACGGCAATATCTGTGTTCCCGGTATCAAATTTAATCCCTGTTTTATCATTTTAACATGTTTTTGCACCTGACTGCGCTTTAATTTATCAAGCTTTGTCGCTATAATGATGGGGTTGTACCCCTGCGCAACGATCCAGTCGTACATCATCTTGTCATTTGTCGACGGATCATGGCGGATATCAATCAAAAGAAAGACCGCTCTGAGCTGGCTGGAACCATGCAGATAACGCTCGATGAGCTTGCCCCACTCTTCTTTCTCCTTCGGCGATACCTTTGCATATCCATATCCCGGCAGATCGACCAGATACATTTCTTTATTAATGTTATAGAAATTAATCGTCTGCGTCTTCCCCGGTGTAGCCGATGTACGGGCAAGCGACTTCCGGTTCATCAGCGCATTAATCAGCGATGACTTTCCCACATTTGATTTTCCGGCAAATGCAATCTCCGGGAGCGTATTCTCCGGAAGTGTACTTGTAACTCCGCAGACAATTTCCAATTCTACATTCTTGATAACCATATTTTCTCCTTTTATCCGCCGATTTTTTCAGCGGCTGCCACTCTTACTATTTCACAAAAGCTCTCTCAAGCACTTCTTCCATACGCTCCACCGGCGCAATTTCCAGACCTTTGGTAATCTCCGCCGATAAATCTTCCACATCGCGGACATTTTCCTTCGGTATCAGAACCGTCTTGATTCCGGCGCTCTTCGCCGCCAGAAGCTTTTCTTTTAAGCCCCCGATTGGAAGCACTCTGCCGCGGAGTGTAATCTCGCCTGTCATGGCGAGGTCCGCACGGACCGTTTTCTCCGTAATGGCTGAGAGCATTGCCGTTGCCATAGTGATTCCGGCAGATGGACCGTCTTTTGGTACCGCCCCCTCCGGAATATGTACATGCATATCATGCGTCTTAAAGAAATCTTCCGCAATTGCATACTCTTTGCTCATGGATCGAATGTAGCTGATTCCGGCCTGTGCTGATTCTTTCATCACATCTCCGAGCTGTCCGGTCAGCATCAGCTCACCACTTCCCGGCATAACATTGACTTCAATCTGAAGTGTATCCCCACCAACGCTGGTCCATGCAAGTCCTCGGACAATTCCGACTTCGTCATTTGCATTTGCCATCTGATAAGTATACTTCTCTTTCCCCAGATATTTTTCAATATTCTTCTCGGTCACAGTAATTTTTTTCCGGCCAGACTCTAAAATCTCGCGGGCTGCTTTTCTGCAGATATCCCCGATTTTGCGCTCCAGCTGTCTTACACCGGCTTCCTTCGTATAATTGCGCGCCATCTTCCAGAGTGCATTCCTGCTGATAGAAAGCTGTGCTTCCGTTAAGCCGTGCTTCTCCAGCTGCTTTGGAATCAGATGCTCTGTTGCAATATGCAGCTTCTCATTTTCCGTATAAGAACTGACCTCAATCACTTCCATACGGTCAAGAAGCGGTCTTGGAATCGTCTGCAGAGAGTTCGCCGTTGTGATGAACAGTACCTCTGACAAATCCAGTGGCAGCTCCAGATAATGGTCACGGAATTTCTTGTTCTGCTCACTGTCCAGCACCTCCAAAAGTGCTGAGAAGGTATCCCCTTTGTAATCCGTGCTGACCTTATCAATCTCATCCAGCAGCATCAGCGGATTCTTCACACCTGCGGTCTTAATCGCGTTAGCGATACGTCCCGGCATCGCCCCTACATAGGTTTTTCTGTGTCCGCGGATTTCCGCCTCATCGCGCACACCGCCGAGCGAAATACGCACATAAGGCTTCTTCAATGCACTCGCCAGCGATTTTGCGATTGAAGTCTTACCGGTTCCCGGTGGTCCTACCAGACAGAGAATTGGACTCTCGCCCTTCTTCGTCAGTGCACGGACTGCGAGAAATTCCAGAATTCTCTCTTTCACCTGATCCAGACCATAGTGATCGGCATCCAGAATCTCTTTTGCAAATGCGATATTATTGTTATCTTTGCACTCCTTATTCCAAGGCATCTCCAACAGCGTCTCAATATAAGTGCGTGTCACACCCATCTCGGACGGAGAATTCATCGTGCTCTTAAAACGTTTAATTTCCTTTAACAGACGGTCTTTCACTTCTTTTGGCGCTTTGAGCTTCTTTGTCTTTTCTTCGAACTCCTCCGCATCGGTAACTGTCGTATCATCTCCGAGCTCTTCACGAATCAGACTGAGCTGTTCTCTTAAAATGTATTCCCGCTGATGTTTGTCTACACGCTCCTTGACCTTCGCCTGAATCTCGTCCTTGATTCCCATGATCTGAACCTCATTGACCAGCTTAAAGGCGAGTATCTCATAGCGCTTTAATACATCGACTTCATTTAAGATGTCCTGCAGATCCTGATAGTACAGCGGTACATTTGCAGCAATCTCATCCATCGTCTTTTTCAGACCCTTGACATTCGTGATCTGGGCAACCTGCTCTTTCGACATCTTTGTACTCTTCGCCGCATATTCCACGAACATTTCCTTGAGTCCACGCTCCATCGCAGGCTCGTTCATAGCCTCCGGAATTATATAATCGCTGTCATCGATAATCTCGACCTTTGCGCGCAAATATGGCTTTTCCTCTTGCATCTTCTGCAGGATTCCCCGTGTCTCACCGGATACGAGTACGAGGAAAATATTCTTT
>JAQUUC010000043.1 GCA_028694105.1 Hespellia sp.
GCGCAATGTAGAGAAATATCTCTTTTGCTCTTTCAGAGATGCTATCATCAAGAACCTTTTTCCGATACTTTGTTACCATAATCAAATGGTAATATAGCAAGAATACTGAATGCGCATTATTGTCCATTTTCATTTCTACAATCACTTCCTTTTTATTATCGACTGATTATAGTATAGCACATTTCCACGTGCAGAACAAGTGTTCTTTTATGAGTTTTACTCACATTTTGTAATTCATCTCAACCACCTGTAGAGGATGGGAGAATTCTTGCTAGTATTTGTTAAAGCCATCCTGTTAATCCTCATTTTCTCCCCCTCGCATTACCAATTGCTAATGCCAAGTATATTATTATTATTATCTTTTGCTTCTATTTTTTGCAAAATCATGGTATTATCAATTGTTAAAAGAGATGAACAGATGACTACAGCAGAACGAATAAAAACAGCTCGGATAAATGTAATGATTACATAAAAACAACTTGCAGAGTGATTAGACGTCTCTCAAATGATGATTTCGCAATGGGAAAGATAAGAATTGACAGTCCAAAACTGGACTGTCAGCACAATGACAATATAATAGACTTACTAAGGGAGCCGATGGGGCGCTATGTCTTGCTACCTACTCGCAGAGAAAGGGGCTTGATGCTTATGTACGTTACTTTTAATGACTTATTTACATTTGTTATAATGCTTGCAGCAGTCATAACTCTTGTTATTAACTTTAAGCATAAAAAATAACGCCCTCATCTTTGGTCGGATAGGCGTTATTTTTTAACACATATTATACCGAGGTGGCTAGGTCGTAGCTAGCTATCGGCTCTCTTGTTAAGTCTATTATAATCAACTCATGATAAAATGTCAAATTTCTTCCCAAATCCATGCCCACCCGGCAGGAACGGAAGAAAAACATGGGGACATATAAAGATACGGGTCGCGGCACATGGTACTGTCAATTTTACTATACTGACTGGAACGGAAAACGCATATCAGAAGAATTTCAACGTTGCCCTTAATGCGGTTTTTAACTTCGCGTCAAGTATTACAATGGAACTAATGGCGATCACGCTGAACGACATCAATTTTGACACCGACTCTATATCGGTAAGTAAGACCTATCCGCGCATTGACAGACGTTTCGTTGTTGGTTGAACTTGGGTTCAGTCCTCTGTTGATTGCCGAGCGGTTGGGACATGAAGACATCACAACAACACTGAACATCTACGGTCACTTATACCCGAACAAACAAGCCGAGGTTGTAGATAAGTTAGAAGAACTTCAAAATCAGAAAATGAGCCAAAAATGAGCCAACGCTAACCGTAACAGAATAATTGCAAACATTAAAAAAGCCCCTAAATTGGGGCTTAATCTCTTATTTTTTTACTTTTGGCTTGTACAAATGTCTCGGAATACCATCTACCATAACCGGTGATACATCCCCCTGAATCAATGGTTTTACATAATTGACGAATTCATCTGTCACATACGTGCCCTCTGTATTCACCCATTTTCTAGGAACTAATTTCTCATCATTCGCAATCTTGTGTACGTCTTTTACTTCTGTTCCGCTCTGGTAAGGATCGTCTGACAGTCTCTTAATAACTACCATCTTGCCTGTATCGCCTTCATCTGCCGCTTTGACTGCAGCACCACCTACCTGATATGCTTCGAGAATGTCTACACGGGATGCCGAGTGAGATGCCGAACGCTGAAGTGTACTGAACTCAATCGCTCTTGTCTTGCACCCAATTTCACCTGCGATAAAGCTTGCAAGGTAAGATGCCGTTCCTGACAGCTGTTTGTGACCGAATGCATCCACGAAATCAACACTCTGTCCAAGTTCACAGACATATTTTCCGTCATCCGTTTTGATTCCCTCTGATACCGCAACAACCACCGATGTCTTCTCTTTCAGTAAGCCCTTCACTCTCTCACTGAATTTCTCCAGATCAAATGGCAGCTCCGGAAGGTAAATCAGATCTGGTCCGGTACAGTCTTCTCCCTGTGCAAGTGCAGCCGCACCTGTCAGCCAGCCTGCATTACGTCCCATAATCTCTACGATTGACACAAGACCATGCGAATATTCCAGACAGAATCCGTCACGAATAATTTCTTTGACTGACGTTCCGATATATTTCGCTGCGCTTCCATATCCCGGTGTGTGATCCGTCAGCGCCAGATCGTTATCAATGGTCTTCGGGCAGCCGATAAATCTTGTTGAATGTCCCTTTACAATTGCATAATCCGATAACTTCTTGATGGTGTCCATCGAATCATTGCCACCGATATAGATAAATGCTTCAATCTCCAGTTTTTCGAGAATCTCAAATATCTTCTCATAAACTGCCTGATCCTCAAAAATCTCCGGCAGTTTATAACGGCAAGATCCTAAGTATGCCGCTGGTGTACGTTTTAATAGCTCTGCGTCAAGTTCATTTGTAATGTGTTCCGATAAATCAATATATCGTTCTTCCATTAATCCCTGAATTCCGTGTAACATTCCATAAACTTTCTTTGCACCTCTGTCCTTGGCTGTGCGGTATACACCTGCCAGACTCGAGTTGATTGCTGCTGTCGGGCCGCCTGACTGACCCACGATTACATTTCCTTTCATGCCATTACCTCCGTATTATTCTGTTATCTTTAATAATAGTTGATTTTATGGCATTTGTAAATGAGTATTTGGTAAATTTTACTGATAAGGCATGAATTATCGCGATTTATATAGGCGAATTAAACAATCCAATTACTTTTATTTTATAATCTTTTTACTCCATCTCATCTTCTGCCGAACGCTCAATATGCATTGCAAGATATCCAATCTCAATTTCATCAAACTGACATTTCAGACTCTGCCCGATTTCATCGCAGATTTTCCTTGCAGTCTCAAAGGATAACGGATACTTCACTTCCATATAATCATTCATATTCACTTTCAGCTTTTCCCCCTTGATAACCCGGGCTACCATGTAACGTACATGATTCATCAGGCGGTTATATGCCAGCGTAGATACATCGATTTTCTTTCCGGTCTCCTCTTCTACAAGCGTGACACATTCCCGAACAGCCCTTGCCATCTGCATAGACTGTGATACCTTCTCTGTGTCGATTGCAGAATGAATATGTAAGGCAATATACCCGACCTCATGCTCGTCGATCTGAATGTCCAGCCGTTCCTTGATAAGTGGTTCTAAGCACCCTGCCACTTTGTATTCCTTATAAAATAACACTCTGATATCATCCGTCAGTGGATTACTGATCTGTTCGTGGCTCTGAATACGTTTTATCGCATACTCCAAGTGGTCAGCCATCGGGAAAAGTACCGTCCGGTCAATGTTTCCAAATTCTTTTTCTGCTTTATTTAATACAATATCTGCCAATTCCAGACAGATCGGTGCCACCGATTTGAGGATGCTTTTCGCATCCCCACGCTCGGTTACATCCTTCAGCGAATACACGGTGTCTCCCGGTCTTTTCTCCATCTGCTGGCTGACCTTTCTGCCAAATCCGACACCCTTTCCCATCATCAGATATTCTTGATTGTCCTCCGATGAAATCGCGATCACGGAGTTATGATTCAATACTTTTCCCACTCTATACATGATTTTCCCACTCACATTCTTCGCTTAATTCAGCGTCCACTCTGCACTCTAGTCGCAGATATCCACTGCAAACAATGCCTCTCCTGCTTCGATTTCGCCTTCTTTTAACAGACGGATTTTCTGATTCTCTTCCAGTTCTGTGCAAAGCACCGGTGTCGCGACTGATGGTGCGTGTTCCCTCAGGTAATCCAGATTAAGCTCTAACATCGGCTCACCTTTCTTAACCTTCTGTCCATTTTCAACCAATACCCGGAAGCCTTCCCCCTTGAGTTTCACGGTGTCAATGCCGACGTGAATCAGCAGGCTGATACCGGAATCTGTCATAAATCCGACTGCATGCTTTGTCTCAAATACAAATGCAACTTCACCGTCTTCCGGTGCTCTTACGATAGCATCCTCCGGTGTCACTACCGCACCGTCACCCATCATCTTTCCCGCGAATGCTTCATCCGGTGTTGTAGACAAATCTGCTGCCAAGCCCTTGACTGGACTAGATATTATAATTGATTTTACCACGTTTGCTTTTGCATTACCATCCACAGAAACACTCTCAGCAGCTTCGCTGTACTCTTCATTTGATGCGTTCTCCAGATAATCCTCCAGATTGGACTTAATCACCGTTACATTTGGTCCGTAAATGACCTGAACGCCATTTCCTTTGTGCACAACCCCCGATGCTCCTGTTGCTTTGAGCACAGCATCATTGACCAGCGCTGCCTCATGAACCGTACAGCGAAGTCTCGTTGCGCAGCAGTCCACATCACTGATGTTATTCTTGCCGCCAAGACCTCTTGTAATTGCCGCACTGACCGGGTCTGTCACGGCCTCTCCTGCTTCGCTATCCTTGCGGGCATTGACATCTGCTTTTGTATATAATTTTGTCTCTGCATCGTCATCTTCTCTGCCCGGTGTTTTAAAATTAAATTTATTGATCATAAACTTGAAAATAAAATAGTATAAAAAGAAATAAACAATTCCGACCGGAATTACCATCAGCCAGCTTGTCTTTTCATTTCCCTGCAGGATACCGAACAGGAAGAAATCTAAAAATCCCCCGGAAAATGTAAGTCCTACCGCAATGTTAAGCATATGTGCAATCATATATGCGGAACCTGCCAGAACAACCTGAACTGCAAAGAGTGCAGGTGCCACGAAGAGGAATGAGAATTCCAGTGGTTCTGTAATACCGGTAAACATACATGCAAGTGCCGCCGACAGCAGCAGTCCGCCTGCTGCCTTTCTCTTTTCCGGTTTTGCACAGCGATACATCGCGAGTGCCGCTCCCGGAAGTCCGAAGATCATGAAAATGAACTCACCGGAGAAATATCTGGTTGCATCCGCACTGAAATGTACTACATTTGCAGAATCAGCGAGCTGTGCAAAAAAGATGTTCTGTCCACCTTCCACCATCTTTCCGGCAACTTCCATCGTACCGCCAACAGCGGTCTGCCAGAACGGCATATAAAATACGTGATGAAGGCCAAATGGAATCAACGCTCTTTTAATCAATCCAAATACTAACGTTCCAATATAACCGCTTCCCGTCACCAGACCTCCAAGCGCATAAATACCATTTTGAACCGGTGGCCATACAAAATACAGTGCGATTCCAACAAACATATATACAACGGTTGAGATAATCGGCACAAATCTGGTTCCACCGAAAAATGATAATGCATTTGGCAGGGAAATCTTATAAAAACGATTGTGAAGTGCCGCCACACCTAGTCCTACTATGATTCCCCCAAACACACCAAGCTGCAATGTCTGGATTCCGCAGGAAGAAGTGATCGTTCCTTCTAAGACATCCTTTGCTATCTCTCCGTCTACGATTTTACCATTGATAATCAGCATCGCATTAATAGCCGTATTCATAACAAAATACGCGATCATAGCCGCCAGTGCCGCTACTTCCTTTTCCTTCTTCGCCATACCGATTGCAACACCGACAGCAAAAATCAGCGGAAGGTTCGCAAAGATAACATTTCCAACCTGATTCATAATGACAAGAAGCGCATGAAGCACCGTTCCGTCCCCAAGGATATTCGTCAGTCCATATGTTTCAATTGTAGTTGCATTCGTAAATGAACTGCCAATTCCGAGCAGCAGTCCCGCTACCGGAAGAATTGCGATTGGGAGCATAAAGCTTCGACCAACACGCTGTAAAACACCAAAAATTTTGTCTTTCATTTTTTCTCTCCTTTTCTTAACTGTGGAGCGATATGCTTTTTCTTATGTCCGGACATAAAAAAAGACATCAATACACATAAACACTCCAATCATGTTATGTATAGTGAATGCCTTCCGAAAAGTTACATACTATGTATGTAGGATATCACTTTTACTTTTTCGTGTCAAGCTGCTTTTTTAATCGCATTTCGATGCACATTTCGACTAAAAGGGAATTACATTATTCATTTGACCATTTTAACAATGTAATGATTGTTAATGTTGTCATCAGTGGCGCAAATGTTATAAAAAAGCTCAAAACAAATCTGACTGTTCTGCTAAGCTCATCCGATATCTGTCCATACCCCCACAGACCGATCCCTGCTGCAACGTACGACAGAATAATTGTGACCCAGCCTAATAGTAGTTTTCTTTGACGTTTCATTATCCTTACCTCCATCATTTTAGATTCAGTTAATTGCTTATTTTCCCCTGCTCTTTCAGTATCTCCGCAGCCAGATTCACACACTCATAGACCATATCATCACAATGAGGTTTCTTCTCTCTGCCCTCTTCTTTGTTGATTCGCAGTAAATCCGCACATTCTAACTTTCCCTGATGTCTGTCCCGAATTCTTTTGTGGTAATCTGCGATGACCTTCGGATCGTCCACGCCGAACAGTCCGAGCACCATCAGGCCTCCGGTGATGGAGCCGCAGGTCGCTGCCCGCTTCATTCCCGAGCCAAAATTGGCGGCAATCTGATATGCTGTTGCCTCATCAATTCCTGCGTCCTTCGCAAATGGCAGAACAACTGCCTGCGCACAATTGTAATGTGGACTTGCGGTTGCTCTTAGTTCTACTGCTTTCTCATAATATTTGTTCATGTCTTTCTCCTCTCTTTTGTATTATCTTGCAACTTGCGTCTCTATATTCACAAGTATTGCGCCAAATCCTTTGCAACATTCTCATGAACCATGCTCATAAGTTCTTTGCATTTTCCAGTACTGATTCCAGCTTCCGTTCCAACTCTCATCAGATCTTCTTCTCCCGGATTGCTTCCATTTCCATCAATTGAAATCGTGTGCTCCCCATAATAAGTAGAACTGAACGTCAAATCATAAGCAGGACTCAGTCGCCACTGTTGCTCCTCCTCCTTGTATAGAAATGAAAAGTTCTTCGCGTGGTCATCCCGGTTATGCGCAAATACATTAAAACACATTCGAAGAAACATGTTCTCTAAATCATGTTTGTTATTATTTGTCATAATCTTTGTCAGCTTCATCAAATCCCAGTAATCCATACACGGTTGTTCAAAATCTGCCTCAAGTAAAGCCGCTGCCGTACACATGTGCACCTTTTGCTGTTTCGCATTCTCTCGGTCAAAGCGTCTGATTCCAAAATATCCCAGACACCTTTCAGAATCAAATAATTTCGTATCGGTCATATCAATTCCACATTTTTTGGCACACAGTGAATACTCATATTCCATTTTTCCTGCATCTATAGAATCGACATGTGCCGGAAATTTGATGATCCAATCCTCCTTATTGATCCGCGTCAGAATCTTGGGGCTTGCGCCGCCGCTGGTTCCGCCAAGTTGATATAGCTCATCAAGATTCCCATCATATTCCGTTGTGAGAATTTGTTCGCATTGCATTGCGAGCTTATCCAGATTCAGACTTAACTGCCTTTCTTCCGTTCGGATCTGTGGCTCATAGGTCAGCGCCCCCATGCCTGATGACCCAACAATTGCCATTCGATCCAGTGCGGACAATTCATTGACATTCTGACCGTTCTTTCTCAATACTCTCCGCAGCAGAATCTGCCCCCATGCATCCGGAAGACTATCCGCAAACACACCGAACAATCCACCAAAACACATTTTTGCAGGAACATATACCTGTTTCTTTAACGGCAAAGAAAACGGACTAATCGAAAATCCCTGTTCAATCCACTCATCGTCATATTCAAATGCCACTTTTTGTTCGGCATTTACTGCAAGTCGTCCGACTAATCTTTCATGATATAATACCTGAATCACTTTATCTGCTCTCACGTATTACCTCCTCCAGACTGCCATACGGAACCTTAGAAAAAAGAGCCTTTATTTCATCTGTACAATCCAGTGCCATTGCGATTCTCGTCAAAAAAAGGAGCGATATATTTCCCGTTGATTCAAATCGCTTGACAGATCCATAACTAACACCACTAAGTCTGCTTAGTTCCTGTTGGCTGATTTTCCTTCTCTTTCTGACCTTCTTCACACGCTCCGCCAGACTTTTATTAATCTCTTCCGCCGTTTCCCACATGAATCTGTCCATAGAATCTCCTCGTCATGATTCCCAATGAATCACTAATTTATTCATTAAGCTTTTACAGATAATATGTTATCTATTATGGATGATTTTGTACTGCATTAGATATTATATTATCTAATTTATTATATCACATTTCTCTTAGCATTGCCAGCTCAACACTTGCCATTCTACCAACGGTAGATTGCATCACGGCCAATTACCGTGTATGATAGAAATATCTTGGAGGTGTGAGATGCAGAAATTAGACAATGAAAAATGCGGAGCTTTTATCGCCCTGCGCAGAAAAGAAAAAGGAATGACGCAAAAGGAGCTGGCGCAAAAGCTCATGCTTTCTGATAAGGCAGTCAGTAAATGGGAGTGTGGATTAAGTATGCCCGATGTCTCCTTGTTAGTTCCGCTTTCTGAGCTTTTGGATGTAACAACCACAGAGCTCCTATGCGGAGAGCAAATGACTATGAAAACTATGGACATACGGGAAGTGGAGACTCTGGTATCAGGAACAATCGGCCTTTCCGATCAAGAAGAACTTGGTCGAAAACAGCGACATAAGAAACATAATATTGCACTTTTCTTCGCGTGCCTGCTCGCGGTTGGTTTAGAATGCCTTCTTCTGCTTAAATTAGACTATACAGTGAATCAACTGTCTTTGAATATTGGGACTGTAGAACTGCTTTCTCTCATTTTCGGGGCATGGTTCGGAATTTTTGCAAAGGACAAACTGCCTGATTACTATGACGCGAACAAAATCAGCTCCTACAGCGATGGTATCTTTCGAATGCACATTCCCGGCGTTCATTTCAACAATAGTAACTGGCCTCATATCCTCTCTCTTGGCAGGATTTGGATGCTGGCAACAGCAGTCGGTTTTCCGCTCTTCTATCTGCTTGTGAACCAGATTTCCGTAAGCATCTGGGAAATGATTCGCCTGCCGCTGCAGCTTTTCACATTTCTCGGTCTTGCTGTGGCATTGATCATAGTTGGCCGAAAATATGTGTAATTTTTCATTCATCTTCTATTTCATGATATACAGGGATACTCTCGCACCTTTCGCTTCTAACCTATTGCCAAATTCAAATGTACCGCTATGCAGTTTGGCAACTTTTTTGACGAAATTCAGTCCCAGCCCATAATGATGACTCGTTCTTGAAGTATCCTCTGTGAAAAACTCTTCTGTCGCTTTTTTCAGACTTTCCTCAGAAAAGCCTTTTCCATAGTCTGCTACTTCAAAGACGATCTGTGTTTCATTTTCCCTGATTGTCATATCAATGGAACCATCATTGTCCGAATATCGGACCGCGTTGTCCACAAGATTGAGGATAGCACGTTTCAGGAGATTCCCATCTGCAAAAACAGAATCGCACGTCACCTCCTGATGCAGATTGAACTGAATACTTTTTGTTCTGCATAACGGTAACAGATCGGCTAAAATATCTTCCACAAAATCTTTGAGCGCAATCTGTTCTTTGTGAACCGGCAATGATTCCTGATTCACAACGTTCATTAATAATTCCACATATTTTTCGATGGCATTGGAACTTGTCTGAATATAGGATATCAACTCTCTGTTTTCAAGAGAGCTTTCTTCTTCAAGTAACAGCTCTGCATTTCCTTTGATTGTCGTAAGCGGTGTCTTAATATCATGGGCAAGTGCAGAAAGCTGTGATTTTCTCTGCTGTTCATGGTACCACTGCTCATGAAGCGAGGTTGTCAGCGCATCTTTCAATTTTCCAATCGCTTCCAGGGAAGAATTAAATTCCTGAATCTGAGTCGGTCTGATGTCAAAATCCAAATCCTGCATTTTGATTTTTTCAGTCGCACTGATGATTGGTATGAGATTTCGTTTTAATTTTCTACTGAACCTCATAGCTGTAAGGAGCGATGCCAGAATGATCAGGACCAGCACAGTAACTGCCGCAACCAGCTCCGGATAAGGCATGATTCTGTGAAGCAGCGGATTGCGGAAATGAGCCATCAGATCATATTTAATAACCAACATATTTCCATTATCCAGCGTAATCACTTTATAGAAAACATAAGCAGGTTGATTTCCCTTTGACAGATGCTCCTTTGTTTTCTCAATGTCTCTTTCCTTCATATTGGTTTTGATCACTTTTCCGGAATCTCCCAAAAGAATATATTCGGAATGCAGTGGCAATAAATTTTCATCAAAATTTTTACACAAAGTATCTTCTATCTGATTGATCGTGTTCTCAGAATCGTTTGCTGGTAATATAATTCCGGATTGCATACAGACAAAGAAACCGATAAACACGACACCAATCAGCATGATAATAGCGGCGGAAAGACCGACTACGTGCTCCAGAAACAGCCTGAATATTGAGATTGTTTTTTCTTTTTTCTTCTTTATTTCCATTTATATCCCACTCCCCAGACAGTCTCGATTGGACAATCACTGCGTTTCCCAAGCTTGCTTCTGATATTTTTAATGTGAACCCGAATGGCTGAAATATCACTCTCCGAATCAATCCCCAGAACCTTTTCCAATATATTTTCCAGTGAAAAAACCTGCCCTTTATTTCGTGCCAGCAATTCACATATTTCATATTCACTTTTTGTCAGGGGAATCAATATTCCTTCCACCGTTAATGTCTTTTCTGACAGGTCAAACACGCAGTTGTTCCGAATGAGACTCTGATGTTTTTCCCTGTGTTCTCTTCGAATATGTGCATTTACTCTTGCACGGAGTTCTGCGATGCCGAAGGGCTTTTTCATGTAATCGTCACCGCCCGCCAGAAATCCGTCCACCACGTCTGATTCCATGGTTTTCGCTGTCAAAAATAAAATAGGACAGTCAATCACGACTCTGTTCTCTTTGCAAAATGTAATCCCGTCCACCTGTGGCATCATAATATCCAGTAAAATCAGATCCGCATTTTTCAGGTCTGTACTCTGAACCTCACATGCAGAATTTTTTATTTTAACAAGATGACCGTCCCTTGTCAGTGCAGTCTCAATCATCCTGCAAATTGCAATATCGTCATCAATTACAAGTATATGTCCCATGATGTTTTCTCCTTAATCTTCCGATTTTCTTCCCTCCCATTTGCAAAACATTCCAATCAGCAGTATCACCATCACGAGAGAAACAGAAATCAGAACTATGATGCTCTCTGCCACTCCATTGTATTGCAAAAATTGTTCATTTGCGAGACTTGTCATGAAAAAAAATGAGGAAAAACGAGCAGCGACTCCCCACGGAAGGAGCCACCAGATTCCCTCTCCCAGTCCGGTCAGAAGTAACGCTGCCAATAAACTCCCTACAATTCCTAGTCCGATACTATAACCCTTCCCCAAAAGAAAACTTACCATATAGTGAATGAAATACAGTGGAATCATGCTGATAAATAGAAGAACCGCCATTTTCACATAGATTCCTGTCGAAACCGTCCCGTATCCCAACCCTTGAAATCCCAGACCAAATCCAATCACCGCAATCAGTGAGGAACAAATGCCAAACAGCAGGAGCAGCAGAAGTTTACTCATATGAGGCAGCCATTTTGGTCTTGAGCATGTCAAAAGCAGCTGACAGCCCGCTGCATTTTGTTCCACTTCTGACGCCATTGCTGTAATTACCCCAATCAGAGTTGGAAAAACCACCGACAGAATCTGTATATAGAGAAACACTTTGTCCACTTCTTTCATTGCCGAAAATGAATCATACCAGACAAACAGAGCTGCTCCCACAACGGGAATCACCAGATGGATGCTCCATACCGGAGTATGGAAACTTTTATAAATTTCCGACTTCACCATTGTACAAAACCCCACTTATTTCACCTCCCTGCGGCGAAACAAGGACGTTGTAAGCACCATAAATACAACATACAATACCACCGTAATTATAATGCCTGTTAAAATAACGGACGAATCACTTAAATGATTGGTTCCTTCTATAGGCAGTCCGTTTGGCATTACTTTGATGATCGGACACATGAGCCTTGCCGGAATCGCAAAGGGAACGAACCAGAATTTCGTAGGAGCAAAGAATATTCCAAATCCAATATTACAAAACAGATTGATAAGAATCGAAACAACCGATCCCGCCTTTTCACTCAGCCATAGGAACACCGGTATCTGCCACATAAATGTCAGAAACAATACAAAGCTTGCCAACAGAGTCTCCCCAAATGATATCGGTATCCCGAGGAATAAGCAGGCTACTGTCACAAACAGATAAAAAATCAGATTCATCAGAAATAACAGAATCGTATTGACAAGAATCTGTGCGATCCACAGTCTCCCTTTATCCACGCAGACCGCAAATAGGCCGTGCCGTCCGTGCTTCTTCTCTGCTGAGACAGTAAATGCCAGCATCATGGCAAGCGATCCCGGTAAAATCATTGTATACCACCAGTTATATGCTCCCGCCATGAGAAAGCGCCCCGACATCAAACGTATTGCAAGCCCGAGTGTAACCATGGGACCTAACCAGAGTAATTTCAGAATGAAACGATGCTTTTGTTTTAGAAATTCTGCGTGTATATCATTAATCATTGTATGCACCCGACTTTCTAATCACATCCATAAAAAGGCGTTCCAGATTCTCCTCTTTATGGGCCGCATCCTCATACCAGAGTTTTCCATTTGCAATAATTCCAATATCATCGGCAGTCTGCTCCACCTCCGACAAGATATGGCTGGATAGAATCACTGTGATTCCCTTTTTCGGAAATGCTAAGATCAATTCTCTTAACTCCTGTATGCCGATGGGATCAAGACCGTTGGTCGGTTCATCTAAGATCAGCAGCTTGGGATGGTTCAAAAGAGCCATTGCGATTCCCAGTCTCTGCTTCATTCCCATCGAAAACTGTCCCGCTCTTTTCTTTCCGGTGCCGGTGAGCTCCACAAGCTCCAGAACTTCATCAATGCGGCGGTCCGGCAATCCATATAAAAGTGTCCTGACCTTCAGATTTTCATGCGCTGTCAGATTCTCATACACAGGCGGAGCTTCAATTAATGCACCGATATTTACTAATTCCTTTCTTTCCCATATTTTTCCGTTAAAATAGATTTCTCCGGAAGATGGATGAATCATTCCGGTCATCATCTTCAGCAGCGTAGATTTTCCGGCTCCGTTCGGTCCGAGCAATCCGTAAATACTGTTCTTGCGAACTGTGATGGATATCTTGTCATTTGCCTTCTGCTTTTTGTAGTTCTTGCATAGATTTTTTGTCGTCAATATATTCTCCATAACGATCCTCTTTTCTTCTTGATAGTATAAGAATAAGAGGTAATTATAAAGAAAGTATAATTTTCTTATGATTCCATTTCATCTTCTCTTACTTCCACGGACGCACCTTCTTCGTCCAGCCTTGTTCTATCCAGTAGCTGCGATCCGATGGATTGAACCCATTTCGCTGCACAAGATGCATGATAAAGAAAAAGCCTTTCGTTCGAATGCCCGGCTGCAGTTGCCGCTGCTTTCTTACTTTGATTTTCTTAGCAAGTGCTGTCATTTTCTTATCTATTTTAACCTTAATCTTCTTATCCACACGCTCGTATGCCGTTTCCCGCACACCGACACCATATTGATACACTTTTGCTATGCCCCAGAAAAACAGGCTGTGTGCCATATCTTTATTCGTTGAACGCATCCCGCCTCCTGCTGCCGTTGAAATACAGACTGCCTGTTTTTTGAACATCGCACCGCTCGGTCTGTGTACCATCCAGCGATAACCGTAATGGTCCAGAAACGCCTTCATTGCCCCCGTTGCATGAAATACATACACCGGGCTTGCCAGAATCAGCACATCTGCATCATCCATAGCCTTTGTAATCGGCAATAGCTGCTCATAGTGCGGGCAGAGTTCTTCCTTCTTCGAAAAACAGTTCGTACACCCAACACAGAATTTGTCAAAATCCCGTGGGAGAAAAAACTCTGTTATTTCTCCTTCGAGCTTTTCTGCAAGCAATCTGGCAATATGATAGGTGGAGCCTTTGTGGCTCTGTCCGTGGATTATTGTTATTTTCATTCGATCTTTTGTCTCCTTTATGTAAACTGAAAATCATCCGTGTTATTTGATTCCCCAAAAACCTGCCTGCATGTTGGAAAGCCACAGTATTTCTACAACCCGGAATCCAGTTTTTCGCATTAATTCCAAATGTTCTGTTACCGAAATTGGAAAATAATCTTTTCCATATCGCTCTATATGTTTATTGGATTCTTCATGACTTTTTCCCTGCTCCATTTGGTATCTTTTCCATTTCTCTAAACAAACAGATTTTCCCACATCCGTAAACGGAGCAAAATTTTCAAAACTGATGAACAGACCGTCATCCTTTAGGGCTTCGTAACATTTTCGCAGCGCTATTGCTCTTTCAGCTTTATGTAAGTAATGATTTACTTGTATTGCTGTGACAATATCAAATTCATTTGTATAAGCCAGTTTTTGAACATCACAGACAGAAAATTCTGTCTTCTGATTGTTGAAGCGCTCCTTTGCCATTCTTATCATTTCATCAGAAGAATCACAAAAAACGAATTTTTCAACCCTCAATTTTTTTAAAGCTATACTTCCCATCTTTCCAGTTCCACACCCAACATCAAGCCATCTTATCGCACTATAATGAAAGGTTTTTACCAGTTCTACAACTTGTTCATAGATGTCATTATAGTATGGCAATGTTTGTTTGATTTTGATATCATATTCCTCTGCGTTAAAAGCAGATTTATTATCGCCCATATTTTGTACCTCTTACTTCTTGTCAATCAGCTTGTAGCTCATATCCACAAAATCCAATATCTTTGCTTCACTGAATGTCCCATCCAACGGCATCGTAATCCAATGCTGTTTATTCATATGATAGCCCGGAAGAAAACCTTCTGTCTGAATCAGGAGTCCAATCATTTCCGGATCGCACTTTACATCTATAATATCTATTTCCTCTGTTCCACCATCTAAACCCAGTTTGTTTTTCGGCACATTCATAATGGCTGCATACCATTTATTACTTTCTTTATGGCGCAGAACCGCATAGGTGGGATATCTGCTCCAAAGATATTCCGGCTGCGTTCCATAGGTCTTTTTCACGTAATCAAAGATTTCTTCTCGTTTCAATTCTCCAAGCTCCTTCTCCTATACTTTCTTAGATTATATCTCATTTCAACTTATCTGAAAATAGGAAAAGCTGACTGTTGAGCATTTTCAACAATCAGCTTTTATTTTTCTTAAGGCGCTTATTTTTCCTTATATCTTCTGGTGTATCAAGTGTATCAAGCTTTTTGCCGATGCATAAGTTATCTCCTTCATTACGAATGTTTCCTAATTTGCTTCGCTACGTACCACCGCATGATGCCGGCATACTCTGGCAGTTGACCGTACTCATCTATCTCGTTACAGTACTTTTCAAGTTTTCTTAATATAGGCATGGCATCCTGACCCCACTTCAGTTTATGTAAACGCAAAATAATTGGTTGCAGGGCATGTTCTCTATTTCTAATCAAATGTCCATGAACATCATTAAGGTTCAAAATATGATCGATATCATTCTGAAATTCTTCATTAGATGATTGAATCAGTCCGGAATTTGTATACTTTATTGTTTCCATATCATTTTTATTTTGTGGATTAATACGGAGCTCCTTCTCCCCTTTACAGGAATCACAGGTAAAACGATCTCTTTGTACTTTTCCTTTATCATCCTTCAGTGTTTGATTTCCTGTACACACTGCAAGCAAATTTTCATAATCCATTTGATTTTTTTCATTTCTAGCATGGTAATGTTCTATCTTAACACTCTTATCTTTGCGAATACGCTTCATGCAGTATGCACATAGATATCCTTGTTCTTCCAATAGTCTTTTTCTTAAGTCTGTTTTATCTAAGCCATCAAAATCTGCTCCCGGTGTTTCTCTTTGCGCTCGCAGACTGTCAGGTTCAGATTTTTTCTCAATGTATATCATAAAATCCTCCTTACAACCGCTCAACGTCGTAAGATATTTTTGCTTGTACTACATCTGCATCATCTTCGCCCAATATTTCCGTCAATTGATTTAACAATAATTTTGCTTCGTCATAGTTTTCGTCCGCAAGCTGCTGATAAAAATTGGTTTTTAATGATAAGACCTTGGCCGGACGTACTTCTGCCTTCATCATCTCATTCATAACAGCAGATACATCTCTTCCATAAGTATGATTGTCTGGAACAAATATCTTATAATTATCTAATAGTAGTACATGCTCTTTCTTAATATTTACAAGTACACTTGGCGCATGTGTCGTAACAATAAACTGAATTTTAGGGAAAATATAATGTAAGTCTTCCATAATTCTTTTTTGCCATTCTGGATGAAGATGCATATCTAATTCATCAATCAAGACAATACCGGGTGTGTTTGTTAATGTATCTGATAAAAGCTGTGGATTTAAAACTGCCATTCTGTATGCAATATCTGCAACCATACTGATAGTGCTGCGAAGTCCATCGCTTAACATTTTCATTGGCAGTTTTTCTTTGTTTCCGTTTTTCTCATAAGTAATTTCGATTTCATGTGTTTTAATCTTATACTCAAATGATGCCATATGCTCTTGATTGTGAATACCAGAATAGCACTTTCCCATTGCTTTTTTCACAACTTCAAGCTCTGGGACTATTATTCCTTCTTGTATCTGAATGGATGTCATTTGTTCAAACCATTTCATCATTAATTTATCATTTGAGGCAGAATCCAAGCAGTCAATATATCCACTTGTCCTTGTGAATTTCATGTTTGAATCACTATTTCTTTTTTGCTTCTTCTGCATATACAATCTACCCGTTCCATAGTATGCAATCAGCGGAAGAATCGTATCTTTATCTCCCTCACGTACTTTTTCCTGTAAGGACGCTGCATATTCCATGATGCTTTTTGCACCTGTAATGACTGTTCTGCCTTTTTTTCCTTGAAGAGATCGACTCCATTCCATATCTTTTCCCTCTATCGAGCCAATGACATCAATTTCAACTGGAAACTGCGCTTCTGCATCCACACGGCTTCCCAATTCATACATTTTCTGATGTGCATCCTCTTGCACAATTCCATTAGATGGAATTCCGTCAAATCCTGCAATATAACTTCCCATTGCTGTCGCAACCGCATCTAACAAGCTGGATTTACCAGCTCCATTCACGCCGACCAATACAGAGTAATTTGGATCAAATGTCACTTCTAATTCATCATAACAGCGAAAATTTTTTAACCTCATTGTCTTTAAATACATCCGTTCACCTCCGATTAACTCCCAGTGTTTATTTTTAACTCTTCTTTTGTCATCTGACACATTTCAAGATACTTCCAAAGTTTATCGTACTTTACACACATTTTAGACCACCCTTAAGTCATCAGCAAATACAAGAAAATTATATCACTTATACTCTGCACTTACAATACGATTGGCATTTCACGCCGCCCCATCTAATCATTTCTTTCCAAACGAAAAAAGTTTCTTTTTCTCATACGGTTCGCAGCTTGACGAAAGCAGCTGATACCCTATTTTTTCGATTTCTTTTTCAGCGACATCCGTATCAATCTTTTCCTGACTAATCACAACCGTTTCCCCTTTTTTGACTGAAGACGTTACTTTGTCAATTTTAAAATTGGCACGAATCATATCATTCATGTGTGCTTCGCACATTCCACACATCATTCCATCAATCTTTAACACTGTTTTATACATTTTGTCAGCCTCCTGTTATTATGCTTTGTTAGTTTTATCTAACCATTATAACATTTATCCTCCATTTGTAAAATATCCATATATTTAATACAAGACTATTTCATGCAAAACGCATCTGCATTTTTCTTTTTTTCAGCATAAGTTCGCTGCATTTCTTTGATCGCATTTATAATGGATTCCTAAATAACCAGCTGTGTGGAACTGAACCGCAAAAAATCATTGTTTCCGGCAGCTTATAATCCAGTAATGACTTGTTCCCATTGTGAACATCGCTATTTTTTTCATGCGCTCTCCCCTCTCGCATAACTTCAGATTCGTCCAACTAACATTCCTGCAACTATTATACTTGTTATACGATGGCATGTCCATTTTAACTTAATCATCCCCATGTTTCACATATTTCATACAACCAAGTACATCACCACCGACAATACCGTGCTCGTAAGACCCACACACGCCTCAAATGGAATAAGTTTCATGCGTTCCTCAATCTTCATGCCTGCAGCTCCGCCTGTTGCATGGAAGAATGAGCCGTGAGGGAGTGAATCAATAACTGTCGCTCCTGCGTGAATCATGGCTCCCGCTGACAGTGCAGGGATTCCCGCCTCAAGCAGTGTACCTGAAAATGTCTGGGCTGCGATGGTTGCACCAGCCGTCGTAGATGCCGTTGCACCTGCCATTAAGATGCCTGCGATTGGCGCGAGGATAAATGCCGGCATGTTCATCATTTCCAACAAGTTAATCACGTCATACTGTAATGCGGATGCCTTGATGATTCCAGCAATAGTACCTGTACCAATCAGAAGAATCGACACGCCTGCCACCTTGCTAAGACCAAACTCCGCATAGGAAATGAATTTCCGGATTCCGCCACATGCAATTGCGCAGACAAAACCACCCAGCGGCAATGCAATCAACGGATCAATTACAACGTTGCAAATTGGTCTGAGTGCAAGAAGCGCTACAACCACGATCGGGCCTGCAACGGCCTGCCAGAATGCAGGTAACTGCCTTGTTTCTCTATCTTCTAAATCAGCACTGCTGACCATGGTTCCCTTTTTCTTAGAAAGCATCGTCGCAATAAGAATGGTCACAATCAAAGCTCCGATTGCCGGGATGATATTTCGAATCATCAGGGAAGTCAGGTCTACCTGAAATGCCTCCGATACAGCGATCGTATTCGGGTTTGGAGAAATAATATTTCCCGCTTTTCCTCCGCCAATCATGGCAAGAAGAAGTGATGCCTTGTTATACCCGGCTTTCTGTCCGATTGCCAGTGCGATTGGAGCAACGGTAATTACTGAAATGTCCACAAACACGCCAACTGCACAAATAATCATAGTTGCGAGAGTAATCGCGATAATCGCTCTCTTATCTCCTAGTTTTTCTACAATTACTTCGGCGATTCTTTCCGCTGCGCCGGTCTTAATCAGAGTTCCAGCCAGAATTCCCGAAGTCATGATTCGAAGCACAGAAGAAATCATGCTTTGTGAGCCTGCAACCATGGTTTCTACCGTTGTCACCAAATCCCCGCATCCAATAAATCCGCCGACTAATGCACCTAAAATCAAACTGTATGCCGGATGCACCTTTTTAATAATCAGAACGATTGCAATTACTAACCCAATCAGTGCTCCTAATGTTGTAAATTCGTATGTCATGATCTTACCTCCCTCAGAGACCAGAGTTTGAAAACCTGCTCTGTCGTATCTGCCATATTATCTTTTGCATTTTCCGGTTTCATTGCGTCTTCTAATGTAGAAATTCTGCGCAGGATTGGAAAAAATGCGTCGATTCCATTTTCATTACATGCGCCCGCCTCTCTTGTTACACTTCCGGCAAATGCAATGACTGGTTTTCCATATGTCTTCGCGAGCTTCGCCACACCGACCGGTGCTTTTCCCATGGCCGTCTGGAAATCAAGCTGACCTTCTCCCGTCACCACAATGTCTGCATCTTTTATGTAATCACCGAGCCTTGTTTCCTCCAGCACAATGCTAATTCCTGATTCAAGGACTGCATTTGTAAATGTAACAAATGCAAATCCAAGTCCTCCGGCGGCTCCAGTCCCTTCTAGTTTCGCGTTTGCCTTTGGAAATTTTTCTCTGGCAACAGCAGCATAATAACTGAGCCATTTATCCATTTGCATAATCATGGATGGAGTTGCGCCTTTCTGTGGCCCGTAAACCGCGCTGGCTCCGTTCTCTCCACAAAGCGGATTGTTCACATCACATGCGATTTTGAATTCACACTCTGCAAGTTCCGGAATCACGTTGGTGTCTGTAATTGAATCCAGCTTCTCTAATCCCTTTGCACCAAATGCAATAGAATTTCCATCTTTATCCAGAAATCCGAATCCAAGGGCCTGAAGCATTCCGACTCCGCCGTCATTGGTAGCACTTCCGCCGATTCCGACAATAAATCTCCGGCACCCTTTTGTGATGGCATCTTTGATAACTTCACCGACGCCATAAGTGGTCGTATCAAGTGGATTTCTCTTTTCTGCCGGAACCAGGGTGATTCCCGCTGCTCCCGACATCTCAACAACTGCCGTCTTTGTCTCCTCGATGATTCCATATTCACAGCTGACCGGCACTCCAAGTGGTCCTGTAACCATCACATTCTGCGTTCTTCCGTTCATTCCTGCAACCAAAGCTTCCACAGTTCCTTCTCCGCCATCCGCAAGTGGTCTGACAGTGACATCTGCGCCGGCATCCACTCTGTGAACGCCCTCTGCAATTGCGTATCCCGCCTCCATCGAAGACAGGCTTCCTTTTAATGAATCGATTGCTACGACAACTTTCATTTTTCATTCCCTCCATGATTTTCTCATTTATTGACATAATTATAACCATATTTTCCCTGCAAATATATGGTATAGCGAACATTTTATTGCAACTTTTTACATTTCCTTTGTTACGCATACCAATTTCTGTTATAATTCTATTATTAAATTTGTTCTACAAATACATTTTAGGAAATGAGGTCTCAGCCATGATAAAAAACATTGACCAGTCTCTTGCCCAGCAGATTGTCGACACGGTTAAGGATGTCTGCGGTCAGGATATTAACTTTATCGAACCCTCCGGTATCATTCTCGCCAGCACCAATCCAAAGCGTATTGGCATGTTCCATGAGATTGGACAGAAAGCCGCTGCAACGCATACTTCCATTGAAGTTGATTCCGACACGAGTTATTCTGGCACACAAAAAGGAATCAACATGCCAATCTACCACAACCAGTCGATTCTCGCTGTTATTGGAATCAGCGGAGATCCCGAAGAAGTCCGAAAGTATGCCTGCCTGGCGGAACGCATTTCCAACCTGCTGATTCGTGAACGTGAAGTGAATGCATTCAGCCGCAATCAGGCAGATAAAAAACAATTCGTCATTGATTCCCTGATACGAAAGGCTAATGTGAATCTTGAATATTTAAAAGACTGCGTCAAAAGCTTTCATGTGGATTTAAAGACGGAAAAACGCCTGCTGCTCATTCATATCAATCCGAGATATAATCCAACAAACCTGTCTTTGTTAGATCAGAAAATTGAACAGCTGTTTGACCAGATGCATCTGACCTTGTACACATTTCATTATCCCAATGAATACCTGGCAGTTCTGGATGCCGACGCGTTTGGAATCCAGTCTGCTACTATTCGCAAATTTGCAAAATTGCAACAGGAAATTCTAAAGCTTACAGTTGGAAAATCCACCTCCCTTTATCAGATTGCGGACTCTTATAGCTCTGCTGTCACGGCGTGGAAAAGCATTTCCGCCACAGAAGAATGTTATGCACTGTTTGATGACTTGACTTTGGAGATGATTCTGTCTGATGTGAGCGAGAACAGCCGGGAGACTTTTGTGCAAAAAACAATTTTCGGTTTATCAGAAGAGGAACGCACTTTCGTGCAAGCATACTTTGAAGAAAATATGTCACTTATCAAGACATGCGAGAAACTTTATTTACATAAAAACACATTACAATATAAATTAAACCACATTTACAAAAAATGTGGTTTAAATCCGCGGCTCTTTCAGGATGCCGTGTTACTTTATTTGGCTTTAAAGTTGGATTAGGGCACTGTAAGTATCATCCTCATGATACGCAACTTTTCTTCCCTCTGAAATCAGCCCTTTAGGCTTCCTTTTTCAACATGCGTTTCTATAATCTTCTTCGTATAATCGTATAATTTTTCAGACCCCTCTTTTGTCTTAATCTGTCTTCCGTACACCTGCTCCGCTGACACCTGATGTTCTATCCAGTCCCCGCCGTCATTACTGTTATTGAGAATAAGCGGCTGCAAATTATCCATTGCATGCGCAAACTTTGCCTCCGCTGTCTGGTTGTCCTCAAACTCGTCAAAGATTGCAATCAGTTCCGCTTTTTGATCCTCCGGCAAAATCGAGAAAATGCGTTCCTTCGCCGCATCCTCTCTCGCCTTCTGGGATTTCAGTCCTTCCGCATCGTAGGCATAGGTATCGCCGGCATCAATCTCAACCACATCATGAATCAGACACATAATCATCACTTTTGCGATGTCTACTTTCTCATTCGAGTATTCTTTCAGTAAATACGCCATCACCGACATATGCCACGCATGCTCCGCATCATTCTCATTCCTGCCGTGCTGTGATAAATGAGTCTGCCGGAATATATTCTTTTCCTTATCTATCTCTAGTGCAAATTCGAGTTGTTGTTGTAATCTGTTACTCATGATGTATACTCCTGATTCTACTCATTCTCTTCTTCCAGTTCCTCGCTTCTGTTCCGATACTTATCCCCCGGTGATTCCAAGGCACCCTCTATCAACTGCAAGGTTTGCTTTGATACTTCCGATTATATCATCCAGTATCAGTTCCCGCAACTCATGCTTTTGAAACAAACTTTTTGTTTATAAACACAAGTACTTTTCAGTCACATTGTCTCCTCGCTACAGCGTCATGTAAAAAGGACACCTGGCTTTTTCAACAGATGTCCTTCCTTTATATTCACTTATAAATTTATTTGGAAAAACTCTTCCAGTGCTTCGACTGCCTGCATCTCATCTTCCCCTTCTGCACTGATTTCCACGATATCACCTCGTTTCACACCAAGCCCCATTACCGCCATCATGCGGGTAACATCTATCGGAGTTCCATCCGCTTTTTTAATCATGACATTACTCGAGAACTGTTTTGCGGTCTTTACCAACATCCCGGCAGGACGTGCATGAATCCCAAGTTCATCATTAATTGTATATGTAAATGTCTTCATTCTCTCTTTGTGTACACTCCTTTCCGTTATACAAGTTCCTTTACAATTACAAGTAAAGCCCTAACATCTTCAATTCTTGTATTCCCTGTTTCTTTGTCAATAATAGAACTATAGACATGTGGAATCACCTGCGTAACACCTGCATTTAAAATAATTTCTAATATTTCACGGAAGTTATCAAGATCAATTCCTCCTGTTGGTTCTAAAATAAAATCTGCAGCTGCGCATGCTTCTGCTACCGCTTTAAGCTCTTCTTTGCATTTCAGACCACCCATCGGGAAAAATTTAATGGAGTTTCCTCCCATTTCCTTAATCATTGCAATTGCAGTTGCAACTGGAATTAATGCAGGTTCCTCACATTCTCTTGATATTGGGCCCGTAGATATTTTTACAAGACCCGGTGTTCCACTTGGAGAAATCATTGAATTAATATGACAAGCATCGTTTCCTACATTCGCTCTTGTATATCCAACTGCACAAAATGCCTGATTAAAATGATTTGCTTTTACTTCTTTTGAAATATCTGCAACAGCTTTCCACTGAGCCGGATTTCCACCACCTAAACCAACTGACAGATTCCCCTCCAAAACTTCCATATACTTCTTCATGTCTGCGACTGCACTCTCTACATCCGGATAATCTGCTGACAGCACACCTGCTGCCACATATTTTTCTGCTGCTTCGTAGATTTCTTCCGCATTTTTCAAACTTCCTGCCAATACATTCAAGCAGACTCTTCCATTATAATAATTTAATCCCATTACTTTTGTGCCTCCATTATCTCTTTTAATCTTTCAACAATTAGTTCCTTGTCCCCATTTCCCAGTGGTCTCGGATCAAAATCAAGTTTTCCTAGATTCAGGAACTCTGCCCGGCAATATATCATTGGAGTTCCACGCCTTAATGCACTTTGTATCTCCTGCATATTACCCCCTTGGTAATCCGGATCCAATGTCATTCTCGCACGATAAATGGCGCGGCCTGCTTCATCTTGAATCTGTTCTGCTTTCAATCCAGGAATTCGGTTGATTTCCTCACATAAATACTGTACTTTACTAAGATTTTCAGCGACTTCTTTTTTCTGATCCTTATGCTCGTACTGTTCTAATGCAGTAAGTAATCCCATAATCCCTTCCTTTCCTATTTTCATTGCTCTGCCGATTCCCTTGTACTGTTTCTTCACATAGGAAATATATTTCTTTTTTCCAGTCACAAAACCAGAGGTCGTCGCTTCAAGAGCCTTGGCTCCACTGTAAAATACAAGATCTGCACCCATTCCGATATATTTACGGAAATCTTCTTCCGCAGCAGCATCAATCATAAATGGAAGATGATGTTGTTTCGCAATCTTCATCATTGTTGCAATGTCTACCATGCCTTTCTGCACACAATGATGACTCTTCACATAAAGTAATGCTACTGTCTTATCTGTGATGGCTTCTTCAATATCTTCTGCTGACACCTCATTTGCCATTCCAGCTTCTATCGGAATACCTCCACCGAGGCGAATCATCGTTGTCATTGGTGCTCCATAATCAATGCTATGACCTTTCTGAAGCACGATTTCATTTGCTAACCCCTCAGAATCTGGCAGTCTGTCCACAATGGATTTCTTACCTTTGGATATCAGCCCCGCAATTGTAAGTGCAATGGCTGCCGAAGCGCATGACGTTACACAACTGTCCTCCGCTCCTGTATAAGTAGAAATGATCTCCCCTGCTTTATCAATAAGTTCATCGATTACTACATACGACTGAGCACCAGAGGCAGCAGCTGCTGCCACTCGTTCACTAATTGTCGATACACCAAGTACCGTAACTCTTCCACTTGCATTAATGACTCTTCTCAAGCCTATTTCTTCATAAACACTCATGTTCGTCTCTCCTTAGAAAATTCCTAATAAGGATGTAATAATTGCAACAATTACTACTGTAAGTAGAATTCTGTTGTAACGTGGTCCTCTCTTCTTTAAATAGAAATAGATTATAAACACTGCTGCAAGAGGTAAAAGACCTGGCGCAATCATATCAAGAACATCTTGAATAATAATTTCACTTCCGCCTGAAAAACTAAACTGTAGTGGTGTACTTAAATTTACATAACTAGCTGACAGTGCGCCCATCATTGTCAAGCCAATAATATTTGCAGTGAATATGATATTTTTCATCCGCCCACCATGCAACAGGGACACTATCGATTTCTTTCCCAAGGTGTATCCATTATGAATCAGGAAATACGAAATCAAAATCGTCAGTAATGGATATAAAATCAGAGGCATAATACCACCGATTGGCGATCCATTTGATGCAAAAGGAAGGAATATCGAGAAAATAATTGGCATAATTGCAGCCCATATGATTGCATCTCCCATTCCAGCTACCGGTCCCATCAGACCTGTTTTAATTCCAGTAATTGTATCATCACTGATATCCTCGCCATTTGCTTTTTGTTCTTCCATGGAAATAGCAATACCTTGTATGATAGCTCCCAGAATTCCCTCTGTGTTAAAAAATACAAGATGTCTCTTTAATGCAGCACTTAATTCTTCATCTGTCGAATATAATTTCTTCAAAACTGGCGTCATTGAAGCACAAAATACAAGACTCTGCAATCTCTCATATGAATTCGAAAGCTCTGCTCCTGCATAGTAAATCCACATGGATTTTGTAATATCTCTTTTTTTCAGTTTTTTTGGTTCCGTTGGTTGTGTTATCTCTTGATTCATCATCTTTTCTTCCATGGATTTACGCCTCCTCTTCTTTTAATCTGAATAAATTCAGTAGCAATGCTGCACAGGTTGCAAAAATTGCAACTGCCATTGTATCTAATCCAAGATACATTACAGCAAAGAATCCTACAATAAAGAATGGAATCAGATTCTTCTTGCCAATTACGGTTAATGTAATTGCAAATCCAAGTGCAGGAAGAATACCTCCCATAATCTCAAATGAATGAGACAGCCATTCCGGCAGCACCTCGATTAGTTTCTGTGCGACAGACACACCGAAATAATCAATGATAAATACGATAGGGAATCGAATCAGGAATCCCATAATTGACGGATATAAAAATGCCGCTCTCATAATACCCTTTGTATCTGCTTTTTCTGCATATTTGTCAGCCATATGTACCCAGATAGAGTTTGTCGTTCTTCTCAATTGATCAACGAATACGCCTAACACACCAAATGGAATTGCAAGTGCAATCGCTGTCTGCGGATTCATACCGGCCGCCACGCCAAGAGGAATTGCAATACAGCCGGCCAACGCAGGATCACTCGGTACATTTCCACCAGGAGTAGAAGTTACGCCAAGATAAACGAGTTGCAACGCTGCTCCAATCATCATTGCATTTTTCATATCTCCTGTAATCAATCCTACAAATACTGCAATTGTTACCGGCTGCAGTAATGCAGATGAAATTGTATAACCCAAACGCAATCTTGAAAACCAATAATAACATCCCATAAATATTGCTACACCTAAAACACTCATAGTCACACTCCTATTCTCTTTCTCGTAAAGTTAATTTAATGATAACGTTTCAGAATATCATTCAGTTTCATTGGTGCATCCTCTGGAATTGTCTGGAAAATAATATCCATTCCTTTTCCGCTTAAATACTCTAAAATCTCAACATCCGCATCGTCCAACGTAATATTTTGGAACACTACTTTTCGATTTGGTGCTCCTCCAAGTCCACCAACCTGTATTCCCGGCACTGTAATTCCACCGTCATACACACGTTTCATTGATTTTAAATCAGGAAGTAATAATAATACTTTTCCTGTTCCAAATTGATCTTCATTCCATTTTTCAATTGTTTCTTCCAATCCATAACAGTCAATTTTCACTCCTGTTGGAGCCGAAAGCATATAAATCTCAAGCATAAACTTATCCGATGCCAGTTCATCACTTACTACAACGATTTTGTTTGCCTGCGACTGATTTACCCACTTAGTCATTACCTGACCGTGAATCAGACGACTATCAATCCTGCACAATACAATCTCTGCCATAATTAATTCTCCTTATTCATTGAATTTAATACTTCTTCCACTACATCTTTCACTGCACTTTTCCCTGCCTCCAGAATGCATTCCGGCTCCACATCTCCGGAAAATTCAATCTGTGAACACGCCTCAAGAAGCATCGCTGCATTCAGCCCGGAATACACTTTGAAATGAAAATCTCTTCCAAGCTTTGCTGCTACATTTGTAGTAGTTCCTCCAAAAACATCTGTCATAATCACCGAGTCTTTCGACAGTGTTTTCACTTTTTCCTCTACCTTTTGGTAGTATTCTGAAAATGTCATCTCTGGAAGCAGTGCAATTTCACTCACAAAATCTGCAGTTCCTAAAATCATCTGCACTCCTTTTAGTAATGACATTCCCCAACCTCCATGTGTCAATAATAAAATCTGAGGTCTGGTATCCATTTTCCTTTTCTCCTTTCGCTTTCTTTAGTTACAAACTGAGAATGGCCACTTCTACTTTGTAATTCAAATTGTAGCACGCTACATTATTTTTTTCAATACAGTAGTGAATTTTGTTGCACTTTGCACAATTTTGTAGTTTGCTACATTTTTGTAGTGAACTACAATTCTACACAGTTTATTTTTGTAAAATCACATATTTTGTGTTACACTACTTATGAAAAGTTATTATTCGTATTTTTATTGTATATGGGAGGAAGTTTAGTTATGAAACGTGACCAAAAAGGGCTGTTTTCCATTATGTCTCGCATTGATGCCATGTCGAACCAATTTACTAAAACAGATTGGAAGATTGTCCAATATATAAAAAATAACACGCAGGATTTCATTTCCTGTAGCGCCCAGAATCTTGCATCACAAATTGACATTTCTGACGCAAGTATTATACGATTTGCACAAAAAATCGGTTTTTCCGGATTGAATGAATTTAAGTATATGCTGCAAACTGAACTTGAAAAAGAGAGCCATCTTACCAATTATGATGCTTATACCTTATTGCTTCAGGATTACACTTTGATGTCAGAAGCTCTTTTTAAATTAATTGTTCCAGAAAACTTAGATAGGTTGCGAAAAAAGTTGGTAAAAGCCCATCGAATTTTTATTGTTGGTCTTAATCTTAATCGAAATATTGCGGAAATTGTGGCTCACAAGTATTCCTTGCTTGGATTTGACGTTCGTGAAATCACGACCATAGACTCACTGAAACTTTATGCTAATCTTGCGCGGAAAGACGATGTATTTATTATCATTACTCTTGCCGGCAATCATTCCTTATTAGCCGAAAGTATCGAACCAATTGTTGAAAATGACAGCTACATCGTAATGATATCCAACTACGAAAAATCATTATGTTCTGCATACGCTGATTTACTCTTCTTGATTCCTAAAACGAATCTGCTTGAAAATCACGACACAATTTCCAGAGAAATATTTATTCTTATGCTATTCGATATTATTTTCTTACATTTATTAAATGAGGACGAAAACTGTTATGATAATTTCCAGCAAATTGCTTCATTTTCCAAATCTAACCAGCCAGATACAGAATCCTAAAGAAATCAAATCTATCCATGGCACACACTGTAAAAAAACAGGATGAAAAATCATCCTGTTTTTTTACTCACTTTATTCTAGCAAATCCTCCATCCGGCAGCCCAAGACATTTACCAACTGCCCCAGTGATTTTCCTTGTGCTTTCTCATTCTGACAATAACCACTTTTTCTAAATACTTCCAAGACCAATTCTCTCTCCTCAAAATTTCTTATTTCCTTTATATGCAATTGCATCAATTTGAAAATCGATTCCCTCACGAATGAACTTTGTTTCATATGCTTTTCTTGTCGGATATTTTCCATGAAATCTTTCTTTGATAACATTTGGCAAAACAGTCAAAGCCACAATGTCTTTAAATAAGCAGTCCATTTTCACAACAGATTCCAGTGTTAATCCAACTTTCTTTAATCTTTCTTCCAAGACATCAAATGCGCCATGCATCTGGTTTTCAATTGATTGTCCCTCGTTCTCCATACAATAACCTACGAATACAAAATCTCCCGCTTCAATTGTTGTGGAATCAGCCCACTTTTCATCAATTTCCACTCTGTTTATATTTTCCAATTTTATATCACTCCGTGACATACTCCCACCACTTAACTTCTATAAGTTTGAAGTGGGGGCTTCTTGTTCAATAGCGCTACCGCGCCAAGTTTACACAAGCTATCCCCGCGTGTCCCGCGGTTTATCAAATGCCAGACATGG
>JAQUUC010000044.1 GCA_028694105.1 Hespellia sp.
GTAACAAGTTAGAAGACGGAATGGACGTTGAAGGCTGGGGAACAATCGAAGTTCAGGATGATAAAAATGTAATTTTAGGACCAGCAGCTGATTATAAAGCAAAATAATGAAATGATAATAGTTGGATTCGTGCGTATTTCCAGATAACAGAAAATGGGGAGGGAGTGAAGTGTTACCTTCTTCCCCATTGATTTAAACTAAATTTGAAAACAAGATGTAATGTCATGACATATATGGAAGATGGAACATAAAAAGAGATGGAGGAAGGAAAGATGAAAGCAATTCAGATGTTGAAAGTTAAGGATTTAAGATTAGCCGAGGTAGAGAAACCATCACCGAAAAAAGGTGAAGTATTGGTGAAAATCATGGCAGTGGGTGTATGTGGTTCGGATATACCGAGAATTTTACATTTTGGCGCACATGTGTCACCGATTACACCGGGGCATGAATTTGCAGGTGAGATTGTAGAGCTGGGTGAGGGTGTAGAAGGCTGGAAAATAGGAAATAAAGTAAGCGCAGCGCCGCTTCTTCCCTGCTATGAATGTGAATGGTGTAAAAAGGGAATCTACTCATTATGTGAAGATTATAAATATTATGGCTCAAGAAATGACGGTGCATTTGCAGAGTATCTTGCAGTGGATATCAGAAATTTGATTAAACTGACAGACGAGACACCGTTTGACTGGGGCGCAACCATTGATCCGGCAGCAAATGCGATTCATGCATATTTAAGAGGCGAGGGAACCAAGGATGATGTCGTATGTATCTTTGGTCTTGGAGCAATTGGATTATTCGCGGTCCAGTATGCAAAAGCACTTGGCTGTGAAAAGATTATTGCGGTTGATGTCGATGATGAGAAGCTTGCATGTGCCAAAGAATGCGGAGCAACGTTTACTGTAAATTCCATCAAAGAAGATGCAGTAGCAAAAGTGTTAGAATACACAGATAAAAAGGGTGTTACATTATCCATCGATATGTCGGGCGCACCGATTGCACAGCACAACGCAATTATGGTAACCGGAAAGATGGGACGTGTGGTATTCCTTGGAATCTCTCATGCGGGATTAAATCTATCAGAGGCAGCGGTAGACAACATCCTCAGATACCAGCTTGCAGTACTCGGAAGCTGGAATTCATTCTCTGATCCATTCCCTGGATTTGAGTGGACCGAGGCAGCAAAACTGATGGGTGAGAAAAAACTGAATCCGGATCTTGTTATCACACAGCGTCTCCCATTAGAAGACATACCGGCAACATTTGAAAAAATAGATAAAAAAGAAATCAAGTTCAATAAGATTATGTTCTATCCAAACGGTGTTCCGGAATAAGCGTATCCTGGGTAGAGTTGCATAAAAACAAAAATAAAAAAGAAAAGGGAGAACAAAATTATGACAGCAAATATGGAAAGATATATTGATCACACACTTTTAAAACCGGGAGCAACACAGGCGGACATCAAAAAATTATGTGAAGAGGCAGACAAGTACAGCTTTGCATCTGTATGCGTAAATCCGGTGAATGTAGCTTATTCAGCAGAATTACTGAAAGACAGTATTGTAAATGTGTGTACCGTGATCGGATTTCCTCTCGGAGCAAACACATCGAAAATCAAAGCGGCAGAGGCCGTAGATGCAATTGAGAACGGTGCGGTAGAGGTTGATATGGTCATCAATGTCGGTGCAGCAAAAGCACACGATTATGAGACGGTAAGAAAAGATGTTCAGGCAGTGCGCAATGTCGTAAAAGCACCTGCCATCATGAAGGTCATCATTGAAACCTGTCTGTTGACGGATGAAGAAAAAGTGGAAGTATGCAAGATCTGTAAAGAGGTCGGAGCGGAATTTGTAAAGACCTCCACCGGATTTTCAACAGGCGGAGCAACCGCAGAAGATGTAAAACTGATGTATGACACTGTTCAGCCGGAAGTAAAGGTAAAGGCTTCAGGCGGGGTGAGAAATAAAGATGACGCAGAGAAAATGATCGCGGCAGGAGCAGGCAGGCTTGGAACAAGCGCCGGAGTACAGATTGTTCAATAGTTAAAAAATGGAGGCAGAATATGAAAGCATTTATCATGGATGAAAATCGTGAGTTAAAGGTAAGTGATGTACCGGAACCGATCGCAAAGGATGACAATATCATTGTTGCAATCAAATCAGCATCAATCTGCGGAACTGATATGAGAACATTTCTAAAAGGAAATGCGAAAATTACAGCACCGAGAGTATTGGGACATGAATTTGCAGGTGATATCGTTCATGCGGGCAGTCTGGCAAAAGAGATGGGATTCAAAGAAGGAGACAGGGTTACAGCTGCACCTGCAATCGGATGTGGTGAATGCTGGCCTTGCAAGAGTGGTCACACGAATATGTGTGATCATCTCGAAACCATTGGATTTCAATACGAAGGCGTCTTTACAACACTTGTTGAGATTCCGGCAAAGGCAATCCGTATGGGAAATGTCATCAAGCTTCCAGACTGTATCGAATATGATGATGCAACGTTGATTGAGCCGGCAGCATGTGCGCTGAATGGACAGTCTTATATGAAAATCAAAGAGGGCGATGATGTTGTCATATACGGAAGTGGAATGATAGGATGTATTCACGCAGAACTGGCTCTGATGAAGGGCGCGAAAAATGTTATAATGTTTGAACCAGTCGAAAAACGTGGAAAAATCGCAATGGACAAAGTTCCGGGTGTGCAGTGGGTTAATAATTTTGAAGTGAATCCGGTCGACAAAGTAATGGAAATTACAGGCGGCAAGGGTGCTGATGTCGTAATTATAGCAACATCGGTAGGTGCATGTCATGCGGAAGCACAGCAGATTGCTGCCAAGATGGGCCGCATCTCATTGTTCGGCGGACTTCCGGGAGAAAGCAAGGGCTTTATCGATTCGAATCTGATTCATTACAAAGAGTTACAGGTATGTGGCGTACATGCGACAACAGCAGGATTCATGAGAGAAATTATGGGACTGATGGAAGACGGAAAGCTGGATGCAAAGAAATATATTGAAAGAATTGTATCACTGGATGAGATTGAAAGTGGATTCACGGCAATCAGAGACGAGGGTATTATGAAGGTGGTCGTTCATCCATAGAATAGGAGCGTTGTATGGGAATAAAATATAGTGCAATCATAGGTTCACTCGGACAGACCTCGGATCGTTTTATGCGATGTGGTTACAAAGATCCTGCGGTGGACAAGGTGGAATTTCCGGATGTAATAAAAGCACTTGAAGAAATGAACTGTCTGGACGGTGCTGACCTTTATCAGGCACCAAGCGGGCCGCTCTCAAAACCGGAGACGGTCAATGAAATCCTCAGGGCTTCCGGATTCGTCTGTTCATCGGTACTTCCCCAAGTGTTTGGAGACAGACAGTGGCAGCATGGATCTTTAACCGCAAGTGATAAAGCAACACGGGATGCGGCAATGACACTGATTAAACAGAATATTGATTTTAATGCACAGCTGATTGGAAGTCCAAGTGTGAATCTCTGGCTTGGACAGGATGGATTTGATTATCCGCTCCAGACGGATTATTATAAACAGTGGGACTGGCTGATCGGGAGTCTTCGTGAACTGGCAGATTATAATCCGGATGTCCGGCTGACTCTGGAAGGAAAAATCCGTGAACCCCGTAACCGTTGTATCGTCGATACTGCCATGACGGCGCTTATGATGTGTATGGAGGCTGACCGGGAAAATATCGGTATCGCAATCGATACAGGCCATGTATTTCAGGCCCAGCAGAATGTGGCGCAAAATATCGAGATTGCCGCAAGATACAATAAATTGTTTATGATCCATGCCAATGATAATTACAATCTCTGGGATGATGATATGATCGTTGGCTCACTCCGCACAACAGAATTTATTGAGATGTTTTATGCATTAAAAAAGCACAACTATGATGGCTTTGTCTCAGTAGACATTTTCCCATACAGAGAAGACTCTTATGAATGCACAAAGCAGAGTGTTCTCAACATGAAGAAATATGATGAAGCAGTGGAACGCATCGGAATGGATCAGATGGCCGGATTAATTGAGGAGGGAAATCCGTGCAGAACCACAGAGGTACTCCGGGAGATTTTGTATAAATAGGTGAGTAGAAAGGATGGTTAGAAGTGGAACGGAATTATATGATTGTTGATTTAGGTGCCAGTAACGGTCGTGTTATTGTGGCTGCCTATCAGGGAGACAAATTTTCTTTTGATATTGTTCATCGTTTTGATAATGTTCCGGTATTTGCGAATGAAGGAGAATATTTCTGGGATATCCTGCACATTTTCTCGGATATTAAGGTGGGAATCAGAAAAGCGCTGGAAAAATATCCGGATATAGTATCTGTGGCAATTGATACGATGGGCTGTGACTTTGGGTTTGTATCCGCAAATGGACGTCTGATGGGAAATCCTACCCATTACAGAGATGAGAGCCAGCACAAGATGGCAGAAAAACTGCATTCCATATTATCGGAGGAAGAGCTGTTTGAGCTGTCACAGGGCCCCTGCAACCGAATCATGGGCATTTACAAATTATTCTCATTGAAGGAACGCCATACATTTGAATATGAACACGCAAAATATCTGCTGATGATTCCAGATCTGCTCAATTTCCTGCTGACTGGAAAAATCACGAATGAGTTTACAAATGCGACGATGACTTTGATGGTAAATCAAAAAGACCGTTGCTGGGAAGAAAAAATCTGTGATAAACTGGATTTGAGAAAGGATATTTTCACTCCGCTCACAGAACCCGGAACGAACATTGGACCAATCAGGGAGTCTATCTGTAAAGAGCTTGGAATCAGACCAATCAATGTCGTTGTTCCGGCTACACATGATACAGCGTCTGCCGTTGCCGGGATTCCCGTCACACAGCAGGATAAAAACTGGGCATTTGTAAGTCTTGGTACATGGGCGCTCGCCGGAATCGAGATGGATGAGCCGTTCACTGATTCAAGAGTTGTTCCGTTGGAATTTGGAAATGAAGGCGGTGTAGAAGGCAAGAGTATGCTTTTGAAAAATATCAACGGTCTGTGGGTCATTCAGAGATGCCGTCAGAGATGGAATGAAGAGGCTGGCGAAGAGGTGTCGTGGAATGACATTACAAAAGCTGCGAACGAAGCAAAAGAAATCACGAGTGTGTTTGATGTAGATGATGAGGAATTTTCATTATTTCAGAGTAATATGCCAAAAACGATTCAGGACTACTGCAAAAGGACCGGGCAGGAGATTCCCGAGACGATGGGTGAGATTGCAAGATGTGCATATCTGAGTCTTGCGATGAAGACCAGAGACTGTCTGCATGCAGTGTATAAAATCATAGGAAAGGATTTAGAGTTATTGCATCTTCTGGGTGGTGGCACACAGAACAGGCTGCTTTGTCAGTGGATTAGTAATGCGGTCGGTGTGCCGATTGTGGCAGGCCCGACGGAAACGACATCCGTAGGAAATCTGATATTCCAGCTGCTTGCAGATAAGCAGATTGCATCCGTGGAAGAAGGAAGAGCCCTTTGTGCAGCATCCAGTAATCTGTACACCTGTGAACCGGATGGAAAGAGGGAGTACTGGGATGATATTTATGCGCATTATGTGAAGATTGTAAAATAACAGAGAGGGATAGCATCATGGAGAAAATGGCAGAGCTGGTGGAAGCATTAAATCATAAGGATAAGTCAGTCAGAATTCAGGCGGTAAAGAGCTTGAAGGAAGAAATTGATCAGGGGAAAATCCCAAAGGCAGAGAGGCTGGAAGAGTGCAATAATCATGTGCATTCACAATACTCATTTTCGCCGTACAGTCCTTCCAAAATTGCCTGGCAGGCGTATCAGGCTGGTCTTCGGACCTGTGGAATCGTGGATCATGAATCGGTCGCGGGATGTCTGGAATTCAAAGAGGCATGTAACATACTCGGAGTTGTTCCAACTATTGGCTTTGAAGTGAGAATGACTTGGGACCATACACCGCTGAAAAATAAAATGTTCAACAATCCGGACCAGAAATCAGTCGGTTATTTTCCAATTCACGGAGTTCCGATCAGTTCACTTCCTAAAGTGGAAGCATTTCTGAAACCCATTCGCGCTGCGAGAGAGAAACGAAACCGCAGGATGACTGAAAAGGTCGATCAGATTCTTCAGAATTATGAGATGGGACTTGACTTTAATAAAGATGTCATTCCGGTTTCACGATGGGAGGAAGAGGGCTCAATCACAGAGAGACACATTCTTTTTGCAACAGCAGGGAAGCTGATCGATCGATTCGGAAAAGGACAGGCACTGATTGATTTCCTTAAGGATGAAATGAAGATTCCACTGGGGGTAAAGCCAATTGAGTTTTTAAGTGATGTAAACAGCCCAATTTATCAGTTCGATGTAACCAATATTCTCAAAGGGTTTTTCTCGGAAAAGATGTATATTCCGGCAGGACCGGAGGAGACACCGGATATCAGGGAGGCAGTTCCTTTTCTGAATAGCCTGGGCTGCATTGCAACCTATACATATCTTGGCGATGTCAACGGAGAATCTGTTACCGGAGATAAGAAAGCACAGAAGTTCGAGGATGATATATTAGACGATTTGTTCCGGTATGCATCCGAATATGGAATGCAGGGAATGAGCTATGCACCGAGCCGCAATAGTGAAGCGCAGGTAAAACGGGTGCATGAACTCTGTCAGAAATATAATATGATTGAGGTATGCGGAGAGGATATCAACCAGCCACGTCAGCCGTTTATAAATACGACGATGAAACCGGAAGAAAAAAAGCTTTTCAATGATGCAACATGGGCAATTATCGGACATGAGACTGTATCTGACCATCATTTGGAACGTGGAATTTTATCTGAAAAAGTAAAAACAGACATACCACAGATTACAAAGAGAATCGCAGCTTATAAGGAGATAGCAGTTTGCGAGTACTTATTGTAGTAGGAAAAAAGAGAATGGTTTTCATTCTCTTTTTTTGGTTAAGAAACAATGAGGTTATATTGTAATTGGAATAAATTAGAAATTTCCAGATTGACGGAAAGTAAAGCGAGGAGTTATACTAAACGTGTGGCTTAGAATAGGGAGATTAGTATGGAACAAAATAATGACGCTCAATTTAACAGAGTATTAAAAAAACATTTTCTGCTCCGTATGAGCCAGAAAGATATTGCAGAAAGTGAACATGTTTCTACAGCGACTGTTTCCAGAATCATCAACAGGGCGATTGATCTCGGTTTTGTGACATTTTCACTAAATATTGCAGTAGAAAGTGTGATGCATTTAGAAGAGAAGATTAAAAGTCGGTTTCAGCTGGATCATGTATCAGTGATACATGTCGATGTAGAGGATAAAAAACTGATTGAACAGGATGTTGCCGTGATGGTAGCAAAACATCTGAATCATATCATACGAAACGGGGATATTATTGGAGTATCATGGGGAAATACATTGTCCTGCATTGCAGATAATCTGATTCCAATGCAGACGAAGAATGTGATAGTCATTGGATTAAATGGCGGTGTTTCGAAAAATACAAAGAGTACGGGGTCAGAAGTGATCGTACAGAAATTTTCCAATAACTATGAGGGAACCGGTTATATTCTTCCGTTCCCGTCTTTTGTGGATTCGTCCAAAATTGTGGAGGTAATCAAGCAGGATTCTCAGATGGTCGATCTTTTTTCACTCATTCATAAAGCGAATATTCTCCTTTTTAGTATCGGTGCAATTGCGGATGATTCTGTGCTGATTCAGTCGGGGTATGTGACGAGGGAAGACTATGCGCAACTGCGTTCGGAAGGCTTCGTGGGAGATATCTGTTCCCGGTATTTTAAGATGGATGGTTCGCATGCCGACGATAATCTGTACCGGCGTGTAATCGGGATTGATCTTGAGGAATTGAAAAAGAAAGAAAACCGTATCTGTGTTGTGACCGATACGCGAAAAGCAAATGGACTGTACGGTGCACTAAACGGCGGATATGTCAGCAGCCTGTTTGTGGATGAATTAACAGCACAGGCACTGCTGAATATTTCAGAAGAAAGAGGATAAGAGTTGTGGAGCAGATGAAGAATCTGGATGGAATCATATTTGATGTAGATGGAACTTTATGGGATGCAACACATGAGGGTGCGGCATCTTGGACCGATACCATTCGAAGGGAGTCTGAACTTTCAATTACGCTTGATAGTGCAAAGCTGAAAAGTGTGTTTGGAAAACCGATGGATCAGATTTGTGATGCATTGTTTCCTATGCTATCAAGAAAAGCACGGTTAGAACTTGGCAATCAATGTTTTTCGGAGGAAATCGACTGGCTGCGTAAGCATAAGGTACCACTATATGATCATGTAGATGAGACTTTAGAGAAGCTGTCAGCTCGCGTTCCTCTTTTTATTGTCAGCAATTGCCAGAGTGGATATATAGAAGTGATGATGGAGACGAATGGAATGGAAGAATTTATCAGCGGACACCTGTGTTTTGGCGATACTGGTCTGGAGAAGTGGGAGACGATTCATCAGCTGATGAAGGAACATCATCTGAAACAAGTGGTGTATGTAGGTGATACACAAGGAGATTACGATGCCTGTCAGAAGGCAGGAATCCCCTTCATATTTGCGAGCTGGGGATATGGTATAATTAAAAATCCGCCAGTCCGGATTGACGATATCCGGGATTTGCTGTAAGGTGGAGTAAGAAATAAAAGAGGAGATAAAATCATGTCAGAAGAAATGAAGCAGGAACAGACGGAAGGATGTTCGGAAGAATCATGTGCAGGCTGCGCACATGCAGGAACATGCAGTAGTAAAAAGGATATGAGAGTAGCGGGAAATGCATATTCCCATATTAAAAACGTAATTGGTATTGTAAGCGGGAAAGGTGGCGTCGGCAAATCGCTTGTTACGGCATCACTCGCAAGAATGATGAGAGCAAAAGGATATTCTGTCGGAATTCTGGATGCAGACATCACAGGACCTTCCATTCCAAAGATGTATGGAATCCACGAGCAGGCCCAGGGATCTGAGGAGGGCATTTTCCCTTGCATCGCGCAGGATGAGACAAGAATCATGTCTATCAATCTGCTGATGGAAGAGGAGGATGCACCTGTGATCTGGAGAGGTCCGGTTATTTCCGGTGTTGTCACACAGTTCTGGACGGATGTTATCTGGGGCGATTTGGATTATCTTTTCGTGGATATGCCGCCCGGAACCGGAGATGTGCCACTTACTGTATTTCAGTCACTTCCGGTCGACGGAGTTGTGATTGTGACATCCCCGCAGGATCTGGTACAGTTAATCGTTAAGAAAGCCTACAATATGGCAGAGCAGATGAATATTCCGATTCTTGGGATTGTGGAGAATTACAGCTATTTAAAATGTCCGGACTGCGGCAAGGTAATTTCCGTATTTGGTGAAAGCCATATTGATGACATTGCGGCCGGTCTTGGAACCGAAGTACTTGGGAAGATGCCGATTGATCCGGCACTTGCAGAAGCAGTTGAGAGAGAAGACTTCTCGAATGTAGACAATCCTTATTTAGATGGAGCAGCAGAGAAGCTTCTGACGATGGCTTATAAAGAGTGAGACGCTCATCGCCGGGCAACCCATTTATGAAATCGCTGATAAAGATCCCGAAGCTTCTCAATAAAAAATGTCAGATACCGGAACAGTGGTTCAGTGACGATGGTGAATACGACCAGCAGCATTGCACATTGTACAGATACGGAAGTGATTCCAAAAAGTCTGTGGAAAAACAGAATGGAGACACCGAGTCCGATGACCATTGTAATTATTACACAGAGTCTCAGGATATTGAGTGGTTTGCTGATTCTGTATAAAATCATCATGCCGACAACTGCAAGTAACAAAGCGGAAGCGGTTGAGATGTCGGTGGTGCTGACACCGAAAGTATTTCCAAAGACCACCATGGAACCAATGACCAGAAAGTTGGTCAGTCCGGCCGGCAATGCGGTGAGAAGAACGTTGGTCATGAAATGTCCCTTAATCATATTCGTGTTTGGCTCTAATGCCAAGAAGAATGCCGGAATGCCGATCGTGAACATGCTGACCATGGAAATCTGGGATGGCTCTAACGGATAACTGTTCAGCGTTATCAGAGAAAAGAGTGCCATCAATAGTGAGAAGATGTTCTTGACTAAAAACAGGCTGGAAGAACGCTGGATGTTATTGACGACACGGCGACCTTCACCGACGACTTCCGGCATGCAGCCAAAGTCCGAATCGAGAAGAACCAGCTGCGCTGCCTGAGCAGCTGCATCACTTCCGGATGCCATAGCGATACTGCAGTCCGCATCTTTGAGGGCGAGAACATCATTGACACCATCACCGGTCATGGCAACGGTGTGTCCCTGACTTTTTAAGGCTTCGACAAACTGCTGCTTTTGTTTTGGGGTGACGCGTCCGAATACAGCATATTTCTGCATCGCATCTGTAACATCATCCATAGAGTCCAATGTGCTGGCGTCAATGAAGCGGTCCGCGTGTCGGATACCTGCTTTCTTGGCTACTTCAGATACTGTGACCGGATTATCCCCGGAAATTACTTTGATCTCCACACCTTGTTTTTCGAAATATTTAAAGGTAGTCGGTGCTTCTTTACGAATCGGATTGGACAACAGAATGAGAGCGTAAGCATCTACTGGTCCGGTCAGGGCGTGCCCCTTCTCAACCTGCCCGTGATAAAGTCCAAAGACTAGCACACGGAACCCCTGAGAAGAATATTTTTCGATTTCTTTTTGAGCCCTTCCGTATTGCTGCCGCAAGACAAATTCAGGTGCTCCGAGGACATAAACATTTCCGTTGATTGTTGCACTGCTGTATTTGGTGGCAGAAGAAAAGCCGGTAATACTGCTTGCCCGTGAACGGGTATTTTTTTTGAAGTATTCTTTCAGCGCATTCATCGTCGTGTTATCACTGGACATATTGTGGGCAAAATCTCCGATCATCAGCTCCAAAGACTGCATCTGCTCCTCTTTATAAGCAGACAGCCGGATCAAACCGTCAATTTTCATCGTATTTTCGGTGATAGTACCGGTTTTGTCAACGCAGAGGACATCCACGCGGGCCAGAGTTTCGATACAGGCCATCTCATGGACCAGTACCCGCTTTTTTGCCAGACGCATAACAGATACGACAAGAGCAACACTGGCAAGCAGATATAAGCCTTCCGGAATCATACCGACAACAGCAGCCTCCATGGAAACAATGCTTGCGCGGAATGAATTATGTTCAACAACGAACTGTTCAATGACAAGAGCGATACCAATAGGAATGATGATGATACCGATCCATTTTACCAGCCGGGTCAGTGACTGCATCATCTCAGAAGCTGCAAGCTCCTTGACCGATTTCGCTTCGATGGTCAATTTGGAAATGTAAGAGTCCTCACCGACTTTGTCCATGCGCGCCAGACATTTGCCGGATACGATAAAACTTCCGGACAAAAGGGAATCGCCCTTTTTCTTTGTGATCTCATCAGACTCGCCGGTAATCAGGGCTTCATTGACCTGAACATCACCGGCAATGACAGTACCATCAGCCGGAATCTGCCCTCCGGCAGAAAAGATGACAAGATCATCCAATACTAAGTCCTCTGCAGCGATATCGATTTCTTTGCCGTCCCGCAGGACTCTTGCATGGGGCGCGTTTAACACAGTCAGGTTGTCCAGAGTCTTCTTAGCACGAATCTCCTGAATAATACCAATCAGCGTGTTGGCGATAATAACCGGAAGAAAGGTGAGATTCCGGAAAGAACCGACAATGACTAAAAGTATGCCAAGAACCGCAAAAATAGCATTGAAGTAGGTGAAGACATTGTCATGTATAATTTCTTTTACCGATTTGGATGGCGGCTCCACCGGAGTGTTCAGATATCCTTCTTCTATACGCTGTGCGACCTGCGCGGCGGAAAGTCCTCTGTGGTGGTCAGTGCGAAACCGCTCTACGTGCGTTTTTTTTGGTGATATATGTGTTATTTCTTTTCGTGCTTTCATAGGAATCCTCTTTTCATTTGAAATCATTTATAATTAGTATAGCACATATTTTTCATTTGCCAAATATGTAAGTAAAAGCCCGTTGGGGTGTGATTTCCAACGGGCTTTTTGCTGTTACAGTTTGTATTTTAATAACTGCTCAGGAAATGGATTTTTCGGCAAATTCGGTGGTGACAAGTTCCTTGTATGGCACCCGTTCTTTTAGCTCGCCTGCTTTTTCCAGAATATCCTGCAGCAGGTCAAATGCCTCTTCCTCAAATACAAGATTTTCCTTCCAGGTGTCCTGCTCATGATAGCGGGTTACAATGATTTCCAGTGTGTTCAGGTTTGTATCCGGAAACTGTGGCAGAATCACCTTTGCGATTTCGGCAGATGTGTGGCTCTGGCAGTACAGCATTCCTTTCTGAAGCGCATCGGTGAAGGACTGAATAATCTCCGGATTCTGCTCAATATAGCTGGTCTTTGCACAAAAATCCGTGTATGGAACATAACCGCTGTCGACACCGAGTGAAGCGACCACATAACCGGCACCTTCCTGCTCGAGTTTGGTGGCAGCAGGCTCGAATTCAACGGTGTAAATATAAATACTACACCTACTCAGTGTTAAATTTAAAACCGCATAATTTGTGCGATTCATCAATGGTTATCTCAGATACAACAGTCTTCCAGAAGCTGGATTTGTGAGCCGGATCCAATTGGTCATATAAGCAGATCCAATTACCGGACAGTAATTCAGTTACGTACTCGGCTATGACGCTGCCGGCACTGGAAGACTTTTCTGTATCTATCTTTTCTTTCAGCAAATCATACTGTTCATCGTAATAGGATTCAGATATTCTCCCTTTCTGAAACTGAATATTCAACCGTTCGAGCTCTGCCTGCAGGCTAATCAGCTTTCCGTGGTTTATTTCTTTGCGTTTTTTAGATTCCCGCAGCTGAATCATAGTATCCAATTCTTCAGGTACATGTTCAAGCATATATTTTTCAACAACGCTTTCATGTATGGTCATGCCACACGAGCATAGCCGGCGGTTTTTCATATGGTGGTAACAGCGGTAGGACTTGTAAAGAAATGTTTTTCCATTCTTCTTTTTATTCTTTTTTATATAACCGCTTAGATTCTTCCCGCATACCGGACATTTGATGAGACCGCTGAAGAAGTATGGCTCGTTATCCTCGGTGTATACCTTTGTGTCACTGACTTTCTGAATCAGATTGAATTCATCGCGGGTGATATAAGGTTCGCATGCATCCGGAATACCCTGTACCGTTCCCATGTAAGTCTCCCTGCTGAATAATTTAGCAAAGGTACCATAGGGAGGAACGCGATCGCCGAAGAGCTCTATGAGGTGATTATAAGTCTTGCGTTTGTTCATGCAGCCTAAATAGTACCGGAACATCTCCTCGACAATATCACTTGTAGCCTCATCCTTTTGCAGACGGCATCTAACCGCCTTATATCCGAAGCTGGCAACTCGCCCGCTTGTTACTTCACCTATGGACCGTTTGTAGTCTAATACGGCTACAATACGCTCTGAGGTACGGTCACACTCTGCCTGATTGACGGAGAGCATGATGTTGATTACCATCTGACCATTCGCGGTGGAAGAGTCGTAGTTCTCAAATATGGTCTTCCAATAGCAGTGGTGTGCTGCCAAGATCTCTTCCGTGATGTTGTAATCTCTGATATTGCGGAACCAGCGGTCAAGCTTCGTGACAAGGATCATGTCAATTTTATCCTTTTTCACATCTTCCAGAAGACTGAGAAGTCCTTTCCGGTGCTGCATCGGCTTTCTTGCGGAGATTCCCTCGTCAGCGTAGTATCCGGTAATGAGGTAATTGTTTTTCCGGGCATATTCTTCCAAAGCCATCTTCTGTGCCGGAAGCGATAGACCGTTCAGGTGCTGTTCTTCCGTGCTTACTCTGATATAGATTGCACATCTTATTATTTTGCTCATTCTATCACTCCCCAAATCGTCGTAATTCAATAGTGTCAAACGGTATGTACGATTAATGGACAAAATCGAAAAAGGGCATCCTCATAATGAGAATACCCTTCACGAACAATTGAGAAACAAGATGGGCGGCGTATCCATCATCTCAGGTACCCTTACGGGTGCGTCGGGAGCCTTTCCGACCTTTGCAACTCAATTTAGTGTACTGTCATTATAATCAATTTATTCATTTTTGTCAAATTTTTTCAAGCGTCCATTTTTGATACCATGTTGTAATTTACCGTCAGTAATGGAATGAAGAGTGGCAACATACAAATAATCATTCTTTACATCCAGTTTTATTCCAATTTGAATATTTTCATCAAATACCTTTACGAGTTCGAAGCTGGTACCATTCTCATTCGGATTAATACCAATATAATCAGGATGAGAGATAATATAGTCTAAATATTGCAAATACTCCAAACAATCGGGATGTCTTTTCAAGATATGCTTATCGAGACCAGCTGAACGATATATGTAATTATGCTCCAAATGAAACGGGAGATAACTATTTATTTTATTGTTGAAGCTTGTGATTTTTATTAAGTTATCTTTCAAAAATCCCTCCTAATTTATTACTCATCTTCGTACTTAATGTCTTCAACCAAAACACTCTGCATTCAACCCCAATACATTAGCTAAATTTTGGTGTTCCCGCACCGGGGCTGTTTTTAATTTATATTTTTTAAGCTCATTATTGCCTGAATTTTAAATCATCAGGAATGTTATTCGGTAAATATATAGGTGTGTCCATAGATTCCATCATTCCCACGTTGTAAATACCCTTTGCATTCCAAAGTCTCAATAGATCTTTGTATGTCATCAATATCACCTAAGTCATAAGGACAATCTAGGCGTATATCTTGAATGCTAAAAAGTTTCTTTTCTCTTGTTCGCAGATATTTCAATAATTTTTCAGATGTTTGGCTCATTGTATCACCAATCCTTTCTATAATTTTATAGTATGATATCAGTTATGCAGAACGAACTATATTCAATAGACGATGAAATCAATTACTTGTGGATTATCAGTGGTTCCTGATACGTGAGCCTCGCATGTTAGCTCCTCTTTTGCATTATATGCATTTGTTACTGTTGCAGAAGATTTTAAAAACCATGTATTTTCATCTGATGGTTGCGTGGTCTGTGCATCCGTGATGTAATGAAGTTTAAAACCATGTGGATATTGAGATTTCCCATAAGTTTCGACTGCTTGCCATGCATGGGCTGAATCAAGTTTTGAATCAAGTTCGTTTATCGAAGCTTCGTTATCCTGCTTGTCATCTATATTTTCGGATGTATTTATAGTAATAATTACAGTTTTATTATCGAAATCAAAGTCAGAAACTTCAGTTACAATCCAACCATTGAGTTGCTCTTCGTCATACCCAGATATTTCTTCGGTAAAATCTAGCCCAGATTGTTCGTGCAGATACGTTGCTGTAAATCCTAGTTCAGAGACCTTGGACATAGCATTTTCTACAGAGCTACTAACTAGGGTGTCCAACTGCGATTTTATTTCGTTTATCTGTGTATTGAGTTTGGCTTGGTCTTTTTTATCAGCGTCGCGCTGTATCTCTGTAGTTTTCTTGCAGGTTACGGTTATTTCATCTGATTTTTTTATTGATGAGTTAACGGATGGAGTTTGTGCAATCACAGTCCAGTTGCTATAATCTAGCATAAAACTACTGTCTCCAGATTTATCAGCAACAAAACTGATATTAGTGAAACCAGCGTCATTAAGTTTGTTTTTTGCATTATCAGCGGTCATATTGATTATAGATGGTACAGTGGTAGACAAGCTACTAATGTATAATAGTAACCCAGCAATAACAGCAATTATTAGAATGGTTATGCTGATAACTATAATAAGTTTCTTTTTCATAATTTCCTCCTCATTTGTACCTGCCTATTTTACCTGCCACACACTATATAATCAAATCATCTGCCCAATCATAAGGTTCGGGATAAAATAGATGATGTAATTATCCACTACTACAAATTCTCCGTATTTATCTTTGTAACAGTCCACAGCATCCTCAAGGAATGCATCGGTTACTTCCAAATACTCTGCCATTTCATATCTATCTCGACACCCATGTTGATGAGCGTCTAGAATGCCTTTTAACCCAATTTTTTTATTGTATGCCCAAAGTCTCGCTTGCCTCTCTTGCTTGGCATTTTGGGCGTCTGATAAATCCAAGATGTTTCCCACTGTTGTATGGTGGTGACCAAGTTCCTCTGCCAGAACGCAGGCTTTTTCTATTTCGGTCAAGCCTTTTCGGATTGCAACACGGTTACCCTTGATCCTACCATTATTAGCCCTTAATGGTTTCTCTTTTACTACAAGGCTATTATCCTCAGCTTCTATTAATAAATCTTCATATGTCATATAAATCAACTCCTGATGTAACTGTAAAGTATATATTGTCCGATAAATAGGACTTAGAAACAATCATCATTCATAATGTCATCATCGTGTATTTTATCCTCATCAGATGCATTTGGAAGCGCGTGTGCTGCATTCGCATCTAAATGTGATTGCAATTCTATTACATTATCAGCAGGGGCAGATGTACAACCACTGATTTTGTCTAACACTGATTTGGCAAGTTCAACATCATCTGTGGAGATGTTCATTGAAGAGTCAAATAGGAACTTGTGAGACGGGTTGTAATATAAAAACTCGCCAAGCCCATGTACATATTGGTCAAGCTGTTTATCAAATTGGCGCAAGTCCATCGTGTCAATATCACTCCAACCCATAAGATAAGATGGTGTAACAGATAATGCATTGGCAATCTGTTCTATCTTATCAGAAGGTATATTTGTGATTATTCCATTCTCATATTTGTAAATTGTTTGCTTTGTAGTATTGAGAGCATTTGCTAATTCAACTTGAGATAATCCAGCAGCTTTTCTAGCTGAAGATATCCTGTTACCTATATTCATTCGAACACCTCCTATATAAAGTAACTTAATTATAGCACAAAAATGTTATAAGTCAATAAAAAAATAACTTGACAAGTTACAAATGTGTGATATTATTATAGTAACTCATGAAGTTACTGGAGGGAGGTGAGAAAGATGATTGATACAAATGCATTAAGAGGTGTTATAGCTGAAAAAAAGATGTCACAAACAAAGGTTGCAAATGCGATAGGAATTGCGCCTAAAACATTTTACATGAAGATGAATAGAGGCGTATTTGGGAGTGACGAAATAGAAACAATGATAGAGCTGTTAGACATTAAAGACCCAGTAGCAATTTTTTTTACAAAACAAGTAACGTAAAAAGTTACCAACGGTGGGGCAGGACGAAGCAAAGGAGGTGGTTTAGATGGCGGTCCTATTTTTTATTGGGACAACAATTATATGTGCGGCTGGTTGGCTGTCAAGATATATTTCTTCAACAGCACTGGTTTATTACATTGAAAAAAGTGGATACAAGACTCCAACAGATGATGATATCAGAGAATGTACCACTTTTGTAGTAAAGCACTTATTTAAATAAGTCCAAGTTGAGATTTGATAATTGCGGATACAACACCAGCTGCGATTTGAGTTAACGCTGATAAAGAATTAGCACCGACTTTAGAGCTTACTTCTTTTACATTGTTCCAAACAGTATCGGAGCGAATATTCGCTAAGAATTCGTGACCTTTTGGAGTTAAGTCATTAATTGAGTAATTATCATCTAAGTCTTTTGAATCGATTTCAATAAGTCGCGCTTTTTCGCATTGCAGTATGTGGTATCTAATTTCATCATCATTGTAACTTGAAAGCGATGGGGCTTGATCGAGTTCATCTGGATAATCAAAGTAAACATTGTATCCAGTATTCTCCTCGACCGCAATAAGAATATCTCTTATGCAGTTAGGATTTAGTCTCATGAATTTAGGTCTCCTTTCGTAATTACTCGGCATGGCAGTGCCTATATCAAAAGTATAGGAGATAAGGGATAGAAAAACAAGTGTAACAAGTACAACCAGCAACACATAACATAATTTAGAAGATTGGAGGTCTTGCTATGAATCAGAAACAAGATTGTATCATCCAAGGAACGCCGCCAACAATAGATAAATTAGCAGCTTTACTGATCCGATTGCTGGAGGACCAGAGAGGTACAAAAATTACATACACCATTGAAAAGAAGGATGACAAGAAAGAGAAAACCGCTTAGGCGGTAGCGGAGGACAAGCATAATGAAAAAACTTATGATCCGTAACACAAAAAAGCGTAAAGAGGACCTGAAAGAGTGTGTTATCGGCGCAGTGGCTGGTCTGCTGCTGACAGCATTATTTTTCTTTGCGATCATCATCCAGCCGTATTTTATCGGATTATTTAGGTGAAGGGAGGTGAAAACGATGGGAGACATGAAAGAAATCATTCACTGCCTTACATATCTTGTTAAGGCGATGTATGCAGGACGACTTGTTAATACGCTTCAGTACGATGATGCGCAGGGTATCGTCACAATTGTATACAAAAATGGATTACAGAAGGATGTAGACATCCACTGGATGAATAGTGACAGAGCTGTCGTGAAAAAGATTCTCAAAGCAATATAAAAAATGAGCACCCGTAAGCCAGCAAGCTTGGGCGCTCTGAAAAATAACCAATTTAATTATAAATCAGAAGAGGAGAAAATGCAAATGGTAAAAGTAACAATCGAGGATAGCGAGAATCAGAAATTCGAAATAGAGGCAGCAGCCGTATTCGGAGTTGCTATCAGACCAACTGGACATATTGGTGATTCTGCTGCGTTTGGAAGTGGGAATGACTTTGGTTTTAGGGAAGCTGTTCGAGCATTAGCAGCATCCAGCGCAGCATCAATTAAGAAACTTATGGTTAATGGTAACGAAAAAAATCCTATTAAAGTGGGCGATGTATATATGACGTGCTTTTTAGATGTATTAATTGGGACTGGAATATTAGCAGAAGACCTACCGGCAGAAAACTTATGGAGCAAAGATGGGAAGGACAATGGAACAAATTAGAAGTTGCGATGAGCGCTTTGATCAAGATATGAGCGAAAATCATAATAAATTTTACAAGGAGAAGATATATGGGTGATATGAAAGTATTAGTACAGCAGCAGGCAGGTGTGATTGATTTTAGTAACTTTGATTCAATCAAATCCGAGTTGTCAGCAAAGATGGAAGAATACAAAGGATTTACATTTACAGAGGATTCATAGACTACTTATTTGGTGATCTTTTGGAAGGAGAAAGTAATAAGTGATTTGACGAAGGAAGCCTATAAGAAAGCAATTAAGAGAATGGTAGATTCGGTAGATGATGGATATCTCCTAGTCAGAATCTATACATGGGTAAAAACATTATCAGAAAAATAAATCAGAAGAGGAGAAAATGCAAATGTCAGTGAAAATTAATAAATTAGAAATTGAAAATGTGAAAAGAATCAAGGCGATAAAAATTGAACCTACAGCGTCTGGATTAACGATTGTGGGTGGCAACAACAATCAAGGAAAAACTTCTGTGTTGGATTCTATCGCCTGGGCACTTGGTGGAGATAAATATAGACCTTCTGATGCACAGCAACAAGGATCCACGATTCCACCCACTTTACATATTGTAATGAGCAATGGGCTTGTGGTTGAAAGAAAAGGAAAGAACAGTAGTTTAAAGGTAACTGATCCGGAAGGTAACAAGGCTGGGCAGCAACTTTTGAATGAATTTGTTGAACAATTAGCACTTGACCTTCCAAAGTTCATGGAATCATCAGGTAAAGAGAAAGCGCAAACATTGTTAAAGATTATAGGTGTCGGTGATCAGCTTGCTGCCTTAGATAAAAATGAGCAGGAACTATATAACAGAAGACTTACTATAGGGCAGATTGCGGATCAAAAAAAGAAATTTGCGGATGAACAGACATATTATCCGGATGCACCGAAGGAACTTGTATCACCTTCGGAACTCATTAAACAACAGCAGGAGATTCTTGCAAGAAATGGAGAGAACGAGCAGAAACGAAAGCATGCCTTTGAATTACAAGCAGAAAGAAACAGACTCGCAGAAAAAGTTAACAACCTTAAGGAAGAGCTGGACCGGCAAACGGAATTATTAAAAAAAGCTGATCAGAATATGAATATTGCATTTAAATCATCTGAAGAATTACAAAATGAGTCCACCGCTGAGTTAGAAGCAAGTATATCCAACATTGATGAGATTAACCGGAAAGTCCGCGCAAATCTTGATAAGGATAAGGCAGAAGAAGATGCCCTGGATTACAAAAATCAGTACGCAGCACTTACAAAAGAGATTGATGATATTAGAAAAAACAAAACAGATTTATTAAATGCAGCAGACCTTCCATTGGATGAGTTGTCTGTGAAAAATGGAGAGCTGACTTATAAAGGTCAGCAATGGGATAACATGTCTGGTTCTGATCGGTTGAAGGTATCAACTGCTATTGTTAGAAAGCTAAATCCGGAATGCGGTTTTGTACTATTAGATAAATTGGAACAGATGGATTTGAATACGTTAAACGAATTCGGATCATGGCTTGAACAGGAAGGGCTGCAGGCAATAGCAACTCGCGTCAGCACTGGTGGGGAATGCTCCATTATTATTGATGATGGTTATGTAGTTTCTGAAAATGAAACTCAATCGCAGCAGCCTACATGGAAGGAAGGAGAATTTTAATGGAAATTACAAGAGGAAAAATAGCAAGTGCAAAAAAGACGGTGATTTATGGTCCAGAAGGTATTGGTAAGAGCACATTTGCTGCAAAGTTTCCGAATCCCGTTTTTATAGATACAGAGGGAAGTACGAAGGATATGGATGTTGCAAGACTTCCACGCCCTAGCAGTTGGCAGATGCTTTTGGAGGAAATTGATTATGTCAAGAAAACACCAGGTATTTGTAAGACATTGTGTATTGATACGATTGACTGGGCAGAGCAGTTATGTGTTGAATATATTTGCTCAAAGCATGGAAAATCTGGAATTGAGGATTTTGGATATGGCAATGGATATATTTACGTAAAGGAAGAGTTTGGAAGGTTCTTGAATCGATTAGAAGATGTAATCGAATCCGGTATCAATGTAGTACTTACAGCACATGCCCAGATGAGAAAATTCGAGCAGCCTGACGAAATGGGCGCGTATGATCGATATGAGTTGAAACTTGGGAAAAAGACATCTTCACAGACAGCTCCACTCGTAAAGGAATGGTCTGATATGCTGCTTTTTGCAAATTATAAGACTTATTCCATCGCTGTTGATGATAAAGGTAAAAAGCATAAAGCACAAGGCGGAAAGCGTGTCATGTATACCAATCATCATCCATGTTGGGACGCAAAGAACAGATATGGACTTGGTGATGAACTTCCTTTTGATTACGAAGAGATTAAATCAATTTTAGAATCAAAGTCGGTCGAAACAAAGGATACTAAAAAGGAATCAGAAGAAAAAAGTGAATTACCGGATTTCATGAAAGTGCCTGATGAAGTGCCTGAACAAATAGAATTTGATACTGGGACAAAAGATGAAGTTGCGCCAGTGCAACCGCCGAATGAGTCACCGAAAGAGTCAAAAGAAGTACCGAGAAGTAGTGTCTTTCATGTAAATGAAAATATTCCAAAGGCTCTTCGTGATTTGATGGAAGAAAAACTTGTATCTGAAGAAGAAATTCAGAAAGTTGTGTCAAAGCGAGGGTACTATCCGGAGGCAACAAGAATTGTAAATTATGATCCACAGTTTATAGATGGAGTGTTAGTCGGTGCATGGACGCAGGTGTACGGAATGATTGAAGAACTGCGAAAAAAATATGATGTACCATTTAATGAATAAAAAAGGAGAAATTAAATTATGAGCGAAAATAATACAGTAGACAGAGAACTCGGGTGGGATGAAGAAATTCAGAAGGATAGCGATTTTATAATGCTTCCGGAAGGAGATTATGATTTTACAGTAGATAGTTTTGAACGTGGAAGACATCCTGGGAGTGAAAAACTTCCACCGTGCAACAAAGCAATTTTGAAACTTCGTATTGAATCAAACGAAGGTCCTGCAGTCATTACGCATAATTTGTTTTTACATACAAAAACAGAAGGAATGATTTCAGCTTTCTTTACCGCAATTGGTCAGAAAAAAAAGGGTGAAAAAGTAAAAATGAATTGGAATGCTGTAATTGGTGCCACAGGTCGATGCAAGATTGGTATGCATACATGGAAAGGAAATGACGGAGAAGAGCGCAAGTCCAATGAAATTAAGCGATTCTATGAAAAAGAAGAGAAGCAATTCAAGGCAGGTGAGTTTTAATGGAACTCAGACCTTATCAAAAAGAAGCAAAAGATTCCATATTTCAGGCATGGGATGATGGAATCCATAAAACACTTCTGGTACTTCCAACTGGATGTGGTAAGACTATCGTTTTTGCAAAGGTAACAGAGCAGTGCGTGCAAAAAGGTGACCGGGTCCTTATTCTTGCACATCGAGGAGAACTTCTTGATCAGGCTGCAGATAAGATTGGTAAATCGACAGGGCTTGGATGTGCTACGGAAAAAGCAGAACAGACATGTCTTGGCAGTTTTTTCCGTATCACTGTTGGATCTGTTCAGTCATTAATGCGTGAAAGCCGGCTTAGCAGATTTCCAAAAAACTATTTTAATACAATCATTATTGATGAAGCACATCATTGTATTTCAGATGGATATCAAAGAGTCCTAAAGCATTTTGAAGATGCAAAGGTGCTTGGTGTAACAGCCACACCTGACAGAGGCGATATGAAGAATCTTGGAAGTGTATTTGAAAGTCTGGCTTATGAATATACGCTTCCAAAGGCAATAAAAGAAGGATACTTATCACCGATTAAAGCAGTCACAATTCCACTTCAGGTAGACCTTACAAGTGTAGGTGTTCAATCCGGAGATTTTAAATTAGGAGATTTAGGGACTGCATTAGATCCTTATCTTCAAGGAATCGTGGATGAAATGAAGAAGTATTGTGCAGATAGAAAGACAGTCGTGTTTCTTCCACTTGTTAAGACAAGTCAGAAGTTCAGAGATTTACTGAATGCAAATGGTTTTCAAGCTGCAGAGGTAAATGGAGAAAGCAGAGACAGAGCAGAGGTCCTCAAGGATTTTGAAAATAACAAGTACAACGTATTGTGTAATAGTATGCTCCTAACAGAAGGTTGGGATTGTCCAAGCGTTGACTGTATTGTTGTGCTACGACCTACGAAGGTTCGGAGTTTATATTGCCAGATGGTCGGCCGGGGAACAAGATTATCTCCTGGTACCGGAAAAGAAAATCTTTTGCTTTTGGATTTCCTATGGCATACCGAACGGCATGAATTATGTCATCCAGCAAGTTTGATTTGCGAGAATGAAGAAGTCGCGCAGCAGATGACAAAAAACATGGAAGAGAGTGCTGGTTGTCCGATAGACATCGAAGAAGCAGAAAAAACTGCTGCAGAAGATGTAGTCGCACAGAGAGAAGAAGCTCTTGCGAAGCAGCTTGCAGAAATGAAAAGAAGAAAGCGTAAACTTGTAGATCCGCTGCAATTTGAAATGAGTATTCAGGCGGAAGACCTTGCCGGATACGTTCCGGCATTTGGCTGGGAAATGTCACCACCATCTGATAAGCAAAAACAAACCCTCGAAAAGTTAGGAATTCTTCCAGATCAGATTGATAATGCCGGGAAAGCCGCAAAAGTTTTGGACCGATTGAATAAGCGCCGCGTTGAAGGTCTTACTACACCAAAACAGATTCGGTTTCTGGAACAAAAGGGATTTCAGCATGTTGGTACATGGCAGTTTGATAATGCAAAACATCTAATCGATAGGATTGCAGGAAATGGATGGAAAGTGCCATATGACATCGATCCATCAACTTATAAAGGAGAGTAATCATGGAACAGCAGACAGACATTCTCGAAATAATCGGACATATTAATCCATCAGAACTTGATTACCAGGAATGGGTGAATGTGGGAATGGCATTAAAACATGAAGGATACACCGCCTCTGATTGGGAAAGTTGGAGCCAGCGTGATACTGTAAGATATCATCGGGGCGAATGTTTTAAGAAATGGGGCAGTTTTCATGGTTCTGCTCTTCCGGTAACCGCTGGAAGCATTGTGCAAATGGCATTAGACCACGGATGGAAACCTAGTATTGAGCAAGGTCATGAGCTTGACTGGGATGACGCGGTTGGTGGTACCAAAGATGATCTTGTTGTAGTGGATAAATCATGGGTAGAAGCCAAAGAAGTACGTGTTCCACAAAAATGGAATCAGGCAGCGCAAATTATTAAATATCTGGAGACGCTTTTTGAACCATCAGAAATTGTAGGATATGTGATGCAAAGCTGGGAGAAAGATGGAAAGTATCTTCCTTCTAATAAAGGAGATTATTCTCGTTCGTCTGGAAAGCTCATTGAATTACTCTCAAAATGTGATGGTGACATTGGCAGTGTATTAGGTGATTATAACCAAAATGCAGGAGCATGGATCCGCTTCAATCCATTGGATGGAAAAGACGTAAAGAATGATAATGTAACAGAATTCCGCTATGCATTAGTAGAGTCCGATGGTATGAGTATTGAAGAGCAGAATGCCATTATAAGAGAATTGGAGCTTCCAATCGCATGTCTTGTACACAGTGGTGGGAAAAGTCTTCATGCAATCGTTCATATTGATGCGGAAAACTACAGCGAATATAGAAAGCGTGTGGATTACTTATACAATGTCTGCAAGAAGAATGGATTAAAAGTAGATACACAGAATAAGAATCCATCTAGACTATCGCGTTTACCTGGAATTGAACGCAATGGAAATAAGCAGTTCCTTGTGGATACGAACATTGGAAAAGAATCTTGGAATGAATGGCATGAATGGATTGAGAGTGTGAATGATGATCTGCCGGAACCGGAAAGTCTTGATAGTGTTTGGGACAATCTTCCGAAACTATCCCCATGTCTTATTGATAACCTACTTAGAAAAGGACACAAGATGTTAATTGCAGGTCCGTCAAAAGCCGGGAAGTCGTTCTTACAGATTGAATTATGCATTGCAATTGCTGAAGGTAAGAAGTGGCTTGGATTTGATTGTTCGAAGGGGCGAGTAATGTATGTGAATTTGGAGCTTGACCGGGCAAGCTGCTTGCATCGTTTTAAAGATGTATATAGCGCACTCGGATTAGCTGCAGATAATTTGAAGAACATTGATATATGGAATTTAAGAGGAAAATCGGTGCCGATGGACAAGCTCGCACCGAAGCTGATTCGTAGAGCAGCCAAGAAAGACTATGAAGCAATTATCATTGACCCAATTTACAAAGTTATTACCGGAGATGAGAACAGCGCCGATCAGATGGCCAACTTTTGCAATCAGTTCGACAAGGTGTGTACAGAGTTAGGTTGCGCCGTAATCTATTGCCATCATCATTCTAAGGGTAGCCAGGGCGGAAAGAAGTCTATGGACCGTGCGTCTGGTTCCGGTGTATTCGCAAGAGATCCTGATGCGTTATTAGATCTGATTGAATTGGAAGCAACCAATAGTTTGCTTCAGCAGGAAGAAAACAAAGTAATATGCAGCACATGCATAGAATGGCTGCAAAGGTATAACAAAGGTTATGAAGATGACATATCACAAGATGATATGTGCAGCAGTAAAGCAATGTTGGATTACTGCAGGGAGAAACTACCTTCAATTGATTTTAAGAGTTTGAACATAGAAGTGGAAAAAGCAGTGGAAAAGTCTAAAGTCCGCACGGCATGGAGAATAGAAGGGACTTTAAGAGAGTTTCCAAAGTTCTCCCCGGTAAATCTATGGTTTGATTATCCAGTCCATAAAATGGACGAATCAGGTTCATTAAAAGACATTTCACCGGAAGAGGAGAAGCCTTCATGGAAGAGGGCAATGGACAAAAGAAAGTCTCCTGCAGATAAGAAAAAGGAACGAAAAGAAGCTATCGAAATGGCATATGAAGCATGCAGCATGGGTGAAGAAGTGACACTTGAAATGCTGTCAGAATACATGGCTGTGACAGAAAAAACAGTCAGGTCGAGGTTAAAAGAGCATGGAAACTTTGAAATCGAAGAGGGGAAAGTAAGGAAAAAAACGCGTTAATTTCCTTCCCCTACTATTTTACTAGGAAAAGGAAAAAAACAGAAATTCACGTTATTTTCCCTGACACGAATTTAGAGGGAAGAAAGAAAAAAACACGTTATTTTCCTTCGGTGACATCAGGGAAAAAGTGAGGGAAAAAAACGCAATTTACGTTATTTTCCCTAGGGAAGAAAAAAACATATATATAAATATATATAATTTTCCCTTTCCCTGGCGGTCAAGTAGGGGAAAGTAGTCGTGCGAAAGCTCACGCACGACGACTCCTTCCCTTACCTCGCTTGACAAAAGATTTTTTCACAAAACAAATGGTTTCACACGTTAAAGGAGTAAAGTGGGTGAAAAAAAGAAAGTACTGCAGCACATGCCGGTGGTATGAATTATTTAATGGCGTGTGCTGCAACGGACACAGTGAATATAGAGCAGACTTCAGATGCATGGATGATACTTGTGAGAAATGGCAGGAGGTAAAAGAAAATGGCAACAGAATTTTTTATGGCGATGAGCAACCCACCGACCGTAACACATCAGGAGAAGAAGGTGCATGTGATAAAAGGGAAACCGGTATTTTATGAACCACCGGAGCTTGTTGCAGCAAGGCAAAAGATTATGGCGCATCTTGCGAAATTTAAGCCAGAAGAAAAATATAGTAGTGGAGTCCGGTTAATAACAAAGTGGTGTTTCCCCAGTGGCAGGCATAAAGGTGGCAGCTATCGAATAACAAAGCCAGATACAGATAATTTGCAGAAGTTGCTTAAGGACTGCATGACTGCAGTTGGTTTCTGGAAAGATGATGCTCTTGTGGCATCTGAGATAGTCGAAAAGTTCTGGTCAGAGGTTCCGGGAATATATGTGAGGATAGAAGAACTATGATGGGCTTTATGGAGGCAGCTCGATTATTCGAGGACTGCTGGAAAGTGTATCGAAAATATTTTGGTAGAAGATTAAGTGAAAGTGAGTGGGATGAGCTGACAGAAGCTACATCGGACATATGTAAAAAATATAATAGTCAGAGCTTTGCGTGTGATCTTTTATTAGCTGTCATTAGTGAAATCGAACGAATCAATAAAGCAATCAAGGAGGAGAAGAAATGAGCGTAATAAGAAAAGTGATATGTGACTGCTGCGGGGCTGAGATTATGCAAGACCCGTGCAGGGTAAAGATCATAAAGCAGAATCCGGAAACAGCAGATATTGATAAAGACTATGTGTACGAAGATGAAGGACAGGACTTTTGTGATGACTGTGCTTCCAGAATCATAGATTTTGTAAAAGGATTAACTACAAAGCAGAGAAGTGGTGCGGAGCTCCCCCCCCAGCAGAGCCAGCAGTAAATAAAGAGCCGGCAGCGCAAAAGAAAAAGACATGTCCGGTCTTGGATGAAAAGGAGCAGGCGCTTGAACTGCATCGACAAGGCAGGAGCATATCAGAGATTGCCAAGATTACGGGTGTGAAATATGGCACCGTGTACAGCTGGGTGAAACCGGATAAGTGCAAAAAGAAAAGAACCGGTAAGACGGCAGTAATTAACAAGGATTTTGAAGATGCGGTTAACCAGATGATCATCGATGGGGCTGTCGGAAAGAATGCTGACAGGCACAAATGCAAGAGCTGCAGGTTCCGGTCTAAGGCAAGCGGTGATCCGATATGCGACTATGTATGCAAGGTCGGTCACAGCCGAGGATGCAACGTCGAAGACTGTTATGTGTTCGAGAAGGGCACTCCGGTATCGAAGCGTAAAACAGCAGATTTTTATAAATAGTTGCACCAGTGCAACAGAAGGTGAGGAAAAGAATGGAAAAAGTAAAAGTACTGTGGGTAAATACGACTGACCCGAGGGGAGCTGTTGGGATTGTAAAGGCAACGGATCCGGTGACGCATGAATGCAATTATTATATCGGAGTGGGAATGCAAGGCTGCCCAAATCAGATGGTTGACATCGGGTATATCGTGGCAACCGGTCAGAAGTATCCATCGTTGGACTTTATTGGACAATTCCAAAACGACGAAGGACCTGTGAGTGAAAATCCAATGGATAAGCTTGCAGCGGAAGTTATGGAGGTCTTGTGTGACAAGTACTGCAAGTATCCGGATACCGTGAAGGAGCAGGAGGAACTGGAACAGATCTGTGATAAATGCAGAGTCGGGAAGCTTATCGGAATCGATGCGGTGAATGAGTATAACAGATTGAAGGAGAAATAGCATGAAGAAAAAGATAATGGCAGTTATGGTGATGGTAGTTTTATGTGTAGTGATTTTGAACGGATGCTCATGGGAAGACGAGGCAGATGTTGCAAGTTATAATATTTCGAAAGAAGCTGACAATTTCAATGTTTATCGGAAAGTAACGGTGCTGAACAATCAGTCAGATATGACCATGCTTGAATTTGAGGGCTGGTGTTCTATTACCAAGGATAACACAGACAATCAATTGGAGATCACATATAGGGTCGGAGAAGATAGTTATTATAAAGATTTTATTGGATTGAATGATAGAACCACGTATGTAATCACTCAAATTGATGGTAGTAACGTAGATAAATATCATTATGAATGGTTGTACCACTCGAATGGTGACTTGATTCCAATCGAGATTAAAGACGCAGATAAGAATTAGAATTCAGAAAGAGGTTGAAAGAAGGTGTAGTATGAGCAAAGAAAATGAATTGTTAATACAAGTAGCTGAACGCTATATGTTCCACCGAAATTATAAGACAGACAATACTTTTATCCTAGGGCTTGTGCAAGATATGTGTGATATAGAGATAGATGAG
>JAQUUC010000079.1 GCA_028694105.1 Hespellia sp.
TATTGCCACAGTTTGGACACTGCCAGATGAGCTTGCCATCTTCCTCAATGATCTCAATCTCACCGTCATATCCACATTCCATGCAGTAATCACTCTTGGTATTTAATTCCGCATACATAATATTATCGTAAATATACTGCATGACTGTGATTACAGCTTCGATGTTATCCTTCATGTTCGGCACTTCCACATAACTGATTGCGCCCCCCGGTGATAACTCCTGGAACTGCGACTCGAATTTTAATTTATCGAACGCATTGATGTTCTCTGTTACATGCACATGGTAGCTGTTCGTAATGTAGTTCTTATCCGTCACGCCCGGAATGATTCCAAAACGCTTCTGCAGACTTTTCGAGAACTTGTAGGTCGTAGACTCAAGCGGTGTTCCGTATAAACTGAAGTCCACGTTATGTTCCGCTTTCCACTCTGCACACGCGTCGTTTAGCTTATGCATTACCTCAAGTGCAAATTCTGTTCCGTCAGCTTCTGTGTGAGAGACGCCCTTCATATATCTGGTACACTCGCAAAGCCCTGCATAGCCAAGAGAAATCGTTGAGTAGCCGTCGTATAATAATTTGTCGATTACCTCACCCTTTTCCAGTCTTGCCAGCGCACCGTTCTGCCAGAGAATCGGTGCCACATCCGACTTCGTTCCCTTTAGACGCTCATGACGGACAAGCAGCGCCTGATGGCAGAGTTCCAGTCTCTCCTCTAAAATCTTCCAGAATTTCTCCATATCTTTGCCGGAAGAGCAGGCAACATCCACAAGATTAAGTGTGACAACGCCCTGATTGAAACGGCCATAGAACTTGCCTTCCCCCTCTTCCTCAAACACCGTCAGGAAAGAACGGCATCCCATGCACGGATAGCAGTATCCTTTTTTGAGGTTCTTCATTACTTTCTCGGAAATATAATCCGGAACCATACGTTTTGCAGTACACTGCGCCGCAAGCTTGGTCAATTCAAAATACTTGGAACCTTCGGTTATATTATCTTCTTCCAATACATAAATCAGTTTCGGGAATGCCGGTGTGATATAGATCCCCTGCTCATTCTTTACGCCGAGGATTCTCTGTTTTAGTGTCTCCTCAATAATGATTGCCAAATCATCTTTTGTCTGCCCGTCTTCTACTTCATTCAGATACATGAATACCGTAACAAACGGTGCCTGACCATTTGTCGTCATCAGTGTTGTCACCTGATACTGAATAATCTGAACACCCTGACGAATCTCGTCTTTGACGCGCTCTTCCACCAAGTCATTTACCATCTCATCGGTCGGCTCAATGCCAGCCTTTTCCAGTCTGATTCTCATCTCCTTGCGGAACTTCTCACGGCTCACCTGTACAAATGGTGCTAAATGTGACAGTGAGATACTCTGTCCGCCATACTGTGAGCTTGCAATCTGTGCAATCGCCTGCGTTGCAATGTTACATGCTGTCGAAAAGCTTTTCGGACGCTCAATCATCGTCTCACTGATGACCGTACCGTTCTGTAGCATATCTTCTAAATTCACAAGACAGCAGTTGTGCATATGCTGTGCAAAATAATCAGCATCATGGAAATGAAGGATTCCCTTCTCATGTGCTTCTACAATTTCTTTCGGTAACAGAAAACGTTTGGTGATATCCTTGCTGACCTCGCCGGCCATATAGTCTCGCTGCACGCTGTTCACGACCGGATTCTTATTGGAATTTTCCTGTTTTACTTCTTCATTATTACATTCCAGAAGACTTAAAATCTGCTTATCTGTCGAGTTTGACTTACGAAGCACCGCATGCTTATAACGATACGTAATGTAATTACGTGCCACGTTAAACGCATTCTTCTCCATGATATGATTCTCCACCATATCCTGCACTTCCTCTACGCTCGGTGCATGTTTTTTCATCCTGCATTCTTCGATCACTGCGTTGACAATCAAATGTATCGTCAGATCGTTCATTCTCTCAGAGTCAGGCACGCTCTTGTTCGCTCTCACAATCGCTTTTTCAATTTTCTTTGCATCGAATTCATCTTCGATTCCACTTCTTTTAATAACTTTCACTTGCCACACCTTTTCCTTTTCTAGTCTTTTCGCTCGGTATTCATTTAAAATTATACTACATCTTGTGTCTATGTCAATGGGGTAAATCTATATTTTGTTATTTTCAGATTATTTTCTTTTCATCTTCACAATCGTCAGTCTACAGTCATCTGATACAAAACGCTTTACAAATCACCCGTTTTCCAATAGAATAAAGCAATACCTATAAAAGAATGGAGAAAACAAATGAATAACAATGTAATCGCAGTAGTTGCAGGGCAGGAAATTACCGAGGCTGATTTTGACGCTTTCAAGAAAGGACTTCCTGCGGAACAGCAGCAGTATCTTCAGAATCCGGATGCAATTGATTTTTTCAAGAAACAGTTCGTTTCTTTATACTTATTCGCTGAGATGGGTAAAGAAGAAAAATTATATGAAACCGATGAATTCAAAGATATGATGAAACACGTCGAGAGAGATCTTCTCGGACAGATGGCTATGCGCAAAGTTCTTGACGCTATTACAGTGTCTGATGATGAGGCAAAGGCTTACTATGACGAGCATACGGAGATGTTCCAGAAATCCGAGACCGTTCACGCAAAACATATCCTGATGGAGGACGAGGATGCAATCAAAGACGTACAGAACAAGATTGCTGAGGAATCTCTGTCTTTCGAAGAAGCTGCACAGAGCCACTCAACCTGTCCTTCCGGACAGCGCGGCGGAGACCTCGGAGAATTTGGCCGCGGACAGATGGTTGCTGAATTTGAGGAAGCTGCATTTGCTGCAGACCTGAATAAAGTGATCGGACCGGTAAAGACTCAGTTCGGTTACCACTTAATCAAAGTCGAGGGTCACAGTGATGCTGCCACCTCTCCTTATGAAGAAGTAAAGGATACGGTAAAGGCTAACCTTGTAAAACAGAAACAGCAGCAGGTGATCGATGCAAAAGAAGCGGAATTAAGAGCAAAATACTGTAAATAAAGAACACGGTTTTTTTATATCTAAACATTGAAAAACAGCCCTTGTCTGGGCTGTTTTTCTCATTTCTCTCTATTCTCTAACTATCCCCCCGGATAAGTACCTTAGCACTCTACACCAAAGTGCTCGAATAAGATTTTTTCTGCTTCTGCATTCCATAAGCCTTTGTGAGCTTTGCAGGCTGCATCTAATTTAGCGAATAATGGATCTGTCTTTCCTAATTTCTCAAAATCATCAAGTGCTGTCAGAGGCATATCAAACTGAGTATAAGATAATTTCTTTCCTCCCGGAATCTTAGGCAGGTTGCATACTGTATCTGCTACGCAGTCAAGACCACCTACATGTGTAACCATAACTGCAGGGTTGATAATTCCTTTTGCTGCAAGGTCAAGACTTTCAATCAGGTCATCCGTATTTCCACCGGTTGTACCCATGATATGAGCGCTTGTATAATGTGCATTGTATAAGTTAATATTTGCTGAGAACTGGTTGTCTGTAGGGCCTGCGAAGAAGTTCATGCATCCGTCAAATGCCATAACCTTGTCTCCAAGTTCTGCTACTGCTTTGTTAGGGATGTATACAAATACATCATCGTATCCGTGTCCTTCAGATAAATCCATCAGGTATTTTACAGGATCAGCCACTGATGCAGTGTTTGCGTAAATCAGCTCTACACCTGCTGCTTTTGCTTCTTCCTCTGAGATAACTTCTCTTGCTCTTGCAAGTTTCGCATCGTCGATATCTGTTACAACGATTCTCTTTGGTTTGTTTTCGAAGCAAAGACCATAGCTGACAGCTCCTAATCCCATTGGTCCGCATCCGCCGAGGATAATAACGTTTCCGCCTTCTTTTGTTCCCATTGCATGGTTGTAGTTCTGTTTATTTGTATGGTAGTTTGCATGGTATCCACCTACGATACAGCTCATCGGCTCGCCGAGTGAAGCTTCAAAGAATGCATCTCCCTCATAGTTTAACAGGCATCCAAGCTCCATTACTTCGTGAGGCATGATGCAGTAAGTTGCTGCTCCACCACAGAACTCATAAGAGTATCCCGGTGAGTCCAGCTTGCCCTGATAGTTCAGTGCTGGCTGAAGTGCAAATTTCTGTCCTACTTTATAATCGTCTTTCCATTTATCTCCAACCTGAGCGATGACACCTGCGCACTCATGTCCTACGATAATTGGATTCGTAGCCATGTTCTGTGGTGCTCTTTTGTGCTTTAATCCCTGATCTGCTAATTTGTATGTAGACATACAGATACTGTCACTCATTACCTTTACAAGGATTTCGTCATCTTTGATTTCAGGTAATTCAAATTCCTCACATCTTAAATCATACGCTCCATACATTCTGACTGCTCTTGTTTTCATTTTGTTTCTCCTTTTCTTTTTTGAGTTTTTCACTGGGTTCCATTTATAATTCTATCAATTCCACCTGTTTCATCAGCTCTTCTACAAGCTCTTTTGTCGGTGGTTTTGTTCCGATGGTTGTAACTGCGCCTGCCGAGGTTGCCATTCCAAGACGAATACATTTCTGTATATCAAATCCGGAATCAATTCCATATGACAGTGCTGCTACCATGGCATCTCCCGCTCCTACAGTGGAATGAGCCTCTACTTTGAGTCCCGGAGCTTTCAGTGCAGTATCCTCTAATACGAACAGTGCGCCTTCTCCTCCAAGTGATACGGCAACAGTTCCGATTCCTTTTGCCTGCATCTTTCTTCCCATCTCAACCAATTCCAGATCCGTAGCATGTCCTTCAAAGGAAAAATACTGCTCCAGTTCAAATCGGTTCGGTTTGATGTAATCAGGTCCTGCGGCAAGTGCTTTTGTGAAAAGCTCTCCGTCCGCATCCAGAAATACCTTTGCGCCCTTTTTCTTTACCCGCTCAATAATTGTTCCGTAGATTCCGCTGTCTACGCCTGCCGGAATACTTCCAGCCAGTACAAAAAATGTATCCGGTCCTGCCAGCTTTTCCAGCTTCTCAAGAAGTGTATCCACTGCTTCTTTTTGAATGACCGGACCCGGCTCGTTTAACTCTGTTACGTTTCCATCTGCATCGAGAACCTTCATATTCGTTCTTGTCTCGCCCTCCACCCAAACAAAATCACTTGGGATATCGAGCTCGCGCATTGCATTTTCGATTATCTTTCCACTGTTTCCGCCCATCAGACCGGTTGCCGTTGTCTGGCCTCCCAGATGTTTGATTGTCTTTGAAACATTAATTCCTTTTCCGCCTGCATCTGATATGCTGGACTTGATTCGGTTGAGTCCGCTGTACTCAAATTTTCCGATCTCTACGGTCTTATCAATTGCCGGGTTCATTGTTACTGTTACGATCATGGCTTAATCTTCCTTTCTTGTCAGAAGTTCATACATCTGGTCTTTGTTCATCTCAAGGAATTTCTCTACCGCTCCGTCTTCCCCGAGTTTCAATGCAACATTACTTAAAATATCCAGATGCTCATCACCTTTTCCTGCGATTCCAATTACAACCTTTGCCATCTCTCCTGACCACTCTGTTCCCTCAGGGAAAACCATGATAGCAATTCCAGAATTCTTTACTGCTGCTTTCGCACTCTCAACACCGTGTGGCAATGCAATTCCATTTCCCATGTATGTAGCAAATGTCTTTTCTCTCTCTTTCATTGCATTCGTGTAAGAGGCATCTACATAACCACTGTCTGTGAGCATCTTTCCGATCTGTTCAATCACCTGATCCTTTGGCATTGCTTTGCAGTCCAGAATGATGTTTTGCTTCTGCAGTAACTCCGGCACTGCTTTTTCCTTTTTTCCGAATAACATTTCTTGTCCTCCTTATATTTTTATGGTAGTGTCAAATTTACTACCTTCTTTTTTTTATAAAACCTTATAGTTACAAGGTTCACATCACTTTTTGCAATAAAAAAGCAATGACCTCCCTTTTTGTGTATAATGTAATCACCACAAAAACAA
>JAQUUC010000005.1 GCA_028694105.1 Hespellia sp.
CATCCTTCTTCAAAAAATGCTGTAGATACAATCGTACTGCCGGCATTTTGCAGGAGCCACCAACCAGAATGATCCGTTAATATCATCCCACCGCACCTCTGCTCCACGTACCGCTTGTCGCATTGGTTCCAATAATCTCTGGAAAATTCCTGCCGAAGCCTGTATCATCTTCTCTGTATCGAACAAAAGTGTTTTCTTATCTCCGGCAAAAAAAGCCGTCATCTCTGCATGCTCAGACTCTGATAGTTCCATTTTACAGGTCTCCGCACTCTTTATAACTGCCGCCTGATCCGTTTTGGAAAGCTGTTCGTAATCCATGTCGTATGCCTTACAGAAAAACTGTGCCATTGCCAAGTCAAAATCACATCCACCAAGATGATTGTCTCCACTGATAGATAAGACATTGATGATATTGTCAAAACAATCTACAATAGAGACATCCAAGGTACCACCCCCAAAATCAAAAACCATCTCTAACGATTCCTCCTCCGGGTATAAATGCTGACATGCTAAAGCAGCTGCCGATGGCTCATTGATGATTCGATCGACTTTAAGACCTGCCAGTTCGCCTGCCTTCTTTGTTGCATCCCTCTGTGCATTATTGAAATAAGCAGGAACGCTGATGATCGCCTCTGTAACTTTTTCACCCAGATATATTTCTGCGTCATCTTTGAGTTTTTTCAGGACAAGAGAAGACAATTCTTCCGGCGAATAATTTCGATTTCGAAGACAATATGTCTTTTCTGTTCCCATAAAACGTTTGAACACAGATGCCGTATTTTCTGGTTCAGAAATCAATCGCTCCTTTGCGGTCTTTCCGACATGCACGCTACCCTGCTCATCCAAACTCACCACACTTGGTGTTAAATACTCTCCAAACGAGTTGGGAATCAGTTGGCTTACACCATCCTGCCAAACTGCCGCGAGACTATTTGTTGTTCCTAAATCAATTCCAATCATCGCCATCTTATAACGTCCTTTCTCATTCCTTTTCCCTTTTATTTTTATTGATTATCTATCATCTCATATAGTTTTTTTAATGCCTGACTCATGCCGCCCACTTCGTCAATCAGACCTTCCCGTACCGCTTCCTCACCTTCCAGACAGGTTCCCACATCCTTTACCAGCTGCGTGGAATCCAGCATCAGCTCTTCGAGACGCTTCTGTGTAATCTTCGAGTGTCCGGAAATGAATCCGGTAATACGGTCCTGTGTCTTTTCCATGTTGCGGTATGTCTGGATAATCCCGATAAACATTCCGTTGGAGCGAACCGGATGCACGACCATCGTTCCCGTCGGTACGATAAAGGAATAGTCCGCTGAGACTGCCAGCGGTCCGCCGATGGAATGACTGCCTCCGAGCACCAGTGAAACCGTCGGTTTGCTTAAGGACGCAATCATCTCTGCGATTGCAAGGCCAGCCTCCACATCGCCGCCCAGTGTATTTAATAAAATGAGCAGACCTTCCACCGACTCATCATCTTCCACCTGTGCGAGTTTCGGCAGGATATGCTCATACTTCGTTGTCTTAGAATTTCCGGATGCCGCTTCATGTCCTTCGATTTCTCCGATGATGGTCAATAACTGAATCTTGTGCTTCCCCGGATTATTCTGCAGCTCTACCGTTCCTGTATCCTTGATTTCTTCCCGTTTACTGGTCTGTTCTTCCTGCTTTTGTTCATCGTCCTTTTCTTTCATCTTATACACCTCATTTTCCTATTTTGAAATCTAACATTTCTCTTACAGGATATCGTGTGCAAAAATGAAAATCTTATTCATACGAAACAGCGCTCAGCAAAAATCTTAACCTGCTTCTTTCACCGTAACATCTGCGAATACCGCTCTTGCCGCTTTTGCCAAATCTTCCGGTTTTAACTCAATCTGTGAGCCGCGCCTTCCACCGCTCACAATCATAATATCCAGACTTTTGGCACTCGTATCAATCACGGCCGGGAAATCCTTTTTCATCCCGATCGCCGTACAGCCGCCGCGCACATATCCGGTCACGCCCGTCAAATCCTTCAGCGGCAGCATCTCGATTGATTTTTCGGAAACGGCTCTTGCGGCCGCCTTTAAGTCCAATTCCGTTTCAATCGGAATGACGAACACATAATGCTCTTTGCTTTTTCCAACTGCCACCAGTGACTTATACACCAGCTCGTGTGGCTGCCCAAGTTCATCCGCAATACTGACTCCGTCAATAAATCCATCACATGTATACGTGTGTACAATATAGGAAATCTTATGTTTTTCTAAAATGCGCATGGCATTTGTTTTCACTTCTTTTTCTTTCTTCTTACTCATATCTTCCTCGTAATAATGTAATCTCTTCCTGATATCCCGGCTGTTCGTTCGGTGTCTCTAAATAGAACGGCAGATGCTTTAATTTCGGATGATTGATGATTCTCACCATTGCTTCCAGTCCGATGCTGCCCTTTCCAATCTTCTCATGGCGGTCCTTATGACTCTCAAACGGATTCTTACTGTCATTTAGATGAATCGCTTTCAATCTGTCAAGTCCCACAATCCGGTCAAATTCTTCCAGCACCTCATCCAGATGATTCACAATATCATACCCGGCATCATACACATGGCAGGTATCCAAACAGACCCCCATCTTCTCCTTTAACTCCACACCCTCAATGATTGCATGCAATTCTTCAAAGCTGCGACCCACTTCCGTCCCTTTTCCGGACATCGTTTCCAATAGAACCGTCGTTGTCATCTCTTCCTTCAGAATTTCATTCAAAAGTGCCGTAATCTGCCTCACACCTTCCTCGCTGCCCTGTCCCACATGGCTGCCCGGATGGAAATTGTACATATTCCCCGGAACATACTCCATGCGTTTTAAATCATCTTCCATGGTCAGATGTGCGAATTCCCGTGTCTCTTCCTTTGCCGAGCACGGATTAAGCGTATACGGTGCATGTGCAAGCACTCTTGCAAATCCTTTTTCCTTCATGAACTCCACCAAAGCTTTTGCATCCTGTGGATCAATTTCTTTCGCCTTACTTCCTCTTGGATTCCGCGTGAAAAACTGGAATGTATTTGCGCCGATTTCTTTCGCAGTTTTCCCCATTGCAAGAAATCCCTTTGAGGATGATAAATGCGCTCCTATATTTAGCATAACACTCTCCTTCATGATTCTATTCTTTGACAGCCCAGCGCATTTTCGTCGATTTTGCGCGGCTGTTGTATAAGCATTCTTCCTTGGAGGGACGAATGACATCCCTTGCGACATCGCGATAGACTCCCGCTTTTTTGAACTCTTTGAACGACTTCTTCACCAGCCTGTCCTCGCCGGAATGGAACGTCAGAATTGCAGCTCTTCCACCCGGAGCAAGTGCATCCGGCAGCTTTTCAAGAAAACTCTCCAGCACCTCAAACTCACTGTTTACATCAATGCGCAGTGCCTGAAATGTTCTGGCGCAGGCTTTCTTCACCTGCTCCTCGCGCTCCGCTTTCGGCAGACATACCAGTGCTTTTTCCACTACATCCCGCAGCTGGGTTGTTGTTTCGATCACATGTCCTCTTCGAAATTCATTCATCACGGCTTTCGCAATCTCCTCTGCATACGGCTCATCTGAATTCTCAACCAGCATGCCTTCCAGCTCGTCCGGTGTCATATCCTTCAGCCGCTCAGCCGCAGAGATTCCCTTCTGTGGATTCAGACGAAGATCCAGTGGGCCCTCATGCTTGTAAGAAAAGCCACGCTCCGGATTATCAATCTGCATGGAAGAGACGCCGAGATCCGCCAGAATAAAATCAAACGGTCCGACCTCCTTCGCCACCTCGTCAATATTTGCAAAGTTCATGAGCTTCACCGTTAAGATATCCTCACCAAATCCCTGCTCTTCCAGACGTTTTTTGGTTTTCGCAGACTCAATCGGGTCTACATCCAAGCCATAAATATGCCCCTCGCCCTGTAAACACTTTAGCATTTCCTTCGTATGCCCGCCATATCCAAGCGTCGCATCCAGCCCCTTTTGTCCCGGCTGAATCTGAAGGAAGTCGATAATTTCCTTCACACAGATGGAAATGTGCATCCCCGCCGGAGTACTTCCCTTCTTAATCACATGGTCAATCGTATCCGCATATTTCTCCGGATTCAGCTCTTTATATTTCTCACTATATTTTTTCGGATGCGTCCCTTTGTAGCGCACACGTCTTTTATGCTCTTTTTTCTGTCCATTCTCTTCCATCTTCTTTACCCCTTATCTTTCTTTTCCCTCAAAAAACTCACCGCCAGCAGCATCACAACTGGAAATACAATCGCTGCCAGAAGTCCTGCTTTTAGTCCGATTTCCGGAAATAAATCCGCTACCGCACTAACAACAGTGGGTCCAGACATACAGCCGATATCGCCCGCTAATGCCAGTAAGGCAAACATTGCGGTACCTCCGTCTCTGCATACCTTTGCCGCCTGACTGAACGTTCCCGGCCATAAGATACCAACGGAAAGCCCGCACAGACCACATCCCAGAAGTCCCAGAAACGGAAACGGTGCAAACACTGCCAGCAGGTAGGATACGATACAGAGCACGCAGCTTCCCGACATAAATCGTTTCAGATTGATCTTGTGTCCCTGTCTGCCATAAAACGTTCGTGATAATCCCATCATTGCACAGAAAAAACACGCACCGAACAAATCTCCCAGTGTTTTATTGATATGCAGTCCGGTTTCTGCAAAGTAAGATGCCCACTGAGACATTCCCTGTTCCGATGCACCTGCACAGATCATGAGCAGTGCCAGCAGCCAGAATGTCTTATTTTTAAATAATGCCCGAAATCCGATTTCTTTTCCCTCTTCCACAAGTGTCTCAATCGGAACCGCACCGAACAGCAAAATATTAACCAGTGGAAGCAGAGCCCACACAACCGGAATAAAATACCAGTGCGCCGTTCCAATGATGCGGAGTACAATTGTTGACACTGCGATGAACAGAATACAGCCCCAGCAATAGAAGGAATGCAGCATACTCATCGCTTTTTCCTTTTCTTTTGATGGTGCTGCCTCGACAATCGGGCTGACTAAGACCTCTAAAATTCCACCTCCGATTGCGTTTAACAGAGTGGCAAATACAAGCCCGCCAAATACATTTCCAAAAAGATACGGGAAGATTCCGACACCCATCAGTCCCGCCGCCGCAAAGACATGCGCGAACATCATCGATGTCCGGTATCCAATGCGGTCCACATATCTGGATGCCAGCAGATCCACGACAATCTGCAATCCAAAGTTGATAGCAATCAGCGCGGCAATCTTATCCAGTGACAGCCCTAACATCTTCTGATACACGATAAAAAAGATTGGATTGACATTATTAATAATTCCCTGCACAATGTAGCCCAGATAGCAGGCATAAATCGTATATTGATAATTTGTTCTTATTTTTCCTGACATGTTCCTCTTACTGCCCTCTTATTTTCTGTCTTATCCCTGCTTCAAATACAATGACACCCCGCCTGCAATCTGCGCCAGCAGTATCATCGGCACTCCGATGGTAAACTTCTTATGCTTTGTCTTGTGGTGGAAAAGGTACATTCCAAGAAGCGCACCGATACTGCCGCCAATCAGTGCCAGAAACAGCAATGTTGCCTCTGAGATACGCCAGACACCCCGTCTCGCCCGTGCCTTATCATCGCCATAAATCAAAATCGTCAAAAGATTGATTACCAGCAAATAAATCAAGATATATTCTACCATTACACAAATCACTCCTCTCACTGTACGCTCTGCCGCTTCAATTATCAGACTCTTTTACACATTTATAAATTATAGCATGAACGACAATATGAGTAAACTAAGGAATTTTTATTTAACGGAGTGATCCTGCGCGCACTACAAAAAGAATACGCCCGCCCGGTACACCGTATTTGGTGTACCGGGCGGGCGTATTCGAACTCAGGATACTTTAAAAATACCCAGAAATTCAAGAATACAAATATTTTCCCTCAAGTTCATACATCATCTTGGAATATGTCTCCTGACATTCCTCCATCTGCTCCTGCTCAATCAGCTTCACACATGGCTGTAAATACTCCACCCAGATATTCTGATATATCTCCTTCGAATTATCCTCTTTTCCAATTCGGTTCACAATCGTCGGGGCGATATTGTAGTATTCTTTTACCACATCCACTCCCTCCGTTGTCTCCATCAGATAACGGTCTCTGTAATCGCGAAGAAGCGTCAGTTCATAGCAGTCATCCTCTTTGCCCAGACTCTCACATACTGCGGTTGTGATATAACAAAGTCCTTTTTTGAATCCACCCTGAATCTGTTCAACATTGGATTTGCCAATCTTCGCATCCGGGAACATCTCGTTCCACGACTGCACCAGCTGGTCTGTAAAATGCTCCGCTTTGTCACTGCGGACTTTTCCCATCAGCGGAACAAAAAACGAAACCATCGCCATATTATTGTCGATCTTCTGCAGCTGCTGTTTTCTCTTTGGCATATCCTTCATGGCCTCTGCGGCATATTCCGGAATATAAGACGATATCTCTTCGATAGCCTCCTCCGAGTTTTCCAGCTTCTCCTGCAGCATCTGATACATCTCCTGATACTCATCATATGCCGCGTTAATCTGATTCTGATAGGTTTTCTTCTGAAAACTCTTCGTCAAATCCAGTGTCTTCTCGAAGAATTCAATCATCTTTTCTTTTAATGTATTATGTTCCATGTGGTCCCCTTATTCACTCCAATTGTGGAAATAATCCTGAACATCATCATCCTCATCTAATAAGTCAAATGTCTTCTGGATGTTAGCAATATCTTTTTCATCATCTAATTCTACCCATGTCTGAGGAATCATCGTAACCTCAGCACTGACCATCGGTATACCGGCCTCCTCTAATTTCAGACGCACATCACTGAAATCATCCGGTGCTGTAAGAATCTCAAAGCTGTCCTCTTCCTCATTGAAGTCTTCCGCTCCAGAATCCAGCGCAAGCATCATGAGCTCATCCGCATCCATCTCAAACTCTTCTTTTCCTACGATAATCTGACCCTTCTCATCAAACATAAAGGATACACATCCGGGTGTTCCGACATTTCCTGAACCTTTTGTAAATGCGTTCTTTACATTCGATGCTGTTCTGTTCTTGTTATCGGTCAGTGTCTTTACGATAATCGCTGTACCGCTTGGACCATAACCTTCATATGTAATATGTTCGTAATTGTCACCGCTGCCTTCTCCCGCAGCCTTCTTGATATTACGGTCAATCGTATCATTCGGCATGTTGTTCGATTTTGCCTTTGCAATAACATCGCGAAGACGGCTGTTATTTGACGGATCCGGTCCGCCGCCTTCTTTTACTGCAACGGCAAGCTCTCTGCCGATCTTTGTAAAGATTTTGCCTTTCGCAGCATCGTTCTTTTCTTTTTTGTGTTTAATATTTGCAAATTTTGAATGTCCTGACATACTTTTATCCTCTTCTTTCTTCCTAAATCACTTTCCCATTCTAACACTCTTCATTTATTTTTTCAATCTTTACTGTCTGAATAATGTTATCATTCACTTCCACCACATAAAAACGGTATCCTCCATAGTCCACATGACAGACCTCATCCTCTGCCGGAATATGATCCAGCTCGTCCACCAGAAAACCATTGAGTGTGTCAAAATCCTCTTCCTCAAATTCAATGTGAAGCAGATCTTCCAAATCGTTCAGTTCCGTAAGTCCCGGTACTATGTATGTGCCATCCGGCTGAAGTGTGATCTTCTCCTCTTCCTCGTCATACTCATCCATAATATTTCCAACGATTTCTTCCAGTATGTCTTCCATAGCTACCAGACCGGAGGTCATTCCATACTCATCCAGAACAATGACCATATGATTTTTATTTCTCTGCATCTCTTTAAAGAGTGTATCAATATCCTTTGTCTCCGGAACCACACTGACCGGACGGATGAGATTCTCGATTTCCTTGATCGGCTTGTGTCTGACCCCTTCATCGAGATAACATTTCATCATATCCTTCACGTGTACCGTGCCAATAATATTGTCGATATTCTCTTCATAGATTGGAAATCTGGAATTGCTCTCTTCGACCACAAATCGAATCGCATCCTCCAGCGTTTCCTTTGCATCAATTGCAATGATGTTCTTGCGATGCGTCATAATATCCTTTGCATCCTTATCCGCATACTCAAAGATATTTCGGATCATTTCCTGTTCACTTGTGGGTAAATAATTTTCGGCTAAAATATGCCGCATTTTATCCAACAGCTTTTCATTTTCCATTGTAATTCTTGCTCTCCTTTTATGTATGAAACTCTAAACTGATTTTCAGAGCCTCATCAACTTTCATCATTAGATTATTGTCTGCATGACAGACATACTCTTTTAATCTCGTTTTATCAATCGTGCGAATCTGCTCTAATAGTATAACAGAATTCTTCACAATCTGGTACTGTCTTGCACTAATTTCTATGTGCGTCGGAAGTTTCGCCTTGTTCATTTTAGATGTGATTGCAGCACAGATCACAGTCGGGCTGTGCCTGTTGCCAACATCATTCTGTATAATCAGGACCGGACGGACACCGCCCTGTTCTGAGCCGACCACCGGACTTAAATCCGCATAATAGATATCTCCACGTCTTACCATCAATTTTTCACACTCCGATTTTGATACTGAAAGTATTTCCATCTTTTTCGGACGTATACGAAAAAATTGTAAATTGTGTCTCTGTCTATATTATGCGCTCTACTCTACATAGTTGATAATCGCTCGGACTTCGTCGTTTTTCAAATAGACTCTCGGCACCCGCTTATTGATGCAGCAGGTCAGTTCATAATTGAATCTGCCGGACAGATCACCGAGCATCTCCGCCGTAATCGTCTCATTGCCATCCGTTCCGATCAGCGTGACCTCTGAGCCAAATACAGTCTCAGGAATCCCGGTCACATCTGCCATAAACTGATCCATACAGACGCGGCCTAAAATCTTCGCTTTTTTGCTATGAATCAGAACATACCCTTTGTTCGACAAGGACCTTGGATAGCCATCCCCATAACCCACCGGAATCGTGGCAACCCGCATCTTCTGATCTGCGACGAAAGTACCACCGTAGCTGATCGAGGTTCCTGCTTCAATCTCTTTTACGTAAGTCACGTGGCTGATCAGACTCATGACCGGTCTGATGGAAACAACATCGCGGCTCACCTCCGCCGACGGGTACAGGCCATAGGTCGTAATGCCCGATCTGACGATATCATGGCACATCTCCGGAAAATCGATGATACCCGCACTGTTATCACAGTGATAATTGAGAATCGTTACCTTTCGCTCTTCCATCTGCTGCTTCATCCATGAAAACTTCGCATACTGCTCATGGGTGTAGGTGTGGTCGCTCATGTCCGCCTTCGCAAAATGGGTGAACATTCCCTCCATCACGACATTCGGCAATTGGGAAATCCGCTCGATCAGGTCTGCGCTTTCTTCATTTATCGCAAAGCCGATGCGTCCCATTCCGGTGTCCAGTTTGATGTGGAAATATACCTGGGCGTTCATCTTTACAGCCTTATCAGACATCGCTTTCGCCATCTCCCATGTATAGACCGTCGCGCGGACTTCCTGATCGATCATCGCCTCATACTGTTCCGGAAAAATACAGCCCAATACAAGAATCGGCTTACAAATTCCTTCTTTTTTCAGGCTCACAGCCTCCTCCAGCGTAGCCGTTGCAAATCCCCACATATATTCCTTCGGTTCTAATACCTTTGCAATCGGCGCTGCGCCATGACCGTATCCATCCGTCTTAATCACCGCCATCATCTTTGTGGCTTTACTGATATTCTTTTTTTCATTCTCTATGTTAAATTCAACAGCATCCAAATCAATGTATGCACATATTCTGCTAAACTGTTCCATTTTCTATCTCCTCTTGTTCCTCACAGATGTCTGCGATTCCGGCAATCAAATCTCTTGCCAGCACACCGTAACATCCCTTTTTGTCTCTGGCCATATCACCTGCAATCCCATGCAGATAAACCGCTGCTGCTCCTGCCTCCTGCGGTGCTTTTCCCTGCGCCAGCATAGCTGCCGTCACGCCGGTCAGCACATCCCCGGATCCGGCCTTTGCCATTGCGGCATTCCCGGAGGTATTCAGATACGGTGCTTTGTTCGCCGTCATGACAAATGTTCTGGCATCTTTCAGTGCACAGGTGACCGGATATTTCGTCACAAAGTCTTTTAGCAGATCAAACCGTTTCTCCTGAAGCTCTTTCACGGAACACCCCAGCAGTCTGGACATCTCCTTCATATGTGGAGTCAGAATCACATCACATAATACATGCTTCAAAAGTCCGATGTGCTCTGCGAGAAGATTCAGTCCGTCAGCATCTATCACCAGCGGAACTTCACAATATTTCACCGTCTCAATCAGCAGGTCCTCGGAAATCTCACTCTGTCCGAGACCGGAACCAATTGCAGCCACATCTGCCCATTTTAAAAGCTCTGCAAGCTGCTTCTTGTCGAAAGAAGTGTAGGTCGTGATAATTGCCTCCGGCAGCATCCGCTGCAATATCTCCCGGTTGTCCTCTGTCGTATAGATCTGAACCAGACCACTTCCGGATACATACGCTGCTTTTGCACTTAGATATGCGGCACCTGACATGCCTTTGCTTCCGGTAATCATGAGCACCCTGCCATAACTGCCTTTATGTGAATTCGCCTTGCGCTCCGGAAGAATTGTCTTCAAATCTTCTGTGTTATACGTGTATACAATCTCATTCTGGTACTGTGCCAGTGCCTGGTCCGGGATTCCGATTACAACCGGAACTACTTTACCTGCATATGCCGCACCCGGAAACAGCACCGTGCCCATCTTTTCAAATGCATACGAAACGGTGAGGTCTGCATGAAACGCAGTTCCAAGGATGTTTCCCGTTGCCGCATCAATTCCGGACGGGATATCAACAGCAACCTTATATCCTTCTGTCCGGTTCAGTTCTTCCACCACGTCCTTATAATGCCCTTCTATCTCGCGGCCTAATCCCACTCCGAATACTGCATCTAAAATGGCACTGTACCCTTTCTCTGGAATAGCATCCAGAACCGGTATCTCCAAATGTTCCAGAATCTGCATCTGCTCTCTTGCCTGTTCACTGAGCGATTTTTCCGCTCCAACAAATGTAACGGTTACCTTTCGTCCTCTTTCATTCAGCAGTCTTGCAATGGCAAAGCCATCTCCGCCATTATTGCCAGAGCCACACACAATCAGTACATCTGACAGATTCACGTTCTCTTCCTCCATCACATGCACGGTTGCCAGTGCCGCGCGTTCCATCAGAACCATAGACGGTATTCCAATATGTTCTATTGTATATAAATCACCTTCCCGCATCTGTGAACCATTCGGAAGATATCTCATCTTTTCATTCCTCCATATCGTCTATCCTTATTCGAGAATATTTCTCTGTATAACTTGGAAATGACGTGCAAAAGGATACAGAAACTCCCTCTTTGCACGTCATTGTTTTTGCTTCAGTCTACATGTTCATCGCGATAGCGTGATACATTATAAGATAATTTCATTAAACTTTCCGATAAATGTACATTCTCAACAATGACATCCTCCGGTAAATCCAAATCTGTATGTGCAAAATTCCAAATAGCCTTCACACCGTTCTCAACCAACATGTCTGCAACCTTAATCGCCTCGGATTTCGGAATCGTAAGTGCTGCAATCTCAATCTCATGTGTCTGTACATATTCCTTTAACTCATTCATCATGCGCACTTCAACACCACGAACTAACTTGCCCTTAAGTTCCGGCTTCACATCAAACAATCCTTTTAGGATGAAGCCTCTGTTCTCAAACGCTGCATAATTAGCAAGTGCCTGCCCAAGATTACCACATCCAATGATAATCATATTATGTGCAATATCTAAACCGAGAATCTTACCGATCTCCGCATATAAAAATTTTACGTTATATCCATATCCCTGTTGGCCGAATCCACCGAAATTGTTTAAGTCCTGTCTGATCTGGGAAGCAGTCACATTCATCTTCTTACTTAAATCATTTGACGAAATTCGTTCCACGCCACTTTCCATCAATTCACCAAGATATCTATAATATCTAGGAAGTCTGCCTATAACCGCTTGTGATATCTCTCTTTGTTCCACTGTCTTTCCCTCCAACTACATACTAATGTCCATTATATAGAATTGACCCTGCAAAGTCAAATTTTTCCTTGTATTTTCTTCCGTCCAATCTCAAACTTCTTGTTGTATTTTGCACAATTTTCGATATAATAGAAGAAGTTGTACACAAAAAATGTAATCGGAGGATGTTATGATTCTGGCTTGTCATAATTTAAATAAAGCATTTGGGGACCAGATTATTGTCAAAAATGGTTCCTTTCATATAGAAGACCGTGAAAAAGCGGCACTTGTCGGCGTCAACGGTGCCGGCAAATCCACTATTCTGAAGATGATTGTCGGGGAAATGTCTCTTGATGACGGCGATGTCATCCTTACCAGAGATAAGACGCTCGGCTATCTCGCCCAGACGCAGGCTCTTCAGAGCGGCAATACGATTTTCGAGGAAGTAAAAACTGCAAAAGCAGACATCATCGAATTAGAGAAACAGATCCGCACCATCGAGCTGGAGTTAAAACACCTTTCCGGCGAAGCCTTAGACAGCCGCCTTGAGACCTACAACCGTCTGACAGCCTCTTTTGAGCATCAGAACGGATATGCATACCAGAGTGAGCTTGTCGGTGTATTAAAGGGGCTTGGCTTTGACGAGTCTGATTTCTCGAAACCGGTAGATACGCTCTCCGGTGGCCAGAAAACACGTGTTTCGCTCGGCAAACTGCTCCTCACGAAACCGGACATTCTTCTTTTGGACGAGCCGACCAACCATCTCGACTTAAATTCCATTTCCTGGCTGGAGACCTATCTGATGAATTACTCCGGCGCCGTGTTGATTGTATCACATGACCGCTATTTCCTGAACCGTGTGGTCTCCAAGGTTATCGATGTAGACCACGGCGAAATTGTAATGTACTCCGGCAATTACCGTGATTTTTCTCTGAAAAAACAACAGCTCCGTGATGCCCGTATGAAAGAATATCTGAATCAGCAGCGTGAAATTAAGCATCAGGAGGCCGTTATCGAGAAGTTAAAATCTTTCAACCGTGAAAAATCCATCAAACGTGCCGAGAGCCGCGAGAAAATGCTGGATAAAATCACCCCATTGGAAAAACCGATTGATCACGATCTGGAACTGCATTTCTCACTTGAGCCATCCAGCATAAGTGGAAATGACGTGCTTTCAGTCGAACATTTATCCAAAGGTTTTGATCAGGCTCCTCTCTTTTCTGATATCAGTTTCGATATTCAGCGCGGAGAACATGTCGCAGTGATCGGTGATAACGGAACCGGTAAAACCACCTTATTAAAGATATTAAATCAGGTCATTTCCGCAGATTCCGGTCTGTTCCGTCTTGGTTCAAATGTACATATCGGTTATTATGATCAGGAACACCATGTTCTGCATTCCAACAAGAACATTTTCGATGAGATTTCAGATGATTATCCGACGCTCACCAACACGCAGATTCGCAACACACTTGCTGCATTTCAGTTTGCTGGCGAGGATGTCTATAAGATGATTCGTGATTTAAGCGGTGGGGAACGCGGGCGCGTTTCCCTTGCCAAGCTTATGCTCTCCGAGGCAAATTTCCTGATTCTGGATGAGCCGACCAACCATCTGGACATCACCTCCAAAGAGATTCTGGAGCAGGCTTTAAATGACTATACCGGAACGATTCTGTACGTATCACACGACCGTTATTTCATCAACCAGACCGCAACACGCATTCTGGAACTGGTGAATCAGAAATTCGTCAACTACATCGGTAATTATGATTATTATCTGGAGAAAAAAGAAGAATTAACCGCAGCCTACGCCGCACCGTCCACTCAGTCAGCCGGTGGCGCAGTTTCCAGTGATGCTTCCAGTGTACCGTCTTCCGATACAGACACCAAGCTGGACTGGCAGGCGCAAAAAGAAGCACAGGCAAACCTGCGCAAACAGCAGAGCGAATTTAAAAAGACAGAGGAACGCATCGCAGCACTGGAAGATAGAAACACCCAGATTGACGAAGATATGATGCTTGAAGAAGTCTACACCAATTCCGTCAAATGTCAGGAACTCGCCGATGAAAAACACACAAATGAGCAGGAGTTAGAAGCCTTGTATGAGCAGTGGGAGAAATTAGCAGAGGTTGTGAGTTGAGGTTGTGGAAGATTTTCCGATCGGAGCCTGCGAAGTTCTTCCAAGGACTCAATTTCCCAGCTGTCCACGAGATCGGCAAGATACTGGAAATACAAAGGAACTTCTCGCCCCGCCAACACGCTTCCAGTAGGATAGGTCTGTTTGGTGCAAGTTGGAGTGAGTGAATTTCGGGGTGTGGATTGTAGATGAGGGCATTGATTGGAGCTTTAGAGTTGTTTGAAAAATAAGAGACAATATAATTGAGGGGACTCATGTATTTCAAATACATGAGTTCAGTGATGCATAGAGTAAGAATCATCAGATTCTTGCTCGTATCATCACGATACTCCATTATATTGTCTCTTATTTTTTTAGCAACTCTTAGCGCTCAATTACAGCCCTCAGATGCAATTCACACCCGAAATTCACGGCCTCCAACTCTACACCAGCACAAAAATCTTAATACAATTTCGCACTAATCTGCTTCGGTCTGAAGCCCTGTTCCTCCAGTGCCTGCAAAATCTCATGTTTATGCTCTGTTCCAAACGCTTCCATCGTAATTCGAAGCTCTACAGACGCATTACGGTTTGTGCTGACAAACTGATTATGCTCCAGCTTGATTACATTTCCTTTATGCTCTGCAATTGTTGCTGCAACGCGTACCAGTTCACCCGGTTTATCCGGAAGGAGTACCGATACGGAGAAGATACGGTCCCTCTGAATCAGGCCATGCTGTACAACAGATGACATGGTGATGACATCCATATTTCCACCACTTAAGATACACACCGCTTTTTTGCCGCGCAGGTCCATCTGACGAAGTGCTGCAACGGATAACAAGCCGGAATTCTCCACGATCATTTTGTGATTTTCTACCAGATCAAGGAATGCTCCGATTAATTCATCATCCTCAACCAGCAGAATATCATCCACATTTTCCTGCACATACGGCAGATTTTGCTCACCGATCGCCTTTACGGCAGTACCATCGGCAATCGTATTTGCACTGTCGAGTGTAACAACTTTTCCGGCTTTTAATGCAGCTGTCATGCTGGCAGCATTTGCAGGCTCAACACCGATGACCTTGATTTTCGGATTCAGCATCTTTGCCAGTGTCGCAACACCTGTAATCAGACCGCCGCCACCAATTGGCGCCAGAATATAATCAACAGTCGGGAGCTCCTGAACAATTTCCATGGTGATGGTTCCCTGTCCGGTTGCAACGTCCAGATCATCAAATGGATGTACGAAGGTGTATCCGTTTTCTTCCGCAAGTTCAAGTGCTTTCTGGCATGCATCATCGTAGACATCACCATAGAGAACCACCTCTGCGCCGTAGCTCTTCGTCCGGTTCACCTTGATAAGTGGTGTGACCGTCGGCATAACGATAGTTGCCTTACATCCAAATGCTCTTGCCGCATAGGCAACACCCTGCGCATGATTTCCTGCAGATGCGGTAATCAGACCGCGATCCCTCTCTTCCGGTGTCATCGTGCTGATTTTATAGTAAGCGCCCCGGATCTTGTAAGCTCCTGTATGCTGCATATTTTCCGGCTTCAGATAAATCTTTCCCCCCGTCTGATCACTTAAATAATCACTCTGGATCAGTTTCGTCGGATTGGTTACTTTTTTTACAATTTCACTTGCTTCTTCAAATTTTTCTAATGTTAACATCTTTTCTTCCCTTCCTGTCATCACTCGTTCTCACTGCTATAGAATAATGCATCCACGAATTCATCTGCATTAAATTTCTGTAAATCATCAATAGATTCTCCGACACCGATATATTTGACCGGTATTCCAAGCTCTGCCTGAACTGCAACCGCAATTCCGCCCTTCGCCGTACCATCCATCTTCGTCAAAATAATCCCCGTGATATCTGCTGCTTCGTTGAATTCTTTTGCCTGAGCCAATGCATTCTGTCCGGTTGTTCCGTCCAGCACCACCAGTGTTTCGCGAAATGCTTCCGGGTATTCGCGGTCGATCACGCGGTTAATCTTCTTTAATTCTTCCATCAGGTTTTTCTTATTGTGAAGTCTTCCCGCCGTATCACAGAGCAGAACATCCGCTTTTCTCGCTTTTGCAGCTGCAACTGCATCGTAGATAACCGCCGCTGCGTCTGAGCCTTCCTGCCCACCTATCATATCGACATTTGCGCGGTTCGCCCACTCCTTCAGCTGTTCGCCGGCCGCAGCCCGAAATGTATCCGCAGCGGCAAGAATAACCTTTTTATGCTGTGCCGTGAGTTTTCCGGCCAATTTACCAATTGTCGTTGTCTTGCCGACGCCGTTGACGCCAATCACGAACACAACGGAGGTCCGATTCTCAAACTCGTAAGCCGTCTCACCGACATTCATCTGTTCTTTGATGCTGTCAATCAGAATCTGTTTGCAGTCCATCGGTTCCTTGATGTGCTGTTCCTTCACCTTCGCCCTCAGGGCCTCTAAGATATCCATGGTCGCACGGACGCCGATGTCTCCCATAATCAGGGTTTCCTCGAGTTCTTCATAAAACTCTTCGTCAATGTTAGAGAATCCACTGAAAATACTGTCCATACCTGAGACAATATTGTCGCGGGTCTTCGTCAGTCCTGAGACAAGACGTTTAAAAAATCCTTCTTTTTTGACTGGCTCTTCTGCCGGCTCAGCATCCTCTGTCATCATTTTTTCAAATTCTTCTGCCATATTTCCTATCTCCTGTTCCTTCTACGCCTGTTTTGCAGGTTTGTCCATCTCGTCCAGTTCATCCTGTAAAAGGTCAACCGAAACGAGTGTTGAAATGCCTTTCTCCTGCATGGTAATTCCATACAGACGGTCTGCCGCCGTCATGGTACCACGTCTGTGCGTAATCACAATAAACTGTGTATTCTTTGTCAATTTGTGCAGATACTGCGCAAAACGGTCTACATTACTGTCATCCAGCGCCGCTTCAATCTCATCTAACAGACAGAACGGGGACGGTTTCAGGTTCTGAATGGCAAATAGTAACGAAATTGCGGTCAAAGCCTTCTCTCCACCAGATAACTGCATCATATTCTGCAGTTTCTTTCCGGGCGGCTGCGCAATAATTCTAATACCTGCCTCAAGGATATCCTCATCCTCCATCAGTTCCAGCGTACCTTTTCCGCCACCAAACAATTCCTTGAATACCGTATTGAATTCGGTTGCAATCTGTTCGAAGCTTGCCGCGAACTGCTTTCTCATCGCCGCATCCAGCTCCTCGATAATCTGAACAAGTGTTGCCTCTGCCTCCACCAGATCATCGTGCTGGTTCTTCAGGAATTCATAACGCTCCGTTAAATTCTTAAAGTCTTCGATTGCATTGACGTTGACATCTCCCAGCTTTTTAATATCGCCTTTGAGTTCCTGAATCCGGCGTTTCATCATGCCAAGGTCTGTCAGGTTCTCCTCGCGAAGTTCCAGCGCACGGCTGTATGTAAGCTCGTACTCTTCCCACATATAATTGATCTGTTTCTCCGCTGCCTCCTCATACCCCTCTTTACGGCTTGTAAGTCGGAAGCATTCTTTATCCAGCTCAGCCATGCGTTTTGACAGCTCCTCTCTGTTGGAAAGGAACTTCTTATGGCGTTTTGTAAGATCTTCTTTTAAGGCACTCTGTTCTTCGATTTCTTTCTGAATCTCCAGAAAGATTTCCTTGGAATTCTCTATGGTCTCTTCGATCTCATGAATCTGATTCTCTTTTTCGAGAATCTCTTCGGACACATTTCCCTTATCCACATCCAGTGTTGCAAGTTCTTCCTGAAACTTCGCAATCTCTTCTTCAATACGGGTCATGTTCTCTTCCACGAACATATCCTGCTGCTGCATACTTGCGTAGGTCAGATGTACCTCTTCCGAATGCTTCATATGCACAGATTCCTGCTCCCTGTTCTTTTCGAGCTCAGCCTGCCATGCATCCACTTGTTTCGAAAGATCTGCCTCCAGCCCTTCCGATGTCTCAAGCTCCATCTGGATGGACTCCTCGTTATCCTGAATCTCTGTCAGACGCTCATCCAGTTGAGAAAATTCTATTTTCATCTGGTCATGACGCTTCTGTGATTCCAGAAGCTGGTTTTGAATTTGCTGTACATTCATCTTCGCTGTATTCTGGACAACGTATGATTTCTGCAGATTCTGCTGTATCTTATCAATCTCGCTGTAGCATACCGCGCGTTTATCCTTTGTCTCTTCCACAGCCTTTTCCAGCGTATCCAGCTCCAGCTTTAACTGTTTTACTGTCTTTTCAAATTCTTCAATCTCACGTCTCCGGCTCAGCAGATTACTGGAATTCTTAAACGCTCCACCTGTCATGGAACCACCCGGATTAATCAGTTCGCCGTCCACTGTAACGATGCGAAGAGACTGTCTGTATTTTCTCGCAAGATGGATGCCGTGATCAATGGTCTGAACCACCATGGTTCTGCCCAGCAGCTGATTTGCAAGACCTTTATATTTTGCAGCAACCTGAACCAGCTGATCCGCAATCCCGATGACACCTTCTTCTTTTAACGCCTCCGGATGGCTGATCGTCTGATTGCCGCGCAGTGAGGTCAGCGGAAGAAATGTCGCTCGTCCGAATTTATTTTGCTTCAAATACTGAATCATCTTCTTTGCAGTTTCTTCGTTGTCAGTTACGATATTCTGAATACTGCCGCCAAGTGCAGTCTCCACTGCAATCTCGTATTCCCTGTCGACCTTGATGATGTCCGCAACCACACCCAGAAGTCCTTTTTCCTGCTCTTTGTTCGACATAACACGGCGAATACTGTTACCATATCCATCGTAACGTTCTGTAATATTTTTCAGTGATTCCAGTCTTGAATTTTCACGGTGATACGCGGTCTGTCCGATACGCAGCTTTTCCTGCTGTCTGTTTAATTCCTGCTGCAGTGCCGCAATGCTCTGCTCATTCATCTCCACCAGACCGGTATAGCCTTCGATTTCTTTCGTCACTCCGGCTAACTTCTCTTCGTGCTCTTCTAAAAGCCTGATCTGTTCCTGCGATTCCTGCTTTAGCTGAACCAGTGCTGCGGTAATCTCCGCTCTGTGAATCTTGATCTGTTCCTGCGTCGTATCAAAATGCTGAATCTTTGCTTTGGTAGATGCACGGTTATTCAGGAGTTCAATGATTTCACTTTTATTCTTCTCAATGGATTCCGTCAGTTCTGCAATCTGCGTCTGAATCTCCACCAGCTCTGCATTGGCCAGTGTGTCTTTTTGCTCCATCTCCGCCAGCTGTCCCTTGATGGCTTCCTTTTCATCCGCAAATGTCTGCCGCTGCGTTTCTTTGTCTTTGATCTCCTGTTTGATCGTATTCGCACGCTTATCGTAATGCTCATCATTCATGCGGACCGTGTTGATCTGCTCATTTAACAATGCAATCTGGCTTTCCAGCTGCTGTTTTAATAAAGTGCTCTCATTTAACTGACGCTTCGCACGTTCCACAGAAGAATCAATCTCATCCATCTCATCTTCAATCGTTTCGTATTCTTTTTTGCTCTCTTCATACTGCCTGTTCGTATCCTGCAGCTCGTCGTTCGCAATCTGGATTTTCTCATCCAGCTCTGCCTGCTGCTCTTTGATTCGTGCAGTCTCAAGAAGGAACATATTGATATCAAAGGTCTTTAGCTCTTCCTTTTTCTTCAGAAACTCACGTGCCACTGCAGACTGCTTCTCTAATGGTCCCAGTTGTTTCTCCAGCTCTGCAAGGATATCATTGACACGGAGCAGATTCTGGCGCTCATCTTCGAGCTTTTTCACCGACATATTTTTGCGGCGTTTAAATTTGACAATTCCTGCCGCTTCATCGAAAAGCTCTCTTCGTTCTTCCGGTTTACCACTTAAAATCTTATCAATCTGACCCTGTCCGATAATCGAATACCCCTCTTTTCCGATACCGGTATCATAGAACAGTTCATTGATATCTTTCAGACGGCATGCAGAACCGTTAATCAGGTACTCACTCTCACCGGAGCGATACAGCTTTCGCGTAACCGTCACCTCTTCATACTCCAGTGCCAGCTGATGGTCCGCGTTGTCCAGAGTGATTGCAACGGATGCGTAACTGAGTGGCTTGCGGTTCTCCGTCCCCGAGAAGATGACATCCTGCATGGAGCCTCCCCGAAGCTGTTTGACACGCTGTTCTCCTAATACCCAGCGCACCGCATCGCCGACATTGCTCTTACCGCTTCCATTCGGTCCGACGATTCCGGTAATCCCGTTATGAAATTCAAATTTTATCTTGTGGGCAAAGGATTTGAAACCTTGTACCTCAATGCTCTTTAAATACATGTAACACCCCGTTCCCGCAGTTTCAGAATTGCCTGATAGGCAGCATCCGCCTCCGCGGCTTTCTTCGTTCTGCCCTGACCGTTGCCATAACCTTCCTCCCCGATATATACATCGATATAGAACGATTTATTATGGTCCGGTCCTTCTTCTTTGACCAGATGATAGCTCACCGCCCCGCCATTATTGGCCTGCACAATCTCCTGTAAGATGGTCTTGCTATCATAAAAGAGTCTCTTGTTTTCCTGATCCTTCATAATATATGTTTCTATAAACTCTTTTGCATTAGTAAAACCATCTGCCTTTGTCTTTCCATCCAGATAAATTGCACCGATCAGTGCTTCCATCGCATCCGAAGTGACAGAATCCCGCTCTCGTCCGCCTGTTGCATTCTCACCCTTGCCAAGCAGCAGATAACTGCCAAGCCCGATTTCTCTTGCACAATATGCCAGCGCAGGCTCACACACCATGCTTGCACGCCTCTTCGTTAATTCCCCCTCCGATACCGTTGGGTTTTCGTGAAAAAGATAATCGCTGGAGACAAGCTCCAACACCGCATCTCCCAGAAATTCCATCCGTTCATTGCAGCGGTACTTTTCCATGTGTTTTTCATTTGTGTAGGAGCTGTGCATCATCGCATTCACAAGCAGCTTCTCATTCTGAAACTGATATCCAATCTTTTGCTGAAGTTCTTTTAATTTTTGATTCATACATATTTCCCCATATAAAGAAAAAGTCCGCCTTATGGTGGAGGACTTTCTCTTTTCTTTTCCTTAAGCTTTTGCTTCTCTAATCTGATCTACGGCATCCTGTACACATGAAATCTTCTTAATATCTTCATCCTCAATCTTGATGTCATATTCTTCTTCAATTCCCATTACAATCTGGATAATATCCAATGAGTCTGCTCCCAGATCTCCCACAAATGTTGTCTCCGGTTTGATATCACTTTCTGGTATATTCAGTACGCTTGTGATAATCTCCTGCATTTTCTCAAATTCCATGTTTTTTCCTCCTAAAATTTTCGATTTTTCTTATAGTATCATATTATGCTTCATTTGCCGATTCCTTCTCAGCAATCTGAATCTGTTCTTTAATTTTTCCATTGATATCCTGACGTTTGAACATCTCACACTGGATAATGGAATTACATACTTCTTTTGCCTTTGCGCTTCCGTGTGTCTTTACAACCAGTCCATTCAGTCCCAGAAGCGGTGCGCCGCCATATTCAGACGCGTCGAAACTCTTCAGCGTTGCCTTCAATGCCGGTTTAATCAAAAGTGCTCCGATCTTGCTGCGAAGAGATGTCATAAGACCCTCTTTGATCTTGCTGATGAGGACCGCGCCCACACCTTCATAGGTCTTTAAAATCGCATTGCCTGTAAATGCCTCGCATACCGCAACATCGACAGCTCCCATCGGAATATCTCTGGATTCCACACTTCCGACAAAATTGATATCCCTGCATTCTTTCAAAAGTGGAAATGTCTCTTTTACCAGCGCATTTCCCTTCTCCTCTTCCGCACCGAGATTCACAATCCCAACCTTCGGGTTCTTGATTCCAACCACATGCTCCATATAGATGGAACCCATCTTGGCAAATTGTACCAAATGAGCGGAACGTGCATCCACATTCGCTCCGCAGTCAATGAGTAAGGTCACTCCGTCAGCTGTCGGGATCAGCGGTGCCAGAGGCGGTCTCTCCACACCTTTGATTCTGCCTACCAGAAGCTGTCCACCCACGAGAATCGCGCCGGAACTTCCCGCAGATACAAATGCATCCGCTTCACCGGTCTTTACCAGCTTCATTCCTACGACAATCGAGGAATCCTTCTTCCCGCGAATTGCCTTTACCGGTGATTCCGCAGTCTCAATCTTCTCGGTTGCATTCACAATCTCAATCTGCGCTTCTGGATATTCTTTGCCCTCTAACTGCTTTTTAATGACTGCTTCTTTTCCAACAAGAAGCACTTTTACCTTTTTATTCTTATTCACAGCGTCAAGACCGCCCTGTATAATCTCCGCAGGTGCGTTATCTCCGCCCATTGCATCAAGTGCAACAACTGTAATCTCAGACATATCATTTCCTCCCCGGTGCTTCTACAGGTTCTTAGAGTGATTCTATGTTCCCGCTCACACCGTACTCCTAATTTTACTAAACATCACGACAAAATGCAATAAAAAAAGGCGCAAAACCCAAAGTTTACGCCTTAGCTTTTTTATAAATTCTGTTGTAAATCACGTTTGCAATGCAAACCGCCATGATGCCACCGGAAAGCTTTGCTATAATCATCGGCATAATCATATGCGGCGCCATGGACGATGCAAATCCAAGATGATCGCCGAGCGTAAATGCCGCACAGCATGCAAATGCAAAATTCAGAGTTTTACCTCTGTCATCCATCTGCTTTATCATCATAAGCATCGGCACACTGTTCGCCAGTGTCGCGAGCATTCCGCCGGCTGCCGTTTCATTGATTTTCAGCAAAGAGCCCATCTTTCCAAGTGGTTTTGCCAGCACCTTGGTAATGACAAACACAAACGGGTACGCACCTGCCAGCATCACTGCAATGGAACCGAGAATCGCAAATGATTCCGATAGTGGCGTCATATCCTCCACCAGTGTAATCCCGGTCAGTTCCTGAAAGATTGCAAGCATAAGTCCCAATGTGATAATTGCAACCACGATTTTGGCAAATACTGCAAATCCTTTAATTGTCGCTTCCGGCAGGAAAAGAAGCAATACGGTCAAAATCAGCGAAAACAAAATAATCGGTATCAGATTGATCAAAACGGTACCTATCGGAATTCCCATGACACATCCGCCAATCATACTTGCAAGCGGAATTGCGATCAGACCGGACAGTGTACCGATTGCCAAAAATTTTGTATCCTCTTTTTTAATAATGCCCAGGCTGACCGGAATCGAAAATACAATTGTACAGCCAAGCATCGATGCTACGATTATGGAAGAAAAATCTGCCATGACACTGTTCTGTGTCATGGAATGGGCAAGCGGATAGCAGCCCGTGTCAATCGGGAGAAGTATGGACGCTGACATAGATACATCAGCGCCAAATAATTCGAATACTGGACCAACCGCTGAGGCCAGTACTTTCCCCAGAATCGGTGCAAGACTTGTAATTCCGACCATTCCAAGGGCAAGTGGACCCAATGCATGAAATCCTTCTTCGAATTCTTTCCCCAAACCGAGCTTATTACCAAAGATTCGATCTATTCCCCCAAGAAGCATAAAGCCTACCATAATATAGATCACGATGTTTGAAAAGCTCATAATTTCTTATGTAAATCTCCTCTCGATCAGACTCCAACGCTGACAGATTCTGGTAATGTGGAACCACCATCAATTACATTCTGTGTTCCGGTAAGATAGCTTGACTCGTCAGAACCAAGGAACGCTGCAAGCTCACCAACCTCGGAAGGGTCAGCTAAGCGGCGCATTGGAATTGCTGTTGCCATCTCGGTTAATACACTCTCCGGATCTTCCGGATTTGACTGTTTTGCAATACTCAGTGCCATAGGTGTTCTGACATATCCCGGGCAGATTGCATTGACACGGATGTTATTCTCTGCCATCTCAACAGCCAGAGATTTTGTGAATCCGACAAGTGCTGCTTTACTTAATGCATATGCTGTCTCTCCCGGATCTGCGACCATATCTCCTGTTACGGAAGACATGATGACGATATTACCATACTTTTTCTCGATCATGTATGGAAGCACTGCTTTGGTTGTATTCCAGACTCCCTTAATGTTAACGTCGATATGGAAATCTCTGTCTTTGTCAGACATCTCAAGGAAATTGCCCAGACGGCACACACCCGCATTGTTCACCAGAACATCGATTGTTCCGAACTGATCGACACCTGCCTGTGCTGCCCGTTTCATATCGTCTGGATTGGTAACGTCAGCTTTCACTGCAAATACATCATACCCCTCGCTCTGAAGATCTCTCGCCAGAACATCCATGTCAGGCGATACATCTGCCAGAATCAGCTTTGCACCATGCTTTGCATAGGCTCTTGTGATTCCTGCTCCAATTCCTCTTGATGCGCCGGTAATAAACGCAACTTTTCCTGTTAATTTTCCCATGTGAATCTCCTCTTTTCTTCTAAAGTTTTATTTGTTAATATAATATCATTTTTCTTTTCATATGTCACTATTTTTTCTCATTTATTTTCGTTTTATTTGATTTTTCTTTCGTTTGCTTTTTCATTTATTTTCGTTTCATATGTCCCAGGGACAAAAAAAGTGTAGAGCACTTTACTCTACACTTTTTCACCTGATCATCAGATATTCTGTTTTCCATTCTATTTCAAAGTCAGAATCAGCTTTGGAAATTTTTAAACACATCCAATGCCGCCGCCATTCTCGGGTCGAGAGCATCATCCTTCGTGTAGACGATTCCCTCACAGTCCGCACTGCAGAGCACCTTCATCGGCCATGCGACAAGGATTTCGTTGCAGATCAGCTGTTCCACATTCAGGTGGTGTCCCTCAATAAAGTTCTTCTCGTCCAGTTCTTCGTCTGCCTCTGTCACCTCATCACTCAAATCCACTTCCTTCGTGAACTTTAAATCAAAGGGTGTACTGACATCTTCCAAACATCTGTCACATGGGATTTTAATCACCAGACTTGTGTACCCTGTAATCATAATCTTTGTATCCTGCACATACTCAACCACAATATGAACCTGCAGCTTCTCTGCAATCGGAAATGTTTCTTTTCCTCTGCGGTATTCCTTCATCTCTAAGTCAGTGTCCGTCTCTATTGTTTTGTGTTGCTCCGACAGAACATCCGTTAAATCTACCAGCATAGCGAACTCCTCTCTCTATGATATGTTAGTTGCTGAAATTTCAGTTAATGCTGCCATTTTGTATACACTGCGAAAAAAAGGCTCCCACAATGATGTGAAAGCCTTGATTTTACTACATTCATTAAGATTAATCAACTGAAATGATTTCTTTTTTGTTGTAAGATCCACATGCCTTACATACTCTATGAGGCATCATAAGTTCTCCACACTTGCTGCATTTTACAAGGTTTGGAGCGCTCATTTTCCAGTTAGCTCTTCTTTTATCTCTTCTACCTTTAGAAGATTTATTCTTTGGACAGATTGACATCGGTTACACCTCCTTAAAATTCTTCCGTATATCTTGAACAACTGACATAATCGTGTCAAGACTGTAATTCTTATTCATACCTAAACCATTATATCATGCAATTTGTGTTTGTCAACCGAATATAGCAAAATATTTCACGGATTTTGTATTAAAAGCAATGTTTCATCCACAAATCTGGTTTTTGCAGTATCTGTCACTCACTCAAGACTATTTTATCAGTGCTTCTGTCTCTCTGGCAATGGCAAGCTCTTCATTCGTAGGGATAACAATCACTGTAATCTTAGAATCCGGAGTTGAAATAACAACCTCTTCTCCTCGCTTGCTGTTAGCTTCCTCATCGATCTTAACACCTAAAAATGTTAAGTATGCACAGATCTCGCTTCTTACATCTGCACTGTTTTCACCGATGCCGGCTGTAAATACGATGTTATCCACACCATTCATTGCAACCATATAGCTTCCGATATATTTGGCTACTCTGTAGGCAAATACATCCAGTGCGAGTCTTGCTTTCTCATTTCCTTCTGCCGCTGCATTGTCAAGATCTCTGAAATCACTTGAAAGATCTCCGGATAAACCAAATACACCGGATTTCTTATTCAATACATTCATAACGCCTTCGATATCAAGATTCTCTTTCTTCGCAATGTATTCCATGATTGCAGGATCAATGTCACCAGAACGTGTACCCATAACAACACCCTCCAGTGGTGTAAGTCCCATAGAGGTGTCAACTGATTCTCCATTCAACACAGCACTGATGCTGGCTCCGTTACCAAGGTGACATACAATTGTCTTTGTATTCTTTACATCTTTTCCAACGAACTCAGCAGCTCTCTTCGATACGAAGCTGTGACTTGTTCCATGGAATCCGTATCTTCTTACGCCATATTTCTCATAGTAGTCATATGGAAGTCCGTACATAAATGCTTTCTTAGGCATTGTCTGATGGAACGCTGTATCAAATACGCCAACCATTGGTGTGTTAGGCATTAATTTCTGGCAGGCTGCGATACCGATTAAGTTAGCAGGATTATGAAGTGGTGCAAGATCATTACACTCTTTCACTGCTGCGAGCATCTCATCTGTGATAACTGCAGAAGAAGCAAATTTCTCTCCGCCATGTACGACACGGTGTCCGACAGCATCGATTTCGTCAAGACTCTTAACAACACCTGTCTTCTCATTGCTCAGAGCATCGATTACATACTGAATCGCTTCCGTATGAGTAGGCATAGCCTTCGGTCCTTTTTCCTTTTCTCCGCCAGCCGGCTGATATGTAAATTCTCCATCGATACCGATTCTCTCACATAATCCTTTTGCAAGAACAGCTTCTGTATCAGAATTGATTAACTGGAATTTCAAAGATGAACTACCGCAATTGATAACTAAAATATTCATAATATAAATACCTCTCTCTTTTATGTGAAATTACTCGGCTTGAGCCTGTACAACTGTGATTGCTACGACACCGGCGATATCCTCCGCTGAACATCCACGGGATAAATCATTTACAGGTTTTGCAATTCCCTGTGTGATTGGTCCGTATGCTTCTGCCTTTGCCAGTCTCTGTACCAGTTTATATCCGTTGTTTCCTGCATCTAAATCTGGGAAGCATAATACATTTGCATGTCCTGCAACTGTGCTGCCCGGTGCTTTTGACTCACCAATCTCTGGAACGATCGCTGCATCTGCCTGAAGTTCTCCGTCAAGCATAAGCTCAGGATGCTCTTCTTTTGCAATACGTGTAGCTTCTACAACTTTATCAACATCCGGATGCTTTGCGCTTCCTTTTGTGGAATGTGAAATCATAGCAATCTTTGGTTCAGCCTGTACCAGTGTTCTAAATGATTCTGCAGAAGTAGCTGCAATTGCTGCTAACTTCTCAGGATCCGGATTCTGCTCTAAACCTGCATCTGAGAAAATAAATGTTCCGTTCTCACCGTATTCACAATCAGGCACAACCATTACAAAGAATGCTGATACAAGCTTTGTTCCCGGTTTTGTCTTCTGAATCTGAAGGCAGGGACGAAGTGTATCTGCTGTAGAGTGACATGCTCCGGACACCATACCGTCTGCATCCCCCATCTTAACCATCATAACACCATAGTATAAGAAGTTATTCATCAGAAGATCCGTTGCCTGCTCTTTTGTCATTCCCTTTTTCTGACGAAGTTCTACTAATTTGTCAATGTAACTCTCTGTCTTGTCACATGTAGCCGGATCAACAATCTTTGCGCCGGAAAGATCATAACCTGCGCCCATCTTTTCAACCTGTTCTACACTGCCAACCAGAATCAGCTCAGCAGTACCTTCTTTTAATACCTGCTCTGCTGCTTTGTAGGTTCTCGCATCTTCTGTCTCAGGAAGTACAATCACCTTCTTGTTTTCTTTTGCTCTTGCTTTGATTTCATCAATAAATCCCATATCTTTAGGACTCCTTTCAAATTTTTCTCACATGTACATATTATACTCCTATTGTAAATTGTATACAAGGGGCTTTCATGTGCATTTTTAAGAACAATTTGGGGATTTGAGGTGGTTAAAGACATTCGATGGAGCCTGCGAAGTGTCATCGCGAACGGTGGAAAGCATGTAAGAGCTAAGTCGACAAGATGGTGTGGAATTTATGGACATCCTGCCCCATCTTGTCGCTTATCTCTAACACGCTCCCCAATGTCCGCGATGACACTCCGCAGGCTCTCATCTAGGTTCTTCAACAACTCAACTGCCCCGCCCCCCCCCTATCCACTTCCACCGTAATACCCCCACTTGGCACACTTGCTTGGTACACCCGCTTGGTGCAAGTTGGAGTGAGTGAATTTCGGATGAGGGCTGTGGATGAGGGCATTCATTGGGGCTTTAGAGTTGTTTGAAAAATAAGAGACAATAGATTGAGGGGACTCATGTATTTCAAATACATGAGTTCAGTGATGTCTAGAGTAAGAATCCTCAGATTCTTGCTCGTATCATCACGGTACTCAACCTATTGTCTCTTATTTTTCTAGCAACTCTTAGCGCTCAATGACAGTCCTCAAACGCAGCACTCATCCGAAATCACGTACCCCAACTCAATACACCTTAATATCAAATGACTGATGAATCGCGTCTCTGGCTTCTTCTTTACTGCCAAATTCTCCACTATGAATCATCTGGCATACAATATTACCAATCGCAGTTCCCTCGGTTGGTCCGACATGAAGCTCCTTCCCGGTCGCTTTCGCTGTCAGCTCATTCAGGTATCCCGCATTGCCGCCGCCACCGACGATATGAAGTCTGCTATAAGTTCTTCCGGTAGACTTTTCAATGCCTTTGATCGTGCGGTCATAACACTCAGCCAGGCTTGCATACACGACAGTCGCAATCTCTCCTAATGTCTCCGGTACCGGCTGACTGGTACGGCGGCAGTAGTCTTTGATTGCTTCAATCATATTGTCAGGAGCCATGAAGCAGCTGTCTGTCACTTCAACTCTGGATGGGAAATCCTTCGCTTTTTCCGCTTCAGCACAAATTTCACCAAATCCATATTTATCATCCAGATTATGGCGAACAGACTGGATCATCCACAAGCCCATGATATTTCTCAGATAACAGATTTTATCATCATATCCGCCTTCATTTGAGAAACTGTTCGTGCGGCTGAGTTCTGATGTATCAGGCTTCGTTCTCTCAACACCCAGAAGTGACCAGGTTCCAGAGCTGATAAAAAGATAATCATCATCATTCGCAGGAACTGCCAGAATCGCAGATTCTGTATCGTGTGTGCAGGGAAGTACCACATCCATATCAAAGCCGAATTCCTCTGCCAGTTCCGGTTTTAAAGAGCCAAGATTCGTTCCCGGCTTTGTAATTGTCTGGAACATTTCTTTATTAAAGCCAAGCTTTTCAATCAATTCCATATCCCAGTCACCAGTTACAGCATTCACAAGCTGTGAAGTTGTCGCCTCTGAATATTCATTTGCTTTCTTTCCTGTTAATAGGAAATGGAAGAAATCCGGCACGAACAGCATCGTCTTCGCCTTCTCCATGTATTCCGGCTGGTTCTGCTTAACAGCCATCAGCTGGAAGATACTGTTAAACATCTGCTTCTCGATTCCGGTTCTGGCATAGAGCTCTGTCTCAGGCACAATTTTATAAACCGCTTCGTCCATATGATCTGTACGGTTGTCACGATAGCCATACATCTCGCCCAGAACCTCATCCTTCTCATCTAAAAGGACAAAGTCAACTCCCCATGTGTCGATTCCCATGGAAGTCGGAATCTTACCGATTTCTTTACATTTCCTAATACCATCTTTAATATTTCCAAATAATTTCTCATAGTCCCAGCAGAGATGCCCATCTTTTTTAATCATACCATTCTCAAAACGATGAATTTCCTCCAGAACGATCTTTCCATCTTGTACACTTCCCAGAATATGTCTTCCGCTGGAAGCGCCAATATCAACTGCTAAATAATATTTCTGCATTCTATGCTTCCTCCTAATACCAAACTAAAAAATACCCAGTATCTTTTCATTAAATGTGTTATAGATTGAATCATAATCTGTATAACTGATGTTACTGTTCTTGAATCGTTTTCCCCATTCATCACAAAGACTCTGGGCAATCAGATTTGCATTTTCGTTTTCCGTCAACAGAATTGCAGGAAATGTATAATAAATCATAAAGAAATTCAAATCGGCCTGCTGACGTGCCTTAATTTTCCCATTGCTGCCAGCAAACCGCTTTTCTGCTGCATCCGCGAGCAATCCTGCAATCTCTGAGCAAGCGCCTTCTTTGTTTTCCTGTCCGTCAACGTAATCTGTTATTTCAGCAAAATACATCTGGTTCTTTTCACGGAACACAGTCATATTGCTCTCATAAGAACGTTTTTTAAGTTTTTTTAGCATGCCCGGTATATTATCGAACATTGTCTCTACATGATCCAGCATATATTTTCTCCAACTCGTTTTCTATTTTTTGTCTTTACTGCCTAATCTACAACAACGCCCTTTTGTAACATTACATTTGCATACAGAGCCGATTCTCCCGTTGCAATAATTGCGTAAGCTGTTTTTGCTTCCTCATAGAATTTGAAACGTTCGATATTGCCGACAGCCTCTGCACCTCTGTTGTCATATTTTGCAATAATCTCTTTGTATGTATCCCAGATAGGGGTCTCAACATCATCTCCCGGCATTACTTCCATTAAATTCACCGGTTTCTCAACATAAGTATCGAGTGGAAATACCTGCAGGATTGCGTCTAAGATTTCCGGTACACCATGTCCGTCACAACGGATTACAATTGCGTCACGTCCCATAGACTCCGCCGGAAAATTACCATCTGAAATTACGATTCTGTCACTGTGTCCCATTTCTGCAAGAACCATCAATAATTCAGGAGAAATGATTTTAGGAATACCTTTTAACATTTATTTGTCCTCCAATTCGTTTTTCCAAAAAGGGACTGGGAAATCTCCCAGTCCCTTCTCATTTAGTTTTCAATTCAGTTTTTACTTCTTCATTTAGAATTCTAAATTAGTCGTAAAGGTTAGGAGCGATGTCAGCATCATCCATGTTATCAGCATCATACCAAGCTGCATCTGTAGGCTGATCCATTTCAACATCTTCGCCATCACAAATCTTAGCAAGTGTTTCGATAGCGCCTTTACCCATCATAAGTGGAGACTGTGTAACTGATCCAAGTAATGTACCATCTTTAACAGCTGCTTTCTGAGCTGTACCTGCATCAAATCCTGCTGCGAGGATCTTGTCGCCTAAGACGTTTAAGTTAGCATTAGCTGCAAGAACACCTTCAGCTGAAACCTGATTAGATCCAAAGATAGCGATTGTGTCATCTTTGTTCATGATGTTAGATGCTTCTGTTGTACATAAGTCAACAGTTGTCTGTGCTGGTACAGCAACTTCGATAATGATGTCAGCGTCAGCTTCTGCTGCGTTGTTCTCTACTTTACCAACATAGTAATCATTTCCGATTACTGCTACTTTGTAGCTGTCTGCTTCTGCAAGTTCTTTGAACTTGTTGATGAATCCCATACCACGCTCAGTAATGTTAGCTGCTGTAGCATCCTGATTAACTTCACCAACTCTGACTGTTCCTTTACCAAGCTGGTCTTTTACTGCTTCGTAAAGTTTTTCTCCAGCGATTGCACCTGCACCGCCATTGTCTGTAACTACGTTAGAGTATACAGATCCTTCTGGAGCATCCGGTACTGTTGTATCGAAGCATACTACTGGGATTTTTTTGTCTAATGCTGTCTGAAGAGAGTCAAGAACTGCACTCTGGTCACAAGCTGCGAGAGCGATTCCGTCTGGATTAGCGTTAATAGCATTGTTAAGCATATTAACCTGATCAGCGATATCAGACTCAGCATTAGGGCCTGTAGCATTGTATGTAATACCTAATTCATCTTTAGCCTGATCCATTCCCTGGATAGCTGCCTGCCAATATGTTGACTGGAAGCTCTTTACAACTACTTCGAAGTGATATCCGTCTCCACTTCCTGAATCAGCTGCTGTAGATCCTGCTGCTGCGTCGTCTTTCTTGCCACCACATCCTGCAAGTAAACTAGCCACCATGCATCCACTAAGTAATACTGCTACAATTCTCTTTTTCATACTTTTGTCCTCCTGACATGAAATTGTTTTTTATAGTAACAGCCGTTCTCCGGCCGCTATCTATCATTCATTTAATCGACATCTTACTTAATCTGTTCTCTCTTTGTCTTAATGATATCGATCAGTACAGCACCGATTAATACAAGTCCTGTAATAATTTGCTGCCAGTTCGCTGTTAAACCAACGAATGGAAGTCCTGTTTTCAAAAGAACAATTACAAACACTCCTGCAAATGTTCCGGCAACGCTTCCAACACCACCTGACATTGATACACCACCGATGATAGCTCCACCGATTGCTTCAAGCTCAAATCCTGCACCTGTTCCCGGCTGAACCGTAGGGACAACAGCTGCATATGAGATTGATGCTGCTCCTGCAAAAAATCCGCAGATGACATATGCTAAAATATGATAAAATCTAACATTGACTCCTGAAAGTCTTGTTGCTTCTTTGTTACTTCCGATTGCGATTGTGTAACGACCAATTTTTGTATGGTTGAGCACAAAGGACATGATGACCACAATAACAATCATCCATACCAAACCAATCGGAATAATGGTACTGCCGTCCGTAAGCTTAAAGATATTACGGTACCATGCATTGTCTGCTCCTGCTGTCGGCCAGGGAATACCAAATCCTCCTACAATGACAGAGCCGATTCCTCGTGTAATCATGCAGGTACATAACGTTGCCAGAAATGGCGGTAATTCCATAATTGCAACCAAAAATCCATTCAGTACACCGATTGCCATACCAAATAAAACGCATACAAGCATTGCAATTCCGGTCGGACAGTCATGAAAACGGATTAACCATCCACCAACCAGTGCATAACATACCATTCCGGTACCAATGGAAAGGTCAACACCAGCAGTAATCAGCGGAAATGTAACACCGATTCCCATCAGAATAATGTAGTAGGAAAAATCCAAAATTGTAATAAACGTTGTTGTCTTTCTATAACCCGGGCTGGCTGCACAAAACACTAAGAATAATGCAATTGCGACCAAAAGAACGATAAATTTCTGTCCGCCCATTTTGTTGATAAACGACTCTTTTTTTACAGTCGTTTTTACTGTGTTATCTGCCATCTTAACTCTCCTCCTTATTCAATCTCTCGTGTAGCCATGTTCATGATGTTTTCCTGTGTCGCTTCAGCAATACCGATTTCACCGGTCTTCTTACCCTCACACATTACAACAATTCTATCACTCATACGTAAGATTTCTGTCATCTCTGAGGAGATCATTATAATCGCTTTTCCATCAGCAGCTAACTGATTCATTAATTTGTATATCTCGCTCTTAGCTCCAACATCAATACCTCTTGTCGGCTCATCAAAGATAAGAATATCACTGTTACGTGTTAACCACTTCGCAATTACAACTTTCTGCTGGTTACCACCTGATAAGTTGACAACTAACTGGTCAACACTCGGTGTCTTCGTTGCGAGATCATCTACATACTTCTGAGCAATTTCCCGCTCTTTTTTCTTGTCAATGAAAATTCCATTCATGAAATTCTCCATACATGCCATTGTTGTATTTTCTGCAACTGTCTTGTCAACGACAATACCGTAACGTTTTCTGTCTTCTGAAAGATAACCGATACCATTTGCAACTGCATCTGAAGGACTCTTGATTGTCACTTTTTTGCCATTCACATAAATATCGCCGCTCTCAATCTGGTCAGCGCCAAAGATTGCTCTCGCTGTCTCTGTACGTCCGGCACCCATCAGGCCTGAGAATCCGAGGATCTCTCCTCTGTGAAGCTCAAAACTCACATCATTCACCATATGTCCGGCTTTCAGATGTTCCACCTTAAGTACAACCGGTGCGTCCTCTGGAACCATACTCTCTGTCTTAGGATCTTCATAGATAACACGTCCAACCATCATGTTGATGATGTCATCTTTCGTGCTGTCCTTCGTAATCAGTGTTCCCACATAAGAACCATCACGCATGACAGTTACGCGGTCTGTAATCACCTTGATCTCATCCATACGGTGTGAGATATATACAATACCCAGATCTTTTTCTCTCAAATCACGAATGATTTTAAACAGCTCATCAATCTCTGTCTCTGTTAACGCAGCTGACGGCTCATCGAATACGATAACCTTTGCATCATGTGAGATAGCTTTCGCGATCTCGCACATCTGCTGCTTACCAACCGTAAGCTTACTCATTGTCTCTTTCGGATCAATGTCGATGTTCATACGGTCAAACAGTTTCTTTGCTTCCTCATTCATCTTCTTATCATCGATACGCAATCCTTTTTTGAATTCACGTCCGATAAAGATGTTCTGTGCCACGGTCAGATGACCCAGCATATTTAATTCCTGATGCACGATTACAATTCCGGCATCCTGTGCTTCTTTTGCACTGTGGAAATCTACTTCTTTTCCCTCAAATGTAATTGTACCTGAATCCTTGGAATAAATACCGGTAAGTACTTTCATTAAAGTAGATTTACCAGCTCCATTCTCTCCCATCAGTGCATGTACTTCGCCTTTTCTCACTTCAAGGTTTACATGATCCAATGCGTGAACACCCGGGAAGGATTTATCAATTTCTTTCATCGTTAAAATTACTTCGCCCATTCTCTTACCTTACCTTTCTATTCATCAATCAATTTTATGGTTGTTATTAGTTCTTTCTGCGTCTTGCTACAACATCGGAGTAAACCGCAACAATAACAATTACACCTGTGATAATTAATTGAAAGTTTTTATCAAAGTTAAGAGCCAGAATGCCTTCCTGAAGTAATGCGATAATAAACACACCGATAACAGTACCGCTGATAGAAGCAAGTCCACCTGCCATAGATGTACCACCCATTACACAGCCGGCAATTGCTTCATTGTTATAATTATCACCATATCCAGGCTGAACAGTTGTATATGCTGCCACATAGAAAAGTGCTGAAATTCCGCAAAGAACTCCACAGATTACAAAAGCAAGCATTTCCCATTTCTTTGTGTTAACACCTGAAAGTCTAACTGCTTCTTTGTTACTTCCTAATGATAATATGTAACGACCTGCTGTTGTCTTGTTCAAAATGATTGCACAGACAACTGCTGCTGCGAGGAAGAGAATCAGACCTGTCGGAATAGCTCCGGCTTTCACGATTACTCTGAACCATCCGCCGTCCTGTGAACTCTGTGGCCAGCTGACTGACTGTGTCTTCGTAAATACAGAAGCAATACCTTTTGCAATGTTCATACCTGCCATTGAAGTAATGAAGGAAGGTACTGACCAATAGGCTACGAGATATCCGCTGAAACATCCAAATGCTAAACCTACCAAAATGCTGATTACGAATGCTAATCCCATCGGTACACCATGTGCAACGAAGCAATAACCTGAAACCAATGCACAGCAGAACATAACCGGTCCGATAGAAAAGTCGATACCTCCTGTTGCAATTACAAATGTAACTCCCAAAGATAAGAATCCAAGGAAATATGCATAGTTTAATGCACTCATGATTCTGGCCATCCCAAAGAACTTACCGCCTGTTGTGACGCAAAGTACTACATAAAGCAGGATTAACGCACAGCAAAGAACGACTCTGTTGAAACCGATTTTTTTGACAATTGGATTTTGTTTGATTTTTTCCAATTTTATTCCTCCTAACTATAAAAGTATTTAAAATCGTAGTGAAGCGAAACGGTTCACTGTCTATGAACTAATTATAATTCAATTTTGCTTTTATGACAAGTGTGAATCATGTAATCATTACGGAACAAAATATGACAAAATTCACTTTTAGTAATAAAACGTTTCACGCTAAGCTTCTAATTGAATTTCCTCGTTTCAAATGAGATTTCATGTTGATTTCGAGTGAATCTTCATGATTTCCATTAATACGTTTCAGTAACTGTTCCACCGCTTTTTCTCCCATTTCTTTTACAGGCTGAACAACCATATACATCCTCGGCTGAATCACATGAGAAAGTATCATGTCATCAAATCCAAGTAATGATATATGCTCGGGACAGTTGAAACTGGGTGATTCATTTACCGCCATAACAGCTCCCAGTGTCAGTTCATAATTCGTCATAAACACCGCTGTCGGTCTGTCCTTTAATTTTAAAAGCTGTTTCATGCTTTCGTATCCATACTCCATCGCATGGATCCCTTTCTTCTGATAACTGGCAGGCACACTAAGACCTGCCTGATTCAGTGCATCCCGATAACCTTTGTAGCGTTCGATTCCTGTATACTCTTTGGCGCTGCAGATAATCGCTATCTTTTTGTGGTTGTTCTTAATAAGAAGTGTTACTGCATTCATTGCAGTCTCTCTGTTATCGATCTTAATACAGTCACAGTCCGCATTCTTCATGGTTCTGTCAACCAGAACCACGGGGACTTCTGCATGTTTCGCAGGCTTTAAAAAGTCTGCATTCGATGATACAGGTACCACAATCATACCATCCACTTTCTTATTCAAAAGAAACTTAATATTCTCTGCTTCCTTTCTTTCACTATTGCTCGAGTCACAGATAAGAAGGCCATAGCCCTTCTCACTCAGTATGCTGTTCACATAATGTAAGAACGAACCATTAAACGCGCACTCTACGTTGTACACCACAACTCCTATCGTTCTGGTTTTCTTTGTAACAAGACTTCTCGCTATCTCATTCACTTCATAATGAAGCTCCTTCACTGCAGCTTCTATCTTCACACGGTTTTCCGGTAACACATTACCGCCGTTGAGATATTTAGAGATCGTAGCGAGAGACAATCCTGTTTCCTTGCTGATATCGCGTATTGTTGCCGGCATATTTCCTCCTTTCCAGTCTGTTTTTTAGGGAGAATCAGACTATTTTGGGCGAAACGTTTCGCTTTCGTACATTTTCATTATATATCCTTGATTAAAAAAACAAAAGTGTTATAATGAAAAAAGTTAGTAAAATATTCACATCTTTTATAAAGGAGGTTACATGAAATACATAGACTACAAAGAGCGTCGGGAGCATGGTCAATTTAGCTTTCCCATAGCCCATTACCGTGAGACCCCCAGAAGCCCACGCTATCACATGCCGGTGCACTGGCATACACATTATGAAATCATGTGGATTATTTCCGGGAGCTTTCATCTGACGCTGAATAACGATACAAAAGAATACAAAGCCGGTGATGTGATTTTTATTACCGATGGAATTCTCCATGGCGGATCACCACATGACTGCGTCTATGAATGTTTTGTTTTTGATTTCATGGCATTATTGAAGAGCAATCTCTCCTGCGGCAAAACAATACATGACATTGTGAATCATAAGATTACGGTTAACACGCTCATTTCCGAGAACACTCCCGAGATTGTTTCAATTGTACATGAACTAAGCAGGGCTCTTTCTGCAAGAAAATCCGGCTATGAATTTATGACCATCGGATTCATTTACCAGCTGATCGGCAGCATCCTGCTGAACAATCTATATGAGAAATCAGTGAACAATACGATTGCATCCGAGCGGTTAAATGCGATCAAAAATGTACTGACCTACATTTCCGAGAATTACAGCCGTAATATCAGTCTGGAATGTCTGGCTAAGATTGCCGGCATGAATCCGAAATATTTCTGCCGTTATTTTCGAAGCATCACGGAGCGGACACCGATTGATTATCTGAATTATTACCGGATTGAATCTGCCTGTGAAATGCTCACCACGAAGGATGTCACGATCAAGGAGGTTGCAATCTCCTGCGGATTCAACGATGAGAGCTATTTCATCAAAACGTTTAACAAATATAAAGGCTTAACGCCAAAACGCTACATGGAAGCTGTATTTTAAAGCTGACACAATACTTTATTGGAGGACTAAATTATTATGAGACACAAGAAACTATTATCAATTGCACTTACTGTATTAGCGATCTCTTCTCTCGCGCTCACCGGCTGCAGGAAGGAAGCTGCCGAACTGAAACTGGATGCCCCTTTCACCAAAGCTTCCTGGGACAGTACAAAGGAAGATATCATTGCCGAAGAAGGCGATGATTATGAGACCTACGATTCGGTATATAACGGTGAAACCTACACCTATGATAAAAAGTACGAGAACAAAGACGGTACTGTCAAATATATGTTTGATGACAAGGACAAACTGATGTGTGTTGCCTGGGCTTACGGCTCCACAGATACTCAGGAATTAGAAGATTTATACACAAAGATCAATGATGATATGACAGATGAACACGGTGACAGTGGCTACTCGACAGAAGAAGAAAAAAACAGTATCAACAATTATGGAAATATCTGGTACCTCGATACCGGAGATATTATCATCAGCGCAATGGTGACAGAAGAAAATAAGGCATTGCAGTTCGCCTTTTTGCATCCGGATGTGTCTTATTCCGAGGATGAATGATTTTCTCGTTTGTCTGGAGATTATGTGATCCCAGTGATTAATAGATTAATAGCGAAACCCCCGCAGTATCACTGCGAGGGTTTTGTTTTACTATGTATACAAGTAAAGTAACATGACTATTGATTTTTCTTTTTCCGCATAAATAAGACTGCGCTTCCTGTGCAGGCGGTAATGACTAATACAATAATAGTTCCCAGAAAAGTAGAAGTATCGCCAGTGTTTACTACATCAGATTTATGATCTGGTTTTGATGTTGAAGGCTCCTCTTTGTCTGAGCTGGAACCTGTTACAATGACAGTACATTCTGCTGTAAACCCACCATCCAAAGTCTTGGCAGTTATAACAGTGCTGCCTGCTGCTACGGCATTTACAGCTCCGTTCTTATCAACAGTTGCCACAGAGCTATCTTTGGAAGACCAGATAACATTTTTATCAGTCGCATCAGAAGGTGTAATAAATGCGGTCAGTGTATCAGTGCCTCCAATCGGCAGGGTAAGTGTATCCTTATCAAGCGTGATGCTGCTGACCGGAACAGGGGTCTGATCCGATTCATTTACTGTTACAGTACATTCCGCAGTATAGCTGCCATCTACTGTTGTGGCAGTAATCTTGGTAGTTCCTGCTTTCTTGGCAGTGATTTTACCATTGTCTGCTTCTGCAACAGTGGAATCTTCAGAACGCCATACAAGGTCTTTATTCGTGGCGTCCTCAGGGCTGATTGTTGCAGTCAGCTCTTTTGTGTCGCCGATATTCATCGTAAGCTCACTCTCACTTAAAGTCACACCGGTTACCGGAATTGAAGAATCTTTAAAGCGTAACTTTAACGTTGGTGAAGTAGCCTCTCCAGATTCAGCACTTCCAAATTTAAACTCCTTATTTACCGTAGAGACATTCAGTCCAAAGTTCATAGAAGTATTATCTTCTCTCGTCTGCAAAAAGCTGTTTACAAGTTTTGTCACATCAATCGTTACAGTTCTTCCGGTTTCTTTTCCGGTAAACCCTTCCGATACAGCAATCGTATTTTCGATATCCTCGGTGTCATACAGAAGTGCCGGCATACTCTGCCATGTGACTGTCTCAGCATCCCATCCGGATTCAGCCAGTGCTGCCTCAAGATGCGTCTCGGAAGCAGAGTCATTATTGCCCTGATAGGTGAGTGTTAAACTTGCGTTTTCTAATTCCTGAGTTAGATCCAGACTGGACATATCGTAATTTAAGTACGCAATTCCGTTATTGTACCATTCATCAGGACGGCTGCCGTTCTCTGTCGCCCATTCGCCAAAATGCCCGGCTCTTCCGGCCCATAACTTATCAAAGTTACTGTCTTTCTTCATACTAAGTATATCAGAGGTACTGTAGTTCTCAGTCCATGAATCGTCGGGAGACTGTACATAGGTATCAGCTGATGGCAGCAGCATAGTCTCAGCAGGATCTGTCACAGCAGGATCTGTTACAGTTACTGTACATTTAGCTGTGTATCCGCCATCTTGTGATGTTGCAGTAATGACGGCCATGCCGGAGGATTTACCGGTTACGATTCCGCTTTCATCAACCTCTGCAACAGTGGCATTGCTGGAAGTCCATGATATATTTTTATTGTCGGCATTGTCTGGAGTTATGGATGCCGTCAGCTTCTGGCTCGTCTCAACATCAACGGTAAGCTCATTTTCATCCAGAGTGATTCCAGTTACAGGAACTCCATTCTCTTTTGTGTTCAGTATAAGACGGGGCGCATACTGTTCACCTGCCTCCTTGCTGCCAATTATGACACGGTTTCCAGTAGCTGCTTCATTCAGAGCAAAGCTAATGGTAGTTGCATCGGGATTATCTCTGACAAAATTCCGGACCAGTTTTGTGATATCAATATCAACTACCCGGTTCATATCCGAAGTATGGAAAATTTCGGAATAGGCAATCGTATTGGAAGGGTCCGCCGGGTTATAGTTCACAGCTGGCTGATTACGCCATGTAAGTGTTCCAGCATCTGCTTGATTTCCATTCGCACCTTCACCGTTTTCCTTTCCATTCCCTTCTTCCCAGTTGTCTTCTGAAAGACTGACCTGAATCTGTTCTCTTTCCGCACTGCCAGCGGCAAGGTCTTCATAAACAACGGAAAGGTATGCACTGTCAACCGTCTGGTTTTCACCCAGTAAATCAGCAATGTCATATTTTACAAACCCGATTTTACAGTCATAACCATTTTCCGGACGTTCTCCCTCTCCGAAAAGACCTGTGCTGGCGTGTATGCTTCTTTGCAGCTGAATATGCTTCTCAGAACCATAGTTTTTATCGACTTCCGTGTTCCATGACTGAATCGTGGAATCAGCAGCAGGGAGTATGCCGGCTCTATTTTCGATTGGGTCAGAGGCTGCATCAAGCTGCTGCAGCTTATCGGCTGAAAATGGTACAACCGTGATTTTGCTGCCGTGTTTGTCGTTTCCAAAATCCTCTTCCTTTTGCACATCAATGACAGCAAAGGTCATGGCTTTGATGCTGCCGTCCTCGACATAGATGTTCGGACGTTCAAGCTTTGTCCAGTCATTTACGACACCATTCTCATATCTTAAGAAACCAGCTCCCGGTGTATATGCAATACCCGAATGACGTCTCCATGTTACACCGTCCTCAGAGGTCAGATAGTATGCCATACGTGTATCCCACTTGTTTACCACAATATGGTAGAGTCCATCCGAATACCAGATAACCGGATCTTCAATACAAGAAGATGACATTCCGGGTGTGTTCCACCAGAGTTTGGTGGATTGTACACTCCATTCTCCATCGATAGAATCCGCCCGTGCTATATCTCCATTTCTGTTTGTTGCAATATATTTTCCATCAGGACCTATCGCGATACTAATATTGGAAAGAGAAAATCGGCTGGTATCAACATTTAACTTTCCATTTTTGCCATTATCGATCAATTCCCATGGACCGTCAAGACTTTTTGATATATGGAGCGTTCCATTTGCTGTGTCACCATGCATTCCTGTATCGCTGATGGAAATTGCATATCTATAGCCCTTAGCGTATAAAGAATCACTTTCACTGATAGCAAAAGGAAAGACATTGTGACCGGCACCTTCACACCACTCGGGCCATAAAGGACCTTTATCCTCGTAAGGACCATATAAATTATTGCTGACAGAGTAGATGGCCTGGGAACCCTGCCATCCGGAAATACCATCCTGTCCCCAATGACCGCCTGCCTGATTCCAACGGCTCGCAAACATATAATATTTATATTCACCGTTCGGATCAGGATTCTTAATAATAGCTCCATCCCAATAGCAGTAATCTGACAGATCACTATCCTCCAGACCGTTACCCTGATCGCGTGCTCCGATTACGTCAGCTCCCCAGCAGTCTTCCGAAAGTTCATTGATAATTGGCATAGGCTCAAAACAATCCATAAATTGTTTTACTTCACTCTCTTCGTTTGTTGTACTAACCGGGGGCTCTGCTGCTGAAAGATTCATCGGCGGTAAAACTGCTGAAAAAAGCAAAGCACCAGTAAGCATACCTACAGCAGCTTTTTGAAGTATCGTTTTCATTTTCAGTCTCCTTTTTTAATTTATTTAACAATCTCTCCATCTTCATCCCAAAGGTCATGCCAGTCATCAGCACCTTCCCATAAGAATACCTGACCTTTTACAAGGCGGTTATTTTTCTCTAACGTTGCAATTGATGCCATTTCTTCTTCTGTTAAAGGATCTTCTGTCACACATTTCAGGTTGCTTACATACTCATTTTCATGAATTGAGAATGGAATCGGAATCTGACCGCGCTGTTCTGCCCATTTGATTGCGATCACTGCCGGATGCACTCCGTGAGCTGCTGCAATTGCTTTGATCTCCGGTGTCTGAATATCAGCAACATCTCCCGGCATCATATCTCTTTCCGGTCTCTGTGGTGAGCCGATTGGCATGAATCCGATTGGCTGAATATCGTGTGCTACCAGATAGTCAAATAATTCCTGCTGCTGGAAGCATGGATGTAATTCCATCTCACATACAGTTGGCTGAATCGTCAGTTCCGAGAGAACTGCTTCCAATTTAGGTATTGTCATGTTCGAAATACCAATATTCTTTACAAGACCTTCTTCTACTAACTTTTCAATCTGACGATAAGTACGAACAAATTCTTCTACGCTGAATGGTCTTGAATCAGGATTACGTGAATCGGCATCACAATGTGGTGCATGGTAGTTCGGGAATGGCCAGTGAATAAAGAATGTGTCAATATAATCGCACTGTAAATCCATGATACTCTTCTTGCAGGATTCTTCTACACGTTCGTGCATATCATTCCAAACTTTTGTCATAATATGAAGTTCACTGCGTTCAACAACGCCCTCTTCAAATGCTGCCTTAAATACCTCGCCGATCTGATCTTCATTTTCATAGCATGCTGCGCAGTCAAACAGACGGTATCCGCAGCGAATTGCTCCTGCTACCGCAGCAGACACCTGTTCTGCTGTGAATCTGTCTGAACCGAATGTTCCCATTCCGATTGCAGGCATTGTGTTTCCATTACAAAGCTTTCTTTGTGGTACAATACTTGGACTAATCATTTCCATTTTTCTTCCTCCTTAAAATTGTTTTATTGAATTTTTTTAATCCCAATGTTGCCAAACAGGTTCTCCATGTCCTCTATTACAAAGAATCCCGTTTCTTCCCGCATTGCAGCTGCCGCCGATATTGCACTTGCTTTGCGAAGTGTTTCTTCTATAGATAAGCCCTCTTCAAATCCAAGGGCAAATCCTGCAATCATAGAATCACCGCAGCCCACGGTATTGACTGCATTGATTTTTGGAACAACTGCCTGATAGACTCCAGATTCACAGACCAGCATCGAGCCGTCCGCACCGAGTGAGATTACCACCACATCCACGCCTTTTGCATGAATCTCTTTTGCGGCCTCAATCAGTTCTTCCTTCGAATCGCACCGGCTTCCCGTCAGCATACGGATTTCATCGATATTTGGTTTTATCATTGTCGGTTTTGCCTCTATACCCATGCGAAGCAATTCACCGCTTGTATCAAGAATCACTTTTTTTCCCGCTTCTTTTACAGTCGAAATCAGCTTCTGATATGCAGTTGCATCTAAGCCCTTCGGAACACTCCCTGACATCGTTACAACCTCTGCATCTTTCACAAGGCCTTTGAAATGTTCCTGAAATGCCTCAAACTCATCCGGTGATACTGTAAATCCGGGTTCCAGAAATTCAGTCTGCACCTTCTTTTCTTCATCCCAGATATTGATACAGCTTCTGCTCTCCGCCTCCAGACGGTAAAACTTGGCTGTGATTCCAAACGGTTTCAGGGAATCTACGATATAATCTCCTGCGTGTCCGCCGACAAATCCGGTGGCAACTACATTCGCACCCGCGATGGATGCCGGTTTTGATACATTCAACCCTTTTCCACCCGGTGTATAGGTACATTCAAGAACACGATTCACCTCACCCTCCTGCGCACCGGAAACTACATATCGTTTGTCGATAGCTGCATTTAATGTGACTGTTAAAATCATTTTTCTCTCCTCCTATGCCTGACTGTCAATCAGAATTTTACCTTTCACGGTTCCCGGTGTTTTATACAGTTCAAATGCACTCGCAATCTCGCTGAGCGGAACTTTCTTGAAGATAAAGGAATCATCGAATTTTAAATCTCCTGTCTTGAAGTAATGTGCTGCAAGTTCCCATTCTGCGCCAGGGAATGGTGCACTGTATGACATCCATGACCCGGTCAGCGTAAATTCTTTGCGGTTCATGTTCTCCCATTCCTTCACCGTAAAGGAAATCTCTTTCGTAGGTGTTCCGACAAAGCATACCTGTGCTTTGTTGGCAGCCAGCTCAAATGCCATCTTCATGGTAATCGTATTTCCCGCTGTCTCGTATACATAGTCAAAGCCTTTTCCATCTGTCATCTTCATAGCTTTTTCCATGAAATTATTTTCCAGTGTATTAATTCCTTCTGTTGCACCAAGACGTTTTCCAAGCGCCAGTCTCTCGTCAGCTATATCGAATACAGCCACCTTCTTTGCTCCGAAAATTTTTGCCCACTGCATAACGAACATACCAATTGTACCTCCGCCCAGAATGGCCACGGTCTTTCCGCCTTTATAATCGACTCTCTGAAGTCCATGAAGCGCTACGGTTGCAGGTTCAAAGAATGCCCCCTGCTCAAAGGATACTGTATCCTCAAATTTAACTGCATTTTTTTCAGGTACAACGACATATTCCGCAAAGCTTCCATATTCTCTGGAGCCGATAAAACTATAATGCTTGCAGAGAGAATAATTTCCCTTCTGGCAGTCTTCACATTCCATACACGGAACAAGCGGAACTCCGGCAACTCTGTCACCTGCCGCTACAGATGTTACTCCTTCCCCAACTTCCTCTACGACACCGGAAAATTCATGTCCCAATACATTTGGGAAGAAATGACATGCATCGCCATTGACACGTGGAACATCAGAGCCACAAATGCCGGTATATTTTACTTTAATTAAAACCTGACCTTTTTTGGGTACTGGTTTTTCAATTTCCTCATAACGCAGATCATTTTTTGCATGTACAACTCCTGCTTTCATTCTTTACTGCCTCCGTTTTTCTTCATAATATCTTTTAGATTTTGATAGATTGCGAGATATGTCTCGTAGTTTTTCTGATAGATTCTGTGGTTTTCCATGTTTGGTTCATGTCTTCTTGTAACCTTCACCGTCATCTTGACAGCTTCTTCAAAGCTGTTATATAATCCGACCCCGACTCCCGCCAGAATCACAGCACCAAGTGTTGTCGCTGTGTCGGATGCCGGAACTGCAATTGGTTTTCCGGTGACATCTGATTTAATCTGTGTCCACAAATGTGAATTCGCTGATCCGCCCATCGCCCAGAGTTCATCGGCCTTCGCGCCGGTCTCCTGCGCAATATCGAGATTGTGTTTCAATGCAAGTGCCACACCTTCCATTGATGCGCGCACCATATGTCCTTTTGTCTTGCTAAAGTCCAGTCCGTAATATACGCCTTTCGCGTTTGGATCCCAGATTGGCGATCTCTCACCGGACATATATGGCAGAAATACTACTCCGTCAGATCCCGCCGGAACCTGCTCTGCAATTTCATTCAGCTGATTCAGTGAGGATTTGCCGCATACATCTGCTTTCATCCGCTCGCTCTCAGCAAATTCTCTTTCAAACCATCGCATCACTCCGCCGCCGCCTGTTGTTCCGCCCTGCAGGAGCCACTGTCCGGGCACAACATGTGGACTTAAAATCAGTCTTGGATCTGCGGCATATGTATCCATACTGATGCTCATACCACCGGCCTGTCCTCCCTGCTCCTGCGTCTGACCCGGTTTTACGACACCCGCGCCAAGCGTTCCGCAGGCCGCATCCAGTCCGCCGGCAACAACCGGTGTTCCGGCAGCCAGTCCGCATTCCTCCGATGCCTTTGCCGTGACGTTTCCCACGACCTGATGGCTTGGAACCAGCTCTGGCAGAAAGCTTCTCGGAATTTCAAGTGCTTCACACATCTCGTCATTCCACTCCTGCTTTCTCATGTCAAAACAGTGGATTCCGTAGCCCTGTGACAAATCGTGTGTAATTTCTCCAGTCAGACGAAAGGCAATAAATGCATTCGACTGCAGAATCTTGTATATGTTGCAGTAAACCTCCGGCATCTGCTCATGATACCAGACGATTTTTGCGGTTGTGTAAGATGGCTGCAATGAATTTCCAGACAACTCGAAAATCCGGTCTGCACCGATTTTTTGATTTAAACGGTCACAGATACTCTGTGCTCTGGTATCCATCCAAATCGGTGTATTCGCCAGAACATTTCCATCCTTGTCGATCGGGATCGCCGACCAGCTCTGTCCGTCAATACCGACGCCTGCGATGTCCTCCGGTTTGATCTGGTAAGCCGAAAGCATCTGTTTGATTGCTTTGCATACCGCACTCCACCATTCATCCGGATTCTGTTCTGCCCATCCTTCCTTCGGATAGTAAACCTGATAATCGCCGGTCGTTGATGCAACGACCGTTCCGTCCTTCTCAAATAATGCAATTTTACAAGCACTCGTTCCAATATCAATTCCCAATAAATATTTTTTCATAAGCGCTCCTTTTATGTACTCCATCATTCGTTTACTTTTCCATCACATCCGCAGACTCTCATGCGATTCTTCACAAGCTCTGTCACAGCAGCCATTCCAACTTTGCCAAATGCTTTTGGATCAAATGTCTCCGGTTTTTCTATGATCAGCTTCTTGATGGCATCTGTGTATGCAACCCGAAGCTCTGTTGCGAAATTCACTTTGCAGATTCCTCTTCTCACGCAGTCGCTTACCTCTTCGTCTGAGATTCCGGATGCACCGTGAAGTACAAGCGGAATTGAAACCAGCTTTTTGATTTCATCCAGACGAGTCTTGTCAAGTACCGGTGTTCCTACATAAAAGCCGTGTGCCGTACCAATTGCAACTGCGAGTGAATCAATTCCTGTTCTCTCAACAAATTCAGCCGCTTCCTGTGGATCTGTGTTGGTATCGGTCTCAACCTCTAACTCATCTTCTTTTCCCCCAACCTTGCCGAGCTCAGCCTCAACCGGAATATCGTGTTTTTTTGCTTCTTCCACTACCTTTTTCGTAACTGCGATATTTCCTTCAAATTCCTCTTTTGAGCCATCAATCATAACCGAAGAGTATCCGTCCTCCAGACACTGCTTTGCAAGTTCGTAGCTGCTTCCGTGATCCAAGTGCAGACATACCGGTACTGTTGCTTTTTTCGCTTCCGCTGCAACAATTGCTGCAAAGGTCTCAACCGTTCCATATTGAATCGTAGAAGGTGTTGTCTGCAACATGACCGGTGCTTTCACTTCCTCTGCTGCTTTGATAACAGCTTTCACCATTTCCATGTTTTCTACATTGAATGCTCCTACTGCATAATTGCCCGCCTGAGCGTCTAATAACATTTTCTTTGATGTAACTAATGGCATCTTAATTTCCTCCTTGTGGAATCCAAATTGATTTGTGCTTTAACTATATGCTGATTATATTCCCCTTTCGCCCATGATTTAATAGAGGAACTTGACAGTTTGAGCTTTATAATGTCGCATTTGCGCAAATTTGTTGCATACTGTCCATTTTCCTGATAAAATGGAAGCATAAAAACAGATCAGGAAAGGATTTTGTCATGAAAACAGTCTATACCGATTTAAATATTAAATTCCGTATCGGGGATATCACTTTTTCTGCATTGAATATCATTTACGAACAGTTTCAGCGCAAAATCCCGAAGCACAGCCACGGATTGGACAGCTATGAAATCCACTACATTTCCCAAGGACACGGAACAGCAAAGATTGACGGGAAAATTTATCACATCGAGCCTAACGCGCTCTATATCACCGGTCCGAATGTAGAGCACGAACAGTACCCGGAAGAAGAAGACCCGATGACGGAATACTGCATTTATCTCAAAATCAAAAAAAACCGGACGCAGCACAGAGATCAGGCGGATATGCCTTTTCTGAATTTATTTGAGCAGACTTATTTCTGGTATGGTGCGGACACGCAGGACATTTATACGCCAATGCAACAGATTTTCTACGAATTGGAACATGAATACACGGGGTACATCACACAGGTTGAGACGCTTCTCCAGCAATGTATCGTCAAGATTGTGAGAAATTATGAGATCCAGCAGCGTTCTCCGGTTCATTTTGCCCCTTCCAATCTGGTGGACAGTAAATATATTATCGTTGAGGAATGTTTTCTGTACGAATACCGGGATATTACGCTTCAGGATCTCTCCAGACGTCTGGGGCTAAGTACCCGGCAGACAGAACGTTTTCTAAAAGAAAACTATGGGATGACATTTCTGCAAAAAAAGACAGAGGCCAAAATGTCTATGGCCGCTGTCTTATTAGGCGATTTGAATCATAGTATTACAAAGGTCTCCGATGACCTCGGTTACTCTTCTCTTGAGCATTTTTCACATGCCTTCAAGAAATATTACGGAGTAACGGCAAGGCAGTACCGGAAACAACTCTAACTCAGTTTTACAAAAATCCTTTTACTAAATGTCTCATTCTGGAGGCTTTCAGTTTGCGGAGCGCTTTCGCCTCAATCTGGCGGATTCGCTCCCTTGTCACCTGATAATCCGCTCCAATCTCCTCCAGTGTCTTCGGCTCGCCATTCTGCAGACCGAATCGTGCGATAATGATTGATTTTTCTCTCTCGGTCAGCACATCCAATAATAAGTTGACATTTTCTTTTAATAGTGCCTGCTCTGCTGATGCCTCCGGCGAAATCGTGTTCTCATCCGCAATGAAATTGCCGAGTGTGGAATCGTCCTCATCACCGATTGGCGTATCAAGCGAACCCGTATCCACTGAATAACGCAGGATTTCCAATAAGCGGTCTTCGCTGACATCCAGCTCATCCGCCAGCTCTGCATGGCTCGGCTCATGCCCCAGCTCCAAGGTCAGTCGTTTTTGTGTTCTGATGACTTTGTTGATCTCTTCTACCATATGTACCGGTACACGGATGATTCGCGATTTGTCTGCAAGTGATCTGGTGATGGACTGTCTGATCCACCAAGTGACATATGTACTGACTTTAAATCCCTTCGTGTAATCGTATTTATCAATTCCCTTCATTAATCCAAGATTTCCCTCCTGAATCAGATCAAGAAATGTCATTCCCCTTCCGGTATAACGTTTGGCAATACTGACAACCAGACGCAGATTGCTGTTGATCAGCTCTTCTTTGGCTGCCGGATCTCCTTCGTTTTTCCTTTGGGCAAGCTCCGCTTCCCGCTCTGCGCTGAGCAGCGGATACATCCCGATTTCTTTCAGGTACAGCCGTACAGGATCCTCTGTTCCCACTCCATCCAAAAGACTTGCCGCGTCTACATCATACTGTTCCTCTTCTCTGTCAAACTCTTCTGATTCAAGTTCTTTATCTAAAAGGATCTCGTCTTCTAACAATACCGGTTCTCCCTCCAGAATCGTTTCTTTCAGAAGCAGCTTCTCGTCCTCTTCCGGCAATTTGTTCATCTCTTCTACATATATATCTTCTGACATCGTTCACCCAATCCTTGTCTTTCGTATTTTATCTTACACACTTCATACACGAGCGCAAAAAAAACAACATACCACTAAAATGCGGTAGCTGCTCTCATCTCATTCACATTCTCTTGATGGATTATACCACGAAATGTATCGTCTGTTAACCCCCTTTTTATAATAAACAGCCACTTATTTTACCCTCCTGCTTTTTTCATTTTCTTAACAAACTTGTAATATTTCCAAAAATATAGTACAATGCATAAATAGCGAGAAAGGAGTATATACATGAAGCTAAATAATAAGTATCGCCTACGAATGAATATTGGAATCATTTGTTCCCTTGCTATTCTGTCAACTTCCGCCCCTGTAATGGCGACAAGTACAGAAAATTTAGAAAGCCAGTCCTCTTCTCTCCAGCATGAGTTAGATGACATTAATAGCGAGATATTAGATATGAGTTCCGAGATTGCCAAGATCGAGATACAGATTGAAGATACCAGCAATTCAATCATCAGTACCGAAGAGCAGCTTTCCATCATTAAGAACACAGAGACAGAGCAGTATGCCGAAATGAAAAAACGTATTCAGTATATGTACGAAAACGGCAGTTCCAGTTTACTTGAATTACTGTTCTCTGCGGAAGATATTGCCGATTTTGTTAACAAGGCAGATTTTATCAGCAATATCAGCAGTTATGATCAGGAGCAGTTAGATGAACTAAAGAATACCATCACAACATATGAAGACCAACAGAATGCGCTGAAGGAGCAGCAGGTTTCCCTGACTGCTATGGAGTCTGACCTAAAGGACAAAAAGTCTGCATTAACGCAAAAAGCTGCAGCAACCTCTACCAGCATCGCATCTATTTCAGACAAAATCGAACAGATAAAAGCCGAAGAGCAAAAAGCCGCTGAAGAAGCAGCCGCTCAGGCAAGTGCCTCTTCTGGTTCTTCTTCCGGTTCCTCCGGTTCGTCATCAAGACCTAGTTATTCCTATCCGACATCCGGCGGGGCACTGACACCAGATAAAGGTGTTGTATATTTCAATGGACACCGAGAGACCTATTATTCACAGAGAGTACTCCCCGGCACAGGACTTAACATTCCCGGACGTCACGTAGCAGCGGACGGAACCATTCGTGACCGCGACAATTATATCTGCGTGGCCAGCAGCGATTTAGCCAAAGGAACACTCGTTGAGACATCACTTGGTATGGGAAAGGTATATGACTCGGGATGTGCAAGTGGAACCATTGATATTTATACCGACTGGTAAAACTTCACAACTTGATTCCATCATTAAAAAAATGGCGGGCACATCAGATAATCTGATGTGCCCCTTTTTATTCACCATAGCGAACAAGGTAAAGATCCACTGGACCTTTACCTTGTTCTTTCATTTTAGAGAGAAATGTAATTGATAATTTTACAGCTTGTAAAGTGGACCATAGTTCTTGCAAGCTCTGTAATCCTGACCTTCTTTGTTTTCGCCGAATGAGTTCCATGCTGCTGGTCTGAAGATATCTTCTTCAGGTATGTTGTGCATAGATACCGGAATACGAAGGATTGAGCAAAGTGTGAGTAAATCTGCTCCAATATGTCCATATGCAGATGCACCGTGGTTCGCTCCCCAGTTATTCATAACATCGTAAGCTGTCTTGAATGCGCCTTTTCCTGTTGTTCTTGGTGCAAACCATGTACATGGCCATGTGTAGTCTGTTCTCTTCCAAAGCTTATCAGAAACCTCTTCCGGAAGCTGAACGGTCCATCCTTCTGCGATCTGCATAACAGGTCCGAGTCCCTTTACAAGATTCAGACGAATCATCGTACAAGGCATCTCGTATTTTGTTTCAAATCTTGAAGAATATCCGCCGCCTCTGAAGTATCCGTTATCCGCTGCGCACCACTCTGTCGCTTTCAGGATTGCTTCCTGATCCGCTTCTGTCACGTCATACCAAGGTTTAATTACGTGGTTTCCGTTCTCATCTACTGCTTCTCCGTTAAAGTCAAGGCAGGATGCACCTGAGTTGATTAAGTGTAAGAATCCCTGAGATTCTTTTGCAACACCTGTCAGCTCATATCCGGTTGCTTTCTTAACAGCCTCCGGGCTCCAGTATGTACGAACATCGGAGAACATAGATGCTGTGTTTGTTAATAATTTTTCAAATAACATTCCAAGACCGTTGAGTACATCATTCTCTGTAGCAAGGATGTATGGCTCTCTTGCTCCGTTCCAGTCAAATGAAGTATTGAGTAATGCTTCCGGATAGTCACAGTTTGGATAGAAGTCTGTCCACTGTCTCTGTCCCTGGAATCCTGCTGCAATTGCATTGTGTCCGACTGCTTCTTCTTCACATCCCTCAGGAAGATTCTGATTTCCATTCATCAGGTCTTTGATGATACACATCATCTTAACAACGAATTCCCAATCAGCTTCTTTCTGTTCAGGTGACTTCTTAATCTCATCCGGGTTCTTGTCGAATCCTTCTGGGCATTTCTCTTTTGTCCAGGCTAATGCTTTCTGGTATTCTGCTTCATCGTAAATGTTCTCTGACATACGACGGATTACTTCAACTTCATCTACTGACTCCACACGCATACCAAGGTATTCCTCGATAAATGCAGGATCAATGATAGATCCGCCGATTCCCATCGTAACGGAACCGATCTGTAAGTATGATTTACCTCTCATCGAAGCTGCTGCAACTGCTGCACGTCCGAAACGAAGTAATTTTGTCTTAACATCTTCCGGAATCTCTGTAGCGTCAGCTTCCTGAACGTCATGTCCGTAAATACCAAATGCAGGAAGACCTTTCTGTGCATGTGTAGCAAGTATAGATGCAAGATATACAGCTCCCGGTCTCTCTGTTCCGTTGAATCCCCATACAGCTTTGATTGTATGCTTATCCATATCCATCGTCTCAGCACCGTAGCACCAGCAAGGTGTTACAGAAAGAGTGATATCTACACCCTCTTTTTTGAATTTTGCTTCGCATGCTGCTGCTTCTGCAACACGTCCAATTGATGTATCCGCGATGACAACCTTGACGGGTTCGCCGTTCGAATATTTCAGGTTGGATGTGAACAGCTCAGCTGCCTGCTTCGCCATTCCCATTGTCTGATCCTCCAGTGATTCTCTTACCTTCAAGTACCCTCTACGACCGTCAATGATTGGTCTGATTCCGATGACTGGATAGTCCCCAATTAATCTGCTTTTTGCCATGATAAAATACCTCCTTAAATAATAACAACTTATTGTTTGATAATGTCATTATAACCCAGCGCGAAACGTTTTTTTTGTTCAATAACGGCAAATTAATATAATAATATTCACTTATCATTTTATTTTATTTTGTTGCAGAATCTGTTACAAATACAAACTTCACACTGCCTTCCATCTCATCGGAAAGACCGGAGTAGTTCTTGTAGCTCTTGGAGGAATCGAGCATTGTGCTGAGTTTGTCAAATAATCCATCGAGATTGTCATCAAAGGCTGCGGTTAATTTGTCGATACCTGATTCATCAAATTCAATCATACCACGATTGAGCTGGGCTGCACCATCGTCAAGCTGGGTAATGCCTGATACTAATTCAGGTGTGCCTGCCTGAAGTGTTTGGATGCCTGCTGATAATGTATCAGCTCCTGTGCCTGCTGCTGCAAGACCTGTTGCAAGCGTATCAGCTCCTGTGCTGAGCGTCGCAAGATTAGAGGAAACTGCAGCTGCTCCCGTTGAAACCTGATTTGCACCCTTTTGCAGTTTTGATGCTGCAGCTGCTAATTTCGTTCCCGTCTCCGGTAACGTTTCTGTTCCTGCAGCTAAGCCTTCCAGAGAGGATGCCATTGTATCAATACCTGCATTTATACTTCCCTTTTCACCGGAAAGAGCTTCGTTGAATTTTGTCATATTATCATCTAACACTTTCATTGCATTTAAGATACTCTTGTTCTGATCATATGACTGATCCGTTTCCTGCTGTAATTGAATCTTGGAAATCAAAGCTTTCAATCCATTATTTACAGCTACACCATACTCGTATGCCGTTTGAGGTGTTTGTGCATCCGCCTGTGCTCCCTCACGCATCTCAGAAATTTCATTCAGAAGCTGTGCTTTTGTATCTGCAATGTCCGCATTTTTTTCAACTGTATTTGTCTGTGTTTCTGTCGTTGTATTTGTATTCGTAACCGTTGTTGTGGTGTCATAATCATTGGTTACTGTAACCGTTTGTGTATATACCTGAACCTCAGTTCCATCCTCCTGCGTATATGTTTCAGCCAATACTGGTTCACTTGTTTCTGTCGAAGAATTTGTTAATGTTCTGTCTCCGGTTTCTGTCATCGAATTACTTTCCTCTGAGACAGCAGGTTCGCTTTCTGTCTGATTGCCAGAGGAACTGTCCGGTAAATCATTTACCAGTCGTTCTAATTCAGAATAGTCAGCTGTACTCGGCTGCGACGCCTTTAGAGAAGGTAAAATAATCTGATCCATTATATTGGATAACTGGCTCAGTGAATTCAGTATCGTTTCCTGTGTTTTACCATTTTCATCCGGTCCACTATAATTAATGTTCGCTTCTATCGATTGCAAGCCTTTTTGAAGAGCCAGACCGCTTTTTCCAAGATCTTTACTATTTGCCTTTAATGATGAGGAGCCTTTAGCCAGCTGCTGTGCCACGCTGTTCAAATACTGAAACTGTGCCGGTGCACCTGCAGTTTCTTTCACTAATTCATCGGTTCCGGCAGCGAGCACACCCGCTCCTCCGGAGAGTGTCCTGCTTCCATCTGCCAGCTGTCCTGCACCGCCTGCTAACGTCTGACTACCTGCAGACAACTGATTCACACCACTTGCCAGTTCATTTCCGCCACTGGCTAACTGGTCAACCCCGCTCACCAGAGTACCAGAACGATCAAGCAATGTATCCATACCATCCTTTAACTGTCCGGATCCATCCACCAGCTGATTCGATGCATCACTAAGCTGTGTCATCGCATCTTTCAGATCATCCATGCTGTCAATTTCATCTGTATCAATCTCATTAAACACATCATTTGTGCCAAAGGTAACAGACTGTGGTGCTGTATAATCGGTCACATCCGCTTCCATTTCAAAATAATCAGGAATATCAATATCGGTTGCTAATTCCTGTGCCACACCCGGAAAACCGTATCCGATTACAAGATCACGGTCACCGTCGGAAGCCAGTTTCGCATTTGTTGTTGTAATATTGGTAAATGTGTCTCCATCGATAATAATACCTGTCGCCATCAAAAATGGAACGAATTCACCGGTGTTTGCTTCGCTGAGGTTTGTGTAATCATAACGAATCACAAGGTGTCCGCTCTTTCCTTCCAGCTCAGAAGCACTGATTTCTTTTCCATCCAGTGTATAAGTAATCTTAACTTCCAAAGGTAAATCACTGGATTTTCCCGTTCCTGAATATACAATTTCTTTTCCATCGCCATTCCATGTAAGTGAATCGCTGGACTGCTTAAAGGTTTCGTCCCCCTTCAGGTTCTGTATATCTGAAAGTGTGGATACATCGTCAATTTTGCTTTCAGCTGTTACATTTTTCAGCTGATCTGACACTGTAACATTTTTCACAGATCCGGTTTCATCGATTTTTGCATATACCGTCTCTGTCTTTGTAGGTTTTGCTGCTAAAGAATCCGCAGCTCTCACCTGCATTGTTGCTGTACCGGTCATACTTCCGACCATCGCTGTTATAAGTGCTGCCGCCAATACTTTTTTATATTCTCTGTTTTTCATAATTTTAACCTCCTATGCGCTCACGCTTGAACTATTTTCTTCTATCTTTTCCTTTGAATTTTTCTGAATCATCCTCATGTCTGCCGTTGTCGCACAGATTGGTCTGTCAAATACCATCAGCATAGACGGAAGAATAAAGATTACGGTAAACATACTGATGATTGCCCCTCGTGCCATAAGTGTACACAGCTGGGAAATCATATCAATGTTAGAATATAACCCAACACCAAATGTTGCTGCGAAGAATCCGAGTGCAGATACGATAATCGATGGAATGGATGTCGAAGCTGCAATCTGAATTGCATCGTGTTTCGTATGTCCTTTGCAGCGTTCTTTCTTATATCGTGTTGTCATCAGGATTGCATAGTCAACAGTTGCTCCTAACTGAATCGTACCAATTACAATCGATGCAATGAACGGCACTTCTGTGTGTGTAAAGAACGGAATCCCCATATTAATAAAGATTGCAAATTCGATAACCGCTACCAGAACAATTGGCAATGATATTGATTTGAATACACAAAGGATGATGACAAAGATTGCCGCAATCGAAACAGCACTTACTCGTGCAAAATCGGAATTGGTAATGGTAATCAAATCTTTTGTGCAAGGTGCCTCGCCAATCAGCATCGCTGTTTTATCATATTTCTTAACAATCTTATTCAGTTCGGTAATCTGGGCGTTCACTTCCTCCGATGCCACTTCATATTCAGAGCTAACCAGCATCATCTGATATTTATCACTGGATAACACCTCTTTGATTGAATCCGGAAGCATATCTTTTGGAACTGCACTGCCGATCACGCTGTCGAGACCAAGTGCAAATTTAACACCTTTGACCTTCGACATCTCATCGAGCATTCCCTTTGCGTCTTTCGCGGAAAGATTTGCGTCCGCAAGAACCATGTGCGTTGAATTCATATTAAAGTTCTTGGCAAGTTCTTCATTCGCCTGCACACTTTCCAGATCCTTCGGAAGCGATTCGTCTAATTTATAATAAACCGGCGTATTCTGATAGCCGTAAAGTGCCGGAATCAAAATAATGATAAAAGCTGCTACAAAAATTTTAAAATGATCCGTTATAAATGTGGAAATCCTGTCCATGCCCGGCATCACTGATTTATGTGTTGTCTTCCTGATCAGTTTATCCGCACAGAGAATCATAGCCGGAAGAATCGTTACACAGCTCAGCACTCCGAATATAACGCCCTTCGCCATTACGATGCCAAGGTCTTTTCCAAGTGTAAAGCTCATGAAACAAAGTGCGATGAATCCGGCAACCGTCGTAATCGAACTTCCGACAACGGAGGAAAATGTATTGGAAATCGCATGCCCCATCGCTCTTTCGTTCTCTCCCGGGAACCGTTCCAGATTTTCCTGATAACTGTGCCAGAGGAAAATGGAATAATCCATCGTAACACCTAATTGCAGGACCGCGCTCAGGGCTTTCGTTATATAAGATATCTCTCCCAGAAAATAATTGCTTCCCAGATTATAAACAATTGCCATTCCAATGCTCAGCATAAATAATACCGGCAGCATGAAGGAATCCATGAAAATTGCAAGTATAATGCAGCACAGGAGAACTGCAATCAATACATAAATCGGTGTCTCCTTCTCGGACAATGCCTTCGTGTCCGTGACGATTGCTGACATACCACTCAGGAAACACTGGTCACTCGTAACCTTCCGAATCTCTGTAATCGCGTCCATCGTGCTGTCTGCCGATGTGGTATCATCGAAGAAAATTGCCATCATCGTTGCATTATCATTATTAAATACTTCTTCATAATTACTCGGAAGCATACTGGTTGGAATCGAAACATCGGCAATTGAATCGTACCAGATTACATCTGCAACTCCATCCACCTTTTCAATCTTAGCTTTTACATCTGCTTCTTCCTTTATCGTCATACCTTCGACGACTTCCATCGCAAAAGCTCCCTTTCCGAAATCTTCCTTTAAGATATCCTGACCCACCATTGTCTCAATATCGCTCGGAAGATAATACAGAATATCATAATTCACTCTTGTCTTAATGTATCCCAGTGCGGATGGGATCAATAGCAACACTGCAATAACGATGATTGCAACTCTGTATTTCGCTATCTTCTTTCCTAGCTTTACCATCATGTTAATAGCCTCCTTTTTTATAAATGACCAAAAGTCACTTTTCAAGCTAACCGTAATATAACCCTAAAATGACCAAAAGTCAATATCATTTTAGAAAAAAGTTGACTTTTAGTCATTTTTTAATTATAATAAAACAAATAAAGTAAAAGGGGTGCATATAAATGGGAAAAGTACAGGATAATAAGCAGATCAAATTGGATGCCTTATTTAAAAGTGCTTACGATCTATTTATGAATAACGGAATTGAAAAGACATCGATTCACGATATTGTGAATAAGGCAGGTGTTGCCAAAGGCACCTTTTATTTATATTTCAAAGATAAGTACGATATCCGCGACCGTCTGATTGCGCAGACAACAGAGAAACTTTTTATGTCGGCATATCACGCATTATTATTGGATCAGCTGCTCTATCCAAAATTCGAGGACAAGATTATCTTCATTGTTGATTACATTCTTGACCAGCTCAACACGAACAAAATGATATTGCGATTTATTTATAAGAATTTAAGCTGGGGGCTTTTTCGAAAAGCAATTTTCAATGACAGCCTGACGAATGAGATTAATTTTATGGATTTTTATCATAAGATGTTAGAAGAAAATCCAGATGTGACCTTGAAAAATCCTGAGATTATGCTCTTTACCATTATTGAGCTTGCAAGTTCGACCTCCTACAGCACAATCTTGGATGGTGAGCCGGTATCCTATGAGGAGATGAAGCCTTACCTGAACGAAAGTATCCGTGCTATTATTCACAACCATATTATCAGTGAGTCGAATTTTACGCAGTAACAGATAAAGGCTATATCACCGCCACTTCGGGATATAGCCTTTATCGTTCTATTCACCTGTTCCTGTTGTTTTGATGAGTGCTGTGATCAGTGTCTTAAACTGAATCGCTACACGGTCTGCAGTCTTCTGCACTTCCTCGTGGCTGAGCGGAGTTTTCGTCATTCCACATGCCATATTTGTTATACATGAGATTCCACAGATCTGCATTCCCATATGATTTGCAGCCATCGCTTCACATGCCGTACTCATGCCAACCGCATCTCCGCCAAGCGTTCTGCACATCTTAATTTCACTTGGTGTCTCATATGCCGGACCGGTAAACTGCACATACACACCCTCCTGCACCGGAATATTCAGATTGTCGGCAATTCTCCTGATCGTCCTTCTTAGCTCTTTATCGTATACCGCGCTCATATCAGGAAATCTCGGTCCCAGCTCATCCGGATTTGCACCGATGAGCGGACTCGGAATAAACTGTGTAATATGATCCTTAATGATCATGAAGTCTCCCGGTGAATAATCATAATTGACGCCGCCTGCCGCATTAGTCAGGATTAATTTCTTCGCTCCGAGCATCCCCATTAGTCTGGTGGGAAGAACCTCCTCCGACATCGGATAGCCGTCGTAATAATGCACGCGGCGCTGCATGATCACCACCGGAACGTCACCGACATACCCAAATACAAACTGACCCTTATGTCCCGGAACCGTGGAGGTCGGAAAGCCTTCTATCTCATGATAAGGAATCTTTTTTTCAATCTTCACATCCTTTTCATCGGCATAATTTCCAAGACCCGAGCCCAGAATCAGTGCGGTCTCTGGTCTGAAATCCGTCTTCTCCCGCACACTTTTTAAACACGTTTCCAGTTTTTTATATACATCATTCATTTACAAATTTCTCCTTTATCCGGCAAACAGCTATCCAGACTAAATCCCATCGGCAGCAATTCTTCCAGCGTCACAATCTGATATTCCTCCAGATTTTTTGCAAGAATAATCTGAAATTTCTGTGGATTGCAGAATTCCATCATCACCTGCCGGCACACGCCGCAGGGTGCACAATAATCACCTTCCCCTGCTTTTTGTCCTTCTGCATTTCCAACAATTGCGATCGCCTGAAACTCCCGTTCCCCCTCCGATACCGCTTTAAAAAATGCAGTTCTCTCCGCGCAGTTTGTGGGTGAAAATGCAGCATTTTCAATATTGCAGCCCTGATAAACAGTGCCGTTTTTCGTGAGCAGCGCCGCTCCGACCTGCCAGTGCGAGTATGGTGTATAGGCATTTTTCTGTGCCTGATATGCCTCGCTAATTAGTTGTTTGATTTTTTTCTCATCCATATCGTTTTATATTTCCTTTTCCGGCCGCTGTGTCATTTCATGATTTCAGCCCGAAAGCTCCTTCCATCGGTTCGATTCGAAACCTCCATGATCTCCACAATCGTTGCCGCAATGTCTGCAAATGTCTTCCTTGTTCCGATTGACACATTTTCCCGGATATCTTTGCCGTATGCAAGGAACGGCACACATTCCCGCGAATGATCGGTCCCCTTAAATCCGGGGTCACATCCGTGATCCGCCGTAATCATCAGAATATCCGCATCACGCATATTCTCCATGAAAGTACCCAGCTGTCTGTCAAATACGGTTGCCGCATCTGCATATCCGTCAATATCATTTCGGTGTCCGTAAAGCATATCAAAATCGACAAGATTCACGAAACAAAGTCCTTTGAATTCTGTCTGAAGCATCTCTATGGTCCGGTTCATTCCATCCTCATTATTTATGATACGCTGTGTATGCTGTATGCCTTTTCCTGCAAAGATATCATAAATCTTACCAATCCCATAGGTCTCATAACCCGCATCCGTCAGCAGGTCAAGCATCGTATCCTTCGGTGGAACCAGCGAAAAATCGTGGCGGTTGGCGGTGCGGGTGAACGTTCCGGATGTGCCGGTGAACGGTCTTGCAATCACCCGTCCGACTCCAAGCTCACCGGTCAGCATTTCCCTTGCAATCTCACAGTCACGATATAATTCTTCTAATGGAACAACCTCCTCATGTGCTGCGATCTGGAACACGCTGTCCGCAGAAGTATACACAATCAGGCTTCCGGTTTTCATATGTTCCTCTCCGTAATCCCTGATTACCTCCGTTCCGGAATATGGCATGTTACATAAGATATCCCTGCCGGTTTTCCTGCGAAACTTCTCCAGCAGCTCTTTTGGAAATCCGTGTGGAAATGTAGGCAGCGGCTTCGATGAAATCACACCTGCAATCTCCCAGTGTCCAATCGTTGTATCTTTTCCCTGAGAACGCTCTGTAAGCCGTCCGTAAGAACCGATTGTCTTTCGCTCTTTTTCCTTACACTCCACACCATCAATATTGAACAATCCGATTTTTTTCAAATTAGGGGTGTCATATCTGGACGATTTTGCGATTGTTGCAAGTGTGTTACTCCCTTCATCGCCAAATCGTGCTGCATCCGGTGCATTACCGATCCCAAAGCTGTCTAACACAATCAAAAAAATCCGTCTGTCAATCATTTCCATTCTTTCCCTTCCATTCCACCAGTTTTATAATTTTGAATATCCAAATCCATTTACCATTGCGTCAATCTTCTGCCCTGTCCTGCACATTGGACAGTCGTGAGCCGGATACGCCGCGTAATCCGGAATATCCTGATTTCCAAATATTGTCACAACCTCCATCCCGGCTACCTTCGTAACATTACTGAAAACTGCACAGATTCCGCATACTTTTCCGCCATAATAAAGAACCGCATCAATACCTTTCGTGATAATGGAACCGGTCACGAGCATATCCGTCAGAACAATGACCTGCTGTCCTTCCACCAATCTCCGGTTATTATCGCGGAACATAATCTGGCCCATCTGATTAAATTCAGGTGTAACGACAGAAATATTCATTCCTTCATTCACCGAGCCACGGAAATGATCCGACAATTCTTCCGCCATAAATGTTCCAATAACCTGCGTCTCGCCCATACACACAATTGTGCTGACCGGAATGTTCTCATAAGAAGCAGCCAGCGTCTTTGCTGTCTCACGCGCATTATTGTGGCGGCACTTCACCGTCGACATATCAATGTACGTATTCACATGCGCATTAGTCGTAACGAAATGTCCATTCATATACTTGATACGTGCCTTAGGGTTCTTTTCTGATCTCAAATCCTGTAATCTTGCTTCCATAGTATGCACTTCCTTTCTTGAATGCTATCCGTAGTATTGTTATTTTTATTGTATCACAACCGAAAAAAAATGTATATGGACTTCATTCGTTCTCCAATCCACTTCTGGAAGGACTGGGCTATTTGGTGCAAGTTGGAGTGAGTGGATTTCGGGCGTGTGCTGTGGATAAGGGCATTCATTGGAGCTTTAGAGTTGTTTAAAAAATAAGAGACGATAGATTGAGGGGACACATGTATTTCAAATACATGTGTCTAGTGATGTCCAGAGTAAGAATCATCAGATTCTTGCTCGTATCATCACGGTACTCAACCTATCGTCTCTTATTTTTCTAGCAACTCTTAGCGTCCAATTACAGCCCACAAACACAGCACACGCCCGAAATCCACGGACTCCAACTCACACCAAAAAACTCTAACTTAGTTATTGATAAACTTATCCTCTTCATTGTTCCAGCTGTACAGCTTTCTGATCTCTTCTCCGACCTTCTCTGAAGAATGCTCCGCAGCTAATTTTCTCATAGCTTTGAAGTGTACCTGACGTCCTGCTGGTGACATATCAAGTAAGAATTCTTTTGCGAATGTTCCATCCTGAATATCAGAAAGGATCTTCTTCATAGCTTTCTTTGTATCTTCTGTGATGATTTTTGGTCCAGTGATGTAATCACCATATTCAGCCGTGTTAGAAATAGAATATCTCATTCCTTCGAATCCTGACTGGTAGATTAAGTCTACGATCAACTTCATCTCATGGATACATTCAAAGTATGCGTTTCTTGGATCATAACCTGCTTCACAGAGTGTCTCGAAACCTGTCTGCATCAGTGCACATACACCACCGCAAAGAACAGCCTGCTCACCAAAGAGGTCAGTTTCTGTCTCTGTTCTGAATGTTGTCTCAAGTACTCCGGCTCTTGCTCCACCGATTGCTAATGAATATGCAAGTGCGATGTCAAGTGCTTTACCTGTAGCATCCTGCTCTACCGCTACAAGACAAGGAACTCCTTTTCCAGCCTGATACTCTGAACGTACTGTATGTCCCGGTCCTTTTGGTGCGATCATGGTAACGTCAACATTTTTCGGTGCCTTGATACAACCGTAATGAACATTGAAACCATGAGCGAACATTAACATATTGCCTTCTTCCAGATTTGGCTCGATGTCATTCTTGTACATATCTGCCTGTAACTCATCATTGATCAGAATCATGATGATGTCTGCTCTCTTTGCTGCTTCTGCTGCAGTGAATACTTCAAATCCCTGATTTTCAGCTTTTGCCCAAGATTTACTTCCTTCGTATAAACCGATGATAACATTGCATCCAGACTCTTTTGCATTCAGAGCATGTGCATGTCCCTGACTTCCGTAGCCGATGACTGCGATTGTCTTTCCCTCTAACATAGATAAGTTACAATCTTCCTGATAATAAATTTTTGCTGCCATTTTAATTTCCTCCTAATCATTGCTGCCGGATCTATGCCGGCATGAAAATAATTTTGTATAGTTAAAGGCTACGAGCCTCTAGCTTACGTTGTCCGACTGTCAGTCTAAATATGTAACATTCTTGGTGCCTCGTTCAAGAGCCGTGATTCCGGTTCTGGCAAGTTCCAAAATCTCATATCCTTCCAACAGTTCCAAAAACGCATTCAATTTCAACTGATTACCGGTAAGCTCAACCATGAGTGAATCCTGATCCACGTCAACGATCTTCGCTCTGAAAATATCTGCTACAGAAATAACCTCCGACCGGCGCGCTGCATTGACACGTACCTTGACCATCATAAGTTCACGGAATACAGACTGGTCTGCATCCAGAAGTTTAATCTCCGCCACATCCTCAAGCTTTCGGACCTGTTTCTCAATCTGAGCCAGAATCAAATCATCTCCGGTTGATACAACGGTGATTCTTGAATACTTCGGATCCGCGGTTGTTCCTGCTGTAATACTGTCGATACTATAGCCACGTCTGCTGAATAATCCGGCAATCCGGCTAAGTACTCCGGGATTATTGTGTACTAATAAAGAATATACCTGTCTTCTTACATCGCTCATAACTTTCTTCTCACTTTCTTCAAAAACAGAGTGCGTTCTGTTTTTATATAGTATCAATTCATCGCATTTTTGTCAAGTGTCTTTTATATCATTTCTTCAATAAATTTGATTAAATTTAATCAAGTGGATTCTTTTACTTTTTTTGTGCATCAATTCTGTCGTTCAGGTCATTCAAATAGAGCCACCGGTCCATTTTTTCTTCCAGCTCAGCTTCCGCCGCAGTTTTTTCTTCCATGAGTTCGTTGAGCTTTCCATAATCACTTGCATTCTTCGCCACTTCCTCTTCCAGCGAAGAGATCTTAGCTTCCAAAGCAGCTATCTCATCATCAATCACTTCAAATTCCTGTTTTTCTTTATAACTGAACTTCAAAGTCCGCTCTGTTTTCCATGAATCTGTTTTCAGGTCATTCCCGGCTGACGAATCGGAGGAGGAATGTTCCACTCCAGCCTCCGGTCTTATCAGCAGATAATCGGAATAGCCGCCCTCATATTGATGGATGGCTCCATCGCCCTCAAACGCAAAAATTCTGCGCACAATACGGTCCAGAAAATACCGGTCATGAGATACCGTAATTACAATACCGTCAAAATGATCCAGATAATCTTCCAGAATCGTCAGTGTCTGAATGTCCAGATCATTGGTCGGCTCATCCAGAATCAGTACGTTCGGCGCACTCATTAAGACACGAAGCAAATACAGTCTTCTCTTTTCTCCGCCGGATAGTTTTCCAATCAGAGCGTACTGCATAGACCCCTCAAACAAGAATCTCTCCAGCATCTGCGAGGCAGTAATCATGCCATCGGTCGTCTGAATATATTCCCCTACCTCTTTCATATAGTCGATCACACGGATAGAATCATCCATGTATTCATTCTCCTGAGAGAAATATCCGATGCGAATTGTCTCACCGATTTCAATCGTTCCACTGTCCGCAGGAACCACACCTGTGATAATCTTAAGCAGGGTGCTTTTACCGCAGCCATTTTCACCAATGATACCGATACGGTCATTTTTCAGGAAAATGTACGTAAACTCTTCCATCAGCTTCCGCTCGCCATAAGCCTTGCAGATCCCCTCAAGTTCAATGGTCTTCTTTCCCATTCGCGATGAAACCGAATTCATTGTAACCGAAGAATCCGTCTCCGGGGCCTTTCTTTCCTGCATCTGTTCAATACGCTCGATATGTGCCTTCTGTTTGGTAGAACGGGCTCTTGCCCCGCGGTGGAGCCACTCCAGTTCCGTGCGAAGCAGACTCTGCCTTTTTCGCTCAGTCGCAAGTGCCATATCCTGACGCTGTGCTTTGAGTTCTACAAATTCCGAATAATTGCCCGGGTAGGAATAAATTTTTGCACGGTCAATCTCATCAATTCTGGTCGCAACACGGTCCAGAAAATATCGATCATGGGTTACCATCACGATTGCTCCCTTAAATGCAATCAGATACTCCTCCAGCCAGGATGAAATCGCATTATCCAAATGGTTGGTAGGTTCATCCAGAATCAATATCTCTACAGGCGCCAAAAGAGCGTTGCCTAAAGCAACCCTCTTTCGCTGTCCTCCTGATAAATGTTCTACCTTCTCATCATACGACGGAAGCTCCAGCCTCTGAATCATTGCTTTCGCTTCACTTTCGATAGACCATTCATTCATCTCGGTTCTATTATCTTTTAGAACGGCCTGCAGGATCGTTGTTCCCGGCTCAAACTCCGGAGTCTGTGGAAGATAGCGCAAATGCACCTGATTTCCCTTCGTCACACTTCCCTCGTCTGTGTTCTCCATACCGGCAACTATTTTCAGCAGCGTCGATTTACCAGTTCCATTGATCCCAACGATCCCAATCTTCTCATGCTCATTGATACTGAAATTCACCTGATCCAATAAGACACGGTCGGTAAATGCCTTGGTCACATTTTCCATGGTTAATAAATTCATGATCTGTATCCGTCCGGATTCATAGACTGCCATTTCCATGAGTCTGCACACATCTCTTCGATGCCACGCTCAGCCACCCAGCCAAGTTCATTCTTTGCATTTGCAGGGTCTGAATAGCACGTTGCAATATCTCCGGCACGTCTTGGTTTGATTTCATAAGGGAGTGTTTTTCCACATGCCTTCTCATATGCATGAAGAATATCCAGTACGCTGTATCCAACGCCTGTGCCAAGATTGTACACATTCACGCCCTTGGTCTCTTTCATTTTCTCAATTGCCTTTACATGTCCGATGGCAAGATCGACAACATGGATGTAGTCTCTGACACCAGTTCCGTCCGGAGTATCATAGTCATCACCGAACACACCGAGGCTCTTTAATTTGCCGACTGCAACCTGTGCAATATAAGGAACCAGGTTGTTCGGGATTCCCTTCGGATCCTCTCCGATTCTTCCCGACTCATGTGCTCCGATTGGATTAAAGTAACGAAGAAGCATCACATTCCACTCCGGATCTGCTTTTGCAATATCCATCAGAATCTGCTCCAGCATACCCTTTGTCTGTCCGTATGGGTTCGTAATCTCGCCCTTTGGACAATTCTCTGTAATCGGAATCTCTGCCGGATCACCGTACACCGTTGCCGATGAACTAAATACAATGTTCTTGCATCCGTGGTTTCTCATCACATCACAGAGAATCAATGTACCTGTAATGTTGTTATGATAATATTCCCATGGTTTCGCAACCGATTCTCCAACTGCCTTCATACCGGCAAAATTGATGACTGATTCAATGTTCTCTTTCTCAAAGACTTCTTCGAGATCTTCACGATTCAGACAGTCTCCTTTATAAAATTTCAGATCTTTTCCGGTCAGTTCTTTGACACGGTCCAGAGACACCTCACAAGAATTTGAAAGGTTATCAAATACAACCACTTCAAATCCTCTGTTTAACAATTCAATACAGGTATGACTTCCAATATAACCTGCTCCTCCTGCAACTAAAATAGCCATGATAAATCCTCCTTGTTCGTCTGATTATAATCTTGTGCTTTCATATAATGCTTTATTGCTGATTGCCTGCATACATTTCTAGTATACCATGCTTTGCAAATTCATGAAATGCAATTTATTTCCATATTTTATGCAAAATCACCTGATTTTTCAGCAATCTGCTATGTTAGTCTATTTCCACAGATATTTCGGATACAGCCCCTGCGCTTTCATTTCTTTGATCGCTGCAACAACAACAGGTTTATCTTCTTTATATGTAACACCGTACCATCTGTCTGTAGACTTGAGCACCTCTACGGTCGCCTTATCCTCTTTCAGGAGCTGATCCACTACACTTGGAAGGAAATATTCACACTTCATTGGATTCGTCTTCAGATTCTCGTCAAGGAATTTTGGAAATCTGTCCTTTAACTCTGTCAGGATACTCTTCGTGAAACCAAACATATTCATAGACACGATCGATTCCGGGGAAATACGTTCCCACGTCTTTCCGTCATCCTCCGTAAATGCGGCACCGTCTGCTGTCTTTTCGATATGAGTACGCTCTACGATATTTGCAAGAAAACCATTCTCATCGGTCTCGCAGACACCACGCGCAACATGTCCATTCTCTGTCAGTGTGTTCTTTAAAATATAACCAACCATTGTATACCGGTATTTCTCATCATCCTCGTGTGTAGACAGATAATCATAGATAATCTGAAGTGCATGCTGTCCATAATAATCGTCCGCGTTGATGACGGCAAACGGACCATCCACAGTGCCAAGACAGCTTAAGATTGCATGTCCCGTTCCAAATGGTTTCACGCGTCCCTCCGGCACTTCATATCCTTCCGGAATGTTGTGCAGATCCTGAAATACATACGACACGTCCATCTGCTCGCTCATGCGGTCACCGATGCTTGCTTTGAAATCTGCTTCATTTTCTTTTTTTATAATAAATACAAGCTTCTCAAATCCTGCTTTTTTCGCATCGTAAATACAGAAGTCCATGATAATATGTCCCTGCTCATCCACCGGATCAATCTGCTTCAATCCCCCATATCTGCTTCCCATTCCTGCCGCCATGATTACTAATACTGGTTTATTCATTTTCTTACCTCCATTTTCCTATCTTAGGATATACCTATTACCCTAACTCTGTCCACATTTTTTCCAAAGAATCGTATGAACTACAAATGAATGACACCTTCCGTTGTATTTTCTAAACATATTTATTCACAATTTCTGTCATTGTGTCCCATTTTGCTTCCATATCTTCCACAAGCTTAAACTGAGTTCTGCTGCGGTCTAAGTTGTGTCCTTCTCTGTGAATCTTAAAATAATGGTCTCCCTCCAGATAGTCCGTTAAAAATCGCATGCCACATTCAAATGTCATAACCTTTGCCCCCATTGGAAGAAGTGCAGCTTCAGAAGGAAGCAGCTTCCCCTCGCAGCCTTTTAAAAACCCTTCTACATAGCATTCATACAATTCCATGTCACACCACACCTTCGAAAGATCCTGTTCATCTTCCACTGCGGTGCTTGCACCAAAACGAATCGAATCGCCAAAATCATTGACAGCGAATCCCGGCATAACCGTATCCAGATCAATCACACAGATTGCTTTCTTCGTATAATTGTCAAACATAATGTTATTCAGCTTTGTATCATTATGTGTAACACGAAGCGGCAGTCTTCCCTCCGCATGTGCTTTAAAAAGCACCTTGGTATCTTCCACGCGGTCACGTACAAACTGAATTTCTTTTTGAACTTCTGCGGCTCTGTTACAAACATCTGCTTCCACTGCTTTTTCAAATGTTCTATAGCGTGCCTCTGTATCATGAAAACCTGCGATTGTCTCATGCAGAGTGTCTGCGGGGTAATCGGAAAGAAGCATCTGAAAATGTCCAAAAGCCCATGCACTTTCATAAAAATCCTGCGGCGTTTTTACCTGTTCGAAACAAGTTGTTTCTTCAATAAAGAAATACGCTCTCCAATAACTTCCAATGGAATCTTTGTAAAATGCTTTTCCGTCTTTCGCCTGAATGACATTCAATGTCTCACGGCTGGGATTTCCTCCGTTTTCCACAATTTTTTTCTTAAGGTAGGAAGTAACTCCCAAAATATTTTCCATCACTTCTTCCGGTTTCTTGAAAATATCATCGTTCATGCGCTGCATGATTACTTTATGATTTTCCATATCCGGATGTGAAAATACCAGTAAAAATGTGTCATTGATATGTCCATTTCCATAAGGTTCTACGCTCTCAAGCTTCCCCGTAAACTGGAAATTCTCAATTGCTTCTTTTTTTTTCAAACAAGATGCCTCTCTATCCATTGTTTTTTCCCTTCCTGATTCCATATTTGTATTTTCACTTTTTGTTGAACTGGAGAATCTATCTCTAATCTTGTCACCACACCGTGTTCCAATGCTGCTGACACGGTAATTCCATTTTCGCCTCGAAATCCATCAAATTTTATGATTCCTTTTTTCCACTCATCAGGAACAGCCGGAAACAATTTCATAACTCCGTCTTTCATAAAAAAGAGCATTTCCTGCAGCGCATCCGCACTGCACATATTGGCTTCCAGCGTAAATGGATGATAGGTAAAATCCGAATACCCGGAATCCGACTGATCTCCGTTAAGATGAAATCCATTCTTTCCACAAAAATGTTTCCAGAATATTCGCAGTTGTTCTGCTGCTTTCTCCCCATCTTCTGCAATTGTATAAAGTTCTGCCATCCAGCAAAAGCTAAAGCCGACCCATTGGTTTGTTCCCAATTGCTCCAGATTACGGATGGTAGCTGTGATGATTTTTCTATCCTCTTCCTTATCCCATTCAATCAGACGAAGGGGATGAATCGCATGTGCATGTGAAAAATGCCGATGTGACTCTCGCAGCCTTTCATCACCAGAAAGCATTAGTACATCATCCTGATCAACCGCTAACGGTTTTAATTTAAGATAACAGCTTTTCCATTCCTCTAACTCCTCAAGCTGCAGTTTTTCCGCAAAACAAATCAGCCAGTGGAACAAATAATGAAGCAGTGACTGATCGTAATTTGAATTGGGAATCAAAAAAGATGTAATCTCATCATCATGTATTTCCGGAGAGCTTGATATCGGCAAAATCAAATTCCCATTCGAATCTTCTCGTAAAATTCCCAGAATACACATTGCCGTATCACGCAGATATGGATATGCTTTTTCTCTTAAAAAAGAATCACTTCCACTGTAGCGGTAAACATCTACAAATGACTGGCAGAGCCATATTTGATTTGTCGGGGACAGTGAGTACATAGGCCAGCCTCCGAGAGGCTGTGCATCAATTGTCATAACAGCCGGCAGACAAATACCTCCGCTCTCATAAAACTCTTCTGCAAAATCCCGCGCTTTCGCCCGAATTTTATCATTTGCAAGATACTCTGTCAAAACAATTCCCTGTGTCATATGATTCGCTTTCAGGTAAGAATAATAGCTCATCTGTACATTCAAATCATTATGGTAATCGCCTTTCCACGGTGGAAGCTCCAATGTATCTGCCGTCCATACCCCCTGCAATGCCATTGGAACATTTCCACTCCGGGAACAGCATGCAAGAAAATAATTGCTTAAATACCAGTTTTTCTCCATGAATTTATCCGGAATATCAATACTGCTTTCACTCCAATACTGTTCCCACCATGCAGCATGCCGCAAAACCGCTTGATCGTATTTCTCGTGTGCAGCATCCACAGCCAGCTGTATCGCATCTTCTATCCAGCTGTTGCCATTCTTCGAGGTTGCTATATGATATACCAGTTCTGTACTCCTGTTGCATGAATGTATACACACGAATACACCATAAGCGAATTCCTCACTGACTGGCTGAGTGAAATATTCTAAAATATGGTGATCGGATATTTCTTTTTGAACGTGAACAGCCCGGGGATAATGCAGATCTTTCTGTGTTCCGTGCGAAAGACTTTGTCCTTGCTCCCCGCAGCAGTCTTTGTCATTGCTATCTCCATAATCCGGATTTTTAAGTTCCCAACCGAATTCATCCGAAGGCAGATCAACAAAGATCCGTCCATAATCCGAAGCAGCATGAACAAAACTTCGAATATGAACGGCTCTGTTCTGCTTGTCACTTATCCTGATTTCTGCCTGCGCATCAGCTAATCTTAATTCCGCATGCATCTTCTCTGTTTCCCTGAACTTAAGAAACAATTTTCCAACCGGTAATTTGGTTGGCACCGGGGCATTGTACGGAGCATCAAAAACAGATCTGATTTCCTCTATGTTCTTTTCTCTTGCAAGTCTTACAAGATTTGGATAGGTGAATTCAGGTTGACTGATTCCTTTTGGGGGAGTTGTATCCCATATTGCCGACTGATCCAGACTAAACCGTAAGAAAGATGGTTTTCCCCATATCAGGCAGCCTGTTTTACCATTTCCAAGCGGCAGGGAATCCTCCCAGCGCTCTATCGCATGATCGTACTCAATCTTATATTTCATACCAAATAATCTGATTTGCCTCCATTTCTAATTCAAAAGCTGAGCCGTCACCTTTGTAGACCGTTGTTAATTGAGGCTCATATGTATTGTTTACAACACAGAATTTTCCATTTTTAATATAGGCATGTACCTCTACGTTTACATTTGTTGAAAACCATTTCTTTAGATTTTCTTCCTCATGCGTACTCCACAAAATTGCCCGATATAACAGACGGCTGTTCTCAAAACTATACGGAAGTCCTCCAATATAGACCGCTCTTCCGCCGCCAAACTCATTGACAGCTAACTGAACGCCTTTATCATCCGAAGCTAAAATCTGCGTGCCATCTAATGCGAAAATATTCTCTTTTCCTTCTCCGAAGTCAATCTCATCCTCAATATCTTCTGTTATGAAATGTGGATGTATCTCCACATTATATTTATCATATCCCAACGTGAACCCACGTTCCTCCTCTACGCCCAATACATTTGCTAATTGGAAGAAATGTCCGTTCGACTGATGGGCACTTGGTTCACCCACACCTATGATTCCACCGCCGTTATGAACAAATTTTTTGATTGCAGATGAAATAACCGGATTACACCAGTACTCTCCCCCTGAATGCGCCGTATCTGCATCTCCGACATTCATAATCACGTCAATTTCATCTAACAATTGCGGATTCTTGATTATATCTTCAAAACTAATAAAGCTTACATCAAACGGGGCGCCCGATAATGATTCAATAATCCCAAAGTAAGAGTAATTCTGCTTATAATACAGCCCATGATGAACCATATGATTTCCCCAGGCTCTCATTTTTCCCCAGCAGTTTAACACCGCAACTCTTTTTACACAGTACGGAGTGGTTCCTTTGATGTTTTTATAGAGCACGCGGAACTCTTCACACACAGATTCCACATAATCTATAAATTCAGGAAAATCAAGTGCCAGCTTCAAATAGCCGCCATATCCAATACGGTCAATCGGTTTTCGAAGAATTGCACGTCTTGCAGTCACCCAGTTTGTTTTTGCCTCTTTAACCGGATCGCCTCCCACATGAAATGTATCAGGGAAGAAATAAGGCAGAAAACGTCCTTCTGTATATTTCACACCTTTAATATCACTAATCAGACGAAGCGTGGCTCCATTTCCAACGCTTCCCACAACTGCATCCAGTCCTATCGACGAAAATTCCTCCATAAACGGCTCTGTTCCAATCCAATGATCTCCAAGGAACATCATTGCTTCTTTCCCATGCGTATGACAGATATCAACCATTTCTTTCGCGATTTTTGCAACTTCACGTCTCTGAAAATTCTGAAAATCCTTGTATTCTTTTGACGGAATACGATACTGATTATTGTAATATCCCTGATCAATAATATATTCCGGACGGAACTTGTAGCCGGACTCTTCTTCAAATTGCTTTAATATATACGGACTGACTGATGCCGAATATCCATACCAGTCAACATACTTCTCTCTTGCCAGTTCATCAAACACAAGGGTGAACTGGTGGAAAAATGTTGTAAACCGAAGTACATTTACATAAGGGTGCTTCTCAATAAACGTTTCAAGACGTTTCATGGTATAGGCATGTGTCTTTGGCTGCCGGACATCAAAAGTCATCTGATGCTCTACATCTTTCCATCCATTCACAACCGCATTATACATATGTACCGGATCCCATATAATGTAAGCCAGAAAACTAACCGTATAATCATGGAATGGGATTGTATGAACACTGACAACACCCGCCGGTTCATCAAAACTCCATTCTGATGCAGGCACCACTTCGCCTGTGCTCCGGTCGATCACTTCCCACCATCTTTTGATATCATCCACACAATTCGGCGTAAGCATATCCGGATATAACCCCTTCATCAAATGAATGTGGAGTTCGTCTGTCTCAGCAGTATAAAACGGAGTCATCAGATACATCTGCTGAATTTCATCCGGATTCTCACTCGCCCATTTATTATCTTTTCTTGTTGTATAGTAAGTCGAATAAACTTTTAATCCAATATTCTTCAATTCAATTGGGAAATCAGTTCCATCACAATCGCGAACCGCGTCAGCCCCCCATCGCTTCGAGAGCTCCATTGTTTCCTGAATAACATCCAAATCTGTCGGAATTGTTACACGTCCTTTATTCATAGAATACACACCTCTTATGATTTTATTTTTGCTATTATTTAAATTGCCGATTATAATTCCACAGCAGCAAAATCAGTCCGGCAATTCCAATCAATTGCATCCCCAGTCCTTTTACGCCTATATCCCTCTGACCTGCTATGACAAGCAAAACAGAGACAGCAAAGATAATCAGGTAAATGATGATCTTTATAATTTTTTTTGTTGATTCGTTCATGTTTTCGTCCTCCTATCCCTTCAAACCGCCAAGAGTCATACCTTGTGTCAATTTCTTTTGAACACACATGTATAGAATCAAAGTAGGTAACATAACAATAACGAGTCCTGCATAAAGCTGACCATACTGAACTGCCGATTTCTGAGCAGCCATCAAATTCATAAGACCAACAGGTAAGGTCTTAAGTTCTGGCTTGGTTAACAATGTCATTGAAATAATATACTCATTCCAGAATGACAAAAAATTGAACAGAATGACTGTTATCACACTGGGTTTCGCCATCGGGATCATTATTTTTACCATCGTATAGAAAAAGCCTGCTCCATCGACATATGCTGCTTCTTCAAAATCTTTTGCGAGAGATTTGAAATAGCCAGTCAGCAGATAAATTGTAAAAGGTAATGCCGTTGCCGCATAAACAAGTGCTAAAATAAATAAGTTGTTCAAAAAGAAGGGTTCTCCCATTGTTTTTCGCAATAGCGCATCCCCATTATTCAGCATCAGGAAAATCGGAACTACAATATAATTCACATTGATAAAAAGACCTGCCATAAACAATAAATTCAGTATTCCTCTTATTTTAAATTTAAAACGAGCCAGTACATAAGATGCCGGCAATGCGATTACAACCAGCAATACAAGTGCAAGTGCTGTAACAATCACAGAATTCAACATGTATTCTCCCATGTTTGCAGACTGCCAGGCATCCACAAAATTCTGCCAGTAAATTCCCATTGGAATCGTCCACGGGCTTCCATAAAATTCAGAATTCTGCTTAATTGATGCTACAAATACCCATGCAACCGGAACAAGAACTGAAATTGCTAAGAGCAGAAGCACCACATAGATAAATACTTTTTCTAAAATCTGACCAGACGATTTCTGCCCATTTTTTTTATTTTTCATGCTTTTCCTCCTAAAATTCAATTTCTTCTCTTTTTGTTACCGCATTTAAAATTGCTGCCAACGCAAAAGAAAATAAGAATACCATAACGCCAATTGACATTCCGTATCCATATGATGAGTTTGTATATGCTTCCTGATACATGTAGCTCAGGAAAACATTCGAAGCCCCATTCGGACCGCCGTTTGTCATCGCTTTTACCATAAGGAAACTCATGTTGATTGTACTAATAATGAAAAATGTTAATGTAGTACGTATGTTCGTCCAGATTAAAGGCAGTGTAATCGAAAAGAATTGCTTCAGACGTCCGGCACCTTCTAATGCCGCCGACTCATACAGACTTTCCGGAATATTCGCCATACTTGCCATATACATCACCATGTAATAACCAATCGCCTGCCAGATCATCGCAATTGCAATACTATAGATTACGATGTCTTTTCCACCAAGCCAGAGAATCGGATTCTCTAACGTTCCGCCTTTAAATAATGCCAGAAATGTATTTAAAAGTCCCTGATTCGGATCATAAATCGCACTAAAAATTGCTGAAATAACAACAACAGACAAGATATTCGGAATATAAAACACAATTCGGAAAAAATTCTGTCCTTTGATTTTTTCCCGGGATAAGATTGCCGCAAATATGATTGCTAAACTGAACGTAATGATTGTAACTACAACTATCAGGAGAATATTGTTCTGAAAAGCCTGATAGAATTTATCACTTTGAAAAAGTTTTTTAAAGTTATCTAACCCAACAAAAGTTTTGTCCGCCGTATAGCCTCCCCACTTATACATACTCATTCGAAATACATCAATCGTAGGAACTATCATGAAAAGAATAAATAACACGACCGCCGGTGTAACACATGCAGCAATAAACCCTGTTTTTCTTTTACTATTTTTCATATATTCATCTCCATCTTTCGGATGAATTCATAAATGTTCTGCAGACGAAAACGCTTGCCACTGGCAGCCATTTTGTATGCTGTTATGAGTAAAAGTGGCCGGTGGGAGACCCCATCGACCACCACTCTCACTCTTTATGAATTTGTTCCATAATTGGTTACTTCAATGCATTTCTTAAAGCATCACTATCTTTCTTAATCTGTTCAATCCATTCTTCTTTTGTCTCATCCCCCGACACTAACGAGTTAACTGGATCAAAGAATGTCGCACGTGTCGTAACACCTTCAACAGCATCCGTTGTAGCAAAAGCATCCATAACCGCTACCGCACCATCATCATAGATTGAATAATACAATTTGTTGTCACCGTCAAGTTTATCTGTCATTCCTTCAATCGGTTGAATAGCTCCACTGCCTGCGAAAATTTCTGCTGCTTCATCTGTATAAAGATAAGCAATGAATTCTTTTCCAAGATCCTGATTTTCTGCTGATTTTGGCATCCAGACTTGTTCAAAGAATGAATAAGAAGCTCTTTCTCCGCCGTCTGCTACTGCAGGAAGTGCAGTGAATCCCCACTTAAATCCATCTGCGCGTGGAGCATCAGCCATTTCTCCGATCACCCAGTTACCGTTTGGCATAAACAATGCTTTATCGTCAAGAATTAACTGCTGGTTCTTTCTATAATCATTGTCATTGGCATTTGCCGGTGTTGTTGATTCTGTGTAACTGGCAAGTTTTGCAATAATATCAAATGTGGTCTGTGCTTCAGGTGTATCCCAGATGCCTTCTCCGTATTTTAATGCTTCTGTGAATTTTTCACTTCCCATGCTTTCATGAAGGAGCGCATAGAAGAACGCATCAAAGTAGCCTGCTGTCGGATATGTGAATAATGAAATACCTTCTGCTTTCGCCTTGTCTCCAAGTTCCCACATCTCATCCCATGTTGTTGGAACTGTCCAGTTTTTCTCCTCAAACAGTCCGGCATCATAGAAAAGACCACAAGGACCATAGAACATTGGCATCAAATATGTTTTTCCATCACCATATGGATTTGTAATTGTATTATCTACAAATCCCGGTAAGATTTTATCACCAACCGTGATGTCTTCCCCCGGAACAGTGGTTGTCAGAACATCCGAAAGATCAACCATGTTGTTATCTTTTACAAATGTTTCTGTCAGTCCGGATTCAGCTCCGACCGCTCTCATGATAACATCCGGATATTCTCCTGATTTCATTTCCGGAGTAATAATATCTTCCAGTTTTTTGTCAATTGTAAGATCAACTTTTACACCGTCGTGTGATTTTTCAAATGCTGCACATACCTCTTTCCACATGTCGGCACCATAAGCTGTTTCAACAGCTGCAACTTTAAGAACAGTTCCATCTTCACTTTTTGTTGAGCCAGTCTCTTTGGCCCCACCGCCACATGCTGACAACCCTGCAACCATAGTCATTGCCAAGGCTACACTTAAAACTCGTTTCATTTTCATAATTTTCTCCTCCTGTCTTGCAATTATCTTTGTTCCAATTACTATCTTCAGTATACCCTTTCAAAAAATCATATTCAATGCATTTATTGCTCTAAATTTTAGAAATATTGCTTTATTTTTTCTTTTCTGTTATGATAATAATGCACAAAGATTTTTCAAGTATACTTTACTTTTTTCCATTATTTCACATTTTTCTCAATTTTTATGCATTATATGGTAGGTTTTTTATGCATTTCGACTATTTTTTGATAATTCATTTCCAAAATGTATTTTTCTCGAAAGGAGCACGTTAAAAAAATGGGAACCAAACGATATGCCATGGGGGATCTCTCCATCGAAACAATCAACAGCAAGCTTCTCTATATCACATATTCGAAATTTGAAAATGATTGGCCAAGTGTTTTACACACACATTCTTTTACTGAACTTTTCTGTGTGATCAACGGAAAAGGTCGTTTTCAGATTGAGGAGAATGAATATCCAATTCAAAAGGATGATTTCGTGATTGTCAATCCGAACACTCCGCATACAGAGAAATCACTTGGACCGGATCCGCTGGAATATGTTATCTTAGGTATTGAAAATTTAAGTTTTTCTTTTGAGGGAAACACGGACTATATTATATTTAATTGTCAGAATGATAAACATGATTTGCTTTTCTATATGAATACTATGCTTCATGAACTAGAGTCAGAGGAGGTAAACTCAGATCGAATCTGTCAAAATCTGTTGGAAGTTCTCATCATTAAATTAATACGAAGAACAAATTTTGCATTCGATGTTACACCTTCGATTAAAATCAGTAAAGAATGTTTGAAAATCAAGCGATATATAGAAACTAATTTTCATCATGATATCTCGCTTGATGATTTAGCTCAAATTTCTCATCTGAACAAATACTATCTTGTACATGTTTTCACCAAAAGATTTGGTGTTTCACCAATCAACTACCTCGTTCAAAAACGAATTCAGGACAGTAAAGAGCTGCTTGCCAGTACAGATTATAGTATTGCAGATATCGCACAGATGTCCGGTTTTTCTTCTCAAAGCTACTTCGCGCAGTGTTTTATGAAGAACTGTGGTATCACAGCAAGCCAATATCGGAAAAGCTGCAAAACAAATTTGCCAGAAAAATAATTGTTTTCAAAGAAGAATTCTTAACTGCTCTTCGTCCTTTGAAACAGCTTTGAAAATACGAGAATACTGAGACATGCCACAGCCACTCCGATCAGATTCGCCACCACACGGATTCCAACCGCCCTGTCCGCAGGGAATATCAGAACCGCTGTAATCAGCGCACTAAACGAATTGTAAATCGTTTTGATAAAATAGGAAGTAATGAACATCGACAAAAATCCTGCCAAGAGTACGATCATCACCTGATACTGCGTCGGCACGAAGGTTTCAAACAGCGTAAATACAACCACACTTCCTATAATCGTAGCGGGTACTCTGCGTATCATCCGGTTTTTATATTCCGCCTCCAACGGCGTACTTAAAGAAAGAACCGTCAGCGCAATCCACATAGTCTTCGGAAAATGTACCAGTTCACCGACCAGCATAACAATGCATAAGGTACTCACCAGACGTATGTACCACTGTGTCCTTGTCGACTCCAGACGGTTCTCCAAAAACAAATCTTTGATGGTCCGTTTCTGTGTGGTCTTCTTATGTGCAGCATAATATAGAAGTGCTACCACTACGCCGCCAGCCAGCAGGCTGATCCAGCGTTTTTGGAATGCAATTCCGGTAACATCATATCCCTGCAGCATGATGTATCCCATCGTAAAGGGAAGATTTCCGCTCTGGGAAAGATCATGTCCCGAAAATATCATGATTGCCGACAATGATACAGCGTTCACGATGAAACCAAGCACGGGATGAATCAGTGAAAGCTTCGGTGCAAATGCAAGTATCGCAAACAATACTGCAATACAGACGGATGCCTGCTTCACGCGATACCCCAGATCAGCACCCAATAAAATCAGCATCCCCATCAGCAGTACCACACCGACGATACTGTTTTCCGTTCCACACAGCCAGTTATAGCCGTTTATAAATAGTACACAAAACAAAAATACCGGCAATTTCCTGATTACTTCTGTTCCTGTCTGTTTTATCTTTTTTGAATCCATATTCTGCCCCTTTGATCTTCTTGAAATTACATCTGATTTTTAAGATGCAATGAACAATTATAGTGGCTAATGGGAAAATGTGCAATACGGTATTTTATTAAATTTTTCCAAACTTATGAACTCCTTATCGTGTCGACTGCACAGAAGGAAGCAGACATTTTGCAATCACCTGATTTCCTAATACATTCGGATGCACCCCGTCCGCGTAATATTCCGGATGTCCCTCCGTAATCTGATATAAATCAACAAGGGTAACTTGGTGATTCTTCGCCTGACGCAGGACAATCGGTCTGATCTCATCGCGGATTACATCATTTTGAATCGCAAATGCAATCTCACCTTTTCCATTTGCAGACACTGCAAACGGCGGCGTCATTACAATGAGCCGCCCATCTGCCGATTCCTTTTTTAACAGTTCTATCATTTCCGATAATTCCGCTTCGTATTTCTCTGCGTTCCAGTTCTGTGGCTTCGAATCATTCGTTCCAAGCATCAAAATGAATAGCGCAGGATGAATGTCAATCGCTTTTTTCAGGAAATCCGCTCTGTATGGCAGGTTGCCGTCTTTTAATAAGGTCGCGCTGCTGATGCCATAATTGAGCACCTGATATTTCTTTTCTAAAAGGTCTTCCAGCAGCCTTACCCAGCAGTCCTTCTCTCTCGTTGATCGCACGCCTGCACCAAATGTGATGCTGTCACCAATACATACAATGCATGGCTTCTTTCCGTTCGCTTTCTCTTTTCTCGGGAGTAAGCGGTTTAAAACTTTTCCGAATATCATACATATGGTTGCTGTAAGGATTACTAGTTTTACGATTGACATGAACTTCCGCCTCCATTGAATAGAATACTTTTATTATAAAGAACTCTGTTCAAAAAGCAACCTGCTTTTCACTTCTCTGCCTCAAAATATTCCCGAAATAAATATGCCGGTGTACAGCTCCATGCATGACAATAACTATTAACACATACGCCCCCATATGGACTTTCGTTCTCATTATCAGGGTTATACAACTCCCAGAAGGTGTCGGCTCCGGCTTTGATCATGCCTCCCCAATACTGCTTTATATGATTTAATGCTTTTTCTGGATTTCCTGCCCGAATCCATGCCTCTGCATAAAAATGGTGCATATAAGGGGTTATCATTGTAATTAAAGTGTTTTTCGTTCTCTCCAGAAGTTTCAATGCTTCTTCTTGTTCTACCACTCCTGCCAGAATCATCCACACCTGACTGGCCAACGATACTTGCCTTTCTTTTCCACTGACAAACACTTGCTTCTCATCTTCCCAAAATATCTGCCGTGCAGCCTGTTTTAATTTTTCTTCCAGTGACTTATACGCTTTTCTTCCAACATAATCACCCAGAATTTTGCACAGTTTCTGTGCATACCCCACGGTATAAATCAACACAGCCTCCATAGCACATTGTTTCTCTAACTGTTCATTCCAATCGATAAAGCAGTGATAAATTCCGTTTCCACAATTAACACCTTCTTCACATATAATCCCTTGTTCGTCCGTATAGGCAAGTGCTAATTCTATCTGATGAAATGCAGATGGAGCCAGTTCTTCCACAGTCTCTCTATCTCCTGTATTCTCATAATATTCCACAAGAACAGGCAGAAAGAACAATGCATAATCCAGCAAAAATGTATCATCCATCAATGGCACCGGTTTTTCAAAGACACAGGCCGGAATCATTCCCTCCTGATTTGGCATCCCGGCAAATAAATAGAGGCAGCGTTTCACCAGGTCCTGCTGTCGAAAGGTCTGATAATTGACCAGCGCCTGCAGTCTGACGTCCCCGAGCCAAAGCCTTCTGTCACGTTTAGGTCCATCCTCAAACACCGTCTGCATACAGTTCTTCAAAGTACGCACCGATACTTCATCAATCTCTTTGAGCTGTTCATCCATCGTCTGAATGGGACTGACCGTCCCATAGGCTGATGACACAGAAACTCTCTTCACTTCATTGAAAGAGATTTCGAATTTCTGGGAAGTATCAATTACCGTAATCACCGCATAGCGAAATGCATATCTGCGTTCCAGCTTCACATGCCGCGGTGTTTCATCTATATGAATCCATTCTTCCTGAATCCATCCCTTACTAATCCACCCACTGTAATTTTGACAGTCTTCATCAATCTCACGTTCTATCTCGCAAAATTTGATGTGCAAAAAAACAGGGGCATCCTGAGGACTTCCCACACATTTTATATGAAATTGAAAATACCCCGCATGATTGTGTCCAAAATCAAAGATGATTTTATCATCCTTTCCAAATCCTGCATTTGCTTTTTCATTTGCAATTTTCTGTTCTGCTTTGTAGGAAATAATCTCCACCGGAACTTCTTCTTTATGATATAATTTTGGAATCAATGCTTCTGCCTTTTGAATAAATTCCTCATTTTTTACCATGACAGCTTTTTCTACAGCCCAATCAGTTGCCATTTATTTTCCCTCCAATTTCTTTTCCGAAACAATATTTTACACTATTCTGGAATTTAGTAGTTGTATCATTGCCTCTATCTCCGAATCCTGCAGCGTCTCATCTACACGTTTTAATGTATTGAATGTCATCAGAGCACCCATTGAAATTGATTTCAATGGATCTTCATCCTTTGTCATTTCCAGAAACCCCAGTGAAACCGGATGCCTCTGAAACGCCTGCTCAAGTCGCTCATACATTCCTTCCATCCGAATCATATCCCCAATACTACTATCCTCCGTTATTTGGGGCTGCTTTCCCTGAATGGTTATATTTTCGCTATATCTTATATCCTGCACTGATCTTCCCACTGAAATTTCGTATACTCCAGTTTCCACGTTCCATCTTTGTTCCTGCGGTTGATAACGCATAAATGCTTTCTCGTCCAACTCAACAGACACGATTCTCTCTTCCCCCGGTTCCAGCAAGATTTTCTCGAAACCAGCCAGCTTTATCGGAAAGATGTTCTCTTTCGATGTATGTTTCTTGACATAGACTTGAATAATTTCTTTTCCCTGACGTTCTCCACTGTTTTTTATGGTTACTTCTATTTTGCTTTTGGATATTTTGCAGGCTGCATATTCAAACTCAGTATAGGACAGTCCATGCCCAAAGGGAAATGCCAATGGTTTCTTTTGCGCTTCATACTGCTTATATCCCACAAATCTTCCTTCCCCATATATGACCCGCTTTGTATCCCCCGGGAAATAAAGATAGCTGGGATTATCTTCCAGACATACAGGGAAGGTTTCTGCCAGCTTTCCAGATGGATTGATTTCACCAAACAGAATTTCTGCAATGGCTGATGCACCGGATTCTCCGCCCAAATAGCTTTCTAATATAGCTTCTACATTTTTTCGCCATGGCATTTCTACTACAGAACCGTTTGCAAGTACCACAACCACATGACCTCCAAGCTCTGTCAGTTTCTCAATCAACTGATTCTGCTCCGCAGGCATTTTCATAGAATCCCGGTCATATCCTTCTGATTCAATCAAATCCGGAAGACCCGCAAATACCACCACGGTATCATACGCCACCGCAGCTTTAAGAACTTCCTGACACAGATTTTCATTTTCCTGCACGGAACCACCTGTTTTATAGCCGAAAAGAAAGTCTGTCTGCGTTCCCCGTTTCTGAAGTTCTTCCAATGGGATTTCTAATTTCCACGGGTTCACATGAGAGCTTCCGCCTCCCTGAAATCGAGGATGTATGGCTAGTTCTCCGGTCACAAGAATGCGTGATTTCTTATCCAGCGGCAGTATTTTATCTTTGTTTTGCAGCAGAACCATACTTTCTTCTGCCAGTTCCCGGGCAAATGCATGGTGCTTATTCCTGTCATACCTATCACCAGCGGCACTTGTTTCTTTCTTTGCGGCCCCCGCTTCTAAAGCAAATACAATGTTATGCTGAACAGCCTCATCCAGCTGGGCTTCAGTAATTTCTCCATCATGAATCAATTTCAGAACACGTTCCACAATTCGTGCTTCACCTTCGCCCGGCATTTGAAGTGTCAATCCATTACGAATTCCCTGACCAAGTCTATGGGCTGCATAACAGTCTGTCACCACAACACCTTCATATCCCCAATCTTTACGCAGTATCTGAAGTAGCTTAGGATTGCTTGCACAAAACTCACCGTTCAGCTGGTTATATCCCATCATCACCATCTTAGGTCTGCCCTCTTTCACCGGTTTTTCAAATGCTGACAGGTACACTTCCTGAAGCGTTTCTTCTTCGATTTCTGCATTGATATTCATACGTCTCGTTTCCTGATTGTTCGCTGCAAAATGTTTCAGGCAGGCTCCCACACCTTCCGTTTGTATTCCTTTGATAAATTCAGTAGCGAGTTCTCCTGTCAGATATGGATCTTCGGAATAATATTCAAAGTTCCTTCCTCCAAGAGGACTCCTCTTAATATTCACAGCAGGAGCAAGCATCGTATCTACGTCCTCCTGCCTTGCTTCTCTCCCCATATGTTCCCCTAGTCTATACAAGAGTTCCCGGTTCCATGAACTTGCATAGGTACTCGGGGATGGGTAACAGGTGCTTGGTCTTGTGTTATAAATGTCGTCATCAAAATAATCTTTTAGTCTGCGAATTCCAGCCGGACCATCCGCCAAAAGAAATTTTTTTAAATCTTCATGTATTTTTTTGATATCTGTTGTTTCCCAGACAATCTGCGACAATAATTTTGCTTTGTCTTCCAGCCTCAGTTCCTTTACAATCTTTCTTGCAGTAACTTTGCACGCACTATCCATCACTGTTCCACCTCCATTTAGCAACTCATTCCTTCTCTGTTTCACAGCTATTATTTTTGATCATAACCGCTTTCCCCTTATAGAGAGGATATGTGTTTCCACAATACGTTAAACTTCCACCATCTCTGTCAGTTTCGATCCTCAATTGGTTTTCTCTCCATTCCACATAGACACTTCCATTCTTCACCGGAAGCCTGCAGCTGATTTCGCGAAACATTTTTATATTTGGAGATATTTCAAAAGTTTCATATCCAGTACTTGTTGGTTTCAATCCTATATAATATCGGCCAAGAAGATAGATGGGACTTGCAGCCCATGCATGGCAAAGGCTCTTCCCGTAAGGGTCTCCATACATTTCATATTCCTTCCCGTTCTCCTTAGCCGGATCATATTCTTCCCAGAAAGTAACCGCTCCCTGCGTCAGCATGCCACCCCAGTACGCTCTGATTTTCTTCAGAACCTCTTCCTGCTTTCCAAGAAGACACATGACCTCCAACTCATAAAATTTAAAATACGGGGTCGTAATTTGGGGGACCTTTTCATTTTGGAGGACATGACGGCAAATCTGAGTGGTCCTTTTCTCGTCTGCAATTTCAAACAAAATAGCGAAGATATTGGCATGTCTGGATACGTGACGTTTCCCTGAGGTATAACTATCAATATATGCCTGTTTTTCAACATCCCAGTAAAATGCATTAATGCTAGAGATAAGCCGTCTGTATTTCAGTTCATATTCGTGGTTCGGATCCCCTAATAGTTCTGCTGCAAAATTCATGGCATGATAACAGGCTGCCAGCAGCATCTGTTCTGCACATACCGGCCCGTCTTTATCAATCTCCGCCCAGTCTATGAAGATCCAGTCATTCTTTCTTCCTACAAGAAATCCATTCTCGTCCAGTTGACTTTCTAAAAATTCCATCATCGTCACCATCCGGGGGTAAATCATTTCCAGAAATTCCCGGTCAGCCGTCATCTCATAATGTTTTCCAATTCCCAACACCCAATACATAGAGTAATCTACAATTGTATTGATATGCTGACGCACCGGATCATTTCCACGCAGTGCCAATATTGTCCGTTTATTAATCTCCTCATCAAAAAACACATATGGATTCACAAAATATGACTGGTAGGCATCCCCTGACCAGATCCATCTGTCACGCTTTACACCATCAATAAAAAAGATTCCGCTGCACAGCTGAAATGTACGAACAGATGTCTCCCATATCTGATTGATTTGTTTATCCTCACAGTAAAATGCTGCTTTGACCGGGATATCCACATAGAGATGACGTGCACAAAGTATACAGTCCTCGCTCCCTGTCTCAGGAATAAACACATATCGAAATGCCCTTCTTCTAAGACAGATTTCCAAGGATTCTATTGTTTCGCTATAATAGCAGTTGATTGTATCCATTGCTTCTTCCTGAGATTCTCCGTAACAAATTAATTTATGGATACCTTTCTCTGTTTTGGAAAGAACCTTTACGTCCAGCTCCGCAGTAAGTTCCGTTCCAAAATCATACAGCGTTCCCCCATTTTTCTCAGCCACCATAACTGGTTTGATCGTCTGTTCCTCATATTCCCAGATTGCCGGATTCTGTTCCGATTCCCTGTATCGTTCATTCCACCCAGCATTAACCGGTTCTGTAATAAAGTCATCTGCCATCCATCCTGCACCTGTATAGATTACTTCCCCCTGCACTAAAATTGCTGGCACAAGATCAGGACTGCCTGCAAATACTTCTACTTTTACCATTCCAGGTACTATCCTGATTTGATCTTGGAACTTATGTTTCTGTCCATTTATACACACATACCCCTGACAGTTTGCAAACACAGTACATTGCGTATTCGCCTCAATTAAATACGTTTTCTGAAAGTGGACATTCTTTCTGCAGCCATCAATCTGCCAATAAGCTGGCCAGAAAAATTCTCGTTCTTCTCTGCTGAAATTCTGCAGCATACCATGATAGATTTCAAAATCACCGGGATACCAGATCCATCTTCCCTTTGAACAGCTGCATTCGTTTTCATAGTCCATCTTTATTCCTCCCACATCAGCTCTGGATTCAGTCTTATCCGGATGACCTGCCCGTCATGTACATATAACTGGTAATTTGCTTCATCCCCATTTCTTTCATATTCGCACACCCATGTATCACCTTCAAAGTGCCCCTCTTCTATGCTCAGAAAATTAAGCTGGGATGACAGACTGGATGCCAAATGTGCATACGGTGTTTCATCTTCTACTTCTGGTCTGCGTAAAAAAGTAAAACATACTCCAGCACCCGCCAGATAAAATTCGCCCTCTCCGCAATCAATAATCAATCCTCTCCCCCTAATATTCATGCAGGTCGCATTCTCTGGGGCATTGGTATTGATACGGCTTCCAAAATAATGCTGAGGTTTTGGAGCATTCTGTAAAAATCGTGCCGTAATATGATAATCCTCTGTCTTCACATACTGCCAGCTGGAGTATTCTGCCTGCGTAACTGCATATACACGCCCAGTACCTCTATATTTTATAAGAATCGGTGCCAGAGAGGATACAATACGCATGGAACAGGCGGTTTCTTTTCCATCCTCAAGAAGACGCCCCTCCCAGATCTGGCTTTCTGCTCCAAAACAGCAAAATCCGATTGCACCATATTCTGCAACAGCGATTAGCATATTCAAGGCCGCCCCCACTCCACCATTTAGTGACTCCGGAATGAACAGCGGGTTATCATCTCTTGCATATGCTGCGCAGACTTTCCGGAAATCCCGTTCAGCCGGAAGGTAAATATCAGGTCCAAACAGCCGAATGGCCGGTGCAGTCCGCTTCCATATATCCAATACTTTACTTACCGGTCCTCCTGAAATATAGCAGAGTCCCGGTTCTTCGTATTCATTCACTTCAGCCGAAACATTCATCAAATAGGCAACCGGAAACACGTTCTCTCCTGCCTCCGCCATTTCCTGTACATAACGCGCATGCTCCCACGCGCAGAAAGCTTCGTTGGCATATCTTCCAAACTGTTGTTTCCATGTTCTTTCTGTTGTATCTGGCAAATGACTGACTCCACAGTCTGGGATTATTATGTCCTTCAGCAAATAAGGAATCGGATTGTCATATGCATTCTGAGCCTCTGCTCCATAATCACGATCTGTATGTACCAGTCCTATCTCATTTTCCACCTGCACACCAATGACCGTTCCCTCTGTATCATATTCTGCAAGAAATTCCATCGCCTTCACAAAAGCCTTCTTATCGCGTTCTAAAGTTGCCCTGCAATTTGGTGCCAGCGATTCCACCGGAAGTCCCGCAGAATTCCTTGCCCTTCTGTAAACTTTGCAATTTTTCTTTATGTATTCCGGGGCATATGTAAACAGTCCGTTTTTACTTGCCCCAAACCAAAGCAGAATCAAATACAAGCCTGCCGCCCCAGCTTTATCTACCAGCTCTTTCACCTGTTGCATCTCATAAACATCTTCCACAGCCTCAACCTTGCACCAATAAACAGGTGCCTCCAGCAGATTTCCGCCATGCAGATGGATTGCCTCTATGGTGCTGTCAATCAGCGGCGTACCAGTGGAAGAATTGTGGCATTGCAGTCCTGTTAGAAATACCGGTTCCCCTTTTCTATTTTTTAGAAAATCTTGTTTATGCATAGTCAAACCCTTTCTCCTTACACACTTGGGCATACCATTTCCCACTATCCTTGATCACTCTTTTTTGTGTCTCAAAATCTACATGTGTCAGTCCGTACCGCGATTCAAAGCCACTGTTCCATTCCCAGTTATCCAGAAGTGACCAGACGTAATACCCTCTGACATCATGCCCCTCTTCGATTGCCTTGTGTATCCAGTAAAGAAATCCTTCCATATACCGGATACGTTCCGCATCATGCACGCAGCCATCTGCCTCTGGATCTTCATTATAAGACGGCGTACCATTCTCGGTTACATAGATTGGAATATCCAGTTCATAGTCTTGTTTCAAGATCTGAATCGCATCGTAAACTGCCTTTGGATAAAATTCATTTCCGTTATCTTGAAAATTTCCACCCAGCCGTTTCTGCCTTCTCTCCTCTTCCATGATCTTCTCATCGGCACAATCTACCACCCGGTTATAACAATTCAGTCCAAAGAAATCCAAAGGCTGCTTCATGTACTCCAAATCTCCCTCCTGAATCTCTGGCATACACCGATTTTCTTCCATATATTTTAACAACGCCTCTGTATAAGCTCCTTTGAAAATAGGGTTCAAATAAGAACGATATGTTTTTTCATTTTCCAATTCTGCAATTCGAATGTCATTTATATTCTCTTTTCGCAAAGGATGGTGATTCCAAATATCTACAACAATTCCGATTTTCCCATCCTTTCCCCCTTCTTCACGGAACCGCTTCACACCTTCTCCATGAGCAAGAAGAATATGATGATTTGCCTGACGGCCTTCTTTTTCTGAACAATGACCGGGGGCAAAGAAGCCTTGGGCATATCCCACATAAGTTGCAATGGGCTCATTGATGGTTGCCCACAGGGGAATTGAATCTGCAAAGGTCCGGTATAAAAGGGAGGCGTATTCTCCATACCAGTTCACAATATCCCGATTCAGCCAGCCGCCCTTTTCTTCCAGTGCCTGAGGCAGATCCCAGTGATACACCGTTGCATTGGGAACAATCTCCTGCTTATGCAGTTCCTCCACAAGACGTTTATAATAATCTAATCCTTTCTGGTTGATTTTTCCCGTTCCTTCTGGGAAGATTCTGGACCATGAGAAGGAAAAGCGAAAACTCTCTATATTTATTTTCTTTGCGATTTCCAGATCCGTAGAAAATGAGTGATAAAAATCGCATGCTTTTTTTGGTGTACTTCCATCCGATATAGTTCCTTTTCTGGCTGCAAATGTATCCCAGATAGAGGCCCCTCTTCCGTCTTCAAATGCACCGCCTTCAATCTGAGCTGCACTGGTGGCAGTTCCAAATAAAAATGTTTCCGGCAACATAATCTTTTTCATAGTATACCTATCCTTTCACAGCTCCGGCTGTCATACCGGCCACCACTTGTTTTTGTAAAACGAGGAAAATAAGAACAACTGGAATCATTGCAATAACTGCTGCTGCAAAGGCAGTATTATAATCCGCACCATATGCTCCAAAGAATACATATTGCTGCATTGGAATTGTTTTAATCGCTTCATCCTGAAGTAAAAGAATGGACACATTAAATTCATTCCAAACTGCCAGAAACTGCAATGTTGCTACCGTTGCCAAAATAGGTTTCAAGAGTGGAAATATAACGGTAAAGAAAATGCGAAATCTTCCTGCCCCTTCCATTTCTGCTGCCTCTTCCAATTCGATTGGAATGCCACGGACAAATCCAATCATCATGACTGTTGAGTATGCAATTGCCATTCCTGAAATCATAATCACTGCTCCCACTCTTGTATCCAGCAGATTCAAGTCCTTGTACATCCGATACACTGGTACCATAATAACCTGAAATGGAAGCATCATAGAACCAACTAACAAAGTTTCATAGAAGCGATAAAACCTCTTATGATATCTTCTTCCTATGGCATAAGCAGCTGTAGATGCAACCAGCAGAATAATAATCACGCTGCAGACGGTAATAATGATACTGTTTTTCATAGAAAGAAGAATCTTTGCTTTTTCTATTGCAACCGTAAAATTCTCCCAATGAATACTCTTCGGCAGCGATAGAATTGCCTTTGACGTTTCTTGTTTTGACTTGACAGCCATCAAAATACAAATCAAAAATGGAAAGAGAAATATAACTGTCATTACCGCCAATGCTATTTTCGATAGAATCCCAACTCGATTTTCTTTCATTACGCTTCAACCTCCTTACTTCTGAAAAATTTTGTCAGAACAAGCCCTATAATCACCAGAAAGAACATGAATACAAGTGAAATCGCCTGTGCATACCCCGCTCTGGAATATTTAAACATATAGTCATAAATTAAGATAGCTACCGTCTGCGAAGAACCTGCTGGTCCTCCGCCTGTCGCTGCAAGAACTGTTCCAAACTCACGCAGTGAGGCAGTCAATGTCAAAGTAATACAAATGGTGAAAGAAGGCATCAGCATTGGCACTGTAATGTGAAAAAAACGTTGTCTTCCATTTGCCCCGTCAATCATGGCAGCTTCCTCATAATCCTTTGAAATTCCCGTGATTCCGGCCATATAAATCATGACATTAGACCCCAAGTTGTTCCAAAGGGAAATCAAAATAATACCCAGTAGTACCGTTTCACGTTTTCCGAGCAACGAATGTCCAAACAGTGCAGACAGCATATTCGAGTCTATGTACTTCCAGACAAAGGATGCAAGCACTGCACTGATTGCCAGCGGTACAAAAAAGCTTGTTTTAAAGAATGCTTTTCCTTTTAGTTTCTTACTCAATGTCACTGCCAGAAACAAAGCCAGCACATTGTTGAGTGCGGTCACTCCCACCCCATATATTACCGTTGTTTTAATCGGCTGAACTACATTCCTATCAGACAAAAGTTTTATAAAATTATCAAATCCCACATAGTTATAGGTTCTTGATATTCCATCCCAGTCCGTAAACGCAAGCTGAATACCCGATATAAATGGATATGCGATACAGAATACAAACAAGAGCAGTGATGGAATCAAAAACACAAAATAGCTTATTTCTCGTTTTATTCGTTTCATCTTTTCCTCTTTCTAAAAAAGGAGCTTCCGCATCCTTCAAATTCCCATATGCCTTTCTGGCATTCTCAATACGGGTATCTGTTCCTGCGACAGCTCCTTCATCCACTCATTCCTACTTTACAAGGTTATCGAAATCTGTATCCATGGTTTTCAATGCACCATCAATATCCTTACATCCATCCAGAAAGAATCCGGAAACATCATTGATAAAGGCATCTTCATTTGCACTCGGAAAACTCTTGGATGAAATAACTTTCACTTCTCCACTGTTCATGATTTCTGCGGCATCTTTAAATGCTCCTGTCAGATTTGATGTATCCACATCCTTTACAATTGGGATTCCAGCACCTTTCTCTGCATACAATGATGCTGATTCTGATGACATCATGTATTCTAAGAACTTCACAGCCTCATCCCTGTGAGGACTTTCTGCCGCAACTGCAACTGCAGATTCAGGAGGACACATTGGCATAATATTCTCCTCTTCATTTTCAGATAACGGAAGTGCAAAGATTCCCATTTCTGCATCCGGATTCATGGCCACTGCATTTGTAACCGTCCATGTACCATTTAAAATCATTCCCGCTTCCGCATTTGCAAGCATAGAATAGCAGGTGTTCTGGTCAGTTCCAAACTGATCTTCATTCATAAATGGATACATTTCCTGCATTTTTTTGTAAAAATCTTTCCACTGCTCTGTCTCTGCAAACTTGCTGCTTCTATCTACCATTTGTGCCAGTGTAGGTCCGTCTTTTGCAAGAACACTTGCACAATACACGGTCTGGGAAGTTCCATTTACAACCCATTGTTCTGAAAATCCAGATGCAATCGGTACAATTCCTTTTTTCTGAAGCTTCTCGCATGCTTCCATAAACTCGCTCCATGTATCCGGCACTTCCTTAATCCCTGCTTCTTCAAATGCTGTTTTGTTATAATTAACACACATAAAATCATTTGCAATTGGGAGTGCATATACTTTCCCATCTTTTGTAAAGCTGTCCAGCATTCCTTCTGAATAATTTTCCAAATTTGAGCTGTCACTTAAATCCTGTACATATCCACTTGGAACCATATCTGCCATGTCATTTGCCGAGAATGAAAATAAATCCGGCACATCCCCTGCGGCAAATCTGGTCATAACCGTCTGATTAAAACTGTCTATCGATGTTTTCTGGATTTCAATCTTAATATTGGGGTTTTCTTTTTCAAACCCTTCAATCACCTCATCCAGCCATGCCACATATTGCTCTTCCGCTGAGCCATTAATAAATTCCAATGTTACCTGTTCGCCTTCTTCATTTGAGACATCTTCGGATTTTATTGTTTCCTCAGAACCTTTCTTTCCTCCGCATGCTGTCATACTAAACACCATTGCACACGCAAGCACAGCTGCTAATACTTTTCTTTTCATATCCTTACCTCCTGATTTTGTTTGTTTCCTTTTGATGTCTCTATTTTATAATATTTTACTCGATTTTTATTTTCACTTTTTTCAGTTTTTGCCAAAAAAGCCATGGTATTTTAGGATTGAAATACCACAGCTTTCTTTTTATAACTACATTTGTTGATTCGTCTATATAAATTCTTTATATTTCTTTTAATTTCTTTAGTTTCTTAGCTCTGCAGCGTTTTTTTTGCTGTTCTCTGGCGATACTCCTGTATGGTAACACCTGTCTGTTTTTTAAAGATAGTGCTAAAATAGGAACCATTCCCAAAACCAACCCGTTCCGCGATCTCATAATTCTTAAGTCCGGTAGTGACGATTAATTCTTTTGCTTTTTCAATTCTTATCTCATTTAAATATTCCGGAATGCTTTTCCCTATATCACGTTTAAATATTCCCGAAAAATAGCTTTCATTTAACGCTGCCGTCTCGGCAATTTCTCCCAATGACAAATCACTTGTATAGTTCTGCTTTATATACTGAATAGCCTGCTGCACGCTCGGATGAATTGCATTCTGCATCTCCTCCGCAAATATATGAGCTAAATACTGCTGACAAGCCTGATGTTTATCCCATACCAGACGATGTTCTGAAAGGGCCTCTTTGATTTTTGCAAATTCTAACTTTCCGATTTCTATATTTAGATTTCCAGCCACCATATTGAGAAACTGAAGATAATTTCTCTGTATATGTTCTTCCGAAGGCATCTGCATACAAATTGTCTCTGTTAACCCTTCCAATGTGGCTTCTGCCTCCTGCCTTGTATAAATTCCACTAAAAAGCTGAGGATCCTCCATGTACAGTTTGTTCCGCTTTTTTACACGCTCTTTTTCAGTCTCCCATATTCTGATTTTGTTCTTGTTGGAGAAGGTCCCTATCTCAATAACTTCCCTCACTTCTTCCGACAATGCATGAAGCTTCTCAATGTCCGAGCCTCTCTTACTGCAACCTCCAAGATAGGACTCTTCCACCAGCATGCATTCTAACTCTCGAAGGACTTGATTTTGATCTTCAAACTGTACTTTCTGGCTATGTTCCTTTTTGACCGGAAGAAATACTATATGTTCTTTTTTATCATGCAGTTCTAAAAGGCTTCTTTCCAGCCAGAAGGATTTTCTCCCCGCAACCGAAACCCACTCGCCATTCAGATTCTCAATCTTACATATGTAATATCCCCACTGATCATTCAGACATAATTCCAAATACTTTCTGGCTGGTCCATTCTCTCTTTCTCCATTCAGGAGGTTTCTAATTCCTTCCCGAACTTGACTATCAGATGCCATGTCTTTTAAATGCTTTTCCCAACAGTTCTGAACGATTGCTCCCACATTTTCTTTTTCGATATCCTGCTTTAGAATATAATCCTGTGCTCCCAGTTTCAGAGATTCCTTTACAAACTCAAAATCATCGTAAGCAGACAACGCAATAATCAGAATCTCAGGATATTTTTCTTTCAATTCACCTGTCAGGTCTATGCCGTTCATAACAGGCATACTCATATCAGTAATAACAACCTCTACCGGCTGTGTTTCCAGAAACTCCAGCGCTGCCGCCCCATGAACCGCTTCGCCTGCAATTTCAAATCCGTACGCTTCCCAATCAATCACTTTTTTCACTGCAAAACGAAAATATTTATCATCCTCTACGATCAATACTCTCTTTTTCATCCTCTGGCATCCTTTCCGGAATAATAAGTGTCACTGTGGTTCCTTTTCCGGGTTCACTTTCTATGTGATATTTGAACTCTTCACCATACACCATTTTTAAACGTTGTATAATATTAGTAACTCCAATTCCATTAAAGCCTTTGTACTTTTCTGTTTTATTTTCTTCCATTTTTTGTTTTAATTCAAACAGCTTTTCTTCTGACATTCCAAAACCATTGTCTGCCACTGTCAGACAAAGTTTTCCTCCATCTATCGCTCCGGTTATTCGTATGATTCCACCTTTTTTGGCAATGTCCAATCCATGAAGAATACTATTTTCAATAAAGGGCTGGAGTACAAATCCAATCATTTTAAACTGCATAGCATCCTCTGTTATCTGCATCTCCACTTCAAAGTTATCCTCATACCTCATTTTCTGGATATACACATAGTGTTCTATGTAATTAAGTTCTTCTTTTAGAGAGATATCCTGATTTGCATTTTTTACTGTAAACCGAAGTAGATTAATAATCGCATCTGCCAGTTTTGCAATTTCTTCCTGATCCTTTTCATATGCAAGCCATTTTAACGAGCCAAGAGTATTATATAAGAAATGGGGGTTAATCTGTGCTTCCATCACTTGGTATTGCAAATCCTGCTTTTCCTCTTCCTCTCTTCGTGCCAGTTCATTTAGCTTATTAATTTTCAGCCCCATATGATTGAACTGCAGAATTAACATGCCGATTTCATCATATGCCGCAGGTGAGAGCAGTCTGGAATAATTTCCTGTCTCATACTGTCTCATTCCCTGTTCTATAATCTTAAGGTTCTTTTGCAGCGCCCTTTGGATGAAGAAACACAGCAATAAACCCAGTGCCAGCAAGATTCCTGTTGTTACTAAAATCTTCGGCACTACCTGATTTGCCTTCTCTAAAATCACTGTCTGGGGAATCACACACAGCATATTCCATTGAGAACGAACTGTCTTCATAGGAACTACCAGATAATTTGCCCCATTGATTTGCTGCATGGTTGCATAGATATAATAAGCTGAATCCTTATACGAAAAATAATGATTCAATTGCTTTTCATCCATCTTCAGAGAATTATTTTTATAAATGGAGCCATCTGTTCCACATATAATCAAATTCTGATTGGACACATACAAATTTTCATCCTCCTCCAGCTGAAAAAAGGAATCTGACATTGTAAAGATAACCGTCCCGATTGTTTCTATCTCTCCGTTCGTCCCCTGCTGCGTAATGCGCCGCACAAAATACACTTCGTTGCCTTCCTTCACCCAGCCTGCCGGGGAAGTAGAAGTAACCCGCCCCCGGAGCAGTTCCAGCTTCTCTTCGGCCATAGACCTATTCATCTTTTCTCCTGCAGTAGACTGGCTATAATAATAAAGCTCTTTGCCTTTAGATTCTACCATAACAGAATCCGAATAGTTATGCAGCACCGTATATCCCAAAAATGTACTTGTAAGCTTCGCCTGATTTAACGAATATTCCAGTTTATTCATCTCCGCCAAATCCCCGTCATCCAGAAGCGCATATATCGCCGTCATGGAAGCAAACGAATAAGAAGTATCCTGAAACTCCCTGATTCGCTCCTCCATTCTAGTGCCAAGCTGCTTTAATAAACTGATTGCTGAATCCTCAGCTGTATCAATCAAAGCATCCTTCATAGAAATATAACTGATACTCCCAATAACACTGCTACCGATAACCGCTACCAAGACAAGATAAACAGTCAGTTTCGTACGGATTTTCGAGTCTCGTATCTTCTTCCAGATATAGAGTGGAAAAATCAAAAATGGCAGACTCTTTTTTGGTCCTTTGTCAGAATATTTTGTCATCTCCATCTTTTATCGATACTCCCTTCCGTACCGCCCAAAGCTCTGATTCCAAATCGGAACTATATTCAAAGACACTATTGCCCATACACTCTCTATTACAGCTGCTACAGTGCTATTATCTTATTCCTTTTTAGTTGCTTTAAGCCATCCTGCCTTTTCATTTCAAAAGTCCATAAATAATCTTCTATCATTTCCGACAATTCTGTTTCACATTTTCCCGCACATTCTCTCTCGTGGCTCACACGCCTGCACCAAATATGATGCTGTCACCAATACATACAATGCATGGCTTCTTTCCGTTCGCTTTCTCTTTTCTCGGGCGTAAGCGGTTTAAAACTTTTTTGAATATCATACGTACGGTCTTTCTTTCTCGATAAGTTCCTGATAGACCGCATCCTCGCTGTACTCTGGTGCATGGTCCTTTACTACATCTACAATACGGTGAATATATGATTCATCTTCTTCCAATGCATTCGCAATTGCAGCACAATCCTGTCCTTTTTGAACTTTTTTTATAACCTGTTTCACCAGCTTTCGAACCTCTCCTTCAATCTTCGCATCCTCACGCATTCCTTCTAAAGCTTCACACACATTAATCGCCTCACTTTCATCTTCATTCTTTGCTATACATTTTACAATTTCTTTTGCGTTTGTCAACGCTATTTAAGTCCCCATATTTCAATTTTTCTTTGACTCATTTTTATTTGTGCATCAAACAAGCTTCTATACTGTCACTTGAACTGAACGACAAGTTGCTTTCCTAATCCTTCTGCTATTTTTCGTAATGTATCGATTCTCGGGCTGCTGCTTCCACTTTCAATCCGACTGATATTACTCTGTCGGATTCCGGTACGCTCCGCCAGCTCCTTCTGCGTCATTCCAGCTTCATTTCTTGTACGGATAATTAACTTTACTAATTCCTTTTCAATCCTTAGTTTCTCATATTCCTTTGCAAATTCAGGATTCTTCAGTCTATTTTCTAAATCTTCCCTAAAACTTGTCATGTCCATATCTCCTTTCATAATCCTGCTTGTATGACATTGCCTTTTTCTTTTCTCTGCTTGAAAGTTTTCCTGCCTTTTTTATAAAACCATTTGTCAAAATAATATTATTTCCACTATAGAAAAAAAAGAAAATCCGAGAAATATCTGAAGCAAATTTGATTCTCAACTCAAACAATCCATTTCCTATAGGTTTCGAATATGGCTCTCTTAATTGGACGCCAAATTCCTCTAAAATTTCAATTGTTGCCATTGCTTTGCTCTGCATTTTAAGTGGCAATTGATCTAAAAAATCTTTTACCGGCTCTGAGCCGTTTTCCTTCTTATAGTATTTTACCTGATACATCTTATTCCTTTCTTTATAATATTCCCAATTCGATATATTGTCAATAATCAAATTGCTGTTGTTCTCGTTATTCAGTTACAAAAGTTTTGAAATATCTGGCAGATAACACCGTGATTTTTCAGATAAGCAAGTATCTCATACTTACCGGAAATTCTATGGAAACGAAAGTTTCCTGAGTAGAATTTCCGAATTTACAATAACATTATTTAGGGGCGATTGTCAACCGGTAACTGAATTGTGAATTGGTTCTTTCCCTCTGCATAACAGTAAGTAAAATCCCCATCCAGTTTTCTTACAATTTTCCTTGCAATTGCAAGTCCAAGTCCGGTTCCTCCTTTTGAGGTTCTGGCTTCATCCCCGCGTACAAATGGATCAAACAGAATAGGAATCAGCTCCTCTGCTATGGCTTGACCATCATCTAAAACTATAATCTTAGCTTTCCCCGCTTTCTCACTTACCGTGATCCATGCGCCCTGTCCATCCTGATTATATTTCACAATATTTTCCAAAAGATTCTCAATCACTCTCGCGAACTCTTTTCGATCAATCTCTGCACAGATTGCATTTTCTGGAATGTCAATATGCATCTCTATCCCCTGCCGCTCCATCTCCTCATAGTAGAACGCGCAAAGTGATCGCATCAGCTCACACAAATCCATTTCTTTTTTGTCAAATGTATACGACGGATTATCCAGTTTTAAAAGTAAAAACATTTCATTTACAAGCACATCCACACGTTCTGCTTTCTGGTCAATGATGCGGTAACATTCCTCGAGCTTTTCCCTTTCTACCAGCCCTTCTTCCAATGCATTTGCATAACTTTTTATTGTTGCAACCGGTGTCTTGATATCGTGGGAAAGTTCCAAAAGCATCCGATCCTTCTTCATCTCATTGACTCGTTTCTCTCGTTTTTCTTCTTCTAATCGCGCGGTCATTGTGTTGAAATTATCCCGTATTTCGTCAAATTCCCTCTGTGCCTTAAAATCAATCCGCACCTGATCCACTCCATGCTCGATCACCTGTTCCATTCCCTCGGTAATCGCTTTGAGCGGCTTGCGGATTCTCCTCGAAAGATAACTGCTCATTAAAAAACAGTTCGCAGCAAAAAACAGCAGAAAAAGCAGAATGAAACTTCCTATAAGCTTTTCCCACCGACCATGATTTCCTACATTGTAGGTATGGGTGAGCGTCATTACGTCACGCGGCATTTTCACCAAATAATAGACCGTCTCACCGTCTTTCTTTACGGTCCGCATAAACCCGCGGTAAGTGCTCGCCGATGAGTCTGTTTCTACTATATTGTCGGTGATCAGATACTCATATATTTGTTCCTGCGTGTAGACCTCCGGTTGATCCTGCTTCTGCCCATACACATCCTGCACACGATAGTCACTGTCCAGCTTTTCAATCCACCCGCCCATATCCTTAAGATTGCTGATATCCTTCACATTTCCATTTGCGTCCACCATCTTATAAGGCGCCAGCGTATCGATATTTCCCTTTCCAACACTAAGCAAAACACCAAATAAACATGCGTATATTCCTGCCACCAAAAGCACCGAAAAAAGGACATAGCTTCCCACTAACTGTCGAAATACGCTGCCCGACTTTTTTTGTTTTCTCATTCTGCATCCCTTTCCAGTTTGTATCCAAGTCCTTTGACTGTTTTAATGAACCCTTCCTGCCCCGAAAATGCTTCCAGTTTCCCCCGCAGATTACTGATGTGCACCATCACCGTGTTCGCATCCCCCGCATAAGGATCTTCCCATACCTGCTCAAAAATCTGTTGTTTCGTGTAAATTCTTCCGGGCTGTTCCATAAAAAGTTTCAGGATTTTGAATTCTGTAGATGTGAGCTCCATCTCTTTTTCTCCGCACATGACCGTTCCTTCATCCGAATTCATGACCAGACCTTTTGTCTGCAGACATTTCATTTCTCTGGCTTGGGTTTCCCGGTAATCATAATTTCTTCGCAGCTGTGCTTTGATTCTTGCCACTACTTCCAGCGGATTATAAGGCTTGGTAATATAATCGTCAGCTCCCAGCTCCAATCCCAGAATCTTGTCATAATCTTCATTTTTTGCAGTTAACATAATTGCCGGAATCTTGCTGGTCTCGCGAATTTTTCTAAGAACCGAGTACCCGTCCAATGCCGGCATCATAATATCCAGAAGCACCAGATGGATTTCCTCTCTGCGAAATACCTCCATTGCCTCAATTCCATCTTTTGCCTTTCTGATTCCAATCTGTTCTCTATGCAAATATAATTCCAATACGTCCAGAAGCTCCATCTCATCATCCGCAGCTAAAATTGTATAATCCATCCTCTTCTCCCCATCTCTATTTCGGTTTCTATTTCACTGCTTCATCCAGCAGTTCGTCTAAGCTTTTGGTGAAATCCAGTTGTTCTTTCCAATCCGGAGCCAGCACATCCAGTATCAGGCATTTTGCCATGCCCGTGCGATAAAGGCTTCCCCGTCCGCTCATATAGGTACCCAGTGTATCTATGTAACGTGTTTGATATTCACGGTCCCCTTTTTGCTGTCTTAGCACATTTGATTCCACATAATATGCCGTTCCTTCTGTCAGTTCACTTTGAAGTTCCGCTGCAATTGCCTGCTCTGACATTTGACTTCTGCGCGCATCTGCAAGCTCTCTATATTCTAATACAGCCTCCTTGATTTCGTCAATGTTTCCCGCTGACATGTCGCTGCTCAAGACGAGTTTCTTCCATCCTTTCATCTCGTTCTTGAACTGATTCTTCCGCACTTCCTTTTGATCCATCTCTTTTGCCGTGATTGATTTCCCCAATATCTGAAAATTACTTAACTGCCATGCATGGAACGCTTCATGCCAGATGGTTGCAATCTGTTCTTCTTGTCCATATCCGCTGCCCGTCACCATTCCTTCCACCCCGCCAACAAGTGACAGTACACTTTCCATGCGCTCCATTGTAGGAATGATGACTTCAAAATGATCTTCCACCGGATAGACCGTTCCTGCAAATGTCTCAAGAACCGGTTCCCTTTTTGTAATTTCCCCTTTATAAAATACATAGTCCGATTCTCCGTCATACATGGAAACCGGATAATCAGCAAGCGTAAATTCCTGAAATCCGATTTTATCTACTTCCGTCTGCCGGTCCAATGCCTTTTGATAGATTTTCTGATCCTGCGTGCTCGCGCCTGCGCTGCCCGTCAGAAAATATCCGGTTACCAATGCAACTCCCACAATACCCGCAGCCACTTTCCCGGCAGTGAGTTTCCTTGTATTTCCTTTCCTATTCATGCCTACGCCTCCTTTTTGCGGATGAGATACAGCAGCACAACGCAAAAGTAAATCACCAGACTGCCCGCCAACACACGATGTATTTCGATCTCTTTTCCCAGAAGCAACTTGGATGCCTGCTGTTGTACGGAATACAAATCAGGCATCACAAACAAAACACCTCTTATTAACTGCCTTGCGACCCCGGACAGAATTCCGGATAGAGTTTCTAGTACAGGATATCCGATTGCTGCCAGCATACAGCCCACACAGACCACTCCGGCTGCCATCCCCGGAAGTACCAGACTAATCGCACTGGTAAATAAACTGACTGCGGCTGTGCTGATTGCAAATAATCCAAATGCCGGTATTCCTTTCACAAGCACAGACATTTCCCCCTTCATCACGGCAAACACGATGACTGCGCTATATAGAATCAACAGTGCCCCCAGCGAGCTCACCACATTTGCCATTGCAAGCTGACTGTGATACTTCCACTGACTGACGCCGCGAATCCAGACCAAATGGCTGGTCTTTCGTTCATATTCATTCGGAATTGTTCTCAAACTAAGGGCAATGGCGATTGCCCCGCCCAGCACGGAACTAATATTCAGAACCAGTGGCATCATGATTTTAAACTCCGTCACCGCCACCCCATTGACGGAAAGCGTTGCAGCTCCACTCATACACATCATGACAATCAATATTCCAATTGCTATGATCACATAAATATCTTTTCTTCTTATCCGTTCACGCAATGCATTTTTCATAATTCCCATGTTCAAATCCCTCCAATTTGATCCAGAAATATTTCTTCCAGCCCTCTGGTCTCTTTTTCCTTTTCCCACTGATAAATCAAATTCCCCTTCTTCAGGATGATGCCCCGATCACAGACATGCTCTATGTCATTTAATATATGGGAATTAATAATGATTGTCTTTCCTTCCTCTTTCAGTTTCTTAATTGTATGGATGATCTCCACACGTCCCAGTGCATCAAGTCCTGCCGTTGGCTCATCCAGAATCAATAGCTGCGGATCTCCCAAAAGTGCCTGCGCAAGCGCCAGCCTCTGGAGCATTCCTTTGGAATAATGCTTCACCTTTGTTTTGCCGTCTTCCAGACCTGCCTGTTCCATCAGCATCGGAATCTGCTGTTTTAATTCCGATTTTGAAATCTTCTGAAGACCTCCATAGAATTCCAACACCTCTCTCCCATTCAAAAACGGATGAAAGTAAGGTGTCTCCGGAGAATAGCCGATTCGAATGCCTTCTGTAAGTTCCACGCTCCCCTCATCCTTTGGAATCAGACCCAGAATCATCTTGATGGTGGTTGTCTTACCTGCCCCATTACTGCCAAGTAACGCAAACGCCTCCCCCTGAAGAACAGAAAAACTCAATTGATTGACTACACACTGCTTTTGATATGTTTTTTTCAGATTACTGCATGATAGCATATTCATATGACGTCACTTCCTTTTTCTAAGATATGTTTATGATAGAAAAGGCAGATGAAAAGAACATAAAGAGAACCATAAGATAAGCTTAAGATTTGAGATGTATCATCCGGCTCGCAAATAACCTTATTATGACGGCAATCAAAAAAGACAGCCGCCCTGCTCCGTGAAGAGTCTTGGACAACTGCCTTTATCATAACATCCTATTTCCGAATCAGATGGAATGCACCTGATCGTTTTATTTCATTTTATCTTAGAACTTGCCTTCGTCAGCTGCCTGCTGTACAGAAACAGCTACTGCAACTGTCATACCAACCATCGGGTTGTTACCAGCGCCGATCAGTCCCATCATCTCTACGTGAGCCGGTACAGAAGAAGAACCTGCGAACTGTGCGTCTGAATGCATACGTCCCATGGTATCTGTCATACCATAAGAAGCTGGACCTGCAGCCATGTTATCTGGGTGAAGTGTACGTCCTGTACCACCACCAGATGCTACTGAGAAGTACTTCTTACCCTGTTCGATACATTCTTTTTTGTAGGTACCTGCAACTGGATGCTGGAATCTTGTAGGATTTGTTGAGTTACCTGTAATAGATACGTCAACGCCTTCTTTGTGCATGATTGCAACACCTTCTGTTACATCGTTCGCACCGTAGCAGTTAACTTTTGCACGGAGTCCCGCTGAGTAAGGTTTTCTGAATACTTCTTTTACTTCTCCTGAGAAGTAATCCATCTCTGTCTCTACATAT